>JAZUQR010000020.1:0-24394 GCA_045605805.1 Alphaproteobacteria bacterium | reverse complement strand
TGTTGCAGCTGGTGCAGGTGACGCTGTTGCAGCTGGGCGTGACGCTGTTGCAGCTGGGCGTGATGCTGTTGCAGCTAATGCTTTCCGTGTTGTGTATCCACTTGCCATATTTCCTCCTTACTCAAAATTGTTTTTGATAGTTAAATTGTATCACAGTTTTGTTTTTTGTCAACCATTTTTATCTTTTTTTGAAAAGGCTTCGCTTTTACGAATCAGTTCCTGAGTCAATACCGACACACTGTTGCCATTTTGTTGCAAGAAGGAACGATAATCGTTTCGGTATGTGGATACCATACTGACCCCTTCTACGATAATATCCACGATTTTATATGTATCTTGATACGGCCTTAAACGCCAAATCACCTCTACCGGTTCTTTATCTTGAATCACACTGTCCACATAGATTTGTTTGCGTTCTGCATTTCGGCTTCCTTCAAAGATTATTTCCTGACCTGTGTACAAATCAAACCTCTCTCCCCATGTTTTTACAGTTAAATCGGTAAACGCATTCAAAAAATTATTCTTTTCTTCTTCGGTTGCCTTTTTCCAAGCTGTTCCCAGCACGAATTGGCCAACGCTTTTCAAATCAACCGCTTCCACAAACGCTTGGCGAAAAAGCGTTTCTTTTTCCGTTTGCGTTTTGTCTGCTGACACAACATCCTGCAAGATTTTATCGGCCAATTTATCAATAAAATCTACGGCTGGATTAGCCGCATACACCGCCAATGATGTGAATAAGATTGCGCATAAAGTTATTATTTTTTTCATTTTAATCCTCCCATTCTATATCCGAAAAATCCACTTCATAATTGGGTTTTTCTTTGGTTTCGTTTTGATTTAACACAGATTTTATTTTCTTGTGGCGATTTTGACGATACATCGTGCGCATAGTGGCGTAATAATCCGTTGACATCCGTTTCATATCCTCCATCAAATTCAAAGCTCCTTCGTATTGATCAACACCGCTGAGGCCTGCCACGCCATAACTGAGCGCTGTTTCATCCCACAGAGCCCATCCCAATGGTTGGGCCATAGCATCCACACCAGAACCGATTGTATCACGCACGCTGGACGGCCCCAAAACAGGCAGCATCAAAAATGGGCCGCCATCGCCTTGCCAGCCCCATTTGGCAAGCGTTTGCCCAAAATCGTTTTCGGGATTACGGATACCTGCCTCACTGGCCACATCAAACAAGCCAAAAAAACCGAATGTTGTATTTATGACAAAGCGTCCCAAGATGGCCGCCATATCCTTCCCCTGCCCTTGCAACAGAGCATTGACAAAAAAAACAGGCTGTTTCATGTTATTGAAAAAATTGCTCACCGAATCACGATGGAACTGAGGCACTGTTGCCCGATAGCCTTTTGCAACAGGCGCCAACACATATTTGTCTGCCGTTTGATTAAACGCATGTATCCCTCTGTTCATCGGTTCTAATGGGTCGTTTGTTTCGTAATACAACTTCAATTCTTCCGGATCAGTTGGCTTTGTGGCACATCCGGCAAACATCCATACACAACAAAAAAATATAATCCACTTCTTTTTTACCATTTTTCACTTGCTTTTCTTAAAGTTTTTCGTTAAAACTATTTTTGTTATATGCTAATGTATAATGAAATGTTGACAAGGTCAAGAAAAAAAATGAAAAAGGGGAAAATGTTAAAACAACTTTTATTGGGCAGTTTTTTATTTTATGCGGGTTTTGCCTATGCACAAGACGATTTGGATGTTTCTTTATTTTTTGAAGAAGAGGAAGAAGAGCCTTTGTTGGGGCGGTCTGCTGAACCCTTGGAAAGCATTCGTGTCACGCCCCCACCGGCACCGAATTTGCGCATCAATTTAAGCAATGAAGCGCCTTCCTTACCTCCTCCCCCTGAAGCCTCGCAGCCTATGCCTCAGATACCGTCTACGCACATAGATTTGTCTGGAACAACCCCTGCACCGATTGAAACTGCTATCTCGCCAAAGTCACCCGAAGCTCCGTTGCGAGATGTGTCTGATTTTGAAATTGCCGGTTTTAATTTGGGCGAATCGGCTTCTGTTATCTTAAAACAAGCCTTACAAAGGGGCTTTCGCACAACTTTAACCCAAGAGCGTGTACCCATGTTTTACAGCACCACCTATCACTATCAATGTCAAAAAATGGGTGTTGTGACACCAGACAATCTTGCAAAATGTATCAAGGATTTGGCTTGTCAGGAAAATACACGATATATTGGCGAAGCCGTTTTAACTCGCAAGAATGAAACGATACATCTTTACTTTACTTCCAATGCCACGGACAATGTACTTTATAAAATTGTTTATCTGAACAAAGGCGACACTTCTCTTAATTCTAGCCGAGTCAACATGATAAAAAAAAGGTTGCGTCAAACAGAGTTTTGGAATGCTGTGTTTGACAAATACGGCTATCCGGATGATGGGGAAGAATATGTTTGGGGCGATCCGGCAAAAGGATACATGAAAGCAAGTATGACGGGTTCTTCCTATGATGGCACCTTAATTTTAGAGGATGTCAAATTGTCAAATGAAGATTATTTTGCTGCAGCAGATGCCGAAGATGAACGCTCACCACGCAATACTTTTGGATTTTAGAAAGGATTTAGAAAATGGCTTTTGATGCGAATAAGTATTTAATCAATTACACTGATTTCTCCAAAGAAGGAAAATTGCCCATTTTGATTGGACGAGATAAGGAATTGGAACGCCTGATTCATGTTTTGTTGCGGGAGAATAAAAATAATCCTGTTGTAGTTGGGCCGGCTGGCATTGGTAAATCTGCTTTGATTGAAGGGCTTATTTCCTTTATGGCCAGTGAAAATGCACCTGATTATATGCAAAATCGTGAGGTTGTTGGCCTGAATGTGGGGGCTTTGATGCTGGATGCCCAAAATGACAGCGATTATTCCTCTTTAATCAAACAAGTTTTTCAATCCATTATTGACAGCCAAGGCCAAAAGGTTTTGTATTTGAAAGACATGAGCTTTTTGGTTTATATGGATACCTCGCCTGAAAACAAAGATGCTGCAAAATTTTTGAAATTGGCTTTGATTTCTGGTAAAATCAACTGTATTTTGGAAACAGACAAACAAACTTATGTGACAACAGTTGAAAAAGATACCGCTGTTATGGGGTGTTTACAGCCTTTATTGTTGGAAGAACCTTCTTTGGATGAAACGATTGAGATTGTGCAAGCCAGAAAAGGAAAGTATGAACAACACTATGATATTCAGATTCCGGCCGAAACGGTGAAGATTGCTTGTCAACTGACGGCTCGCTATGTCAAGCAACGCTATTTTCCCGAAAAGGCATTGGATTTGTTGGATGATTCCGCCAGCTTATTGATGATGGATATTGCTCGGGGTGAAGTTGATTCTTCGGCAAACATTTTAACACCCACTTTTTGCAATCGGACCATTTCTGATTGGACTGGGATTCCCGTGGACAAGGTGGATGCCGAAGACAAGGCAAGGATGGCTCGGGCGGAAGATACTTTACGCAAGCGGGTTGTGGGGCAAGATGCTGCTGTTAAAGTGGTGGCAGATGCCATTCGCCGCTCTCGGTCGGGGATGCAAGATCCGAATCGCCCGATTGGCTCGTTCTTATTTATTGGTACAACTGGTGTGGGTAAAACCGAATTGGCCAAATCGTTGGCCGACTTTATGTTTAATGATGAAACGGCTTTGTTGCGCTTAGATATGTCCGAGTATATGGAAAGGTCTTCTGTGGCTCGGATGATTGGCCCTCCCCCTGGTTCTCCGGGGTTTGAGGCAGGCGGATTATTGACTGAGTCTGTGCGGTTAAAACCGTTTCAGGTTGTGTTATTTGACGAAATTGAAAAAGCGCATTTGGATATTTTGAACTTGATGCTTCAACTGTTGGATGAAGGGCGTTTAACAGACAGCAAAGGAACGACTATTGATTTCAGAAATACGATTATCATTTGCACCTCTAATGTGGGGGCAAATCTGCCAAGTTATCAACGGGTGGAAAAGCTGACAGATTATTTCAGACCAGAGTTTTTGAATCGTTTTGATGATATTGTTTCTTTCCACCAACTGACCGAAGAAGATTTGTTAAAGGTTGTAGAAATTCATCTGAACAAGCTGTTGAAACGGGCTAAAAATGCTGGTTATACGGTTGTGGTTCATGATTCGGCAAAGAAATGGTTTGTAGATGAGGTTTTTACAAGCAAGTTTGGTGTGCGTGCCTTGAAGCGTTTAATTCAAGAACAAGTGGAAAATCCTCTGTCTTTATTGGTGATGCAAGACCGCATTCATCAGGGGCAAGAAGTCTTCTTAAATGTGGACAATTCTGGGCGCAAATTGCGGGTATATGCCAAAGCCGGCACAAAAGAAGTTGTGCCAGAAGTGGCACAATCGCCTGAAAAAGAAATGATTGCTCAGGCTGCGGCCGAAACTGAACAAGAGGAAGATCCTGTTCCGGATATTAAACCGCCACAAGAATTGGCAGAAGACAACTCTATTGAACCTTTGGAAGAAACACCACAAGATGGCACAGAATCTGACGGCTGAGTTATTGGCTTGGTATAAAAAAAACGGGCGTGATTTACCTTGGCGTGTTAAAGGCGGGGCTCATTTTGATGCGTATGCCGTTTGGATAAGTGAGATTATGCTTCAACAAACAACTGTTGCCACGGTGATTGATTATTTTGACAGGTGGATGAAGCGTTTTCCAACGGTGGCGGATTTGGCTATGGCCGATTTGGGGGATGTTTTGTTGATGTGGCAAGGATTAGGCTATTACACTCGGGCCAGAAAGATTCACGAATGCGCCAAAGTTTTGATGGAAAAATATGGTGGACAATTACCTGCGGACCGAGAGGCTTTACTTAAATTACCTGGAATTGGCCCCTATTCTGCATCCAGCATTTGCTGTTTTGCTTTTAATATGCCTGAAACGGTTGTTGATGGCAATGTCATACGGGTGATTTCTCGGTTGTATGGTATTACAGACGAGGTTTCGGCCAAAGAGATTTATCCGTTGGCGGTACAGCTGACCAGTCAAGAGGAAGGGGCGGATTATGCCAGTGCGATTATGGATTTAGGGGCAACTGTTTGCACGCCTGCTCGGCCCAGATGTGAGTTGTGTCCTTGGGCTGATACCTGTGTCGCCAAGGAAAAAGGGATTCAAGAATCTATCCCGAAGATTAAAAAATTAGAGAAAAAAATTGTCACTGGGCAAGTTTATGTGGTACAAAATAACAAAGGGGCTTACTTGATTCGGCAACGCAGTGAAAAGGGGTTGCTTCATGGGTTATGGGAGTTTCCATGGCAGGAGTCCCCTCTTTTGTCAGGCAAGCATCCAACCATTACCCATGTTTTTACGCACTTCAAATTGACTTTACAAGTTGTGTTTTCTGAGCCACCGGCATGGCCAGATAATGCTGTATGGGTTGCGTTTGATGATTTTTCACACTATCCTTTTTCCACTTTAATGCAAAAAGTTATTAAAAAAATAAAGTAATCTTTTCAATATAATCTTTTGTTTTGTTATTCTTTTACTTTAATTTTATAAAAGTGTTTTTACTTTAACATCACAAAAAAAATCCCAACCGAAACCGATTGGGATTTAATTTCAAGATTCGTTCTTACGAACCACTGCCTGTGCTGCTACGACGCACCATTGTTGGGGCTTTTGTTTTCACAGATTTCACGGCTTTTTGTGCTGTTTCTTTTTTAACCTTTGTCACTTTTTCAGCTTTTGGAGCGGCTTTCTTTTCCTCGGCTTTTGGGGCTTCGGCTTCCACTTCCACGATTTTACCGGAATCTTGACCTTTGGCAGTCACATCACGATCAACCAATTCAACGATAGCCATTGGGGCGCAGTCGCCAAAGCGGAAACCAGCCTTTAACACACGCACATAACCACCATTGCGGTTTTCATACCGTTTGACCAATGTGGTCATCATCTTTTCAACCATAACTTCATCACGAAGGAAAGCAATCAACTGACGGCGAGCGTGCAATGTTCCGTCTTCGGCTTTTGTAATGAGCTTTTCAAAGATAGGACTCAGTTCTTTTGCTTTTGGTAATGTTGTTTTAATTTGTTCGTGCTTAATCAAAGCATTTGCCAGATTGGCAAACATAGCCCGACGGTGTGCGATTTTTTTATTCAAAGTTCTTTTCTTAAATCCATGACGCATTTTCTTTTCCTTTCGTTAAAAGCCTTGCGGTGCAAAGCTGATTGTTAAAGCCTTTTTCTCCACCCTTACGTCAGCGTGTAAAGAAAAGGACGTGAGGGGCTTATCCCCTCACGATTTTTATTTTACTTAGTCGTCCAAACTGATGGAAGAAGCCAATTCTTCCAAGTTTTCAGGCGGCCAATTTTCAATTTGCATACCGAAATGCAAATCATAAGCGGTTAACAATTCTTTGATTTCATTCAAAGATTTGCGACCAAAGTTTGGTGTGCGCAACATTTCTGATTCGGATTTTTGAACCAAATCACCAATGTACACGATATTGTCGTTTTTCAAACAGTTTGCAGAACGGACAGACAATTCCATATCGTCCACTTTACGCAACAAGTTTTTATTGAACGGCAATTCAGCGATTTTTTCTTCTGCGCTCACTTCTTCTGGCTCTTCAAAATTGATGAACACTTTCAATTGATCTTGCAAAATGCGGGCAGATAAAGCCACAGCATCTTCCGGTGTTAAAACGCCATTTGTTTCAACAATTAAAGACAATTTATCATAGTCTGTTTGTTGTCCCACACGGGCATTTTCAACTTCATAGCTGACCGATTTTACCGGAGAATAGATTGCGTCAATAGGCAACAGGCCGATTGGACAATCAGCAGGACGATTTTGTGCTGCTGTGACATAGCCCTTCCCTGTGTTCACAATCATTTCAATTTCAATTGTGGCATCTTTTTCCAATGTACAAATCACTAAATCAGGATTCATCACTTCAATAGTGTGATTTGTGACAATTTGTCCGGCAGTGATAACACCAGGGCCTTTTGCATTCAAATAAATGTGTTGAGGGCCTTCGGCATCCACTTTCAATGCCAAGTTTTTGATATTTAACACGATTTCCGTCACATCCTCCCGAACACCGGGGATGGAAGAAAACTCATGTTGAACACCTGCAATTTTAATTCCAGTCACTGCGCCACCTTGCAATGAAGACAGCAAGACACGACGCAACGCATTACCCAAAGTGAAACCAAAACCACGTTCCAATGGCTCAATTACCATTTTGGCCTTGTAGCCCGGCACGATTTGTTCAATGACTTGTTTTTCCCGTTCAGGCTTAATCAATTCCTGCCAATTTTTTTGAATCATCATGGTATGCTTCCTTTTGTTAAAAATTAAACACGACGACGTTTGCGGGCACGACATCCGTTATGCGGCAACGGTGTCACATCTTTGATGGATGTCACCACCATTCCAACAGCATTAAATGCACGAATTGCAGATTCACGCCCCGAGCCTGGGCCCATCACAACGATATCCACGCTTTTCATACCGTGTTCCATTGCTTTGCGGGCAGCATCATCTGCGGCCACCTGTGCAGCATATGGGGTTGATTTGCGGGAACCTTTGAAGCCTTTTGCGCCACATGAGGACCATGCAATTGCATTTCCGTTTGGATCCGTAATTGTCACCAATGTGTTATTGAATGTTGAATTAATGTGTGCCACACCGGCCACCACATTCTTTCTGTCACGTCTTTTTGTTTTGACAACTTTCTTTTCTGCCATGTTCTACCTCTTATTTCGTCACTTTCTTTTTACCGGCAATTGCCACAGCCTTCCCCTTACGAGTACGAGCGTTTGTATGTGTGCGTTGACCATGCACAGGCAATCCCCTACGATGACGCAATCCACGATAGCATCCCAGATCCATCAAGCGTTTAATATTCATAGAGACTTCACGGCGCAAGTCACCTTCCACCTGATAGTCTTTATCAATGATTTCACGAATTTTCAATGTTTCATCATCTGTCAGTTCATTCACACGACGTGTCATCGGAATGCCTGCTTTATTGATGATTTCTTCAGCTTTTTTCCGGCCAATACCATAAATGTACGTCAAACCAATGACGGCCAATTTATCTGTCGGAATATTTACACCAGCAATACGTGCCAAGGTTATTTCTCCATATTTCTAAATTAAAACAGCAAAAACCAATCGCTTTGAAAGCAATGGCTTGGATTACGAGTGGGAATTATAAACTATTTCTCGCAACTTGTCAAGCACAAAATTAGTATCCTACTATTTCTTTTATCTTTTCACTTACCGCATCAATGGGTCCCATCCCATCAACACGAACCAATAGCCCCTTGTTTTCGTAGTAAGGTATCAGTGGAGCCGTTGCCTCACGGTACACGCGGAGTCTAGATACCACTGTTTCTTCAGTGTCATCCGCCCGTTTGGCAAATTCTTTACTCCCACATACATCGCATACACCGTCGATTTTTGTGGGCTTAAACTTGTTATGATAGAACGTGCCACATTGTGCGCATTGGCAACGTCCCAAAATCCGTTCCAAAATATAATCATCTGGCACATCTATCAACAAAGCCAAATCAATTCTTTTGCCTTCAAACTCTGGTTTGGATTGGATTGTTTCAAAAATTTCTGCTTGTTCAATGGAACGAGGAAAGCCATCCGAAATAAATCCGTTGGCGTTTTCGGGTGCCAAAAAGGCCTGTGTCATTAGGCGGGCAATCAAATCGGCCGAAACCAATTGACCATTATCAATACGGGCAGCGATTTCTTTTCCCAGTTCTGAACCTGTTTTCACTTCGGCACGCAACAACTCACCTGCCGAAATAGCTTTAATACCCATGCGTTCGGCCAAAATTGCCCCTTGTGTGCCTTTTCCGGACCCTGGTGGCCCAAGTAAGACGATTCTATTATATTTTGCCATTATAATCTCCCCTTTAATTTGGCTTTTTTAATCAATCCTTCATACTGATATGCCACCATATGTGATTGAATTTGGTTCACTGTTTCCAAAATAACAGACACAACAATCAACAATGTGGTGCCACCCAAAAAGAATGGAATGTTAAAGGTAGCAATTAAAAATTCTGGCAAGATGCATAAAACTGTTAAATAAATTGCCCCCAACACGGTTAAACGAGTAATCACATAGTCCAGATAGCGGGCTGTGTTTTCACCAGGACGAATGCCGGCAACAAAGCCCCCTTGGCGTTTCAAGTTTTCCGCTGTTTCTTTTGGATTAGATTGAATCCCTGTATAGAAGAATGTAAAGAACATAATTAACACCGCAAATGTCACCATATAAATCCATTGACCCGGGGTTAAATACAGCGCTGTTTTACTCCAAAAATCAGATTCTGTATTTTGCGAAAAATACTGAGCAATTCCAACAGGCAAAGCCAACAAAGCACTGGCAAAGATGGGGGGCATTACACCCGTTGGATTGATTTTTAATGGCAGGTGCGAGCTGACCCCTTGCATTAAACGGCCGGCCGCTTGGCGTTTAGGATATTGAATAACGATACGGCGTTGAGCCCGTTCAAACATCACCACCACATAAATCAAACCAAAAATCATGGCACCTACGACCAAGATTGTAAAGGTTGAAATAGCCCCTGCTCGTCCATCTTCCAACATACGAATTAAGGCTGAGGGGATATTTGCAACGATACCAACCATAATCAACAAAGATGTGCCGTTGCCAATACCTCGGGCAGTGATTTGTTCACCCAACCAAACCACGAACATTGTTCCACCCAGCAACGAAACCACTGTAGACAGTTCAAACAATGTGCTTGACGGCATAATAACTGCTCCGCCCCGTTCCAACGCTAAGGCCATAAAATAGGCTTGCACTACCGTGATTAAAATGGTCAAGGCTCGTGTATACTGATTGATTTTACGCATACCGGCTTCACCTTCTTTTCGCAAAGCCATCCAAGATGGAATCACGCTTGCCCCTAATTGGATAATAATTGAGGCCGAAATGTACGGCATTATATTTAAGGCAAAGATTGACATGCGTGACAACGCACCGCCTGTGAAGGCGTTAAACATACCAATCAAACCACCCTGATTAGACGAGAAAAACTCGTTCAAGACGGTTGGATTGATCCCCGGAAATGGAATATATGTTCCAATCCGGAAAACAATCAAAGCCAAAAGGGTGAACCAAAGCCTTTTTTGCAAATCCGTTGCTTTTGAAAATGCGGACATATCCATATTTGCAACCATTTTTTCAGCCAAAGACATCGTATTCACCCTCCCTTATTTACTTTGTTTTTTTAACTGGTTTTTTCACTTCTTTTTTAGAAGTTTTTTGGCCTTTTACCAAGACAGTTTTTTTGATTGGTTCAACAATCAATTCGCCACCGGCTTTTTCCACAGCGTTTTTGGCGGTTTCAGTTGCACCGACAACACGCACTGTGATTTTGGCACTCAATTCGCCATTACCCAGCAAGCGTACGCCATCTTGTACTTTTTTCACCAAACCGGCTTCCATCAATGCAATGGCATTGATTTCCTTATCGGCAGCCAAAATCTTGGCATCAATTGCCTTTTGTAAATCACCCACATTGATGCCAATAAAGGATTTACGGAAAATGTTCTTAAATCCACGTTTTGGTAAACGGCGATAAACAGGCATTTGGCCTCCCTCAAAAGCGTTAATAGAAACGCCTGTACGGGATTTTTGACCTTTGAAACCACGCCCAGCTGTACGACCTTTTCCGCTGCCGACACCACGGGCGACACGCATCAAAGATTTTCTTGCGCCTTTGTTATCTTTAATTTCATTCAGTTTCATGTTTTTTCTCCTTATTCAGCAACAGCTTCTTCGGCTGTTTTGCCTTCACGGTTACCAACAATTTCACCGACTTTCTTACCACGACGAGCAGCCACAGCACGTGGAGAATGTTCGTCTAACAAGGCTTTGAATGTCGCACGAATCATGTTGTGTGGGTTGTTGGATCCTGTGCATTTTGCAACCACATCCTGAATGCCCAACACTTCAAAAACGGCACGCATTGGACCACCGGCAATGATTCCGGTACCAGCAGGAGCTGTGCGCAATGTCACTTCTCCGGCCCCAAAACGCCCGATAACATCGTGGTGCAAGGTACGACCTTCACGCAATGGAATGCGCACCAAGTGACGACGGGCCAATTCGTTGGCTTTTTTAATGGCATCAGGCACTTCTTTTGCTTTTGCATGGGCAAAACCGATGCGACCTTTTTGGTCACCGACAACCACCAATGCGGCAAAGGACATATTCCGTCCGCCTTTCACTGTTTTAGAAACACGATTGATGTGCACAACACGGTCAATGAATTCATCCATTGTTTTATCTTCACGAGGAGCACGGTCCTTTTTAGGAGCGCGTTTCTTTTCTTGTTTTTCTTGTTTTTCAATGATTTCTTCTGTCATTTTACACTCCTACTTAAAAAGATAAACCGGCTTCACGAGCGCTGTCAGCCAAGGCTTTAATACGGCCATGGAACTGATATCCACCACGATCAAATGCAACTTCTTTGATTCCAGCTTTCAAAGCTTTTTCGGCAATGGCCGCACCAACGGCTTTTGCACCAGCCAAGGTAGAACCTTTTTCTTTGAAACCTTTTTCTTTGGAAGAAGCACTGACCAAAGTCGTTTGATTGTTATCATCAATAATTTGCGCATAGATATTCTTTTCAGAACGATAGACGGACAAACGAACACGATCGCCCGCTTTTTTCTTCAAATCATAACGCACACGCGCTTTTCTTCTGTCAAATGTAGTTTGTTTTTTCATTTTTTCAGTTCCCCTTATTTCTTCTTACCGTCTTTGCGTAAAATTGTTTCATTCGCATATTTCACGCCTTTGCCTTTATATGGTTCTGGCGAACGATAGGAACGAATTTCAGCAGCCACTTGACCAACTAATTGTTTATCCATGCCGGAAATGTTCAATTTTGTTTGATCGGTTACAGTTGCTTTCACACCTTCTGGCAGAGTGTAATCTATATCATGACTGAAGCCCAATGTCAACTTTAATTTTTGACCGGACACTTGCGCACGATAACCTACGCCCACCAATTCCAAATCTTTGGAGAAACCTTCTGTCACGCCTTTCATCAAGTTATTGATGTTTTGACGCATTGTTCCCCACATAGCGGCTGCTTCTTTTGTATCGTTCAATGGTTTCACAACGATTTCGTTGTTTTCCATTGTCACGGAAACGCCCGCTGGAATGTGTGTCTTTAATTCGCCCAATTTACCTTTGACGATAATTTCTTTTTCTGTAATGTTGACATTCACGCCATCAACCACTTTTACAGGATGTTTTCCGATTCTTGACATTTGCCTTTCCTCCTTAGAACACCTTGCACAAAACTTCGCCACCTAAGTTGGCTTGACGAGCTTCGTGATCGGACATAACGCCCGATGGGGTTGATAATACATAGATGCCCAAACCATTATAGAACTTGGGTAAATCTTTTACTTTGGAATACACACGACGGCCCGGTTTAGAAACACGTTCAATTTGTTTAATTACCGGTTCACCTTCATAGTATTTTAACTCAACTTTGATTTCGTCAATTCCTGTACGGACATTCACTTTTTCAAAGCCACGGATATAACCTTCCCGTTTCAAAACTTCCAATACGTTCAAACGCAAGTTAGAAGCAGGAACTGTTACGCTTTCTTTTTTGGCCATGCCCCCGTTACGCAAACGAGTCAGCATATCGCCCAAAGGATCTGTCATAGACATGTTTTCTTCTCCTTACCAGCTCGACTTTGTCATACCAGGCACTTGTCCTTCGTTGGACAATTTGCGCAGTTGAATACGGCTGAGTTTTAATTTTCTGTAATATCCCTTTGAACGCCCTGTCAATTCACAACGATTGTGCAAACGAACTTTGGACGAATTGCGAGGAAGTTTAGCAAGCTCAATTGAGGCTTCAAAGACTTCTTCCGGAGAAGATTCTTTTGAACTGATAACCTTTTTCAAAGCTTCACGCTTACCGGCGTATTTTTTCACCAATTTTTCGCGTTTTTCATTACGATTGATTTGACATAATTTTGCCATGGTTATTTTCCTTCCTTCTTAAAGGGCATTCCGAAACCAGCCAACAAAGCTTTTGCTTCTTTGTCGGTTTTGGCGCTTGTACAGATAATGATATCCATACCACGAACTGCGTCTACTGCATCATAGTTGATTTCCAAGAAAATAATTTGTTCTTTCACGCCCATGGCATAGTTTCCATGTCCATCAAAGCTTTTCCCAGAAATACCACGGAAGTCACGAATGCGTGGCATTGCGATTGTAATCAAGCGATCCAAAAATTCATACATTTTTTCTTTGCGAAGCGTCACTTTACAACCAATTGGCATGCCGTCACGCAACTTAAATGTAGAAATGGATTTGCGTGCAAATGTTGTCACAGCTTTTTGACCGGAAATAGCTTCCATGTCTTTCACTGCGAATTCAATCGCTTTTTTATCCTCAGCTGCTTCACCAACGCCCATGTTCAGGACGATTTTTGTGAGCTTTGGAACTTCCATTTTGTTCTTATAGCCGAATTCTTTGATTAAATTCGGAGCAATCACTTCATCATATAATTTTTTCAATCTTGTTTCCATGAGTCACTCCTTATTTATCAACTACTTCACCGGACTTTTTGGCAAAGCGCACTTTGCGTCCGTCTTCAACTTTATAACCAACACGTGTTGCTTTTCCTGTTTTTGGATCAGCCAAGGCCACATTGGACACATGTATTGGCATTTCTTTGGAAACGATACCACCGGCAGATTCTTGGGATGGTTTTGTATGGCGTTTCACCATGTTCAACCCACCAATAATCACTTTGTTTTCTTTTGGAAAAACGGTTGTGATTTCACCGGTTTTGCCTTTATCTTTTCCTGTTGTGACGATTACTTTATCGCCTTTTTTCAGTTTCAGTTTCATTTTACAAAACCTCCGGAGCCAAGGACATCACTTTCACAAAGCCACCGGCACGCAATTCACGTGTCACTGGCCCAAAGATACGTGTTCCGATGGGCTCACCTTGTTTATCAACAAGTACAACTGCGTTAGAATCAAAACGAATGGCAGAACCATCTTCACGACGGATTTCTTTCTTCGTACGAACGATTAAAGCACGTTGCACTTCCCCTGCTTTGACTTTGCCGTTTGGCATTGCATCTTTTACGGAAACGATAATCACATCTCCGACAGAAGCATAGCGACGTCCGGCACCGCCAATGACCTTAATGCACTGAACTTTCCGGGCACCGGAGTTATCAGCTACTTCAAGGTTTGTTTCTACTTGAATCATGTTGTTTTCCTTTCTTGATTCAGTTATTTTTCCGTCACAACTTCCCAAGTTTTTGTCTTGGAAATCGGGCGGCACTCAATAATCTGAACAACATCACCGACATTGCACAGATTCTTTTCGTCATGCGCTGTATATTTCTTACTGCGTTTGACATATTTCTTATAAACAGGATCCATCACCCGGCGTTCCACACGAACCACCACGGATTTATCCATTTTTGTGCTGACCACAACACCTTGTAAAACACGTTTTGGCATGTTTATTTTCCTTTCTTTGCAGCGGTTTGAGAAGCCGCAGTTTTGATTTGCGCAATCTCACGACGCACTTGGCGGCAGCGAGCTGTGTTTTTCAAAGCACCTTGAGCTTGTTGAAAGCGCAAGTTCATGGCTTCTTTTTTCAGCTCAATTTCCTTTGCCTTCAAATCGGCAGCGGATTTTTCTTTGATTTCTTTAAATTTTGTTTTTGTCATAATTACACCTCTTCATCTGCTGTTCTTGCCAAGAATCTTGTTTTGATTGGCAGTTTGACAGAGGCCAAACGCATGGCTTCACGTGCGATTTCTTCGCTGACGCCATCACATTCAAACAAAACACGACCCGGTTTCACACGAGCGATCCAGTATTCAACGGACCCCTTACCTTTACCTTGACGCACTTCTGGTGGCTTTTTAGACACGGGTACATCTGGGAACACACGAATCCACATACGTCCTTGACGTTTCATGGCGTGTGAGATGGCACGACGAGCTGCTTCAATTTGGCGAGCTGTCATACGGCAAGGTTCCAATGCTTTCAAACCGAAAGTACCGAAATCAATTGTTGTTGCGGATTTAGCGACACCATGAATGCGGCCCTTAAATCCTTTACGGAATTTTGTTCTTTTTGGTTGTAACATAGTTCCTCTCCTTAATGTTGATCATTCAAGCGTTTGTCTTGCGCCATGGCATCATGAGCCAAAACTTCGCCTTTGTAAATCCAGACTTTTACACCACATGTGCCATATGTTGTAAAGGCTGTTGCTGTACCATAATCAATGTCAGCACGAAGGGTATGCAAAGGAACACGGCCTTCCAAATACCATTCTGTGCGTGCGATTTCAGCACCACCCAAGCGGCCACCGCAGCTGACCTTAATCCCTTCAGCACCTTGACGCAATGCAGATTGAACTGCACGTTTCATGGCACGACGGAAGGAAATGCGTTTTTCCAACTGTGCGGCAATGTTTTCGGCCACCAATTTGGCGTCTGTTTCCGGTTTGCGAACTTCAACAATATTCACGCTGACTTCGGCACCACCGGCCAATTTCACCAAATCTTTTTTCAAGGTTTCAATGTCTTGACCCTTTTTTCCAATGACCACGCCTGGACGAGCGCAATAAATGGTCACACGGGCTTTCTTTGCTGGGCGTTCAATCACGATACGGCTGATACCAGCTCCGGCCAATTTTTCATTTAAGAACTTGCGAATTTCAATATCAGCCAACAACTTTTCACCATAATCCGCATCAGCGAACCAACGTGAATCCCAAGTGCGGTTGATGCCTAAACGCAGTCCATTTGGATTAACTTTCTGTCCCATTAGACACTCTCCTTTTCTTCTTTCTTTTCACTTTTAACAGCTTTTTTTGCCGGTTTTTTGGCGGCTTTTGCGGCTGGTTCTTTTTCAGCCACAACAACTGTTAAGTTTGAAAAAGGCTTTAAAATCTTGTGACCTGCACCTTTTGCAGCAGCATGCCACCGTTTCATCACCATTGCTTTGCCTACATAGGCTTCGGCCACCACAAGCTTATCAATATCCAAGCCAAAATTGTGTTCGGCATTGGCGATTGCAGCTTGTAATACTTTCTTTACATCTTTAGCCACACGACGTTTTGAGAAGGTCAATTCGGCCAAGGCTTTATCAGCCTTCAAACCACGAATTGTTTCGGCAACTAAATTCAGTTTTTGCGGAGACACACGAATGGTGCGTGCTTTTGCGTAAGCTGTTTTTACTTGTTCTTTCATTTTACTTCTCCTGTGTTGCCTTGGCATCAGCAGCCGTATGTTTCGTAAAGGTACGAGTTGGTGAGAACTCACCAAACTTGTGACCAACCATGTTTTCATTCACTAATACTGGGATGAATTTGTGTCCGTTATAAACACCAAAGGTCAATCCCACAAAATCAGGAAGGATTGTGGACCGACGGGACCACGTTTTAATCACTTCATGACGACCATTTTGTTTGGCTTCATCAGCTTTCTTTAACAGATAGCCATCAACAAACGGTCCTTTTCTGACAGATCTTGTCATCTATGCCTCCTTATGCTTTCTTCACTGCGTGACGAGAACGCACAATCATGCTGTTCGTCCGCTTGTTGTTTCTTGTCTTCTTACCTTTGGTCTTCCAGCCCCATGGTGACACAGGGTTGCGACCACCGTTTGTACGACCACCATGTGGGTGATCCACTGGGTTCATCGCAATACCACGGACGGACGGACGGCGACCCAACCAACGGGCACGACCAGCCTTCGCCAATACTGTGTTTTGATTATCTGGGTTTGAAACGGCACCGACAGAAGCCATGCATTCAACCAAGACCAAGCGTAATTCGCCTGAGCTTAAACGAATTTGAGCATAACCGGCATCTTTACCGATCAATTGAGCATAACAGCCTGCGGAACGAGCCAATTGACCACCTTTTCCAGGTTGCAACTCAATGTTATGTACAATTGTACCAACTGGCATATTCTTTAATGGCATTGCATTACCTGGCTTGATATCAGCTGTTTCGGAAGAAATCACTGTATCCCCTTTGGCCAAGCGTTGTGGTGCCAAAATGTAAGACAATTCACCGTCTTCATATTTAATCAAAGCAATGAAGGCTGTACGATTTGGATCGTATTCCAAACGTTCCACAACGGCAGGAATGTCCATCTTTTTGCGTTTGAAATCCACCAAGCGATAGGCTTGTTTCACACCGCCGCCACGACGACGAGAGGTAATGTGACCATGATTGTTGCGGCCACCTGTGGATTTTTTGCCTTCAACCAATGTTTTAACCGGAGCGCCTTTGTGCAATTCAGAACGATCAATACCGATTAAGGCTCTGTTTGCGTTTCCTGTAGCTTTTGTTTTCTTTAATGCCATCTTACACCCCCGCTGTCACATCAATTGTTTGGCCTTTGGCCAATGTAATGATTGCTTTTTTTACATCGGAGCGAACACCTTTGCGACCACGGAAAAACTTCACTTTTCCTTTTTGGTTTAATGTATTCACTGCTTTCACTTCTACACCAAATACGGCTTCAACAGCTTCTTTAATGGCTGGTTTTGTGGCGTCTTTGGACACTTCAAACACAACCTGACCGTTTTCGCCGGCCTTCATGGCCTTTTCCGTAATCACAGGACGCACAAGAACGTCTGTCATTTTTGGTGTCAATTCTTTCTTTTCGGACTTTTTAATCATTAGGCTAACCGTCCTTCCAATTTTTCAGCCGCTTCCTTGGATAACACCAAGATATCACGACGCATCATATCATACACATTTGCGCCTTGCACCGGCAAAACATCAACATTTTTGATGTTACGGGCAGATAACACAAACTTTTCGTCCAGTGTTTCACCACCAACAAACAAAATGGAGTTCCATTTGTTTTCTTTGAATGTTTTTTCAAAGGCTTTTGTGCTGATTTTGCTGGCTGTCATATCATCCAAGATAAACAGTTTGTTTTCAGCAACTTTGGTGGATAAAGCCACTTTCATAGCTTTTGCACGCAATTTTTTGGTCAAGCCATATGCGTGAGAACGCACAACTGGGCCAAAAACAACACCACCGTGATACATTTGTGGGGCACGTTTTTCACCCTGACGAGCACGACCTGTTCCTTTTTGGCGGAATGGTTTAATGCTGGAACCACTGACTTCACCTTTATCTTTTGTTTTATGCGTACCGGCACGACGTTTGTCTAATTGCCATTGAATCACACGAGCGAGAATGTCTTTGCGTACTTCGGCACCGAACACTGTATCGTTCAGCTCAATACTTCCGACCTTTTTCGCAGATAAATCTACTACATCATACTTCATGGTTTATTCCTTTACTTCTTCGGCAGGAGCTGCGGTTTCAACCACAGGTTCAGCCTTTACTTCTTCTTTAACTTCGGAAGCCTTTAAGCCGGCTGGAACGGGACCAACAGCTTGTTTGGAACGCTTTTTGGCATCATTGATAAACACCATCGCTCCGTCATAGCCAGGGACACCCCCACGAACCATAACCAAATTACGGGCTTCGTCAATTGCAACCACTTCCAAGTTTTGGACAGTGACTTGTTCATTTCCCAATTGACCAGGCATCGGGCGGTTTTTCACCACACGACCGGGCCATTCACGGTTACCGGTAGAACCACCGGCACGATGTGTTCTGGACACACCGTGAGAAGCGTTGTCACCATGGAAGTTGTGGCGTTTCATCACACCAGCATACCCTTTACCTAAGGAAACACCGACCACATCAACCAATTGGCCCACTACAAAGTGATTGGCACCAATAACGGAACCAGCTGGCACAATGCAGTTTTCCGATACACGGAATTCAACCAAAGTTTTTTTCGGTTCTTGTTTTAATTTTGCGAAATGTCCTTTTTGTGGTTTGGCAACGTTCTTTTCTTTAACTTTGCCATAGCCCAATTGGACAGCGGTATAGCCGTCTTTTTCCTGTGTACGGACATCAATTACTGTACTGTCAATTTCCAAAACAGTGACAGGAATACGTTCCCCGTTTTCTTGGAACAGACCCATCATACCGACTTTTTTTGCGATTACACCTGTACGCATTGTCTTTTTCCTTTACACTTTAATCTCAACATCTACACCGGCGGCGAGGTCCAATTTCATAAGGGCATCAACCGTTTGTGGTGTCGGATCAATAATGTCGAGCACCCGCTTGTGGGTTCTGATTTCAAATTGCTCACGTGACTTCTTATCCACATGGACAGAACGGTTCACTGTGAATTTTTCAATACGAGTTGGCAACGGAATTGGCCCAACTACTTGAGCCCCCGTACGCTTTGCTGTATTGAGAATCTCACGGGTAGATTGATCCAACACCCCGTGATCAAATGCTTCTAAACGAATTCTAATTTTATCCATTTTTCTTTCTCCTTAACCAGCCATTTTGGCTTTGATTTCGTCTGCAATTGCTTGTGGCACATCAGCATAGTGCGAGAATTGCATTGTGTATTGGGCCCGACCTTGGCTCATACCACGGAGGTTGCCCACATAACCGAACATCTGAGCCAAAGGCACTGTTGCATCAATGACACGGGCGTTCCCACGGGAATCCATGTTATTGACCTGGCCACGGCGAGAGTTCAAATCACCGATAATATCTCCCATATATTCTTCTGGTGTCACAATTTCAACTTTCATGATTGGCTCTAACAATTTTGGTGCAGCCTTTGCCATACCTTCACGGAAGGCGGCACGTGCAGCAATTTCAAAGCACATCACATTGGAGTCAACATCGTGATAAGCACCATCATACAGGTTGGCCTTGAAGTCTGTGCAAGGGAAGCCAGCCAAAACGCCGGTTTCTAATGCTTGACGCAGCCCTTTTTCCACACCTGGAATATATTCTTTTGGAACATTACCGCCCACAACTGTGTTTTCAAATTGGAAACCAGATCCTGGTGGCAATGGTTCAAATTTAATTTTCACACGAGCAAATTGACCGGCACCACCGGATTGTTTCTTGTGTGTATAATCTTCATCATAGGATTTACCGATTGTTTCACGATAAGCCACTTGTGGAGCACCCACATTGGCTTCAACCTTAAACTCACGTTTCAAACGGTCAACAATGATGTCCAAGTGCAATTCACCCATCCCTTTAATGATGGTTTGCCCTGTTTCACCATTGGAAGACACACGGAAAGAAGGATCTTCAATAGCCAAACGGTTCAAAGCCATACCCATTTTTTCAACATCAGCTTTTGTTTTTGGCTCAACGGCAATTTCAATCACCGGATCAGGGAACTCCATCTTTTCCAAAACCACATTCATGTTTTCGGCACATAAGGTATCACCTGTTGTTGTTTCTTTCAAACCGACCAAGGCAACGATATCACCCGCACGAGCTTCTTTGATATCTTCACGATGGTTTGCATGCATCAACAACATACGACCAATACGTTCTTTTTCTTCTTTCACGCTGTTGCGCACATATGTACCGGAAGACAATGTTCCTTGATAGATACGGGCAAAAGTTAAAGAACCAACATATGGGTCATTCATCACCTTAAAGGCCAAGGCTGCCAATGGTTTGTCATCATCAGAAGCGCAAACATATTCGGCATCTGTTTTGGCATCAATCCCACGAGATTGTGGAATATCAATTGGAGATGGCAAGTAATCCACCACAGCGTCCAACAATAATTGCACACCTTTGTTTTTGAAAGCAGAACCGCACAACACAGGAACGAATTTTTGTTCAATTGTTCCTTTGCGGATACATTTCATCAATGTGGCCATATCTGGTTCGTTTCCTTCCAAATAGGCTTCCATAGCTGCATCATCCATTTCCACAGCCATTTCAATCATTTCTTGACGATAAGTATCACAGATTTCCTTTAATTCGGCCGGTACTTCTTTGTATTCAAAAGTGGCCCCCAAATCTTCAGAGTTCCACACAACAGCACGATTGTTCAAAATATCAACCACACCCACAAAGTTGGATTCGGCCCCGATTGGGTATGTCATCACCATCGGACGAGCCCCCAAGCGTTCTTTAATCATTCTCACGCAGCGTGGAAAATCGGCACCAATACGGTCCATTTTATTTACAAAACAGATGCGAGGAACGCCATATTTATCAGCTTGACGCCACACTGTTTCGGATTGTGGTTCAACACCTTCCACACCACCGAACACAGCCACAGCACCATCCAATACACGCAAGCAACGTTCCACCTCAATGGTGAAGTCCACGTGCCCTGGTGTGTCAATCACGTTCACACGGTGTTCACGCCAAAAGGCCGTTGTTGCAGCAGATGTAATGGTAATACCACGTTCTTGTTCTTGTTCCATCCAGTCCATTGTTGAATCACCATCGTGTGTTTCACCAATCTTATGTGTTTTACCTGTATAGTACAAGATACGTTCTGTTGTTGTTGTTTTACCGGCGTCAATGTGCGCCATAATACCAATGTTGCGATATTTTTCAATCGGTGTTTCTCTTGCCATAGTTCCCCCTTACCACTTAAAGTGAGCAAAAGCCTTATTGGCTTCGGCCATACGATGTACATCTTCACGTTTGCGAACAGCGGCACCACGATTATTAAATGCTTCCACCAATTCAGCAGCCAGACGTTCTGTCATTGTTTTTTCACTGCGATCACGGGCTGCGCCAATAATCCAGCGAATCGCCAAGGCTTGTTGACGATCAGGACGAACTTCTGTTGGAATTGGATAGTTTGCACCACCCACACGGCGAGAACGCACTTCCAATTGAGGTTTTACATTGTTTAATGCTTCTTTGAACACTTCCAAAGCCGGTTGTTTCAACTTGGCTTCAATATCATCAAAAGCACCATATACAATACTTTCTGCCACCGATTTTTTACCAGCAAGCATCAAGCAGTTCATAAACTTGGCAACAACGATGTCGTTATACTTCGCATCGGCCACCACTTCACGTTTAATTGCAGCATGTCTACGGGACATTTTTTCTTCTCCTTATTTTGGCCGTTTTGCGCCGTACAGCGAACGAGCTTGTTTACGATTAGCAACACCTTGCGTATCAAGGGTACCACGAATAATATGATAACGCACACCAGGCAAGTCTTTCACACGTCCGCCACGAATCATGACAACGCTGTGTTCTTGCAAGTTATGTCCTTCACCTGGAATATATGACGTTACTTCAAAACCGTTTGTTAAACGAACACGAGCCACTTTACGCAAAGCTGAGTTCGGTTTTTTAGGGGTTGTTGTATATACACGTGTACACACACCACGTTTTTGTGGACACGCCTTCAAAGCTGGAACTTTGTTCCGCTTTACGATTTCTTTACGACCCTTGCGGATCAATTGGTTAATTGTAGGCATTTTTTATATTTTCCTTTTTACCTTACTTATTCACAAAAAATCTTTCATCAACCTGTTTCAAGCGGACGAAAGCGTTCATCTTATCCAACACCATCTTGCAATAAATGCTTGATTTTATTGAACGAACTTCCCGATTTTTCCGGCAATTCTTTTCCAAAAGAACCCCAAAAAGTATCGAACAAGTGGGGTTATTATAACCGACTTTTTCCCTTCTGTCAAGCCTTTTTTTGAAGTTTTTTATGCTTTTTCCAATTTGTTCGCTGATTTATTCAATCCTTCTTATCGTCTCCCTTCCCTCGCCATAAAAAATCCCCCGATTTTGGGTCGGGGGAAGTTTGGCAATGAACCAACTGATTTACAAGTCACAAGTTCCTTGTGCACTTGGACCTGTGGCCGAGGTACTTTTGCCTTCGGCACAGGTAGACCATGACCAGCATTGTCCTTCTTCGTTTGTTTCACCACAGTACAGTTCTTCACCTGCACCAGCGCAAGCACCTTCCCCATATGGAAAGCCAATAATCCGAGCGCCGGTATGTTCTCCTGCACATTTACGCCAAAAAAGACAACCACCATCCTCATTAGCAGTATCACAATACAGGCCATCCGTCACACCGCTACACGAACCTAATGCATTTGCACCACTAGCTGAAACACCTTTTCCTGCGGGGCAGACCTTCCATACTTGACATTGTCCTTGGGCATTTGTACTCCAACAAAACACTTCGTTCCCTTCATCTGCGCAGTTTCCGGTCGCATTTGGGATACCTTCAATTTGATTTAGGGTGCTTTTTCCTTGAGCACAAGACCATGAGTCAATGCACTCACCTTGGGCATCAGTCATTTTACAATAGACCTCTATCTCGTTCTCACCATTACAGCTTCCTGTTGCATTTGGTGTTCCAACAATACTCATACCGGTACTTTTTCCTGCCAGACAATCAGCAATGCCAAGACATTCTCCCCCCGCATCGGTGAACTCGCAATATTTTTCCACGCCAGCACAATGTCCAACTGCTTTTGGGGTACCAATAATTGCACCTAAGCTACTTTGGCCTTCTTCACATAATTCCCAACCGACACAAGCGCCCTCTTCATCGGTCTCTACACAATATAAGTCTTGTCCACCGCTAACACAATAATAAGATTCGGAGCAACATTGTCTCGAGTCTTCATAGTAAGAAGTGCCGACTGGACAACAATAGCCATCATGAATTTCACCGTTACACGGCCTACACTGACCATTCCAACACAGTCCGCCGTCACACGATTGGCTGTTCTTATCTGTATCCGCCACCCATGCGCCATCTTCACATTTTTGACAAGCGTTGCCTGCACCTTCGCAGTTTTGTTCTGGTGGGGTATCCGTGCCTTCGCCGCCTGTGCTACCGCTGCCGGTGACAGGGCTGAGGTCGTTATTATAGGTGAAGGTCATATCGCCTCCATCACACCCTTCTGCTGTGTCAGGGCTAATGGTGGCATTATCCCAATCCAATGCCAAAATCTTTTCACACACTTCTTCTGGCACAGCTTGAACCGTCATGCCAAAAGTTTGATTGGCATTATCTGTGCTGATAGGTAAAGTTAGCTCATACTCTCCCACTGTATTGCCAAAACCATCCATATTTGGGTTTTGTTGCCCCAATTGGCGTTGGGCAGAAATCACCACGGCTCGTTTCATCAAGTCGGCCGCCACGCTGTTGGCCCGATGTTTGTTCATGGCCAGCGTATAGCCCGAGATACCGCCCACGCTCAGCACGCCTATCACAGCCAAAACGCCCAGCATTTCAACCATAGAACGGCCGGTTTCTTGTTTGATTTGTTTCATTTTTTATTCTCCTTTTTTTTGGTTAAAAAAACACCGGCCGATGGCTTGTGGCCATCCGGTCGGTGCGGTTAAAGTTTATCAAACAGCGGGCGTTGCCCCCTGTTATGAAGGATTTACAATACCCCCCCCCCTGAACAATTTTTTCGTTATTTTTCAATGGGTTATCTTGGTTTAAGACCTGTAATAAATGG
>JAZUQR010000019.1:0-17113 GCA_045605805.1 Alphaproteobacteria bacterium | reverse complement strand
CCCCAGGGTTGTGACGATTATATTTTGTGGAATCGTGGCCCCCACCACCGCCACCAAACGCCAGCGCAGAAGTGGCCATGCATATCATTCCCATCAACATAATCGCTGTTTTCATCACAACCCCTTTTGATACTCTTTCGTTATTTTTCAAAGGGTTAGAGGCACCCCTTCAACCTCTGTTTGAAGGATTGCACCTCCACCTTACACTTTTCTTATAGCTTCTCCGGCCCCCAATGTCAAGCCTTTTTATCTGTTTTGAATGAATTTTTCCAACCAGTGGATATCATATTGTCCATCCACAAAATCGGGATTTTGGATGATTTCCTGATGCAACGGAATGGTGGTAGAGATACCTTCAATCACAAACTCATCCAAAGCTCGTTTCAAACGCATCAAAGCCCCATTACGAGTGTGCCCAGAAACAACCAATTTTGCCACAAGACTATCATAATTCGGAGGAACTTCACAGCCTGCATACATCCCCGAATCCACACGCACAGACATCCCCCCTGGCACATGCCATTGGCCGATTTTGCCTGGACAAGGAATAAATGTTTTGGCCTCTTCGGCATTGATACGGCATTCTATGGCCACACCGTTAAATACAATATCATCTTGAGTAAGATCTAATGTTTGTCCGGCCGACATACGGATTTGCTCACGCACAATATCCAAGCCAGTCACCTGTTCTGTCACAGGGTGTTCAACTTGTAATCTTGTATTCATTTCCATAAAATAAAACTGGCCGTTTTCATATAAAAACTCCATTGTGCCAACCGTGGAATAGCCGATTTTTTTCACAAAATCAACCGCCATTTTTCCCAAGCGTTCCCTTTCTTCCGGATTTAAGGCCGGTGAAGGCGTTTCTTCCAAAATCTTTTGGTGATTGCGTTGCAAAGAACAATCTCTTTCCCCCAAATGGATTACATGCCCATAATTATCGGCCAAAATCTGAACCTCTATATGGCGGGGGTTTTGAAGGTATTTTTCAATGTACACCCCATCATTCGCAAACGCCGCTTTGGCTTCATTTTGAGCCAAAGTAAAGGCCATTTCCATATCGTCCGCCCGATGCACCACACGCATTCCTTTGCCGCCACCGCCTGCACACGCTTTGATAATCACAGGATACCCCAAGGCTTCACCCCATTGAATGGCATCCAGAACCGTTTTCACTTCCTCGTCTGAACCTGGGGTCACCGGCACACCACATTCTTTTGCCAAGTGACGGGCTTGAACTTTATCGCCCATTTTGCGAATCATTTCGGGTTTTGGCCCTATCCAAACAAGCCCATGAGCCTCTACCATTTCGGCAAAATCCGCATTTTCTGATAAAAAACCATAGCCTGGGTGGATGGCATCTGCACCAGTCATCAAAGCCGCAGAAATAATGTTTGCTTTGTTCAAGTATGAGTCTTTGGCATTGGCGGGCCCGATACAGACCGCCTCATCTGCCAACTTCACATGCATGGCATTTGCATCAATGGTGGAATGAACAGCCACAGTTTTAATTCCCATCTCACGACAAGCACGATGGATACGCAACGCCACTTCACCACGATTAGCAATTAAAACTTTTTCAAACATTTTATTCCATTTCAAACAGAGGTTGTTGATATTCCACAGGGGCGCCCGATTCAACCAAAATTGCCTTGATGACCCCAGCCTTTTGCGCCACAACCGGATTGAAAGTTTTCATGGCCTCCACTATACACAAGGTTTGGCCGGCTTTAACCGAATCCCCTACTTTCACAAAGTTTGCAGCATTGGGATTGGGGGCAAGATACACCACCCCAACAATGGGAGACTTGACAAAATCTTGTTTCATTTCTTCTTTTTGGGGTTCTTCTTTTACCACAGCTTTGTCAGCCACAGGGGAAACGGCAACTGTATTCACCACAGGCATTCCAGAACCAACAGCCACACGCAAGCGCAAACCATCTTTTTCATAATCTATTTCATTCAAACCTGTTTCACGCAACAGGGCGGCCAAGTCTTTAATCATCATTTCTGTTTGTGTATCCATAGAAATATCCTTTTGTTATGTGGGATATTATACTGCAACTTTCCAAAAACATCCAAACAACTTTTATAACAAAATATTTCAAAAGATTTTAGTGGATTTTTCTTTTTATTTTTTATATGATAATTTTATGTTTAAGAAAAAGATGGTTTTGGCTTATCAAGATATTTTGAATGCTTTGGAAAATCCGGCACAAATCCGTTGCGCCCGCAACAAGGTTGTGGTTTCCAACAAAAAAGGGGCGACTTTATTTGGCAATGCAGAAGATCCTTTTTTGTTTTTGCGCCACACAAATGAAGAAGAAAAATTAAAACTGTTGGATAATGCCTTTTTGCAAAAAAGCCATTTTTCTTTGGACATTCCTGTACAAGACAAGGTGTGGCAAATTCGCTTGACTCCGATCAAAAAAATGATGTTGATGGAGGCCGAAGCTGAACCGATTCAAATTGTGGCAAATCAGGCTTCACAAGCTCAAATCACTCTGTTTCAAAACATCATTCAAAACTTGAATATTCCTGTTTATCTTTCTGATATAGCAGGAGAAATTATTTATATCAACACTTCATTTTCTGCTTTAATCGGCTATACGCCATCGGAAGTTTTGGGACAAAATATTGCCACTTTTTTGGATTCGCCCAACCTAAAAACAAATGCTTTTTTAGAAACAGAAATTGAAATCAGCACTGTATCGGGGTCGTGTTTTTTTCTTTTACAACAACATCAATTTTATTTAGGGCAATCCCCTGTCTTCTTTGGGGCATTGATGCCAGTTTTACGCCCACAACTTTCAATGGCTTCTGACAGCTTACCTTTCCCCTATCTTAAAATTGCGGTGGATAGTTTAAGCATTTTACAGGCCAATGATTTATTCTTAAAAGCCTTTCATTTGGAATGCGCCCCCTCTTCGTTATCGGAGATTTATTCTGAGCAAGACCTTCAACCACTTATCAACAAACTGACAAAATCGCACAATCAACTTAACTCGGAAAAACCAATTGAAATCGCCTCAAAAACAGGGGAGATTTTCCATCTCTATCTGGATTGGGCCACACCGGATCGGGCGTTGGCGCATTTATATTTCATAGACATTACCCCCAGCAAACGCCTTGAAACACAGGTGATTCAAGCACATAAAATGCAGGCGATAGGCCAATTGACCGGTGGGATTGCCCATGATTTTAACAACATTTTGACCGCTATCATGGGCTTCACAGATTTACTTTTACAGCAACATCCCGTTGGAGATGCGTCCTTTGCTGATTTGATGCATATCAAGGGAAATGTTCAAAAAGCGGCTGGTTTGGTGGGGCAACTTTTAACTTTCTCACGCAAGACCCCTATTCAAGAGCATACTCTTTCTGTTCATGATGCTTTTGTGGATTTGACTTCTTTACTCCAACGAGCCATTGCCCCAAACTGTCATCTTAAAATGGAATATAAACGCCATTTAGGATATATTAAAATGGACACCAATCAATTGACACAAATCTTTTTGAACTTTGCTGTCAATGCCAAAGATGCCATGCCAAATGGGGGAGATTTAACCATCTCTTTAACCAAAGAGGATGTGAAAAAAGCTCGTCCCTGCGGAAATGATACTATGCCTGCCGGTGCTTATGTGAAAATTACAATTACCGACAATGGCTTGGGCATCAGCTCGGAAGTTTTGCCGCATATTTTTGATCCCTTTTTTACAACCAAAAAGAAAAGCAACCAATCTGGCACCGGCTTGGGGCTGTCCACTGTTTATGGTATTATTCACAGTGCCGGCGGTTTTATCAAAGTGACCAGCGTTCCAAATGTTGGCACAACTTTTACTGTTTATTTACCCCGTTTTGAATCGGGTGATTTACAGCCCCACACACCCCCTCAAAACATACAAAGTGTGTTTTTACCACAAGCGAAGGCCCCCATTTTATTGGTGGATGACGAAGAAGCCATTCGGATGGTGACGGCTCGGGCTTTGGCTGCCAAAGGCTTTGATGTTGTTCAAGCTGGTTCGGCAGAAGAAGCAATCACACGCTTAAAAGCCACCTCTTTTCAACTTTTAATCACGGATATGGTGATGACGGGGATGGATGGGGAGCATTTAATTGACGAAGCCAAAAAGATGCATCCAAATCTGCCTTGTTTATTGATGTCCGGTTATTCCAAATCTTTTGAAAAACATACTGCACAGCATTCTGTAAAATATGATTTTATCACCAAGCCTTTTGTTTTGGCAGATTTATTACAAAAAGTAAAAGAAATCCTTGAAAAAAACTAAAAAATGTGGTATTTTCTCTGGCAGATTTACTAAAAAGGAGTTTATTATGACATTAACTTATGAAGAATTGGCTGACGGCATTGACACAATTGTACCATCTGATGGGTTGAAAGAAAAACTGGCTTTGGCCGAAAAGGAAAATCGCCCGTTGATTATCAAATTCGGTATGGATCCTACGGCTCCGGATTTGCATTTGGGTCATGCTGTGGGTTTGAAAAAACTGCGTCAATTTCAAGAGGCTGGTCATGAGATTTGGTTGTTGGTTGGTGATTTTACCGCACAAATCGGTGATCCAACCGGTCGCAACACTACTCGTCCCCCTTTAACACGAGAAGAATCTGCGCAAAATGCCCAAACCTATGTTGAACAAATGGACAAGGTGATTGACACAAAGAAAAATGTGCATATTGTTTTCAATGGCGATTGGTTGAATAAAATCTCGTTGTCCGACTTTATCAAATTGTTAGGCAAATCTACTTTGGCTCAGATTTTACAACGGGATGACTTTGCCAAACGTTTTGAAGCCAACATTCCCATTTCCTTACATGAATTGATTTACCCCATGTTGCAAGGTTATGATTCTGTTGTGATGAAGGCTGATATTGAGTTTGGTGGGCGGGATCAACTGTTTAACTGTTTGGTGGGGCGTGAATTACAACTGGCTCACGGACAACAGGGGCAAACAGTTATTTCTATGCCGTTATTGCGTGGTCTTGATGGCGAAATGAAAATGTCCAAATCCAAAGGAAACTACATTGGTTTGACAGAACCGGCCGATGTGATGTTTGGCAAGACAATGTCCATTCCAGACGAACTATTGGAAGAATGGATTGAATTGACAACCGATTGGTCCAGAGCGGAAAAAGACAATACTATCAATGCCTTGAAGAACAACACCTCTCATCCGATGGATATAAAGAAAAAGTTGGCACACAACATTGTCAAACAATATCATTCAGAGGCCGAAGCGGATATGGCATTACAACACTTTGTGGAAACTTTTTCAAAAAAAGACTTTCCGGATAATGCGCCACAAGTGCACATCGGTTCACCTTCTGTTTCCGTGTTTTCAATGGTTAAGGCTTGTATGCCGGAAAAATCAAATTCGGATGTGCGCCGCTTGATTGCCCAAAATGCTGTCACCGTTCAACAACAAAAAAAGAATGATGAAAAAGAAGTGTTGGATGTGACTCAGGCTTTACAAGTTAAAATCGGCAAACTGGGCTTTTTCAAGGTTATGGTCTGATTCATCGGGTTTGACTTTGTTTGTCTTTCAGCAAGGTCTTGCACTTTTGCGTGTCCATTTCTACATACGCCACTTTGATATTTGGCAAACGGTTTTTCCCATCTATATCCACATGAACGGGGCGTTTTGCAATTTCTTGTGGCACAACACAAACTTCGGCTTTTTCCGACAAAATATGGTTAAAGTTTGTTTTTGAACAAATCGCTTGAACGCCAATGGCTTTTTTATTTTTGGGTAATTTTTTCCCTTTGGCGGATTCATAATAACCATGACTGCCGATATTTGTTGCCACAATTAAACCATCTCCCAACAGTTCTTGTTGGCAAAATATCGGGTGTTTTCTGTTTTCATCTATTAAAGCAACTTCCAATCGGGCTGCCTGAGGCGTTGTCCGCCCAAAAGCAACCTCGTTAAAAGCATATATTTCTTTTGGTTTTCCCAAAATCGGCTCTGCCATCATTCTTAACGGAGACAACTGTGTAGCGTGGGCAGCATTGATTCTGTCTGGGATATTCTCTAATGAAAAATGATTCAACAAGTACCCCACATGACCCAGATTCAATCCAAACACAGGTGTTTGATAGTTTAACAGCTGATGTAATGTTTTCAGCATAAAGCCATCGCCACCCAAAACAACCACCACATCGGCTTTATCTAAATCAGCTTGACCATAGCGTTTCATACAGGCACGCAAAGCCTGCATAGATTCTTGTTTATTATCATCCGCCAAAAATGTTATTTTCATTCATACTCCATATTGCAAATGAATATGCCTTTTATTTTATCTTAAAATGTATTTTTTGTCAAGTTTTACTTATTTTCTTTTATTTTCTTTTTTTGTTTTTTACTTGACAACAAGCCTAAAACCTTTTACACTGGGCTATATAATTAAAGATGGGGGAAAATATGTCAGTCAATCTTGGTAAAATTACATCCATTTCCGGCAGTGTTGTCCATGTTGCATTTAAGGGGAATCTTCCTTCTGTATTTGGTGCATTGGCGATTGATGATTTGATTTTAGAAGTGCAAGGTTATGTCAATGCAACAACTGTGCGTGCTTTGGCAATGGGGTCTACGCAAGGGTTGTCTCGGGGCATGGCTGTGACAGATTTAGGCCATCCGATTGAGGTGCCTGTTGGCAAAAAAGTGCTGGGGCGGATGTTGAATGCTTTGGGTAAACCGATTGATAACAAGCCCGAACCCAAAACCGTTCAACAATCCATTCATGCACAACCCAAACCCTTGTCAGAATTGAATGTGTCTAATCAAATTTTTATTACAGGCATCAAGGCGATTGACCTTTTGGCTCCCATGGAAAGGGGGGGAAAAGCAGGTTTGTTTGGCGGTGCTGGTGTGGGCAAAACTGTGTTGATTACCGAGATGATCAACAATATGGTGGGCAGGTATGATGGTGTCAGCATTTTTGCCGGTGTTGGAGAGCGCTCTCGTGAAGGGGCGCAGCTGTATGCTGAAATGCAAGAAGCGGGTGTTTTATCCAAAACTGTTATGGTTTTTGGTCAAATGAATGAAGCCCCCGGTGTTCGCTTTCGGGTAGCCTTATCTGCGTTGACCATGGCAGAATACTTTCGGGACAAAGAAAAAACAGATGTTTTATTATTGATTGACAACATTTTCCGTTTTGTACAAGCTGGTTCGGAAGTGTCTGTTTCTTTGGGGCAAATCCCTTCTCGGGTGGGCTATCAACCCAACTTAGGCACAGACATTGCTGATTTAGAAGAACGCATTTCTTCCACAAAAGATGCGGCCATTACCTCCATTCAAGCGGTTTATGTGCCGGCAGATGATTTTACAGACCCGTCAGCCATTCATACCTTTCAACATCTTTCTTCCACAATCGTTCTGTCACGCAATCGGGCGGCTCAGGGGCTGTACCCTGCTCTGGATCCATTGGAATCCAATTCCAATATGCTGACACCTATGGTGGTGGGCGAACGGCACTATCGGATTGCCACACAAGTGAGGCGTACTTTGGCTCAGTATGAAGAATTGAAAGACATTATTGCGATGTTGGGCTTTGATGAATTGCCAGAAAAAGATCAACAAACAGTTCAAACTGCACGCAAACTGGAACGCTTTTTGACTCAACCGTTTCATACAACCTATCAATTTACGGGCATGGCGGGGCGTTCAGTTGATTTGAAGCAAACTTTGGATGGCTGTGAACGCATTTTATCGGGTGAATTTAATGATTATACGGAAGATGACTTCTTTATGATTGGTACTGTGGAAGAAGCCGTTCAAAAACACAAGAAAAAGGGCCATAAATGATTTTGAAATTGCTAACACCAACGCAGATTCTTTTGGACATTCCCATTGACAAGGTGGATGTGGAAGTCATTGATGGGCGTTTTACCCTTTTACCCAAGCATATTGATTTTGTGTCCACTTTAACGAACGGTATTCTTTCTTATGTAGCGCAAGGTAAGAAAAAATATGCTGCTTGTGATTATGGTGTCATTGTAAAAAAAGGTGATGTTGTCAGTGTGTCCACTGCGTTTGCGGTTTTGGGGGACGATTTGGCGCAACTGCAAAAAGATATTGCCAATACTTTTAAGGAAATGGAACAAGAACGCAAAGAGATGAATCTTTCTATGTCTCGTTTAGAATTGGGTCTGACCAAAGGTTTAATGAGCCTCAGCAAAGGAGATGTTCATGCTTGATTTTGATAAACAATTTGAACAAGAAGCTCAACGCATGATTCAAAAGGCGCAAAAACTTGGAAATCGTCCCAACAAGCAATATGCCTATAAAGCGGCCTTTTTAACCGTCTATGGTTTTCAAGTGGCCATTCCTGTTGTTTTGGGTATTTTTCTTGGCCTTTTCTTGGATAAAGTTTGGCCGGTGAAACATGTTTCATGGGTCTTAAACTTTATTTTATTGGGCTTTTTGACTGGTCTTTTTAATGCGAATGTATGGTTTTATCACATGATGGAAATCCAAAAAAGGAACAAAGAGAAAAACAAAAAAAAGAAGGCTCTTTCAAAAACAAAAAAAGCGGTTAAAAGGGGGAAAAAATGAGTTCAATCTTTTTGCCTTTATCTGATATTTTACCGTTGCTTTGGGTTGGGGTTTCATTGGCTTTTGTCTATTTATGGTTGCTGTTGAAAACCGTTCAAAAGCTGCCTTCTGTTAAACGCAAAGGATTGTTTTTACTGACTTCGGCTGTGGGGCGCATTGTGTTGTTTTTGGGCATTGCCCTTTTATTCAGTGAGCACAGCCCCACCCGCTTTATATGGATTGTTTTGGCTTTTGTCTTAACCCGCTTTTTGGTTGTAGGACACACTAAATCCGGAGGTGGCAAATGATTCAAGATTTGGACAAGCAGATTTTGTTTTCTTTGTTTGGAATTGGCATCAATGCCACAATCTTTTATACATGGATTACAATGCTGCTTTTGATGGGGTTGTGCCTTTTGTTTAAGCGCACAATAACGGCTGGTGTGCACATTTCTCGGTTGCAAGCTGTTTTGGAGTTTTTGGTGGATATATGGCATGGTCAAATCAAGGAAATAAGCAATGATGTGCCGCATAAATATCTTGCGCTTATCACCACTTTCTTTATTTTTATTGCCACTTCCAATTTTTTAACGATTATTCCTTGGTATCAACCACCCACCGCCAGTTTATCCACCACCTTGGCTTTTGCCTTCATTGTTTTTTGCGCCATTCCTTACTATGGTTTCAAAAATGCCGGCTTAAAGGGCTATTTTAAGAAGTTTATTGATCCAACACCAGTGATGTTGCCATTAAACATTTTGTCAGATTTTTCCTCTACTTTTTCCTTGGCGTTCCGTTTATACGGCAATATGCTCAGCGGGATTGTATTGGTTTCGGTTTTGATGATGCTTGCCCCGTTTATTGTTCCCCTTCCCTTACAGCTGTTGGGGCTTTTAACCGGCACGATTCAAGCCTATATTTTTGCCCTTCTGGCCACTGTATATGTATCGGCTGTGGCCCCCGAAGAAGTTTATGTTCAACCCGATACAACAAAAGGAGAATAAACATGGATGCGATTACTTTAATTGGTGCAATGTCTGTTTTATCAGCAGGTTTATGTATTGCTATTGGCGGTATTGGGCCGGCCATTGGTGAAGCGAACATTGCGGCAAACGCCCTGCGTTCCATTGCCCAACAACCGGATGAATCTTCCAACATTACACGCACTTTGTTCGTTGCAATGGCTATGGTGGAATCAACCGCTATTTATGCGTTTGTGGTGACGGTTTTGATTTTATATTTCAATCCGTTTTGGGATGCCGCACTTAAATTAGTTTCTCAATAAGGAGTTTGAATGGGGTTTGATGTTGTCACTTTTTTGGCACAGATTGTCAATCTGTTTGTGTTGATTTGGATTTTGAAACGATTTTTGTATCGTCCTGTTTTGCAAATCATTGACCAAAGGCGTCAGATGATTGCTGCCACAATACACGAGGCTGAGGAAAAATTGGCTTTTGCAAAACAAACAGAGGCCGACTTACAAAAACAAAAGCAAGCTTTTGAAACATCCTATCAGCAACAACTGATGCAAATGGATGCCGATATTGCCCAGCAAAAAAAGCTGATGACAGATCAATTGGTGGCCGATGTGGAAGATAAAAAACTTCATCTTCAAGAGGCTTTGAATCGTTCTTTTGACAATGCCGAACAAGCGATTCAAACAATGATTGCGGATGAGTTTATGGCTTTAACGCAAAAAGTTTTTTCCGAATGGACAGAACAAACATCTGTTGATCAAATGATTCTTTTGTTTGAAAAGAAGATTCTTTCTTTATCCAAAAAGCAAAGGAATCATTTACAAGAACTTTTTGAAAGCCTTCACACCGTTCAATTTATTTCGGGCGAAAAGCTGAATAAAGCTCAGAAAGAGGCTGTGCGTCATGTTTTGGCTGCACAGTTTGAAATCAACCCCAAACTGAACCTTCAATTCAAAGTCAATTCGGCTGTGCTGTTGGGCTTTGAAATGCGGATGGGCGACTTTATTTTGGAATGGACATTGAACGCTTATTTACAAGAAATAAACGAACGATTAAAGGCAAATATATCCGGTATGATTGTGCCGAAACAAGGAAAGGCTGAAAAATGAAAAAAACTGCGGTCAAAACACAAAAAAACATTCAAAATGCTGTTCGCAAAGTGAACCCTGCTTTACGCATTAAAGAAAAAAATGAGATTTTATCCATTTCCGCTGGCACGGCTCAAATCTCTGGCTTGTCCAATGCCAAAATGAACGAACTTCTTACTTTTAAGGAGGGCGTGATTGGTATGGTTCATTCTTTGGAAGAAAAAACAGCTGGTGTTGTTTTTTTAACAAATGCCGATGCCTTAAAGGCCGGTGATTTTGCCGAACCAACTGGGCGCATTTTGGAAGTTCCCGTTGGGGAAAATCTATTGGGACGTGTGATCAATCCATTGGGGCAACCTTTGGATGAAAAAGGGCCCATTATCACCAAACAGGCTTGGCCAGTGGAACGACCTGCGGCAGCCATTATGGACAGAGCACCCGTCAACCAACCTTTACAAACTGGCATTAAAGCCATTGATTCTTTTACTCCGATTGGGCTGGGTCAGCGTGAATTGATTTTAGGTGACAGACAAACCGGCAAAACAGCCATTGCTGTTGATACCATTTTGAACCAAAAATCAAGCGATATGATTTGTATTTACTGTGCTATTGGCCAACGCAGCACCGATACGGCAAAAGTGATTGCTCAAATTGACAAAGGCGGTATGTTGCAAAGAACAGTTATTGTTGTGGCAACCGGAGAAGATGAAGCTGGCTTACAATTTATTGCCCCTTATGCGGCTACCTCTATTGGGGAATGGTTTATGTCAAAAGGCAGGGATGTGTTAGTGGTTTATGATGATTTAACCGCCCATGCCCGAGCCTATCGGCAAATGTCTTTACTTTTACGCACCCCACCAGGACGAGAAGCATTCCCTGGCGACATTTTCTATATTCATTCCCGATTGTTGGAACGGTCCACACATTTGTGTGACAAATTGGGGGGTGGTTCTTTAACTTCGTTGCCGATTGTTTCAACAGAGGCTGGCAACATTTCTGCCTATATTCCCACCAATGTGATTTCTATTACAGACGGTCAGATTTATTTGTCTGCCCCAATGTTTCAAAAGGGTATGATGCCAGCCATTGATACAGGCCGTTCTGTTTCTCGTGTGGGGGGGAGCGCACAATTGCCGGCTTATCGTCAATTGCTGGGGCCGTTAAAATTATTCTATTCCCAATTTGAAGAGTTGGAATCTTTTTCAAAGTTTGGTGTTCAATTGGATGAAGCGACTCAACAAAAACTCAATCGTGGGCGAGCCATTCGCTGTGTGTTGCAACAAATGCAATTTGCGCCAATGGATGTGGCCACACAGATTGGTGTATTCTTGGCGGTCAATAATGGGCTGTTTGACACTTTGTCCGAACAAAGTATTTCAAAAGCGCAAGATATTATTCACAAAACCTTATATCAAAACTGTAAGACGATTGTGGAAAAGATAACCGTCAAACGCCAAAAAATTGATGAAGCAATGCAGGAAAAACTTTTAACCGCCTTTCGCAAAGCCCTTGCTTCTAAAGGAGTGTAAATGACTTTGGAATCCCTCACAAAACGCATAAAAACAACTTCTGACTTGGGTGAAATTGTCAGCACCATGAAGATGTTGTCTTCCGTCAGCGTGGGGCAATATGAAAAGGCTTTAGCCTCTTTAACCTTATATGCGACCACCATTAAAGATGCCTTTCATGGCCTTTTCACTCAGGATTTCTTTCACTATACACCACCGAAAACGGCCACAAAAAATCCAAAGATTTTGGCCATTATCATTGGTTCAGACAATGGCCTTGTGGGACGTTTTAATCGTGATTTAATCACCTATACGCACGATTACATTCAAAAGACTCTTGGCGGCGCAGAATTGCGGGTGTTGGCAGTTGGCAAACGCATTGGCTTATTAGCAGCATCACAAAAAATAACTTTGGAAAAATCGTATCCGATTTCCAATTCGTTAAAAGAGATTGCCCCGATGGCAGCTTTATTATTGAAGCAAATCAACCAAATTGTTTCAACCCATAAAGTGGATTATGTGTATATTTTCTCCAATAAAAAGCAAGGCACAACGGCCTTTTCCCCTTTTGCAAGGCAGATGATTCCTTTGCCGGAACAACAGATGCGTCAATTAAAAAAAACAAAATGGGATGGACACACACTTCCCTTGATTACAGCCGATAAAAACGACCTTTTTGCTGGTTTGTTGCGGGAATATCTGATTGTCACTTTATCTCATGCTTTGGTTGCCAGTTTGGCCTCGGAACACTATACCCGTATGGTTCATATGCAGGAAGCCGAAAAAAACATTGATGAATCGTTAGACAAGTTTAATTTAGAGTTCCAACAATTGCGTCAAACGCAAATTACAGATGAATTGATTGACATTGTATCTGGGGCCGAAGAAATGAATAAACAGAAAAATCAATCCCCACTTGACTTTTTTGAAAAAAAGAAGTAAAAATAGATATATTAAATGAAAGGAAAAAAATGATTAAATCTGAATTAATTGAAAAAATTGCAGAAACAGAAAATGTTTCTAAAGAAGTGGCCAAACGCATTGTGAATACAATTTTTGGCACCATTACGGATGCTTTGGCCAATGGTGACAGAGTGGAATTGCGTGAATTTGCTGTGTTATCCATTCGCACACGCAAGGCTCGCTCTGGGCGCAATCCAAAAACTGGCGCTTCGGTTCAGGTTTTGGAAAAAAAAGTTCCTTTCTTTAAGGCCGGAAAAGCTGTGAAGGAAGCCTTGAATAAAAATAAATAACAAAGGTTTTGAATGAACTGGATTTCAAATCGCAACCGCCCCACCGTTAAAAAGGTGAATATTGTCAAAGATATCCCTGATAATTATTGGGATAAATGTGCTGGCTGTGGCAATATGCTTTATCATTTTGAAATTCAAAAAAACCATTTTGTTTGCCCCACTTGTCAATATCACTTTCGCCTACCCCCAACGGAACGCTTGGCTATGTTGTTTGATGATGGGAAGTATAACTTGATTAAACTGCCGTCTGTGGCGGAAGATCCTTTACGCTTTCACGATATAAAAAAATACACCGACAGATTAAAAGAAGCCCGCAAAAAAACAGGGTTTGATGAGGCCATTGTTTTGGCTTATGGAAAAATGGGTGGCCATTTGGTTGTGACTGGTATTTTTGATTTTGATTTTATGGGTGGTTCTATGAACACTGCCGTCGGTCAGGCGATTGTCAAGGCTGCCGATGTTGCTTTACAAAAGGAAGCGGCTTTGTTGCTTGTGCCTGCTTCCGGTGGCGCAAGGATGCAAGAAGGCATTTTGTCTTTGATGCAAATGGCCAGAACGGTGTTGGCTGTTAAAAAATTAAAAGAAAAAAGGTTGCCTTATATTGTTCTTTTAACTCACCCAACAACGGGTGGTGTGACCGCCTCGTTTGCTATGTTGGCGGATGTGGCTTTGGCCGAACCAGGGGCAACAATTGGTTTTGCAGGCGCACGGGTGATTGAGCAAACAATTCGTGAAAAGTTGCCGGAAAACTTCCAAAAATCAGAATATCTTTTGGAACACGGCATGGTGGATCAGGTTATTCCCCGTTCTCAAACTCGTGACAAAATTATTCGCTTTTTGAATCTATTGATGAAATAACCCTCTTGCATTTTGAACATTCAATGCCATCTTAACACAATAAGGAGGCGATGATGAAAGTTCTTTTTTGCGACAGTGATTTTGAATTAAAACATTTTTTTAAGGCTCATTGCAGTGCAGGTCTTTCCTATGTTTTTGAAAAAAGTTCCTTCAATCAGATGAGTAATATAAAGATAGCCCAACACTGTGATGCCGATATTCTGTGCGTTTTTGCTCATTCTTCCCTTTTATCCAATCAGAGATTGGATTTATTTAAGAATCTGAAACTGATTGCCACGAGAAGCACCGGACTCAACCACATTGATTTAGATTATTGCGCAAAACGAGGGATTCAGGTTGCCAATGTCCCTTATTATGGCGCACAAACTGTGGCCGAGTACACCTTTGGCCTGTTGTTGAATCTGTCACGACATATTTCTTTGGCCCACCAAGATATGATTCATAATCAATTCAACCCTTCTTCTTATATCGGATTTGATTTATATGGCAAAACCATTGGCATTATCGGCACAGGCTCTATCGGCCGACACATGATTCAACTGGCGTTGGGCTTTGGTATGAATGTGATGGCATACGATGTGTGTCCCAACAAACATTTGGAACATTACTATGTACCTTTAACATCCTTATTCAAACACAGTGATATTATTTCTTTACACATTCCTTCAACCCCACAAAATTACCATCTGTTAAATCAAGCTGCCTTTGCTCAAATGAAAAAAGGGGTGTATATTTTGAACACAGCACGGGGCGATTTGATTGATACGCAGGCTTTATATGATGCGATTCAAAAGGGACATGTGGCTGGTGCTGGTTTAGATGTTTTGGAAAATGAAGACATTCTTTTACATGACGACATTTTATTAAATCATCAAAACACTTCTCACCAGATTTTGCTTGATTCTACCATCAATTTCAAGTTGATTCAGCATCCTCATGTGCTTGCTACACCTCATATTGCCTTTAACACACACGATGCCTTAAAGCGCATTTTGCAGGCAACTTTTGAAAATATACGGCACTTTATGAAGCGAAATCCGCTTTAATCGTTCAAATTATCCATAACGAAGCCGTCTTGGGCATCCAACACACTTACATCGGCCATTTCTTCCACCAGAGGGGCAATTTGTTTGCACTCCACCACCCAGATATCATAGACAGGGTGTTCCATGGCCGACAAAGCAGGATTTGACGAAAACATCCATCCTTTGAAGATTTGTTCGCCCGTTTTTTCGGCAACATTGATGAATACCGAGTTTTCGGGTGTTTCTTCCGGTGGGCGTTTCATACATTTTTCAACATACACTTCCAAATCACCATAGGCATAGGGTTCGTTCACTTTAACGGTTAAAAAACTTGTCCGTCCGGTGGTTTTGTCCAAAGCCTGCAACAACACAGCATCTGTTGAAATATCTTCTGCCACAGTTGGAAAGGCAAGCATAAGCCCACAAACAACCATTAAAACTTTATACATTATTTCCTCTATTTCGTTGATAAGAAGATAAACTCGGAAACATTATCTTCCAATGACTTATAACTTTTTGTTTTTGTAATTTTTCCGTTCGGATTGATTGAGGCACGGGCTTTCCCCGGTTCCAAACGCACATATTTATCTCCCATAATACCAGAATCGGCAATAGCTGCCAATGTATCAATCGGCAAATTGACATTAGAATCAATTTCCATATAAACATCCACCGTATAATCTTCTTGATTCAAAACGGTTTTCAAAACAGCCCCTACTTTCAAACCGGCAATACGCACATCAGAACCCATATTTAATCCGCCAATTTTTGAAAAGTTTGCCACAACAGTATAGCCGGAAATATCCTTTGTATCTATGCGTGAAAAGCCGTAAAACAAAAACAAGCACGCAAAAATTAAAACAACAAAGCCCAAAATCGTTTCAATTGGATTCTTCTTCATCTGACACTCCTTTTTTTTGGCGCATATAGCCCAATACCTTTTCCAATAAATCATTCAACATCATCACATCTTGTGTATAACCAAAAACATCCCCATCTTGTAAAACTTCTTCATCCGCACCGGGGACAATTTCAATATGTTTGGCTCCCATCACACCATCTGTTTCAATTTGAACGGAAGAATCCACCGGTAAATGATAGTTTTTATCCAACGCCATTTCCAGTTTTATTTGATGTTTTTTTGCGAACTCTTGATGCACCACACGACCAACCTTCAAGCCGGCTAAACGCACTTCGGCACCGTTATCCACCCCATCTACTTTGTTAAAATGGGCATACAGCGTAAAGCCATCACGAGATTGATGCTGTGCCGACCGTTCACTTAACGCCATCAGACTGAACATTAAGAACAGCGCAAACACAAACCCAACAATTATTTTTTTTCTGTCTTCATTTACCATAGCTTTTATTTGATACCATAATTTTTCACTTGTCAAGAAATCTTTCTTGACGAATGCATTTTTTTGCTCTACCCTTTTTTTATGAGATTTTTTTATTTTTTGATTTTTCTTTTGTTTTTGGGCTGGCATCCCTCTGTGTTGGCACTGTCTTTAATTAGGGATGCCGAAATTGAAGAAACCGCAACCAATTGGGTTCAATCTATTTTCACAGCGGCCGATTTACCCCCAGAAAACGCACAAGTTGTTCTTGTGAATGACCCCTCTATCAACGCTTTTGTGGCCGGAGGACAAACAATTTTTGTGCATACAGGGTTGTTCACAAATGCCACAAGTATTGACGAAGTGATGTTTGTTTTGTCCCATGAAACAGGGCATATTGTGGGCGGGCACATTGTGCGTGGGATAAGTGCTTTGGACCAAACGCAAAATGCGACATTGATTTCAACTATTTTGGGGGGGGTGCTGGCTGTGTTAAAGTCGGATCGTAGCCA
>JAZUQR010000018.1:0-19237 GCA_045605805.1 Alphaproteobacteria bacterium | reverse complement strand
CCTTACATGTTAGGTTGAGGTTATGTACTCAAAAGAGTACCGATATTGTCGAGCTGGTGGGACTCGAACCCACACGCACAAGGCACCAGATCCTAAGTCTGGGGCGTCTACCAATTCCGCCACAGCCCGAATTATTAACAGGAAACATGTTGTTATCGAAAGCCAAAAAAAATCGAAGATTAGATTGCTGTATAGTTTCCTTTATGAGCGAATGAAGGGAGTCGAACCCTCGTATTCAGCTTGGGAAGCTGCTGTACTACCATTGTACTACATCCGCTAAGTAAAAACATTCTATGCGCTTTCAAATAAAAAGTCAAGAGTTTTTTGTTGATTGATTGCATAAAAGAATGAAAAGAAAAGCAAAAACCCGATTCGCACCGATTCGCTAAAATCCACCGAATCGCTTCCTGCATCATTGTGTATGTTAGAAAGCAACGCATTATCAAGGGCAAACGCCAAAAATTAACTAATTTTGCGCCAAATATTTGTCTAAAAGTTAATAGATTTGAAGAAAAAAAATCCAAAAAAAATAAATAAAAAATACTTGTTTTTGAAAGGGTTATAAAAAAGTTTATTTTTTGTGTTTTTTTTGTTGACTTCCTTCTCATTTCGGGCTTTATTATGGACAGAAGAAAAAAATATATAACACAATATATAGTATCAAAAGAAAGGGAAGGCACACAAAATGTTGGAAGTTGTTCAAAATAAAAGAGAAAATGATATCTTGGATGCTGGCCCACTGTCCGGTGTCATTAAACGGGATGGCGCACAGGTTGCTTTTGACAGCCAAAAGATTGTCAGTGCAATCGCCAAAGCCGGTTTTGCCACAGGGGAATATGGTAATGATGAGGCCGAATTGCTGTCTGGTCAAGTGATCAAGGTTTTGCGTCACCGTTTTGGGGATGCCATTGTACCAACCATTGAACAGATTCAAGATGTTGTGGAACAGGTTTTGATTTCGTCCAACTATTATAAAACAGCAAAATCCTACATTGTCTATCGTGAACAACGGGAACGCCAACGAAAAGATCAACAAGCTATTGTGGATGCGATTTCATCCATCAATGAATATGTGGATCGTTCAGATTGGCGTGTGAATGCCAATGCAAACCAAGGCTATTCCTTGGGGGGGTTGATATTAAATGTGTCTGGCAAAGTGGTGGCCAATTATTGGTTAAAACATGTCTATACACCCGAAATAGGCGCTGCCCACAAAGATGGGGATTATCATATTCATGATTTGGATATGTTGGCCGGCTATTGTGCGGGATGGTCGTTGCGTGTGTTGTTGCAAGAAGGTTTTAATGGTGTGCCAAACAAAACAGAATCTAATCCTCCCCGCCATTTGGTCAGTGCTTTTTCACAAATGGTGAACTTTTTGGGAACACTTCAAAACGAATGGGCAGGGGCGCAGGCTTTTTCGTCTGCTGATACATATTTAGCCCCTTTCGTGCGCATTGAAAAATTGGATTATAAAGATGTGAAACAGGCCATGCAATCCTTCATCTTTAACTTGAATGTGCCTTCTCGTTGGGGAACACAAACGCCATTCACGAACTTGACATTTGACTGGACCTGTCCGGCCGATTTGAAAGATCGTCATCCAATCATCGGGGGGGAAGAACAACCGTTCACCTATGGTGATTTGCAACCCGAAATGGATATGATAAACAAGGCCTTCTTGGAAGTGATGGGAGAAGGGGATGCCAAAGGCCGTCCGTTCACTTTCCCAATTCCAACCTATAACATTACAAACGAATTCCCATGGGATTCGGCCAACATTGATTTGCTGTTTGAAATGACTGCAAAATATGGATTGCCGTATTTTTCAAACTATATGAATTCAGATATGAAACCATCGGATGTACGCAGTATGTGTTGTCGTCTGCGGTTGGACTTAACCGAATTAAAAAAACGAGGCGGAGGCTTGTTCGGTTCGGCCGAACAAACAGGCTCTATCGGTGTGGTCACAATCAACTGCGCCCGTTTGGGTTATCTGTTTAAGGAAGATGAAGAAGGGTTATATAAACGCTTGGACGAATTGATGGAATTGGCCAAAAAGTCACTTGAATTAAAGCGACAAACAATTGCCATGCATTTGGAACGAGGCCTGTATCCTTATACCCGCCGCTATTTGGGAACTTTCCGTAACCACTTTTCCACAATTGGTGTGAATGGTATCAACGAAATGATTCGCAACTTCACGAACGATAAAGAAGACATCACAACCGATTGGGGGCGTGAGTTTGCCAAAAAGTTCTTAACACATATGCGTGAAAAGTTGTTGGATTATCAAGATGAAACAGGGAATATGTATAACTTGGAAGCGACACCGGCCGAAGGCACAACCTATCGTTTTGCCCGTGAAGACCAAAAACGCTTTCCGGATATCATCCAAGCCGGTACAAAAGAAGCCCCATACTACACCAATTCATCTCAATTGCCTGTGGGCTTTACCAATGACCCGTTTGTGGCCTTGGATTATCAAGATGACCTGCAAACACAATACACAGGTGGCACAGTGTTGCATCTGTATATGAACGAACGCATTTCGTCATCCTCGGCCTGTAAAGACTTGGTGAAACGGGTTTTAACCAACTATCGGTTGCCTTATGTATCTGTGACGCCGGTGTATTCTATCTGCCCGAAACATGGCTATATTGCAGGGGCGCATAAGTATTGCCCTCTGTGCGATAAAGAATTATTAGAAAAAAAACATAAAGAACAAGAACAACAATAATAAAAAGAAAGGAGTATAACATGACAGATCAAGAAATTTTGGAACAAAACGAAGCGTTGCGTCAACCGGTTGAAGTGTGGACTCGTGTGATGGGATATTTCCGTCCATACAGCCATTTTAATAAAGGGAAAAAATCCGAATTTGACGAACGGCAATGGTTTAAGGAAGAAAATTGCAGCTGCGCCTGCACCATGAAAATTGCCGGCTAACAGGAGTTTTTTATGCCAACGGTCGCTGGATTAGTCCCCTTCACAACAATTGACTATCCTGGGTGCTTGGCGGCCGTTGTTTTTTTCAAAGGATGCCCACTCAGGTGTCCTTTTTGTCATAATCCGAATCTTCAAGTTTCAAATGGCCAAAGTGATATGGCGTGGGATGAGGTTGTGCGGTTTATGGCATCAAGGCAAGGGAAATTAGATGCCCTTGTTCTGTCTGGTGGGGAACCTCTGATGCAACCGGATATCTTACCATCGTGTCAACAAATCAAACAAATGGGCTTCAAAGTGGGGATTCATACCGCAGGTGTCTATCCCGAAAAATTAAAAGAAATAGTGTCATTTGTGGATTGGGTGGGGCTGGATATCAAAGCACCATGGGAAAAATATAATACATTATGTGGTCGGCCGAATATGGCACCAAAAGTGCAAGAAAGTTTGAATGTGTTGTTAAAAGCACAAATCAATTTTGAGTGCCGAACAACTTGCGATCCTGCTTTTTTAACTTCCCAAGATGTGATAAAAATGGCCACAGAGTTAAAACAAATGGGGGTGAAAAGCTATGCTTTACAGGCATACCATACCTTTGAGGGAGATAAAAATCCCCCCTCACAAACACAAATAGATGCCTTTTTCACCCCTCAGGCCCTTGCCCCCATCAAGGAAGTGTTTCCGAATTTAATCATCAGATAAAACTATCTTAAAAAAAGATATTCTTATTTGTATTGCAAGGTTTCATCATGCACATAATCAATTTGAATGCCGGCTTTTAACATCATTTCTTCGGCCTCTGTGCCGGCATGATATTTATATTCCGCCACCACCCGTTTAATGCCACAGGCAATCAACAGCATAGCACAGGTACGACAAGGGGCCAGTTTGCAATAAATGGTTGCCCCTTCAATGGAGACACCCCTTTTGGCCGCTTGACAAATAGCATTTTGTTCGGCATGAATAGTGCGCATACAATGTTCGCTGATTGTGCCATCATCATCAATGACCTTTTTCATTAAATGGCCAACTTCGTCACAGTGGGGCAAACCGGCCGGAGAGCCAACATAACCTGAGGCAATAATTTGTTTGTCTTTCACAATCACACAGGCTGTTCTACCCCTGTCACAAGTGGCTCGCTTGGCTAAAGCATGCATAACTTCCAAAAAGTATTCATCCCACGAAGGGCGTTGATATGGTTCAGACATAAGATTCTCCTTTTCAAAAATAAAAGCGCCGATTCAAAAGAAACGGCGCTTGTTCAACCCAAAATCAGATTACACACCTTTTTTTGCTTTGGCAGCCAAAATCCGATCACGCAATTCTTTGCATTCTTCGGACAATTTGGAAGATTGTGTATTCAAAAGATACAAATCCAAACCGCCATTTTTTTCAATGGTGCGCAAACCAGTGGAAGAAATGCGAATTGTAATTGGCATTTCCAAGATTTCGCTGTAAATAGCCACATTTTGCAAATTAGGCATAAAACGACGACGTGTTTTCTTTTTGGAATAACAGTTGTTATTGCCGGACATCACGCCTTTTTCAGTCACCAGACACTTTTTTGTCATGTTAAAAATCCTTTCTTCTGTAAACTCGTGCCAATAGTTTTACACGATTTTGAAATAAAAGTCAAGTACTTTTTATCAAAAAGGGTATAAATCAGGCAAAGGTTTTTTCTTTTTGGAAGAAAGTTGCGCCTTTGCTTGTTTCTTTGAAAAATGGCGAAATACAAGAAAGGCAATCAAAATCCCAAAGAGGAACGCCCCCAATCCAAACAGAGCAACCCATCTCCACGCCACAGAAGCTGGAGCTTGCGTGATAGGTTTTTGCACCAATTGCGGTTTGCTTTTTTCCGAAGGTTCAGGTTGTGGTTGTGATATAACCTGTTTTGTTTGGGGTAAGCTATCAGATACAGCCTCTGCCCCCCCTTGCACAACAATGGATTGAGGCGGTAAAGTGGCTTCTTGAATCTGCTCCGTGGCGGTGTTAAACCAAGGAACTTTCACCTCAGGCAAAAGCAATTCGCCCGCCACAGTTGGCACAAAAGTCACCGTCACCTCAACTTGCCCCCCATCGTTCAGATTTAAGCGTTTTTCCGGATTAGCATAGGATTTCAAGCCTTGCGTTTGAGGTACTTGTACCACAGGCATATCTTCGGCCAACACATCTTTTGCCCGAAGGATAAAAGTGCGACTGATGGGTTCGCCAATGGCAATGCTTTTGGGGGCATCAAAGGTTTCGGTAAGGGTGACCTGAGAACTTGGCAACCACCACCCCGTGTAATTGGCAGGCTTTTCTTTGATTTTTAAGGAAAATGGAGCACTTTGCGCCCCAACAGGCTGTGTGGCCGTAGAAGGCAACGAACCAGTCATAATATCAAAAATACTGTTAAAAGAACGATTTTGTTGTGTCCTTAAACGAGCTGCGCCTTGAAAAATAAAAGGCGGTATCTTAATCAAGCCACTTTGTTTTGGGGTGAAAGAAAAGGCACTTTGATAGCGTTGAGCCGTTCCTTTGCCCCCCGCCACAGGCATAGGCGGCAACACCTGTTCCCACACGCCTTCTGGCATATTGGGCGGTACAATTTGCCCATCCACTAAGCCCATAGAATCTTCAAGCCAGACACTACATAACAGTTTCTGTGCAGGGTAAAGGCTTGCCTGTGGGCAGGAAACTTCCAACAAAACTTTCCCTTGTGTTTCATAGGCTTTATTTTTCCCCACCGTTAAAACAGGCATCACGATATCTTCTTCCCCAACTTTGAATCCGGTCACACGAATATCGCCCGATTTGTTTGGAAATAAAGTGAAAGACATTTGATATAAAGCCGAACTTTTGCCGTTCACCCAACGGGAAGATTGACGCTGTTGTTGGCCACCAATCACAAAATCTTGTTTCAAAACATCCAAATTCGGCACACCGTTAAAGGGTTGATTGGAGGTTAAAATAAGTTCGGTCGTTCCGCCTTGATTCATGGGATTCGGCTTAAACTCTGCGGTAATCTTGGCCCAAACAGATGAACTTAAAAAACAGCAAATTATCAATAAAATAAGTTTCATTTTTTCCTCGCTTGTTGTTGAAGTCTGTATCTTAAAACCCGATAAGGGTCTGTATTCAAACGGTTAAGAACTTGTTGTTCTTCCTGATTAAACGGAGATTTTTCCCGACTGGATTCATCTACCTCTTGTTGTTGAATCTGTTCTTCATTGTCTTGTGGTTCAGTGGGTTGAGACGCATTGGCTTGATTTTCTTGTTGTTGGGAAGAATCTTGTGGCTGTTGTTGAGAGTCATTTTTTTGAGAGTTTTGGTTTTCTTCGTTGCTTTGTTGATCATCTTGATTTTGCGAGTCCGCCTGTTGATCAGGATTGTCTTGATCTGATTTTTGTTGTTCAGATTGCTGATTTTGCTGTTCGGGTGGCGGCAGTTGTTTTTCTAAATACTCTTTGTTAAAACGAGCATCTTCGTTATCAGGATTTATCTTTAATTCTTTGGTATAGGCTTGAATGGCTTCTTGAATCTTGCCAGCATGGGCCAAAGCATTGCCTTGATTGTAAGGATGATTTTCAAACCCTTGAATGGCTTTTTCATAAGCCCCCTTTCTGTAATGTTTAACCGCTTCTTGATGGTGGTAATAAGCCTGTTGATCGGGGCGCAAGAAGAAAGCCGCCTGAGCCGGTATGATAAAGAAAAAAAGCAATCCGAACAAAAAACCTTTTTTGAAAGTAAAAGCAAAAAATGGCAATAAAATTAAAGTAAGAAGGCCAGCCAAATCAGCCCATTCATCGGCTGTTTCATCCATGTCAAATTGAATGGATGTATCTGGTTCCGTGGCCTTTAATAAAGATAAAATATCCGAAGCATCTGCGCTTTTTGCTTGATAAGCACCCAATTGTTTAAGAGTGGCCGATACTGCTTTGTCATCAAGGCCCAAAACACCAATAGGATAGGCAGACTTGATGTTGCGCCCATCCACCCCACCGGCTGTGATATAAAGAATGCGCCCATTACCGCCACTTTGTTGAATAAGGGTGTCGGCATAGTGGAAAGCAGCAGCCGGATTTTGTTGCGGATTGGGTAAAACAGAAGGATCAAGTGTGGGAATCAATGCCCGAATCAAAGCCCTGTCTTGCGTTAAAGGAACGGCAGTATAGCCTTTGTCGGCATAAAGCACAAGGCCAACTCGGTTGCCTTTTAAGGCTGTCAGTAAATCGTTCAGTTTGATTTTGGCGTTGGCCAAAGTCGCCCCTTGCATGGCAGGCCCTAAGTCAAAAATCAAAACCGTGTTTGGCAAACTTGTGCCAACAGGAACGGGCAACTTGTCAAAAGCCGGCCCCGCACTGGCAATAACAAAAAGAGACCATAGTAAAATCAAGCTCTTGCGCCATAAACCAAAAGAATGGTTTTGACGGTCACCCACAAGTAAGGCGGGTAATAATGTTGCATCCACCCACTTTGTCCACGGCGTTTTTGTGCTTCCCCGTGATTTGCTAATTTTGAATAAAAACGGTACAATCAGTAATAATAACAGAAACGGTCTGATAAAAATCATGCACGCCCCCTTATCATAAAGGCCATCAACCAAAAAGCAAAACCGGCCAAAAGGAAATAAAACGCCATTTCTCGTCTGGGGCGCACAGCAGTGCTTTCAGCCTTGGTTGTTTCCAATTGATCAATCAAATCATAAATCTTTTTAAGGTCATCACTTGTTTTAGCACGGAAATACTGCCCGCCTGTTTCTTTGGCCACATGGCGCAGGGTTTCTTCGTCTAAGTCCAGCGATGCATTCATTTGAACAAACCCCAAAAAGTCCTGAACAGTTTGTCTGTCCGAACCAATACCGATTGTGTACACCTTCACTTGATTGTTTTTGGCCAATTCCAACGCATCTTTTACCGAAACAACGCCCGCATTGGCAAAACCATCAGACATTAAAAGAACAATGCGTGCCTTTTCCGGAACGGAAACAACGCTTTGAACAGCCATAGCCAAAGCATCCCCCATGGCTGTTTGTGAACCGGCAATGCCAATGCCAATTTCATCCATCAATCCGGCTAAAGTTTTTGTGTCCGGAGATAAAGGGGCATACGAATAGGCCTCTGAACCAAAAATAACCAACCCCAAATTGTCGCCCTTGCGTTGCGTAATAAAATCATTGGCAAGGCGTTTCACCATATCCAATCGGGTAATCGGTTGGCGATTGATATCAAAGTCCTGTTCTTCCATTGAACCGGAAACATCCAAAGTTAAAACAATGTTGCGGGCTTCTTTGTCCAACAGAATCGGTTCACCAACCCATACGGGACGAGCAGCAGCAATCACAAAACAAAGCCATACCAAGCTCCATAACAAAGGAGAAACAAAACGATTAGGCAAGGCAGTGGGGGCCTGTAATTGTTGAAGTCGTTCAAAAAAAGGCACTTTCAAAGCCTCGGGATTGACTGTTGCAGAAACGGACGAACCACCAAAAAGCCACCTGATTACAAAAGGCAGCGGTAAAAGACAAAAAACAATCGGCCAAACAAATTGATACATATTAAACAGTATAAAAATTTTTTTTGAAAAGGCAAGAGAGAAAAGTTGTTCTTGACAGCACTTTATAAAAAGGATAGCTTAAAATAAAAAGGATAGAAAAAAATGGGCGTTTTAATTTTTTTGGCATTTTTGCAAAGTCTGACCGAGTTCTTACCAATAAGTTCTTCGGGGCATTTATTGTTGTCTAATCTTTTTGGATTATCTGACCAAGGGATTGTGGTGGATATTGCCTTGCATATCGGTACATTGTTGGCTGTGATACTGTATTTCAGAAAAGATATTGTGCGCATGATATTGTTAAAAGATATCCATCTTTTAAGTAAATTGATTGTGGGAACAGTGCCAATAGTGGTTGTGGGGGCCGCCATTCATTTTTGTGATATAAAACTGTTGCGGGGGGCAACCGTTATTGGTCTCAGCTCTATCTTTTTTGGATGGCTTTTGTGGAAGGTAGATGAAAAGGCACCTTGTTCCAGAAGGTTGCAACAGATGAGCTTTATGGATGCTTTTTTAATTGGTGTGGCACAAGTGTTATCGGTCATCCCAGGGACAAGTCGTTCCGGCATCACAATGACTTGCGCAAGATGGCGTGGTTTTAAGCGGGAAGAAAGCGCCCGTTTTGCGATGTTGTTATCCATCCCGACCATCCTGTTGGCCGGTATTTATACCATTTGGAAAGCCTCATCAGGACAAATGATAATGCCACCAAGTCAGGAATTGGCAGTAGCACTTGTGTCTTCGGCCATCTTTGGAATGATAGCCATCACCTTTTTGATAAAATGGTTAAATAAAGCCTCGTTCTTTGTGTTCGGGCTATACAGAATTATTTTGGGAATCTGTGTGTTGCTTTATTTCTTATAAGCGGCCAGTTGTCGTTTTAATTCTTGAAGGATATAAAGGCGCACCGCACTGGATAAATTGCCTGTGTGAGCATTGTCAATTTCCATCATCAGTTGGCGGACAGCAACACCCTTTTGTGTGGCAATTTCCTTTAAGGTATCCCAAAACGCATCTTCCAAACAAAGGCTTGTGGCGTGTCCGGATAAAACAACCGAATGTTTGCGCATTATTTTTTTCTCCGAGAAGCCAAATCAATCACTTCGGCCACAGAGCCGTCATTTTTCGCTGTATCGGCCGGTTGCGTGGGCATTAAATGAAAGCCAAACTGGGCATCCGGATCGGCAAAAGATTTTAAGGTATGAAACGGCACAACAATCGTGCTGGCCACCCCACCAAAACTTAAATCAACCGAAAACTTATCTTTATCCACAATCAAATTGTCAAATTGATTTTGTAAAACAATGGTCATCTCGTTGGGGTATTTGGCTCGTAAAAAATCGGGAATAACAGCATACGGTGTTTCAAAAGTAATCATATAGTACGCCCCATCGGTTAAACCGTTTTGAGCCACATCCTTCAAAACATCATGAACAACGCCCAAAAAGGCTTTTTGCATATAAGATGAATAATCTTTCATATAGGAATCCCCTTCAAAAAAGTGGGAGTATTCTGTTGCTAGGTCACCCCCAAACCCCACTGGCGTCGCTAAATTGACCCCAGAATCATGATTGCGCTAGACGCCTAAAATTAGGCGGCCATTGCAATGCGAGCATTATTATCGTTCGCATTTATTTTGTTCAGCCCGATAACGGTGGATACCATGCCGGATACAAAGCACAATCTTTACTATGCGTGTCGAAACTGTGTCACCCCCATAAATGGTGGAGGTGTCGGGTACCGCCCCCGAGTCCACAACATCTATTCCATTTGCCGTTTAGCATCATAGTCAGTTGCCTGACACATATAATATATCTGAAAAAGCGCCAAAAAGCAAGTAATTATTTATTCGGCATGCTTTTTGAAATAAGTATTGACCGCCCGCACCAATGCTTGTGAAAGTTTTTTGCGATAACTTTCCTTTTGAAGTTGTTTGTCTTCTTGTTTATTGGATAAATAGCCTAATTCTAATAAAACAGAAGGAATGTTGGGGGATTTAAGCACCACAAAACCGGCATAGCGATGGGCTTTGGGGCGCAAAGTCACTTCTTTGGCCATCTCTTTCACTACTTCGTCAGCATATTTGGCTGATTGATCCATAGTATAGGTTTTGGCAAAGTCAATTAAAATGTTCCCCACTTCTGGTTGATAATCGCTTAAATCCATGCCAAACAAAATGTCCGATTTATTTTCGCTTTCGGCCAATGCAGCCGCCTCTTTGTCAGAAGCAGTTTCTGAAATAGTATAAACAGACAATCCTTTGGCCGATGGATTTTTGGCACTGTCAGCATGAATAGAAATAAATAAATCAGCGTTGGCTTTGTGGGCCCGTTCAATGCGTCCCCGTAAGGAAATATAAACATCCTTATCACGAGTCATGACAACCTTATAACCGGCTTTTTCCAACAAAGCCTTTGTTTCTTTTGCCATTTTCAAGGTCAAGTCTTTTTCGTATTTGCCTGTTCTGGAAATGGCACCAGGGTCTTGTCCGCCATGTCCCGCATCCAGCATAATGATTTTTTTCTTTGGGGCAGATTTTTTGGCGGTGCTGGAGGGGGCCTGCGTAGCCACTGTTTGGGCATTGTTGGAAAAGGCTTTCACGCCAACTTGGGGTGAATTTGCCTTCAAATCAATCACAAAACGCCAAGAAGAACCGGCTTGTGGTTCAAGGGTAAAATGCTTTTCTGTAATATCGGCCGAAGGTAAATCTAACACGATTCGGCTTGTATTTGGGGTTGGGGTGCCTGTGCGAATGCCGGAAATAAAACCTGTATTTGAAAAGGTTTTGTTTTGAACACCGGCATCAAAAGAAGCATTTTCTATATCAATCACAAAACGGGGAGGTTGAGTCAATTTTGAAAGTTTAATGTTTGTTTGATGGCTTAAATCAACCACAAAACGCACAGTCTGGTCATCACTGGCTGAAAGACGCAGATTTTGAATGCTTTGCGCAAACGCAGGGAAAATCATCCCCAGTATAAGCCATAAACAAATAAAAAGTCGTTTTAACATTTTTCCCTATATGTAAAAAAAACACTTGCTTATTTCTTCATATACCTATATAATAAAAAAAGCAATAAAAAAATTGCTCCAAAAAAAATTTTTGATAACAAAGGTGAACAATATAATGGTTGAAATATGTATCTTTTTAATGTTTGTCTTGGGCTTGGTCACGGGCCCCAAAGTGTTATCTTTGGCATATACTTATGCCCCCAAACAATTTAATTTTAATATAAAGGATTTAATCAAATGTCAAAACAAATGCTTATTGATGCCACACATCCAGAGGAAACTCGTGTGGTTATATTGGACGAGGGTCTGCTGGACGAATTAGATGTTGACACTCGCAATAAAAAACAAATAAAAGGAAATATCTATCTTGCAAAAGTGATTCGGGTTGAACCGTCTTTACAGGCGGCCTTTGTTGAATACAGCGGCAACCGACATGGCTTTTTGGCTTTTGGCGAGATTCATCCGGATTATTATCAGATTCCAGTGGACGATAGGGAAGCCTTGAAAAAAGAAATGGTTGCCGAAGCAGAACACGATTCGGAAGAAGAAACAGAATCGGATGATGAAAATATCAATGAAACCGAAGAAGTGGTGCGTGTCCGTCCGTCCTTTTATAAAAAATATCGGATTCAAGAGGTGATTCACCCAGGTCAAGTAATGCTTGTTCAAGCGGTGAAAGAAGAACGGGGCAACAAAGGGGCTGCTATGACAACTTATTTGTCATTAGCGGGTCGTTTTTGTGTGTTGATGCCGAATAACGGCAAAGGCGGTGGTGTGTCCAGAAAAATATCCAACGCCCAAGATCGTAAGGATTTGCGTGCTATCGTTGATAAATTGCCCATTCCTGATGGGATGAGTGTGATTGTGCGTACAGCAGGTCAAGGTAAAACAAAAACAGATATTAAACGGGACTTTGATTACCTGATGAAAACATGGACACAAATTCGGGATTTAACCTTAAAATCCATTGCTCCGAAGTTGATTCATGAAGAAGGGGATATCATCAAACGCTCGTTGCGGGATGTCTTTACAACTGATATTGAAGAAATTATCGTGGAAGGCGAATCCTCGTTCAAAACAGCCAAAGCCTTTGTCAAATCTTTAATGCCTGCTCAGGTGAAAAAAGTCAAAGAATATAAAGGCAAAGAACCACTGTTTTGTCAATACCATGTGGAAGCACAGTTGGAACAAATTCATAATCATATTGCTCGGTTGCCTTCGGGAGGCTATTTGGTCATTGACCAAACGGAAGCCTTGGTGGCGGTTGATGTGAACTCTGGTCGTTCCACACGGGAACACAACATTGAAGAAACAGCCCTTCAAACCAATTTGGAAACATGTCAAGAATTGGCTCGTCAATTGCGGTTGCGTGACTTAGCTGGGTTGATTGTGATTGACTTTATTGATATGGACGAACCCAAAAATAATGCAGCCGTTGAACGCCATTTGAAAGAAGCCTTAAAGCGTGACAGAGCGCGCATTCAGGTGGGGCGTATGTCTGGCTTCGGCTTGATTGAAATGACAAGACAGCGTTTGCATTCCAGCTTTTTGGAATCCAGTTATAAAACATGTCCGTGTTGTGGCGGCATGGGGGTTGTCCGTTCTGTTGAATCCAGTGCGATGCGTGCGTTGCGTCTTTTGGAAGAAACAGCCATTAAAAACCCAAGAACATCGCTGTTTTTGTCTGTGACAACCGAGGTGGCAGAATATCTTTCCAATAATAAGCGAGTCCATTTGCTGGAATTGGAAAAAAATTACCAAGTAGGGATTCAAGTACGCACAGATCGTTCTTTGATGAAGGTGGATGATTTCAAATTAGAACGCCTGCGTGAAGATGGTAATCGTGTGCCAGTGACTCAAGAAAACACCCTTTTGCCCCACGGCAATAAAGTTGATTTGGCGGCTTTGGGAGATGAAATTTCCATTGGGGATGATGTAAAAGGTCGTCGTGGTCGTCGTCATCGGGATTGGAAAAAGAAGCATAAACAACAGGCTCAACAGATTTTTGAAAAAACGGAAGAAGGTTTTACGGTGGTAGAACAAGCCCCGTTGACTCAGGTTGAAGAAGAAAAGAAAAAAGAAAATAAAGCCAATCGTCAAGGTAAAAATCAAAATAAAAAAGCCAAAGAAAACAAAGAAAATCAGCCTAAAACCTCGGAAAAGGTTGAAACACCTGAACAGCCAAAAACGGAAAAAGAAGTGAAAAAAGGTTGGTGGAATCGGTTGGTGAATTAAAGAAAAAAGGCTCTGGATTTCAGAGCCTTTACTTTTTTTCTTGACATTTTATTCAGAATTATGGTAATATACCACACATCAACAAATGGCGGATGTAGCTCAGTTGGTTAGAGCGCTGGTTTGTGGTACCAGATGTCGTCGGTTCGAGTCCGATCTTCCGCCCCATTTCATTTTCCAACACCTTGTGAACAGCAAGGTGTTTTTTATCTCCCTAACAAAAAACTTGCAAAAAATGAAAAATATGATATAATACAAACATTAAAAGTTTTTTTGTGTTATTTTGTTTAAGAGCAGGAGGAACGATGAAACGAATTTTCAAAAATGAATCCGGTAAATCTGTGTTGGAAGTATTGGCTGTCCTGTCAATGATAGCTGTTGTGACGATAAGCGGCCTCACAGGATATGCTTATTTTGTGAAACAGCAAAATCGCCAACAAGCTGTTAAAGATGTGTCCAGCTTGGTGTTGAACTTAAAAGCCTCGGGCGTAAAACGCCGATACGATGCCGGTGAAACAATTGCTGTTAAAGAGGTTGTAAAAGGGCCCGAAATGGCTGAAAGCGGCTATGTGTTAAAACTGCCTGATTCAGAAACAAGTTATGCGGTGGTTACATCTTTGGGGGGCAATGCTTTTGCAATGTCTATACAGGCCGAACCCCAAACAATTGAAAGTGTCTTAACGGCTTTGGATTCTGAAAGTATCTCGTTTTTTGAACCTGTGGAAGGGGAAGAAAGACTTTCTGCCCAAGAATTGGTAAAATCCAATGAAACATTTGTCAATGGCAATTATGATGGATGGAAAAAAGGCACGAAAGAAGCCGAAGAGGTTAAGCTAAAATATACAGAACTTGGACGAGCCCGTGTGGTGTTTGATTGTCCCGAAGGTTCTTCCTCATACAGCTATATCTATGGCATAGAGTGTAATATGTGTCCACAAAGTATGAAAACAGATGCAAACGGTAATTGCTGTTATGAATTGGGGTGTGGCAATTTGTGTGCGTGTCCGTCTGGCACAACCTGTGATAAACAAAAGCAACAATGTGTGCTTTGTGCTGTCAATGATGGAAATCAACAAGCCGGTAACGAACAATGTTGGGGGCGTTACAATAATGACTTTGAACAACATGTTTGTAATGGGGCAACGAATAAATGTATTGAATGTTTAACAGATGCGGATTGTTCTAATCCGGTTGGGCCACAAAATCCAAATCCAAACGCCCAAACATGTTTGGATAAAAGATGTGTGGAATGTACCACAAGCTATGGTGCTGGCGTGGGTGTAGAATGTCCCACAACGGACAAGCCCATGTGTCAAGCGGGCAAATGTGAACCATGTCCATCCAACACCACATACGATCCGGCCACAGGGCGTTGCGTGTGTCCAAGTCCATTGATATTGAATGTCACAACGGGCGAATGTGTCTTTTGTTATGATTCCTCCAAAGGTGTGTTGCAGGATGCAGGATGTAATACAGTTGCGCCAATATGTCATGAAGCAGGAACAACTTCTGTCACCATTGGTGGTGTTTCACAAGAAGCAAAAGGCCAATGTATCAATTGTATGACAGATGACGATTGTCCAACCGGAGAACCGAATTTTTATTGTGAAAACAATATGTGCGTACAATGTGATACCACCACACCATTCTTCAATCGTCAAGATCGCACATGCTATGCGTGTCAAGATAATCGCATGGGTGCAAGCGCGGACAAAGGGTGTGTGGTTGGTACAGAAGGAGAAGATAACCAACTGTGTAAGCCAATCACGGCAAACGGAAATGGAACACAAGGCTTTGGGAACAGTTGCTATGTCTGTTATAACAACAACTATGATGCCAAAGAAGGCGAAAAAGACGATGGGTGTTCGTCTGATAAACCATTATGTGAAGCCGCCAAAGACGAATATGGCACAGTTTGTCACCATTGTGTGAACGATAAAACAGATGCCCAAAAAGATTCGGGTTGCTCTGATGAAAAACCATTGTGTGATGCGGCTTCAAACGCTTTTGGCACAACTTGTGGTGTGTGTATCAACGATAAAAAAGGCATTGAGGTAGATATGGGCTGTTCGGCCGAAAAACCCATGTGTAATGGCACGGAAGATGGTGGAATGGGTGATGCTTGTTCCAACTGTCCGGAAGGGCAGGTGTTTAACGAAACCACAAAAGAATGTGTTCCTTGCTATGACAGTGTGTCTGGCACACAATCTGATGCCGGTTGCGTTGACCCGAATAAGCCGATTTGCGTCACAGCCGGATATAAAAACGATGGGACAAAAACATCTGGTACAACATGTTATCAATGTTTGGAAAATGCCGATTGCCCAAGTGAAAAACCGGTATGTAATGAAAACAATCATATGTGCGAACCATGCCCCGAAACAACACCATTGTGGTTTAATGGTGTCTGTGCCTTCTGTTACGATGATGTAAAAGCAAATGGGCAAGATGCCGGTTGCGGTGTTGGGGCGAATGCAGGCAAGCCTGTGTGCTTTAAGGCCAACAGCAAGGATACTTCCTTTATTTCAGGGGGAACAAATAAAATAGGGGATGTGTGCATGGAATGCCTAAATGATGGACACTGTCCAACGGATAAACCTTTCTGTCGCAATTATACTTGCGTAAATGAATGTCCGGCCAACACCTGTCGCACACCGGATGGCCAATGTATCCAAATCAATACATATATTGACTTAAAGCGTGCATCGGGCAGTGATTTGTGTGAATGTTATGATAAATTGGAATCAACAGGTGTGAAGGATATGGGGAACAGTTGTAAGTTGTCCGATTGGGATACATCCAAAGAACGTCGTACATCCAACCGTCAACGCTATTACAATGTGCCGAAAGAAAAGGCAAACTTCTATTGCGAATATAATTTTTACGCAATGGGTGAAGCGGATGACTTTGTTGTGGCAAGTCAGTCGGATGGAATTGGTGCCAACTCTGCCCATGATTCTTGGAAAGAAGCACATGATAATTCAATTGAACCAAAACGGGCCAACACAACCGTTAAAGGAAATGCGCAACAAAAGAAATTGGTGGTGCAAGATCGCTGGTTGCGTGAAGTGGGTTATTCTGGTACATTTGAGTTCCGCTTAAAATCTGCACCAAACGGTATGCCGCACAGCGGAACGAAAAAGAATATCTCTGTGGGTATCGGCTGGAATAACGGTAAGCCGGATAGCAAAGGATGTTTTCAAATCGGTCCGTGGAGAAAGAAAAAATAAATTGCTGAATCAACAAAATTCCCTTCTGCAAAGAAGGGGATTTTTTTGCTTTACATTTTGTATGATTTAACATATAATCATATTGTTTAACAAAAGGAGAAGACATGACATTAAAAGGAACAGAAACCGAAAAAAACCTGTTAAAATCTTTTGCTGGTGAATCACAAGCTCGTAATCGTTATACATATTTTGCAAGCGTTGCCAAAAAAGAAGGTTATGAACAAATTGCCGCTATTTTTGAAGAAACAGCCAACCAAGAAAAAGAACATGCAAAACGGTTCTTCAAGTTTTTGGAAGGCGGTGATTTAACAATAGAAGCCACATTCCCAGCTGGAAAAATTGGAACAACAGTGGAAAATTTGGCTGCCGCAGCCATGGGTGAAAAAGAAGAATGGTCTATGGCCTATCCGGCAATGGCCCAAAAAGCCGATGAAGAAGGTTTCCCAGAAATTGCTGCTGTATGGCGTGCTGTGTCTGTGGCCGAAAAATTCCACGAAGAACGCTATGTTGCCTTGAAAGAAAATATTGAAAAAGGTGAAGTGTTTGAACGCTCTGGTGAAAACGAATGGCGTTGTCGCAACTGTGGATTTGTGATGAACAGCAAATCTGCACCGGAAAAATGTCCGGCCTGCGCCCATCCACAAGCCTATTTTGAATTAGCAGCTCGCAACTGGTAAAATAAAAACAATAAAAAAAGCCTCGGTTAAGAGGCTTTTTTTATTGGTTAAAAGAAGTCCATAATATCTTTTTTGTGTTTCTTTTGGCTGTGTTCTTTTTGAAGTTTTTCTGCCTTTGCTTGACCTCGTTGGATTTCATCTTCTGTGGCATTTGTACGTACCATCAAAATAGCCTGTTGAAGAATACCATTCAGCACAGGATCTACAGCCTCAGAACTAATCAACAGCCACGCATAGCACTGTGCCGCATCAAGCGTTTCAGCCCATCCTTCACAAAAGGAACGAGCATATTGATATTGGGCATAAGGGTCTCCTGCCTCAGCTCCTTTTTGATACCATTTGACAGCCTCTTGCGGATTATTAAAGCGTTTCAGCAGTAAATCGCCATAAAAGGCAGCCGCTTTCAGATTGTCCCGCTTAAAAGCTTTTTCAATGGCATTAGTAATGGGTAAAAGCTCTTGCGTTGCTTCTGCCATATCTAACATTTCCGTGGTCAGGCCATATTGTTGCGTATCTTGGGGTAAAGTGCCTGTTTGCAGTAAAATCTGTTGCAAAGTTTTTGGGTCATTAAAGCCTGGGATAACAGGCGTTGGTGTTTTTTTGCGTTCTTCCTCGGGTACAGATTGTTCGGGGGTTTTTGGTGTCCAAGAACGCACATTGTCTTGATGTTGAGTTAATTCTTTGGGTTTGATTTTCAGGGCAAGTTGATCTCGTTTTTTGGCGGCATTCAGCCCCACCTCATCGGAATTATAGGCAGCCAAAATAGAGTTCCAAGAATAGGCCAGTCCAATGTTTTTTAATTTTGGATTGTTTTCAAATTGATAGGCAGCTTCCATTTGCGCCCGCACATAGCCCTGATTGGCCGACCTTGACAGCCATATCATTGCCTTTTCATGGTTTTGGGGAATCCCACGGCCTTGTAAATACATCCGGCTCAGTTGAAATTGAGCTTTCATATCTCCTTTAAGGGAGGCTAAGTGATAAAAACCAAATGCGTGATTATAGTTGATGTCGTTATTCACACCAGACATAGCCGCATTACCTAATTCAAAAGCCGCTTCGGCATCACCGGCCAAAGCCGCCTTTTGCAACAAAGGAATGGCAAGCTTGGGTTGTGCCGAAAAGCCGTCTGTTCCATACAAATAGATTTTACCTAATTGAGTTGCAGCAGGCAGATAAAATGCTTGGTCTGCTTTCTTAAAATAATCCACAGCAACGGCAGCGTTTTTGGAAACACCCATTCCATCTTGATACATGCGCCCCAAATAATACAAAGCCGAAGCGTTGCCTTGCCTTGCCAAATTTTGAAATTCATTAAAGGCAGTTTGATATTGTTGATAATCAAAGCTCATCAAGGCTTCGGGAAGCCCTGCCAAAGAGGGGGCGGTTAAAGCCAAAGCAGTTGTTAAAAATAAAATCTTTTTCATCATGGTGTCACCTCGTAAAATAATTTATAGCATAGTTTTTTTGGATTGTCTATTTTTTTCTTGACATTCAATGATATATAGAGTAAAAAGGAGAGGTGAAAGGAGAGAAAATGCCCCGTTTATTGCAGGTCTTAAACCAAGCTAACCCCTTGAAAAATAACGAAAAAATCGTGAGGGGGGG
>JAZUQR010000017.1:0-2088 GCA_045605805.1 Alphaproteobacteria bacterium | reverse complement strand
CCGGAAACTTAGTGAAAAAGTTGAAAAGAGTTTGTGTTAGTTGATAAAAGTTGATAGAAATTTCATAAATAGGAGTGGTATTATTAAAATACCAAAATTACATAACGATTCATGAAAGGCACTGTCTACCATTTCGGACGGTGCCTTTTGTATTGCCTGCCGATGGTTTCCTACTACTCCTTGACATCGGCGGGCTTTTTTGATGGAGATTATCGGAAAGGCGGTGTTGCAGGATGGCATTGAATGAAAGGGAAAAGCTATTTGCAGACCTTTACATTAAATATGGCAATGCGTATCAAGCGGCACTGGAAGCCGGGTATGCAAATTCTACGGCAAAAGATTCGAGCAAATGGATAAATCGTGAAATCCTAAAAAAACCTAACGAAAAAAAGAAGTTCAAGCCGGAAGTGCGAGAATACATTGATGCGAGGTTGGCAGAAAAGGAATCGAAGTTGGTTGCGGATCAGGACGAAGTATTGAAGTATTTGACTTCGGTTCTCCGGGGAGAAAGCAGGTCAACAGAAATCGTTGTTGAGGGTTGCGGCGAAGGGTGCAGTTTGGCCCGTGAGATGGAAAAGGCACCATCCGAGAAAGAACGATTGAAGGCCGCGGAACTACTTGGAAAGCGTTATGGACTGTATACGGAGAAGGTGGAAGCGGACATTCTGCTTCCGGTATTCGGGGGTGAAGAAGACCTTGAAGATTAAGAGAATACGCATTGTAAGGCCGGAAGTGCAGATTGAGTTTAAAAGGCCCATTCTTGGAAGACTCTATTTTTTATTTATTCTTCCGAAGATGATTAAGGTTGTAAAACGCAAGCTGATTTTTAAGCCTGCGGTCAAGCCTGTAAAGGTTTATTTTATTGGCATTCCAAAAATAAAGGTTGGCGGTGCCAGTGATTAGAAAAGAATTTATAAACCTTCGGGATGTAATAGGCAAAGGGTATAAGGCGTTTTGGCATTTCAAAGGGCGTTACCGTGTTGTAAAGGGCAGCCGTGCATCGAAGAAATCCAAAACAACGGCGTTGTGGTACATATGGAACATGATGAAACACCCGGAAGCGAATACCTTGGTTATTAGAAAGACCTTCCGGACATTAAAGGATTCATGTTACAAGGAATTGAAATGGGCGGTTAAGCGGTTAAAGGTGGAGCATCTTTGGGATTTCACATTGTCACCACTGGAAGCCACATACAAGCCGACAGGACAGAAGATATACTTCCGGGGGCTTGATGATCCGTTAAAGGTAACATCTATTGCGGTGGATGTGGGCTGCCTTTGTTGGATGTGGATAGAAGAAGCCTATGAGATTATGAAAGAGGATGATTTCAACATCCTTGACGAATCCATCCGTGGTGAAACGCCGCCGGGATTGTTTAAGCAAATTACAATCACATTCAATCCGTGGAATGAGCGGCATTGGTTGAAGAAGCGGTTTTTTGACAATCCGGATGAAGATACACTTGCAATCACAACGAACTACCTTTGCAATGAATGGTTGGATGCTGCCGATTTGAAAGTATTCGAAACCATGAGAAAGAACAATCCGCGGCGTTATGCTGTCGCAGGTTTGGGCGGTTGGGGTATCGTTGATGGATTGGTATATGAGAATTGGCGGGAAGAAGCCTTTTCGCTTGCAGATATAAAGGATTGCGAATCAGCATTTGGACTCGATTTCGGTTATACGAACGATCCAAGTGCTTTTTTCTGTGGTTTTGTAGATGTGCAAAACAAGAAGCTGTATGTATGGGATGAATTTTATGAAAAGGGCATGAGCAACAAGCGCATTGCGGAAAAGGTAACGGAAATGGGCTATGCAAAAGAGCGCGTCACCGGTGATTCTGCGGAACCGAAGTCCATTGATGAATTGAAGGGCTACGGACTACGAATCAAAGGTGCAGAGAAGGGCAAGGATTCAATCAAAAACGGCATTCAGTGGATTCAAGACTTGGAAATCATCATACATCCCCGGTGTGTAAACTTCCTTACGGAAATATCGAACTACACATGGGACACGGACAAATTCGGAACGAAGCTGAATGTGCCTATTGATGATTTTAACCACCTTATGGATGCAATGAGATATGC
>JAZUQR010000016.1:0-45220 GCA_045605805.1 Alphaproteobacteria bacterium | reverse complement strand
CCCATGGATTTACAGATGGGCATTGTTAATATGCTCAAATGGGATTTGGAAAACCGGGATAAGGTTGGGATAGCTTCAGAAACGATTTCAAGGCATTCTGTGACCTATTTCAACATGGATGGGGATAATTCTGATATGGGTTTCCCTAAATCATTGTTGGGATTCCTGAAGCCTTACAAGAAGGCGAGGTTTTAAGGATGGGCGGTGATTAAATATGATAGGTGGCAATGTTGAAGCGGTACTTCAGATAAGCACCACCACCAAGAATGAAATAGGCGAAAAGGTGCAGGCATGGCATGATGCGGTGGGATTTACCGGCTTCCTTGATTTATCCGGGGAAACCACAAACCGGACAACATACAATGCCAAAATCCAAGAATCAACACATATCTTTATTTGCGATTATAAGCCGATTCCTGCCACTTTAGTTGTTGATGGTAAAACTGTCAAGGTAAGTGTGGAAAATGCCAGGATGGTGGCAAATTCGCAGAGATATGATGTGATGTTAATTGATGATCCAATGGAATTGCACAAACACCTTGAAATCTATCTTAAATTTACAGGGGGGCAGTGATTATGGCTGTAGAGTTTACAGATAACAGTGCTGCTGTCAGGGCTGCCCTTGATGCTGCTGTGATTGCATATCTATATGAAGCCGGGGGCGAAATTGAAGCCCAGGTGAAACGCAATTCAAGGGTGGGCACCGGACAGCTTAAAAATTCATGGACCTATAGGGTGGATGAATCCAAGGGGGTAACAACTATTGGTTCACCTTTGGAAAATGCCATATGGGAAGAATTCGGTACCGGTGAATATGCTTTGCATGGTGATGGTAGAAAAGGCGGTTGGTATTATCAAGACGATAAAGGCAATTGGCACCATACCTATGGTAAAACACCACACAGAGCCTTCCAACGTGCTTTTAATTCCCTGAAGAATGCATTGATTCGTAGGGCTGAGGAAGTCCTGAAAGGTAGGTTGAAATGACAATTAAGGGATTGAAAATCATATCAGATGCCATGGAAGCCCTTGGTTTGAATTATGGATTTGGTGAATATCTCATTGGTGAGGAAGAAGAAGCACCGGAAATCTATTTTGTGGGTGAATACCAGGAGATAGAGCCAATCAATGAAGATGGTATGCAGGAATCCACATTCTTGCTGACAGGCTTTTCAAGGGGTTCATGGTACGCATTAGAAGTTGCGAAAGAAGCTATAAAAGAATATTTCAATAAGGTAAGCGGAAAAACAGTCATTGCTGAAGATGAAACAGCAGTGGCTGTTTTTTATGCAAACAGCTTTGTTGTTCCTACAGGGAATGACGAGTTGCGAAAGATACAAGTCAATTTAGATGTAAAAGAATGGAGTGTGAAATAATGGCATACGAAGAATTAAAGTCAAGCGGTATTACTGCAAGTACACCTGAAAACATTATGCTTGGTGCCGGAACTATCCATAGGGGATTGGCATTAGAAAATGGTGTGTGGAACTTTGAGGAATCCTTAATTGGTGCAACTTCAGGCGGTTCCAAAGTGAGCATTGTACCTGAATTTACACAGATCGAAGTGGATGGGGCATTGGTAAAGGTGAAAGGCTTAAATCCCAAAACAGGTGAAACAGCCACTATGGAAGTAAATTTTGTTGAAATGACACCGGAAATCTTACAGATGGCAACTGTTGGTACTGTGGGTGTTTCTGAAGATTATGAAGGATATACAGAAATCATTTCCAAGGCAAGAATTGAAGAAGGTGATTACATTCAGAACCTTGGATATGTTGGAAAGAAGATTGATGGTACACCAATCATCATTATTTTTGATTGGGCTTTGTGTACATCCGGCTTTGAAACAGAAGGCAAGAACAAGGAAGCAGGTGTGTTCACAGGCACATTTGAATGTGTAGCTGACATTTCACCTGAAGCTGACACATTGCCTTGGCACATTCTGTACCCTACACCAACAGTATAAGGGGGAATAGAACATGAAAGTAAAAGTGATTATGCCATTTAAAGATAAAGTGAGTGGCAAGGTGCGTAATACAGGTGAAGTGTTTGAAAGCACACCTGAAAGATTGGCAGAGATTAATAAGGCCGGAAGATTTGTTGTTGAAGTACCACAGGAAAAGACAACCAAGGCTGAAGAAAAGAAATAAGTAAGGGAGATTGAACAATGGAAAACACTATTGATGCAGTAATTGAGAAAGAACTCAATTCAATTAGGGAAACAGGACATGTAACAGGCCCTATAGAAAAAGCATATGAATTAAGACCTTTGGTAGCATCCGATATGGGTGCCATTTGTAAGATTATCACTGCCATAGGAATCAGACAGTTTAAAGAGTGCTTTAAGCTTGAAGATTTCAAGGGTGGCAATGTGGAGCAAATCGGTTTTGGTGTTGTTTTCGATATTGCCGGAATCATTGTTGCCAATATTCCCAAGGCAGAAGAAGAAATTCAGGCATTCTTGGCAAGTGTTACCGGAATGAAGATTTCAGAGATTAAGAAGATGCCCTTTGCGGATTATGGAGAATTGGTTCTTGAAGTGGTAATGAAAGAGGATTTCAGGGATTTTTTCAAACGTGTCATGAAATTGTTCAATCGGTAGGATATATCAGATTTGTGGACTTGCTAGCCCAAAGGTATGCAAGTCCATTTTTGATATTGGATGAATTTATAAGGATTCATCAGTTGTACGATTTTGTGGCAGAGATACTGAAAGCAATCGTGGATGAAAAGATCCATGATATAAGGTGGCAATACTATCTTCATAAGGTATTCAACATGACATTTGATGAATATTTGAGAAGGGTTGAACAGCCACAGCATGAAGGAAAGGAAATGTCACATGAAGAGTTAGGCAATATTATCAATGATTCAAGGAAGATGTTAGAAGGCTTTATGCCGGAATAGGAAATGCTTATGGAATTGTTTAGATTGCTTGGAACAATAGCAATAGACAATACAGAAGCGAACAACGCACTTGAAGATACAACCACAAGGGCGAACAATTCGGCCAATGAAACAGAAAGTGCATTTAGCAGAATTGGAAGGGTAGCCGGTATTGTTGCAACAGGCATAGCAACAGCCGGGCTTGCAATCGGTGGTGCATTTATCGGTGCGGTAGAAGGTACAAGAGAATACAGGGCAGAAATGGGATTGCTTGAATCTGCCTTTTTAACTGTTGGACTAAGCACAGAAGCAGCCAAAACCACATATTCAGAATTGAATGCGGTGCTTGGCGATTCAGGGCAAGCGGTGGAAGCATCACAACAGCTTGCACAAATAGCAGACAATGAAGAAGAATTGGCAGGGTTGACAAATATCCTAACAGGTGTATATGCCACTTTTGGTGAATCATTGCCCTTGGAAGGATTGGCAGAAGGTATCAATCACAGTGCTTCCCTGGGAGAAGTGCAAGGGAGCCTTGCAGATGCCCTTGAATGGTCAGGAATAAGTGTGGAATCCTTCAATGATAAGCTTGCCGGTCTTGCCACAGAGGAAGAAAGGCAAGATTTAATAGTAAAGACATTGAATGATACATACAGTGCTGCATCTGTTCAATATAAAGAAACCAATGCGGATATTATTGCTTCAAGGCAGGCACAGGAAAGATTGTCAGATGCCATGGCAGAAGTCGGAAGAATTGGCGAGCCTATCATGACAGCATTACGGAATGCAATCGCAAGCATGGCAGAAAGAGCCATACCACTTCTTGTATCAATGATTGATAGATTCAGAGATATGGTTACATGGATCAGGAGCAACCAAAGCACAATTCAAGCTTGGGTTGGTGTGATTATTGGTGCTACCACAGCAATAGGCACATTCATTTTGATTATTTCCTGGGGAAGAATAATGACAGCAGCGGCCAATGCCATCAGGGTGGTAAGAACTGCAATGCTTGCCTTCAATGCAGTATTGCTTGCAAATCCTATTGGCTTGGTGGTGGCAGCTATTGCCGGGCTTGTGGCTGCTTTTGTATACCTATGGAACAATGTCGAAGGATTCCGCAATTTTTGGATTCGTGCATGGGCATCCATCCGCAGGGAAGCTTCCACAGCATGGACACAGATTAGGGGCTATTTCTCCACAGCATGGACAGCTATAAGAAATACATGGGCATCTGCCGGTGCGTATTTCCGGGGCATTTGGAGTGGAATAAGAAGCACCTTTTCTTCTGTTGGTTCATGGTTTGCTAGTCAATTCCGGTCAGCTTGGAATGGTGTTCGTAATGCGTGGAATGGTGCAAGAAGCTTCTTTTCCGGCATATGGTCCGGCATTCGTGGTGCATTTGGGAATGTGGCTTCATGGTTTGGTGGCATATTCCGTAGTGCATGGAGCAATATTCGGTCTGCCTTCAGTGGTTGGGGTTCCTTCTTCAGTGGCTTATGGTCGCAGATTAGAAGCCGATTTTCAACCATAGGCACATCAATAGGCACTGCCATGGGAAATGCGGTAAGAACAGGCATGAATGGTGTTATTTCAGGTGTACAGAATGCCATTAACCGGGGCATTGGCATGATTAACAGTGCAATCCGGCTTGCAAATAAGTTGCCGGGAATCAATGTGGGTACTGTACCAACATTATCATTACCCAGGCTTGCAAGGGGCGGTATTCTTGAAAAAGGGCAGGTGGGCTTGTTAGAAGGTACCGGTGCTGAAGCGGTGGTTCCTTTGGAACATAACCGGGCATGGCTATCCAGGGTTGCCGAGGATTTGAACGAACTACAAATGAGAAATCCGCAATCAATCAGCAATGAAGCGGTGGTTGCGAGATTAACAAGAATAATTGAATTATTGGAACAGATGCTTGGAATGAAAGTATATCTTGATTCCGGTGCCTTGGTTGGTGAATTAGCACCTGCCATTGATGCAAGGATGGGCAGGATGTACAGAAGGACAAGCAGAGGAATTTAAGGGGCTGATATTTTATCAGCCTTTTTTTAGTATACGAAAGAAGGGGGTGAAGCCCTTATGGAACTATTTAGGCTATTTGGAACAATAGCTGTAGATAACAGCGGTGCGAATCAGGCCATAGATGAAACCACAGATCATGCGGAGCAATCACAAAGCAAGATTTCAAGTGCATTTGGCAAGATTGGTAATGCTGCTTTGAAAGTCGGCAAAGTAATGGCCACAGGCCTTGCGGTTGGTACTGTTGCGATAACTGCCCTGGGAAAGTCAGCCCTTGACAGCTATGCAGATTTTGAGCAGCTTGTAGGTGGTGTGGAAACCTTATTTAAGGAATCCGCAGCCATAGTACAGGAATATGCGGATAATGCGTATAAATCAGCCGGAATGTCAGCCAATGAGTACATGGAAACTGTCACAAGCTTTTCTGCAAGCCTTCTGCAATCCCTTGATGGTGACACAGCAGAAGCAGCAAACAAAGCAAATCAGGCCATTGTTGATATGTCTGATAATGCAAACAAAATGGGTTCTTCCATGGAATCCATACAGAATGCATACCAAGGTTTTGCAAAGCAGAATTACACCATGCTTGACAATCTGAAGCTTGGATATGGTGGCACCAAGGAAGAAATGCAAAGGCTTCTGAAGGATGCACAGAAAATATCCAAGATTGAATATGACATAGAAAGCTATGCAGATGTAGTTGACGCAATCCATGTTATTCAGGAAGAAATGGGCATTGCAGGCACCACAGCAAAGGAAGCAAGCAGTACCATTTCCGGTTCATTATCATCCATGAAATCAGCATGGAAAAACCTATTGACCGGGCTTGGAAGTGAGGACGCGGACCTGTCCGGGCTGATTGGTAATTTTGTAGACAGTGCAAGCACAGTGGCAGATAATGTACTGCCCAGGGTTGAAATTATCCTTGGTGGAATAGCAGATGCCATAGGCCAAATCATACCGATTATTGGCGAAAGGCTTCCTGTATTGTTTGAATCTATCCTTCCACCACTCATTGAAGGGGCTGTGGCATTGATAAATGGCTTGGTTGCAGCATTGCCGGCACTGTTGGAAATTTTGTTGCCACAGATACCATTTATCATTGAGCAGATAGGCTTGGCATTGATTGCGGTATTTCCGCAGCTTTTAGAAGTCTGTCAAAATCTCTTTGGGCAGTTGTGGGATTATTTTTCACTGAATCTATTGAATACCGGTGTGAGCTTCCAGGACACATTGGCATTCATTGGTGAAGCCTTTGGAATTGCCTGGGGAGTGATTCAAACATTATGGGATTCGGTAGGTAAGCCAATATTTGACACAATCAATGAAATTGTGGTATGGATTGCCGGTGTATTTGCACAAAAGATGCCTGAAATACAAGCATTTTTCCAGGTTGCAGTGTCCGGCATCAGTGACACATGGAACAACCATTTGAAACCGGCATTCCAGGCCATTGGTGATTTCCTACAGAATATATTGCTGCCAATTTTCAAGAATGTTTTCCAAATTGTGATTGAGCCATTGATAGAGCATACCTTTGGCTATATTAAGAGGTTATGGACCTACACACTGAAGCCTGCATTTGATGGCATATGTGACTTTTTGACCGGTGTATTCACACTAAATTGGAAACAGGCATTTAATGGAATTTTGAATGTGGTAACAAGCATTTTCAATAACATTGTCAATACTATTTCTTCAAAATTGGCATTTGCAAGGGATGTAGTGAAAAATGCCATTGATAGAATCAAGGGATTTTTCAATTTCCAATGGTCCTTGCCAAGTTTGAAAATGCCACATCCTTATATCAGGGGTTCATTCAGCTTGAATCCACCTTCAGTGCCTTCATTCGGCATTGATTGGTACAAGAAAGCTATGGATGATCCTATTATCATGAATTCACCTACAGCATTTGGCATCAATAAGCTTGGCCAGGTAATGGCAGGCGGTGAAGCCGGAAGTGAAGTGGTAAGTGGTACTGATACATTGATGAACATGATTTCTGAAGCGGTTGCAGCCAAGAATGCAAGGCTTGAAGCAATTCTTGCAAATATTCTTGCATTCCTTATGGAATACATGCCACAAATGGCGAATATGCAGCTTGTGACAGATACAGGGGCATTGATTGGCGAATTGGCACCTGGGATGGATGAAGCCCTGGGAGAATTAGCACGAAGGGAAGAAAGGGGGATTTGATAAATGAATGGTGTAATGATTGGCGAAAAGCACAGCTACAGAGATTTTGGCCTGATACTATCATCCAAGGTTATCAGCCCACCTACACCACAGACAAAGTTTGTGGCGGTTCCCTTGCGTGATGGTTCCCTTGATTTGACGGAATCCCTTACCGGTGATGTTAGATACAAGGACAGACCAATAACCATGACATTCACAGTGATTGATCCGGTGAATATGTGGAGTGCAAGAGTATCAGAAGTGCAGAATTATCTTCATGGTAAGAAATTCAGAATCACTTTTGATGATGATTGTGCTTTTTATTATGTCGGCAGGGTTGCGGTGAATGAATTTAAGTCCAATAAAGGATTTGGAACACTTGTGATTGAAGGCACCTGTGAGCCTTACAAATATGATGTGCAGTCTACTTCAGAAGAATGGCTGTGGGATGTATTTGATTTTGAAATTGGATATATCCATGAAGCTGCTAATGTTGTGGTGGATGAATATGAAGAAATAGTGGTTATAGGCAAGCGAAAGCAAACCTATTTAACCATTACAGCATCCGCAGAAATGACAATGGAATTTGAAGGTATGACATTCATCATTAAGAAGGGAACACAGAAGCTTTATGATGTGATATTGCCGGAAGGTGAAAACAAGCTTATCTTCAGGGGCAATGGAACTGTTACAGTAGATTATATAGGGGGAAGCCTATAATGTACAAAGTATTATGTGATGATACTTTGATGTGCGATTCAAGAATAGAAGAACTTGCCTTGATAAATCCGGTTGCAAAATTGGAAGAGAACAAGGCAGGTTCTTTTTCATTTATTCTTCCACCGGGGCATCCGCATTATGACACTATCAAGAAACACAGATCAATTATATCTGTATACATTGATGAAGATGCGGAGCCTGTATTTAGTGGGCGGTGCATTGAAGTAAAGAAAGATTTTTACAATCAGAAAACTATATATTGTGAAGGTGATTTAGCCTTTTTAAATGATTCTATCCAAAGGCCTGCAAGGTATGAAGGTTACACAGTAAGGGGCTTGTTAGAAGCCTATATTGGCAACCATAACATCCAGGTTGATGAATCAAAGCGGTTCACTGTGGGCCAGGTTACTGTTAAAGATTCAAATGATTATATTTCATGCTATACCAACATGGAAAGCACCATGAAGGCAATCAAGGAAGATTTGGTGGATGATTTGGGTGGTATAATCCGCATCCGGCACGAAGGCGGTGTAAGATATATTGATTATTTGGCAGAAAGTCCAAACACCAACAGCCAGGCAATCAGGCTTGGTGAAAATCTGTTGGATTTTACGTCAAATATTGATTCTACAGACATTGCTACAGCTATTCTCCCATTGGGTGCAAAGCTTGAAGAAAGCACTGTGGAAGGGCTTGAAACAAGGCTTACAATCGAATCCGTCAATAATGGATATGATTATGTGTACAATGGGGATGCTGTCAATTCTTATGGATGGATTTACAAAACCATCACCTTAGATGATGTAACCACACCGGAAGCCCTGAAGCGGAAAGGCGAGCAGTATTTGACCGAAACACAGTTTGAAAATGTTGTGATTGAAGCAAAGGTTGTGGATTTGCATTTTGCTGATAAGGCTGTCGAAAGGTTTAAGATTTCAGATCAGTGCAGGGTGGAATCCACACCACATGGCATGAATAAGAATTTCAGACTTACAAAGCAGACCTTGAATCTGAACAATCCTGAAAAGGATAAATTCACACTTGGCAAGAATGAGAAAACCACACTTTCTGCAAAATCCAATGCGGTAAGCGAGGAAATCAGGAAGGCAGTGGAAAGCATAGTGCCACCGAATCACATTCTGAATCAGGCGGTTGCAAATGCCACAGCACTGATTACTTCTGCAATGGGTGGTTATGTGGTGAAAACGCAAAATGAATTGCTGATTATGGACACAGACGATATAGAAACAGCTACAAAGGTATGGCGGTGGAATATCAATGGCCTTGGCTATTCATCTAAAGGCTACAAAGGACCATATGCACTTGCAATGACTATGGATGGCAAGATTGTTGCTGATTTCATCTATGGTGCTGTTACGGAAGCCAAAACTGTGAAGGTTGAAAATCTGACCGGTGACATAATCAAAGGTTTCACCATTGAAGGATGCCAAATCATATCTGAAGGTGATTTGTACAAGGCATTTCTTAATGCTGCTATATTCTCACTTAAAAAAGGCGAGGACACAAGGGTTGATATATTTGCATCTGTGGCAAATGAAAATGATACCGGTGTTATAGTGCTTAAATCCTCAAACGGAAACGAAGTGTGGATTACAGCAGATGGAATTGATTATAACACTGAAGGTTCCGGTGGGCAGTTTGGCTACATCAACATTCCCGGCAAAATCACTGCAAAAGAGGTTGATGCACAGGGCAATATCACTTCACAGGGCTATGTTATAGGCAATAACGTACAATCCAATGATTGGCTTACCGGAAAGAATGCACAGCTTGATGAAATTGTGATAGCCAAGTATGCCCAGGTGAATGAAACCATGACAGCCAAGAATGCAAACATCACCAATGATGCCACAGTAGGCAATGATATTACAGCAGGCAACAATATCAAAGCTGAAAATGAATTGCGTGGTGAATCTGTTATTTGCAACAAAATGGGCATTGGCGGTGGAGCAGAACAGTATGTTGAATGGGTTTACAATGAGCAGATGCAAAGATGGTGCCTATGCACAATCACATAAGAAGGGAGCAAAAGATAAATGATAAGCAAATATTTACAGCAGATTTTATCTGCAAGATATGGCAAGGATGTAAGGCAATCCATCCATGACGGAATCAAAGAGATTGACGGAGTGGCAAGGGCAGCACAGAACAGTGCAACAGCCAATGCACAGACAGCAAGTGCCAAGGCAAGCGAAGCATTGACAGCATCCCAGGAAGCCTTGAAAAAGGCCCAGGAAGCCCAGGCATCAGCACAGCAGGCAAAAGTATATGCCGAGAATGCAGAAGCTGTCACAGGGGTAAATATCGGCACCAAGGATAGGGCAGGAATCGTCAAGGGTGGTGAAAATCACATTGCCGAGGATGGCACCTTGGAATTGGTTGTGAAAACCACAGAAACCAAAATGCCGAACAGTAGAAAAGGCAGAGTGGAAGTTGTTGAAATCGGTGGTGTGTGTGAGCAGGTAACAACCACCGGTAAAAATATTTTAAAAGTTACTGCATCTAGCACCACACAAAAAGGGGTTACTTTTACTGTAAATGCTGATGGAAGTATTGCTAGAAAAGGTACTTCAACCGAAGGATTTAGTTTTTATGTAACAGAACCAATAAATTTACCTGTTGGAGAGTATTTCAACAGCGGTGGTTGCGTTATATATCGTAGAAATGCTAGTGGTGAGTGGTTAGAAACCATCCAAGACAACCAAACGTTTTCTGTCACTGATATAACACAACTATTCGCAATACATCTTTGGCAAAGTGCTAGTAAAGCATATAATGATACAGTATTCCCCATGATAAGCAAAGTTGGTGAAGGTAATACATGGGAGCCATACACCGGTGGAAGCCCTGCACCTTCACCGAACTACCCACAGGAAATCAAGAAATCTGTGGTTAGTGGAATTAAGACACATGGGAAGAATATAGTTAAGCACAACGCAACAAACCAAGTTATTTGTGGTGTGACATTTAAACCAAATGCTGATGGTAGCATTTCAGTAAGTGGTACAGCAACAGACATGGCAACATATATGATAAGAAATTATGATATTAAAGATTTGAAGTACGGAACATCATATATTCTTAGCGGTTGTCCTAATGGTGGCAGTGCTGCAACCTTTGCACTTTCTATAAATAGTGGCGATTATGTACAGAGTGTGTATGAATTTGGAGAAGGTACTACATTTTCTTTACAAAGAGAGAGTATGACAAATTTCGCCTTATTTATTAGAGTTGTCAAAGGTGCAACTGTAAACGCAACATTCTATCCTATGATTCGTGAAGCTAGTGTTGCAGATGGCACATACGAACCTTACACCGAATCTTCCATCACTTTTTCACAGCCTATTGAACTGAATGGAAAAGGTGATGTGCAGGATGTGATTGAAGATGGCAAGACTAAGAGAAGATTTGCAAGTGTTGTGCTTAATGGTAGTGAAGAATGGGTAGTATACGCAACTTCACAATCAGGAAAATATAGAAATTCATATAATGGATTGAAGGATATTATCAAAAAGCCTGATGGCATTACTACAATAGCAAACGTTTTGTGTTCGCACTATGAAGCAACAACTTCCAATTCAGCAGGTACTTATGGTTGTAATCAAGGTGTTTCTGTTGAAACAAGCACAGGTAATTTGTATTTCTATGACGAAAACTACAATACATCCAATCCTGCATCATGGAAAGAATGGCTTGCTGAAAATCCAATTACAGTAGTATATGAACTTGCCGAGGAAGCCACAGAAGATTTACCACTTGCAGACCAAATAGCATTGAACAGCCTGGCAACCTTTGATGGTGCAACCTACATTGAATTTGATTCAGAGGTACAGCCCACATTCAAGGGCAATTATGGTACAAGCTTGGTTGGCAGTGCTGCATTGGAAAGCTTGCTGATCGCAAGAAATAATGAATTGAGAATTTCAGCATTGGAAGCATAATTTTACAAAAGATAACCTTGCAAATGGCAAAGAAAGTGAGGTTATCAATGAAAGGTATTAGATTTGGAAATTATCATTCTTACAATGATTTTTCCTTGATTTTATCTAACAAAACCATAGGAACACCATCACCAAAAACGGAAGAAATTGATATTCCGGGCGGTGATGGTGTTTTAGATTTGACAGAGTTTTTTGGCGAAGTAAAATACAGCAACAGGGAATTGTCTTTTGAGTTTTCCACCATTGTTCCCCAGGAAGGATTCATGGACCTATTCACAAAGGTTCAGAATGCCTTGCATGGTCAGAAGATGCAGATTGTATTGGATGATGATGCAGAATGGGCCTATTTTGGCAGGATAACAGTTTCAGAGTGGAAAGCAGAAAAGAGCATTGGCAAGCTTACCATTGATTGTGATTGTGAGCCTTATAAATACAGGCTTGCGGACACAACCTTGACAAGAGCAGTAAATAATGCTACCACACAAATCACCTTGACGAATAGTGGGCGAAAAAGGGTAGTGCCGATTATTACTACAGATGCTGAAATGAAGATAGCTTTTACAGGTTATTCCGGCACATTCAGTGCAGGCACATTCACGATTCCTGAATTAGTGCTGCCTGAAGGCAAGACCATAGTCAAAGCAACAGGAACCGGCAACATCACTTTTGTGTACAGGGAAGGGGTGTTGTAGGGTGTACAGGGTATATTGCGACAGCTTCCTTTTGTACAATGACCAATTGGAAGGCTATGAAATCTTCAATCCCAAGGTAGAATTGGAACTGAACCAAATAGGAACCTTTGATTTTGACATTTACAACAATCATCCATCCTTTGACCATCTGCATAGGCTTAAATCAATCATCCAGGTATATCAGGATGATTTTTTATTGTTCCGGGGAAGAATCCTGAACGATACACAGGGCTTCTACAATGAAAAGAATGTGGAATGTGAAAGCGAGTTTGCCTTTTTGGTAGATTCCATTCAAAGGCCCTATGATTTCACCGGAACACCGGCAGAATTATTTACACTGTTTATCACCAATCACAATGCCCAGGTAGATGCAAGCCATCAATTCAAGGTGGGAAATATCACTGTTACTGATCCAAATGATACTATCAGCCGGAGTGATTCAGAATACCTGAATACATGGGAATCCATACACAAGAAGCTGATTGATACATTAGGCGGATATCTGTGGATTCGGCATGAAGAAGATGGGATGTATATTGACTATCTGAAAGAATTGAATTTCTTGGCACCGCAGGCAATAGAGTTTGGCAAGAACCTTTTGGACCTGAAAAGGGAAACCAAAGGGGAAGATATAGCCACAGCGATTATTCCCTTGGGAGTAAAGGAAGAAGGCAGTGAAAACCGGTTGAATATATCTTCTGTGAATAATGGTGTGGATTATGTTTATAACCAGGAAGCAGTTGATAGGTACGGATGGATTTTCAAGGTGCAGATTTGGGATGATGTGACGGAGCCTGGGAGCCTATTAACCAAAGGCAATGCTTTTCTACAGGAGCAAATGCAGATGCTTTATTCCATAGATTTGGATGCAGCGGACCTTGCCACAGTGGATAAAAGCATTGAATCCTTCCATATAGGTACACAGGTACAGGTGACTACTAAACCACATTCAATCAATCAATTATTCTTGGTTTCTAAGCTGTCAATTGACCTTTTGCATCCGGCAGCTAACAAACTTACCTTGGGTGATACGTTTTATACCCTCACAGAACAAGCTGTAAGGGGGCAAATTTCAACGGAAAATAAGATTGTGAATATTTCTGCATCCATGCAGGAAAATGTCTTAAATCGGCTTATAGAAACGGAAACAAAACTATCTGCACAGATTGAAACATCAGCAGAGAGCATCACAGCAACAGTGATGGATGAAGTATACCTGAAGGATGATGTGGATGCCCTTGTTACTTCTGTGTCAACACAGGTAGAGCAGACCGCAAAAGCCTTTGATTTTCGTTTTGATGAAGTTGTAAAGGATATTGATGATGTAGCAGCCGGAACGGAAGCACAGTTTGAGGAAATAAGCAAGTACATCAGATTTGAAGGTGGAAATATCATTCTTGGTGAGGAAGGAAACACTTTGACCTTGCGGATTGAGAATGACAAGATTACCTTCTTAGATTCAGGCATGGAAGTGGCATATTTCAGCAACAACAGATTGTATGTAACAGATGGCGAATTCCTAAACACCTTGCAGCTTGGTAACTTTGCATTCAGACCAAGAACAAATGGGAATCTGTCATTTTCCAAAATAGTATAGTAGGGGGCAGAGATATGGCAACATCAAATGCAATGTCAACTACTAATGATAAAATCAAGTATAAAATCACAATTACACAGAATAGCCAAAGTGTGACCGGGAACACATCCAATGTGACAGTATCGGTAAGGGTATATCGTACCAATACCGGATATACCACATATGGCACCGGCACTGTGTATGTGACGATTAACGGAACACAATACACAGAAGCAATCACAACATCTGACAAGATAACATCATCAGGGATTGTGGTATTTACCGAAACATTGAATATAGCCCACAGTGCGGATGGTTCAAAATCCTTGGCTGTGTCTGCAAGAATAACACATGATCAGTTTTCTTCAAGCAATCAGAGTTATTCCCAGGCATTAACCACCATACCGAGGGCAACAACACCTAAATTATCAGCCACAGCAGTGGATATGGGTAAAAGCATAACTATTTCACTACCAAGGGCATCAGGTAGCTTTGACCATACCTTGACATATAAGATGGGAAGTGCTACCGGCACCATAGGCAGTGATATTGGAACAAGCAAAGCCTGGACAGTGCCTTTATCCTTGGCAGAGGAAATACCAAATGCCACTTCCGGCACTGTGACCATCACTGTAAAAACCTATAATGGAAGCACACTAATTGGCACCAAAACTGTATCATTCACAGCAAGGGTGCCTTCTTCAGTTGTGCCGACAATAGGCAGTGTGGCGGTGGCAGATACCAACACAGCATATGCAGCACAGTTTGGGAGCCTGGTACAAGGGAAATCCAAGGCAAAATTCACTATCAATGCATCCGGGGCTTATGGTTCCACCATAAAGACCTACAAAACTGTAATTGAAGGCAAAAGCTATTCAGGAGCCACACCAACAACATCAGTTTTGACCGGTAGCGGAAATGTGACAGCCATTATCACTGTGACAGATAGCAGAGGAAGGACAGCAAGCACAGAAAAGACCTTTAATCGTATACCATACACCGCACCGAAAATCACAGCATTTTCAGTGGTAAGAACGGATGCCAAGGGTGTGGAAAACTATGAAGGTACCAATGCAAAAATAATGGCATCCTTCAGTGTGGCATCAGCAAGCAATAAGAACGCTTCAAGCTACAAGATAGAGTACAAGAAGCAATCTGAAACCACATGGAAATCCATTGAAAGCGGAACAGGCTATTCATACAACAAGAGCATTATAACAGGGGCATTATTTGATACCAATTTTGCTTATGATGTGCGGTTGACAGTGACAGATTATTTTGGCAGTATCACAAACACCATTGATTTGTCAACAGCCTTCACTTTGCTTGATTTCAACGCTTCAGGAAGGGGTGTAGCATTCGGCAAGGTGTCAGAGCAGGAAGGGGTTGAATTTGCCCTTCCCATGTATTCCACATTGGGGCATCTGATAACAAGTCCGGTTGTAATACAAACAGGTACAGATTTGGACAGCTTGACAGAACCGGGATTCTATGTGTTTGAAAGTGGAGTATCTACCACACTTTTGAATAGTCCTTTAAGCGGTAGTGCATCAGGAAGCATTGAAGTTGTCAGGGAAGGTTCAGGAAACCAAGTCCGGCAGGTGCTTACAAGGTGTTCTGTTGCTTACAGGGAAATATGGGATAGGCTGTACTATAGCAACAAATGGCAAGCCTGGATTCCTGTATTTAAAGGAAGCAGCGGCACAGGAAGAATACTATGGTCCGGTGGAATGTATATGACCGCAGGACACAAGGCGGAACTGTCAGAGCCGGTATCAGCACAGCCACATGGCATAGTGCTTATATTCAGCAGAATAGTTGATGGAGTGGTGCAGGACACTAATTTCCATCAATTTTTCTTATCCAAAGCCTTTGTGGGGCAGATGAATGGTTATGGGCACACCTTCATAATGGCAGCTAACAAATTCCTAAAGGTCGCATCAAAATATCTGTATATCAACAATGAGCGAATCACAGGCCATGCAGACAATGATGCCACAGGAACAGCGAGCGGTATCACCTTTGACAATAAAAGCTTTGTTTTGCGGTATGTCATAGGTGTATAGGATAAAAATTAAAATACAAAAGAAAGGGAAAACACATCATGGAAGGAATCGTATCAGCAGTAATCACAGGAGTATTGGCACTTGCAGGGGTAATCATCACGAATATTTCAAGTAACAAGAAGATTGAAAAGAAGCTTGAAATAGCACAGGCAGTGACAGATTGCAAGATTGAAGAGTTGACAAGGGAAGTCCGGGAGCATAATAACTTTGCCCACCGGATGCCGGTTGTGGAAGAACAGATCAAGGTGATAAATCATAGAATTGCTGATTTAGAGAAAGCACAGTAAAGAGATAGGGAAGGCTTTATGCCTTCCCTTTTTTTGTTTCTTCTATGCAATCAATTATGAATTGGTTCAATGATTTCCCTGCTTCTTCTGCCATTTGCTTATATTCATCTTTTTTGCCTTTTGGAATGCGGATTCTTATTTCATCCAATGTTGCAAGGTATTTCTTATTTGATACCTTCCTTTGTTCGTAGTGTTTAGTCATATCGTATACCATCCTTTCATTCCTATAATACCACTTTATTCAAAACATGGGAACATGTAAAAATGCACAAATGGGCACATGTAATTTTGGCTATTTTGTCAATAGAAATACATGGGAACATGTAATATAATAACATCATAAGGAACAGCAAACAACACCAAGAAAGGCAAAGGGAAAGAGATATGACAGAAATGATTAAGAAAATCGGTGAAAGTTTAGTAATCAAAATGAGAGTAGTAAATATGGTAAAGAGAAATAACGATTACATTTTTGATAACAATATCAGAACAAACCCATTTTTCAGCGAATTTGTAGGAATGACACAAATGTTAAAAGCAATGGATATCGAGTATGACATAGATTATAACGAGGACGTAACACAAATGACCGCTATTACAATCATGGGAACAAGATTTGAAGTCTAATACTACACCACACCGAGCCGGGGCGGTTCCCCGGCAGAAAGGATAGGTAAGGGATATGAAAGATTGGCAAGTTAGTTATTACTTAGGAGAAATGTTTCACTGCTATGTAATTGAAGCGGAAAATGAATATGATGCAACAATGAAATGCTTAAAATCAATTCCTGAAGGTTCAAAAAAATATTTTCGTGATTTGATAGTTGCAATAAGAAAAGAAGAATGGAATTAGAATATTTCCAAAGCTGACCTACCGGCACCGGGGAGAAAGAAGGATATTATGATTATAAAATTAGGCAATCCAATGACGAATGAACAAGTTGATGAAATGATCAAGGATTTAATCGCAAAGCGTTACAAGGAAACAGACACCAAGAAGATAGAAGAATATAACAAACTGTTAGATATGGCATATGAACGCAAATATGCAAACTTATAGAAAGGCAGGAATGAACATGGAAGAATACAGATATTATGTGATTCACAAAAAAGAAAGACATTATTTCCCTTTTAATTATGGCGGTTTTAAAGAAGCACAGGCATTCATTGAAAATTGCGGATATAAAAAACGAACAATCCATGTGGAAAGATGCGAAAGGCAGGAATAAACCTGCCTTTTCTTTTTATGCACTCTTTCCTGGGGAATTATTGATGAAATAAAAATATAACCTTGCCAGGAATTGCGAATTGGTGGGTACACCTTTTTCCGGGTTGATACTATTGCGGAATAATTTATGGATTTCTGTCAGGCTTCCATGCAACCATGCGGTTGTGATTGAATGCCGGATGTTTCTTTCTACAGCAGCCGGTGTAGTCTGAAACTTTTTAGCAATGTCGATATACAACATAGTGGTTACATGGTGCAGGTACTTTTCATCCATCAAAATAAGCTGTTCTGCATAGGTGATGTATTGGAAGCCCATCACAGCAGGTGATAGTCCAATATTAAGTAATAAATCCTGAATTTCCGCTTCGGTTACTTCTTCTGCCTTTCTCATATATTTTTCTCCTTTTATTGCTTAGTATCTGAATAATATTCCAAATATTGACAAATAAAAATATTTCCATTAACATTTGTATATGTCGAATGATGTATATGGAATGTCGAGTTTGACACAGTTGTATAAAAAAGAAAGGCCGGTGATTTCACCGACCTTTTCATTATACTTTCCATGAGTGTCCGCAAGCTTGACAAACATTCATTTTTACTGTTTTATTCACAGCCTTTTTCCCTTTGGGAATGAATATTGCAGCGAACAATGCCGGAACTGTTAGGAACAACCATTTGAATGGTACCCACCACCATCCGATCAGGAGCCACCACAGGATTCCATGATGTGCATTTTTCAGCTTCACTTTGTTCACTAATTGGATTGATACATTTTCCGAACAACATTTAGGGCATACCATAATACTTTCTCCGTTTCTTTTTTATTTAATGATAGAACCAAAAACGGATTATATCTATTGGCATATTAGATAAAAAACAAGGCCGGAAATTGACAAATCATGCAGTGAAAATGGTGATTGAATATTGTATACTTAATTGTATGGGTTTTTGGTACTATCTCTGTCGAGATAGTCCCAAAAGTCCGTACAAAAATCAAAAAAATATAACGTCTACAATATCGTTTCCTTTCAGTTTGATTTCCTTGATAAGCCCTTTCCAAAATCTCTGCCTTTCTTCAGCATTCAAGGTGATATACACCGCTTCAAAGTCCGTTTCCAATACTGATTTTAAGCCTTCCAAATCCCTTTCAGGTGGCGGTGCTTCCATTTCTGCCTTGGCAATCAATGCTTTTATTTCAGCATCATCACGCAAATATTCATCATCACTTATATTCCCGGCCATATACGTTACATTCAATCTTCTTAATCTTTCCTTCAGTGCCGGAATGTTTGTTTTTGGTTTTGGCTTTGGTTTGGATTTTTCCAATTCCACAGCAGCTATTTCATTTTCCAAAAGTTGCTTCAGGTTTTTAAGCAGAAACTTTTCCACTTTGATTTCTGTTACAGCAGGGGCACCTTTGCAGGTTGTGCTTCTGAATCTGCAACGATAAGACCGGTATTCCTTTGGTACACCATTATATACTTTTTTATTCGTATCACCGCACAGCATATGCCCACATTTAGGACACCGCATCATGCCACTATACAGATATACCCGGCTATTTTTTGTTTTGTGTACCTTGGTTCGCTCAGTATCTTGTATCTTCAGCCAATCTTCCTTGCTTACATATGGTTCACAATAATCTTCCACACCATTATACATTCCACAGTAAAATTCAGATTTGATAAGCCGGTACCATGTTTTTTGGGATTTAGCTATACCATATGTATCATTCATATATCGCATGGCCTTATTGATATTATTGTACTTTACAAGTATATCCCAAAATTCTTCTGTCATTTGCCGGGTGTTTTCATCTTTCACAAGCCTTGCAATACCATCACTATCTTTTTCTTTTTTATATCCCATGGGTGGAGTTTTGCCACCGAAACAGGCTTCTTTATTCCTACGCTTATGTTCAAATACTACTTTGATACGCTCGGCAGTCTTTTCACGCTCATTTTGGGCTATTGCCAGGAAGATTGTAATGGCCATCCTACCATTGGCGGTGGTGGTATCATAATCTTCATGAATAGCTTTCCATTCTACCTTATGCTTTTCAAGTATTTCCTGCACCTTGAAATATTCTTTTACGGAACGAAACCACCTATCAAGCTTTGTAAATATAATTATATCAATTTTACCGGCTTGCACATCATCAAGGAGCCTTTGCAATCCAGGCCTTTTCAAAGGTGGCTTGGCTCCACTAACACCTTCATCAGTGTAGTGATCCACAATCTTAATTTTATTCTTCTCACAATACTCTGTTAAATTATCAATCTGTGTTTCTATAGAAAATCCTTTTAGTGCCTGTTCTTCTGTTGATACTCTTTCGTATAATCCTGCTCGTAATATAACCATATCTATCTGCCTTTCTTTAAAAATTTTTATAAAAAAATATGTTTTTTCGACATAATTTCTTTGAATTTCCCATTATAGTAAAATCATTCAAAAAAAATATTGTGTTCTGAATATTATTTTTATATAATAACTATAGAACGCTTGTTCTTGCCCTGGTGAAAGGAGATTTCCGGTATGAAAGATAATAAAACACAGCTTTTAGAATTGATTGAAACATTAAGTGACAACCAAATTACCTATATTCTCACTTTCATAAAGAGAATCCTGGGGAAAAGTTAGCTTCTCCCCTTTAAGAAACGAACATAATCACGTACTAGTTTCTTGTCTGACACTTTCAATGCTTGATACTCTGCAATTAACTCCATCAATTCGGTATCAAGCAGTATATCTGCATGTTCTATTGCCATTCCCACCGGTTCTTCTTCTATATCATCCAAAAGTGAATTTGGATTGATGCCGAGTGCCTTTGAGAGCATATTTAAGTTAGATCTTTTTATTTCAGATACTCTTCCATTCTCCCATTTTGCAACAGCAGATTTTTTTACACCTACCATTTCCGCAAGCATTTCTTGTGTATATCCCTTTTTTATTCGTGCATCCTTAATTGTTTTTCCAATATTATTCATATGTACACCACCTTTCCTTGTTTCCTATAATACACCATTGTGTCTTATAGTGCAATATTTTTCATTAAAAATCACAAAAATAGTATTGACAATGAAATATTATAGTAGTATAGTGAAAGTGTCCTACAGGACACTAAAAGAAAGGAGAGGAAAAGATGAACAAAAATTTACTTAGAAGCTTCATGGTGCTTCACAATGACACAAACGAATCTTTGGCGAAAGCCCTGGGAATCAGTGCTAAGAGTGTGAATGACAAGATCAACGAGAATAAAACCGAGTTTAAGCAGAGTGAAATTTCGGTTATTAAAAAGCGTTATGGTCTTGATGATGAGCAAACTAGTGCTATTTTTTTTAACTAAAAGTGTCCTACAAGACACTTGGAAAGGGGAAAACCATGGCAAGGGACCTATTGACTGATGAACAGGTGGAAATGGAAATTGCAAGGCTTCTTGATTCAGAGGAAGTACAGCTTGCAAAGAAAGAAGCAGGCATCAAGTACAGAAGAAGGCAGTATATGTATCAGCTTAGAAGCATGGAGAAAAGGGGCAAGCAATTAAAAGCGGAAGGCATCACCATGGATAACATGGAAGCAAGGCTTTTTGGTGATTCCGCAGAGGATGATTTTTAGTAGAAAGGAATGAAAGCAATGGACCTTAAAGAAAGGATCGAGAAATTACTATCAGAGATTTTATCAGATAAGTACGAATGCAAAGTGACATTGCGGTTTGTTCCAAAAGAGGAAACGCAGAAGGAAGGAGAAAAATGAAACGTAAGAATTTAAAAAACATTATTTTAAAATCGGTTGCTTACATAATGGGTGGGCTGTTCCTTGTGTCAGCTTGTGCATTAGATTCAGATTCATGGATTCCACACATTGTTTGTTCGGTATCGATTTTATGGCTTGCATTGTTCGCTTATGCAAATGGGCAGTGGGGGGTGTACTCAGATGATGTGGACAGATAATCCGGTTGCGGATGCTGAAAGGTACATGGCAGAGCAGGAAGAAGAACTGAAGAAGTTGCCAAGGTGTTGTGAATGTGATGAACCTATACAGCAGGAATCAGCAGTTTATATCAATGATGAATTTATCTGTGACAGTTGCCTTGATTCATACAGAAGGGCGGTGTTGCCGGAATGGTAGAAATGAAAGCTGTACCCATTGAATTAAAAGAAGCAAATGAATATGTTGCAATGCTGCACAGGCACCATGGCCCTGTGTATCGTGACAAATTCAGATTAGCTTGCATGGGTGCAGATGGAAAAATACATGGTGTTATTCAGGCAGGCAGACCGGTTTCAAGAAATCTTGATGATGGAAAAACCATTGAAATTGTAAGATGCTGCACTGATGGAACTAAGAATGTTTGTAGTTTCTTATATTCAAGAATGGCACGAATAGCAAAGGAAATGGGATATTCCAAAATCATTACCTATATTCTTGAATCTGAAGATGGTACAAGCCTGAAGGCATCCGGGTGGAAGTATGAAGCTGATACCCAGGGAAACCGGTCTTGGAATTGCCCAAGTAGACCGAGAAGCACAAATGCACCTATATGTGCAAAGCAAAGATGGGCAAAGGAGTTATGACATGGTAGAAATGAAGATTCTTGCATCAAGGGAAGAATGGCTTCAGAACAGGCAACGCATAGGCGGTTCAGATGCTTCCGCAATCCTGGGGATGAATCCATACCGGACCAACATTGAATTGTGGCAGATAAAAACCGGGCAAATGGTTCCTGAAGATATTTCTGATAAGCCTTATGTAAAATATGGCACACAGGCTGAAGAACATTTAAGGGAATTGTTCAAATTGGATTTTCCTGAATACCAGGTTTTCTATGAAGAAAACAACATGTGGCTGAATGATAAATACCCATTTGCACATGCATCCTTGGATGGATGGCTGCTTGACCAAGACGGCCGGAAGGGTGTGTGGGAATGTAAAACCACCAATATTCTGCAATCCATGCAGAAAGAGAAATGGAAAGACCGCATACCGGATAACTACTACATACAGCTTTTGCATTATTTGATGGTGACAGAGTTTGATTTTGCGGTACTGAAGGCACAGTTGAAGTCAGAATTCAATGGTGAAATCTATCTGCAAACAAAGCACTACAAAATTGAAAGAGCAGAGGTACAGGCAGACATTGAATATTTGGAATCTTCTGAAAGGGAGTTTTGGAAGCAGGTACAGGAAAGGAAAAGGCCGGGGCTGATATTACCGGCTATATAAGGGAGTGGATATGAACAGACGGAAGCTAAAATGCGAAATTTACAGAGATTCAATGCAGAACTATAAAAAGTATGCAATTCCACCGGCACAGTTGATTATTGCTGATGTGCCTTATAACGTGGGCAAGAATTTTTATGGCAGCAATCCTTCTTGGTATGTTGGCGGTGATAACAAGAACGGAGAAAGCAAGCTTGCAGGCAAGGCGGCTTTTAACAGCGATTTTAATTTTAACCTTTATGAGTATTTTCATTTTTGTAGCAAGATGCTGAAAAAGGAAGATAAAAAACCATTGGCCAGGGGTAGAAGCTCTGACAGCCCATGTATGATTGTATTTTGTTCATTTGAACAGTTGCCAACATTGATTGATGCCGGGAAGAAACATGGATTTGTAAATTACATACCTTTGGTATTTGTCAAGAATTACAGCCCACAGGTGCTAAAAGCAAATATGCGTGTTGTCGGTGCGACAGAATATGCCCTTGTTTTATACCGGGATAGATTGCCAAAGTTTAGAAATGGTGTACAGATTGATGAAAACGGAAAGAACATACCGAACACAGGACACATGATTTTTAATTGGTTTTCCTGGGAACGTGACGGAAAGGATATTCCAAAAATTCATCCATCACAAAAGCCGGTTAAGGTGCTGAAACAGTTGATTGAGATATTTACAGATGAAGGTGATGTGGTAATTGATCCTTGCTGTGGAAGTGGTTCGACTTTGAGAGCAGCAGCCGAACTTGGCCGGAGTGCATACGGATTTGAGATTGACCGGAATTTCTACACAAGAGCAAAGGAAGAAATGCTTGTTTTTAATAAAGATGGGCAGATGCACATTACAGATTTTATTTAAGCAGAAGGCGGTGGTGAAAATTGCTTGTGAATATCAGAGAAACACTTGAAAGGGTTGTTGAAGCAGAAAGCATTGAAGATGCGGAAAGAAGATGGAATGCCGGTGAAATTATGCTTGATGCTGAAGATTTAAAGTGTGTTGATTTTACCGAATACGAAAGCTATTAAAAGTACAAAAGATACCAACACAAAACTATTTGAAAGGGTATCTATGAAAGAATTTAAGAGTTTCTACAAAGAGGTTGCAGGAAACGAGGGTGGCAAGTGCCACTACAACACAAGGCTTGATACTTATGGCTGTGGATGCCAACACGATTGCAGCTATTGTTATGCAAAATCATTGTTAGATTTCAGAAAGCTATGGGATGCAAAGGAACCTTCTGTTGCAGATATTAGGAAGATTGAACGGAAGATTGCAAGGCTTCCCCAGGGTACTATTATCCGGCTTGGTGGCATGACAGATTGCTTTCAGCCATTGGAAGAACAGATGCATGTTACCTGGGAAACAATCAAGCTTCTAAATCAGTATGGCATAGGCTATCTGATTGTAACCAAATCTGATTTGGTATGTGATTATATGCACATTCTTGAAAAGGACCTGGCACACATCCAAATCACAACAACCTGGGTGCCATGTGAAAAGGCAGTAAGTACAGAAAGAAGAATCAAGGCCATTGAAACACTGTATGAAGCAGGCTTTGATGTGGCGGTTAGGTTATCGCCATACATACCACAATTTGTGGATTATGAACGGTTGAACAGTATCAAATGCAACAAGATAATCATTGAATTTTTAAGGGTAAACCATTGGATCAAGAAATGGCTGCCACTTGATTATTCTGATTATACAGTAAAGCAATCCGGGTATGAGCATTTGCCACTATCCAAGAAAATTGAATATCTGTCAAAGGTAACAGGCTTTGATGAAGTATCAGTTTGTGAGGATGTGACAGAACACTTTGAGTATTGGAAGGAAGCGGTGAATTGGAACAAAGAGGATTGCTGCAATTTAAGAAAAGGAGAAAGAAGAAATGGAACTGAAAGTAAAAGCACCAACATTTCCTGAAGTAATCGAATTCAATTTTGAGGAATTGAAGCAGGAAATCACAGAAAGGGCATCCACCTATGTAAATCTTGTTTATGGTGAAGAACAGATTCAGGATGCCAAGAAAGACAGAGCCACACTGAATAAGTTTGTAAAGGCCCTGTCTGATGAAAGAATCAAAATTAAGAAGGAGTGCCTGAAGCCCTATGAAGATTTTGAAGCCAAGATTAAGGAACTTGATGGAATAGTAAGCACAGCCATCAAGAACATTGATGAACAGGTGAAGGGCTATGAGGCAAAGCAGAAGCAGGAGAAGCTTGACGAAATCACAGGCTACTTCAATTCAACCAATCACCCGGAATGGCTGCATATTTCACAGATAATGAATGATAAGTGGCTGAATGCATCTGTTTCCATGAAAGCTGCCATTGGTGAAATGGATTCCCGGTTGGAACAGATTAAAAGTGACCTTATTACCCTTGCGAATTTGCCTGAATTCGGCTTTGAAGCAACAGAGGTATATAAACGTACCCTTGACCTTACAACAGCCATTAGTGAAGGCCAAAAGCTTGCAGAAATGGCAAAGAGAAAGGCTGAAGCAGAGAGATTGAAGGCTGAAAGGGAAGCAGAGCAGGCAAGATTGGCTGCTGAAGCTGAAGCACAGAAGCAGGAAGCGGTTGGAACTGTCACAGTAGAAGCAAATATAAATGGTCAGGCGGTGCCGGTTGTTGAAATCCCGGTGGAAGTACCTGCAATGCAGTGGATTTCATTTAAGGCCCGGTTATCGGTAGAGGATGCAACAGCTTTGAAGGACTTCTTCAACAGCAGAAAAATAGAGTTTGAAGCAATTTAGGAAGGATGGTGAATCATGAAAGGTTATACAGATTTTTTAAGCGGATTTTTAGGGCCTGAAGCGGTGGCAACAAAACCGATTGGCAACAAGAAGTATATGGATTGGAAGAAGGTACAGCAGATAGTTAATGAGCATCCTGATTCTGTTATATATGCAGGGCTTCAGGAAGATTGGGGCTATACAAGCGGTCTGATATATGCAAAGGGCAAATACTATGATGGCAATGTGTTTGGATGTTCTACATGGGCAACACCAATTGTTGATGTTGATGGTGAAGAAATAGAAGTATGGACCTATGAAGAAACAGAAGAAGGCAGTGACATACCTTCTTGGTGGGGCAATGGGCAGGAATTACTATCAGAATATGATTTTGAAGAAAGCGAGGAATAAGAAATGGTAAACGAAAACGCAGGAAAGAAGTACAAGCCACAGCCGGTGTACAACAGAAAGTTGGCACGTTCAGTTATTCGCAATGAAGTGGCAAAGAAGTTTGGAAATCACAAGGTTTCAGAGATTATGAGTGCAAATTTTAAGAGATTAAGGAAGGGTGAAAAATAATGGCTGTAAATAATTCATTGGTACAGAAAAGCAATCAGCGGTTGGGCATCACCGCATATTTAACAAATGATGCAGTGAAGAATCAGATTAATAATGTGATAGGTGGCAAGGATGGCACCAAGTTTATATCAGCGGTGGTTTCCGCAGTAAATAACAATCCGGCACTTCAGGAATGTACAAATCAATCCATCCTGGCGGCAGCTTTACTTGGTGAATCCCTGAAGCTTTCACCATCACCGCAGCTTGGACAGTATTACATGGTGCCTTTCAATGACAAGAACAAGGGCAAGGTTGCACAGTTTCAACTTGGTTACAAGGGATATATTCAGTTGGCCATCCGGTCCGGCCAATATAAGAAACTGAATGTTCTTGCTATCAAAGAAGGTGAATTGATTCGCTTCAATCCTTTGGAAGAAGAAATTGAGGTTAGCTTGATTGAAGATGAAGAAGCAAGGGAGCAGGCACCGACCATTGGATATTATGCCATGTTCGAGTACACCAATGGCTTCAAGAAGGCAATGTATTGGAGCAAGGCAAAGATGGAAGCCCATGCCCTGAAGTATTCCATGGGATATAGAGCAAAGAAGGGCTACACCTTTTGGGAAAAGGATTTTGATGCTATGGCATACAAAACCATGCTTAGACAGATTATCAGCAAGTGGGGCATTATGTCCATTGAAATGCAGTCAGCATTGGATGCGGATATGGCTGTAATAAATGAGGATGGCACAAAATCCTATGTAGAAAATGAGCCTGAAGCAGATGTTCTTGAAATGCATGAAATTCCAAACGGACAGGCAACCATTACTGCACCTGCTGAAGAACCAACACAGGAGCCGGAAGCACCGCAGGATGCACAGATGGCCTTGTTTGGCAAATAAATAGGTTGCAACACCTTTAAAGAAACTATCAATGTTCATTTGGTTAGTAATATATCACAAATTTAAAGCCATGGTCAGATGCCCGGCTTCCTTCCTGGGAGCCGGGAGAAAGGGGAAAAGGAAGTAGAAATGCCAAATTGGTGTGAAGGCACTTTGAAAGTGCGTGGAAAAATAAAAGATTTAAAGAAGTTTGTTTTGGAAGGCTTAAAGCCTGTTGATATTTTAGGTAATGATAAAGAACCACTTAAATTTACAGATTATGATAGTTGGTGTGAATTAGATATAAAAAATCACTGCTATATCGAGAATACAAGAAGAGGATTTGTAGAAAGCGGATATATCTATTTTGAAGGTGATGATGATGAAACTGAAATTATTTGCCTTGAATGCAAATTTGCATGGTCTATATCAGCAGAAGAACTACAAAAAACATGCCAACAGTATGGTGTAGACATGAACATTTATGCTTTTGAACGTGGAGTGGAATTTAATCAGCATATCGAAATAGTAGCCGGAAAAATAGTAAAGGACAAGGAGATACAGTTTGAGGATTACAGGTGGGAATGCCCTTGTCCTAACATTGGTGGCTAGGTAGAAAAAAGGGGGAATATCCTTGAATAATGATTTATACAGGAATGGTTCAGGTTATGCTGATCCAACAGCATATAAGGCCATTAGGAATCACGAAAGGAGAGAAAAAAGGATGGCTTGGAAAAATACAGCCAACAAATACGGAAGTAAGAAAATAGAAGTTGATGGTATAACCTTTGATTCCAAGAAGGAAGCCAAAAGGTATCAGGAATTGATTTTGCTTGAAAAAGCCGGTGTGATTTCAGGGCTTCAAAGGCAGGTTAAATATATCTTGATTCCGGCACAAAGGGAGCCTGACACAATAGGTGTAAGGGGTGGAATCCATAAGGGAAAGACCATTGAAAAGGAATGTGCCTACATAGCTGATTTTGTGTACCAGGAAGCCGGAAATACAGTTGTTGAGGACACAAAGGGCTTCAGGACAAAAGATTATGTGATAAAGCGGAAGTTGATGCTGCATGTGCATGGCATCAGAATCAAGGAAATTTAGGGAGAAGGTGAAGCATGAGAGAGATAGTATTTAAGGCAAAAGTTAAGGATTGGGAACAAAAGCCAAAAGACGAGCAATGGGTATATGGCTATTATGTAAGAGGTTTTAATATGTATGAAGAACCTATACATATGATATTTGACACAACAACAATGTTCTATAGCCATGGTGAAACAGACGGTTGGGATGAAATAGACCAATCTACACTTTGCCAATACACAGGATTGACCGACAAGAACGGAAACAAGATTTGGGAGAATGATGTTGTAAGAGGGCATGGAAATCCAAAAGATTTGGCAAAAGTTGTATTTGGTGAATTTTGTGTTATTGAAGTAGAGAGTTTGGAAAAGGTGGATAGTGTTGTTGGATGGCACACAGAGGTTATTCCAACGGATGCTTTAAGCAAGTGCGAACCATTTTGTTTACCCATGCCATTAACGGATTTTTATATTAAACATTGTGAATGGGAAGTTATCGGCAGCATCTTTGATAACCCGGAACTATTGAAAGCAGGTGAAGCATAATGGCAAAGGTGGACCATAAGCCAACACAGAATGATAGGATAATGGATTACATGAATAGATTCGGCAGCATAACACAACTTGAAGCTTTGCAGGATTTGGGTGTGATGCGTTTGGCTTCCCGGATTTCAGACCTTAGAAGCCTGGGTTATCCCATAATCAGTGAAATAGAGGTTGTGAAGAACCGATTTGGCGAGAAGTGCCATATTAAGAGATACAGAATAGGAAAGTGAGGAATGAGTGATGGTTTGCAGTTTCAATACCGGTGCAAAGATAAAGGATTGCAATGAAGATTGTAGGTTCTTTAGTACATGTACAAGAAATCCACACAGAAAAGATATGAAAGAAGGGCAGAAGAATGGCAGAAAAAAGGATGTTTACCCAAAGACAAAAGGCCGAACATGAAAGCAGCCTGCCTTATTCTTTTAAGTATAAGATTACAAGAGCCTTTTGGGGGAAGAAATGCCCTGTATGCGGAATTGCAATGAATAATCTTTGTGATCCGGAAATGGGGTTTGTGGGAAAAGATTTCATTCCTACAATACAGCACAATATTCCCATTTCCAAAGGTGGCAAGCATGAATTAGGAAATATATCTGTGATTTGTAAAAGGTGCAATGTGAGCCTTCAGGACACAGTGACAGATGAATTAAACGCAAAGGAAGTGATTGAAGTATGGCGGATGTTAAATGGATTAAGATAACAACAGATGTATTTGATGATGAAAAGATATTGCTGATTGAAAGCCTTCCTGAAGCTGATTCCATTATTGTGATATGGTTCAAATTGTTATGCCTGGCAGGTAAGCAAAACAACAGTGGTGTGTTCCTGATGGGTGACAAAATAGCATATACAGATAAGATGCTTGCAACCATATTTAGACGGAAGGAAGCAACAGTGCAGCTTGCATTACAGACCTTTGAGCAATTCGGCATGATTGAATTGATTGATGGGGTTATTACTATCCCAAATTGGGGCAAGCATCAGAATTTGGACCAAATGGAAAGCAAGAAAGAATATATGCGGAATTACATGAAGGAATACAGGGAAAAGCAGAAAGCTATTTCATGTAAAACTAACAGTAAAACTAACAGTAAAACTAACAGTAAAGCTAATGTTAGACAGGCAGATAAGATAAGAGAAGATAAGAATAGATTAGAAGAAGATAATAATATATTATCCGCTTCTGACGAACCGGAACCATCTGCACCTGATAAAAAAACTGTAAAGCATAAATATGGTGAATATCAAAATGTGCTTCTTACTGATGATGAATTGCAGAAATTAAAAACTGAATATTCTGATTATCAGCAAAGGATTGAAAATCTATCATCCTATGTGGCATCTACCGGCAAGAGGTATAAAAGCCATTATGCAACCATAAGGAATTGGGCAAGGAAGGATGCAGAAAAGAAGCCTGTAAGAAAAGAAATGGTTCCAAAATGGGCAACAAAAGAGCAGCAGCAATATGATTTTGAAAACCTGGAAGATGCATTGATTGCCAATGGTACCAAAACTGTTGACAGTGATCCGGAACTGAAGGCAAGGGCAGATGCATTAAGGGAAGAATTGGCGAACAGATAGGAGATTGGAAGCATGGGAAGTTTTTATATAGTTTATGAACTTAGGAATGAAAAGACCGGGGAAACGTTTACCGGCACAGCAAATGAAGTGGCTGAAAAGTTTGGTTTATCAAGGGGATATATAAGCAATGCAGCAACAGGATGTGGAAGGATTCAAACTGATTGGACCATCACAAGATTGGGGCATGGTGTTGAACAAAAAGCGGTTGGTACATCAAATATTCCTATGTCACTTTTCAAGGAATGGGATAAGGTGACAGCACAATTTAAACAGGCAAGCCGGAGCAGGGCTTTGTGTTAGGGGGGTGTAAGGATGAATCTTTTTGACAAAGTGAAATGCAAAGGATTCTACAAGAAAGCACATGATGGAATATGGGTACATCTTGATAAAACAACACTTACTGCCTATGCAATGAATAATAATCTTGTTGATATTGATAATGATGGAACTATGGAAGCAGACATTGATTGCGTAGAGAAAACCTATTATGAACACGTTAAGGGCAATTTCAGTGGTGTTATCGTAGGTTTCAAAGATTTAGTTATCAAAGGTTATCTTGATGTAAATTATCAAGATGCGGTAGATGTTGGAGTTGGCACTATACCTGAAAAATTCTATGTAGATAAAAGACCGATAGAAATTGTAAAGTGTGCGATTGTCTATTATGCGAACAATATGAAACATTTTGTACCACTTTATGATATGGAACAGATGGGAGAGTGAGAGGATGAAAATTGATGAATATGCAGAAATGCTGAATGGCAGGGAATATAACTACCCACAGTTTACAAAAGAGGAAATACAGATTGCAGAGGATAATGGCTTTGTAATTGTGTATGGTGCAAGTGATGATTTGATGGAATTTGATGGTGCAATCCATGATGAAGGCGGCTGCTTTGATGGTGGTGAAGTGTGGTTCAATAAAAATGGTGTAGTAGATACACCGGCAACCACAGCAGATAGATGTATTGAAGCTGTTTGGTGTGACAAAGAAAGAAAAGATGAAAAAGGAAATGTCATTACATGGGCTTACAAAACAGATATACCACATGAAACATTTATGATTTATGAAGAAGGTGAACCTTATTGTGAAGCTATTGTTTTTAGCATTGATGATGTTTGGTAAAGGAGAAGATATGACACAAACAACAAGCAGGTTGCAAGGATGGGATTATATAAAATCATTGATGAAACCATGCAGGCTATGTGGTGAAGTACCAACACTTGGAACACCTGCAATGGGCAACAAAAAATGGCAGGTTGCTTGTATGAATATCTGCTGTCAGAATTTCAACAGGTATGAAGATGATAACCCATACATGGCAATCAATAAATGGAATGAAAACGAATGAAAGAAAGGATGTGAGTAAATGGGTAGATTGATAGATGCGGATGTTGCATTACAACGATTTATTGAAGAAACAGAAGCCAGTGGAAAAAATGTTATACATATCAATACAATTAAAAGGCTTTTGCAGGACATAGACACAGCCTATGATGTGGAAAAGGTAGTTGAGGATTTACAAAAGGTATCAATGATTGTTGAACAAAACGAAAATAGCATCAAATGTGCCATTGAAGAAAATATGGCAGTGCATATTGTTAGGAATGGGGGGCTTTAATGAAACAGTATTGCCGGTATTGCATCCATCTTCATGTGAACAATTTTCCATATTGCGATAAAAAGGAAAAGGGCTTGCCTGAATCAAGCTGTAAAAAGCCAAATGATTGCAAGGATTTTGTTTTTGCAGATTGTGATCCTGAATATCAAGATGCATTTATGGAAAATACAAAAGGTTATAAGCCTAGAGTGAAAAGGGAGCCGAAAAAAACGCAGTGTGACGGACAAATTAGTTTGTTTGGGAAAGGATAGGTATGGTGGAATGATTAGATTTTTCAATAACATAACAAGAACAATTCAAGGTGTTTTTTATGTTTTGGGTTTAAGTATTCATAATTACTTTACAAATGAATGCGTGTCTGATTTCAGTTGTTGCTGTAAAAGTATTAAAAACCCGGTACGCAAAAGAGTGAAGTATTTTATTGGTGACTTGCGAAGAATGTGGAGATAGTGAGGTGCAAAGAATGGATGCTAAAAAGTATTTAAAGCAGCTTAAAAGGCTTGATACCATGATAGCAAATAAGATTATTGAGAAAGAACAGTGGAAGGCCATTTCAATGGGTACCACAGCACAGATGGGCGGTGAAAGGGTGCAAGCTTCCGGGAGCCAACAGAAGATGGCTGATGCGGTTTGCAAATACATAGACATTGAAAAAGAAGTGGATGCCTGCATTGATAGATTGATAGACACCAAGAAGGATGTGATCAGTGTGATTGAGCAGCTAAACACCACCGAATATGACCTTCTGCACAAGGTTTATGTTCAGTATATCACATTGGAAGATGTGGCGAATATGTATGGCAAAAGCTATACCTGGGTAACAACAGTGCATGGCAGAGGTATTAAGGCGGTGCAGGATATATTGGATGAAAGAGAAAGAATGGTGCGTGATGTCATTATGAATCATGAGATAAATTAAGATTTGTCGGAATGACAGAAAGGGAATATATGAAGGTAGAAAAAATAGAACCTAAAGTAATTACATATAAATTAACACCATCTAAAGATGATGAAGAGTACATGGAGTGTATGTGGGCAAGATTTATATTTGATTGCGATAATGGTAGGTTGAATATCAATAGTGATGCAGGAGATTACTCATATGGTTGGGGTTATAACGAGCATGAAGAATTTATGAGCCTTATGGCGAGAATTAACAAAGAGTATCTGTTAAATAAAATAGCAGATAGAACAGTGTTTGACCTTGAAGCCAGTAAAAAGGAGACTATTGAAAACATTACAGAGTATGAAGATTTAGGATGTCAGTTACAAGATGTTATAGAGGAAATCAATGATATTGATATACATAGTGCTGACGGATTTTTCTTTAAAGTAGACAGCATAGTATCTATTGATTACGAAAGCATATCAATAGTTAAAAGATTTCCACATGGGGCAGAAGTAGTGTGTGAGTTGTTTGCAAAATATATTCAACCACAAATCAAAAAAGACTTTAAGACAAATTGAAATTTGATACACTGTGACTTTTCTGTATATGTTGTGACTTTTTTGTATATGTTGTGACTAAAGTGTATATTGTTTTCTGAAAACTTGTGTGCTAATATGAATAATAGAAAAATGACCTGAAGGCATTACTAATACCGGTAATGCCTTTTTTCTATGCCCATTTCCATGACTTTCTCCCATGGTTGTGGGCTTTTTGTTGTAATTAAATACAGGTGAAAAGGGTGATATTGTGGGTTTTACTTACAAGCAGCAATACGCAGTTGTGGTTATGTGCAAGGATGAAAAGGAGCAGGAAACCATATACAACAGGCTGAAAGAAGAAGGCTTCAAGCTGAAGGTGGTGACTGTATGAGTAGGATTGAAGTCCACAATGTTGTAAGTGATTTTGATTCATACCGGGCAGCAAGGGTGAAAAGCCTTTTCAATGCAGAGAGTGGCTGCAATTTTGATTTAACCATTGATGATGTTGATTTGTCAGGTGATTGGAATATTGGTGTTGTGGTTGGCCCATCAGGTTCCGGGAAAACTTCAATCGGTAAACAGGTATTTGGCGAAAACAAAATTGCTAATCTGTCTGAAGGGTGGAACCATGACAAGCCTATTATTGATGATATAGCACCGGCCAGGGATTTCAACATTGTAACAGGCTTGCTTGCATCTGTTGGCCTGGGGGATGTTCCTGCATGGCTTAGACCATTTCGAGTATTGTCGAATGGTGAGCAGTTTCGAGCCGGCCTTGCAAGGCTTATTTGCGAAAGTCCGGGCGAAGTAGTGATTGATGAATTTACATCTGTGGTAGATAGACAGATTGCCAGGATAGGGGCACAGGCATTTCAAAAGGCATGGCGAAGGGAAAACCCGGCAGGAAAGGTTGTTTTATTGACACCACATTATGATGTTGTTGATTGGATTCAGCCTGATTGGGTGATAGATACAAAAACAAAAGCTTTCACAAGGGGGAATCCCCGGCAAAGACCTAAAATCGAATTGGAGATCAGGAAGGTCAACGGAAGTTATTGGCGATATTTTAAACCACATTATTATTTAGATTTGCCAATGCCTATTGCAGCAGAATACTTTGTTGGTACAGTTGATGGTGAATTAGCTTGCCATATGGCAGTAAGCCCTATGTTCCATATAGGTGGGTATCGTGGTACCAGGCTTGTGACAATGCCGGAATGGCAGGGGGCCGGTGTAGGAACACGATTTTTAAATGCAATAGCACAGTATCATTTAGACGGAAACGGAAGAAGAAACAGAAAACTACCAATGTATTTTCACACTTCACATCCACAGCTATGCAATGCTTTAAGGCGGTCTGAAAAGTGGGTGCAAGTATCAGCGAATTTATATGGTGGTAAGCCATCAAAAATAAGAGTGAATAAGAAAAGCACAGCAGGAAACTATGGCGGACATTTTAGGGCTATACAAGGTTTTAAATATATCGGAGAGGGTGAAACACCTTGAAGCAAATTAAAACGGTAATTAGGCCAATCAGCAGTGCTACGCAGTTTGATATGACAATCAATCGTTTATTGGATGATGGGTGGGAACTTAAAAACAGAAAAATAATTGATGCACCGGGGGATATTTCAGAAGCATTCAATATTCCGGTGATTCATGTATTATATGCAGAACTTGAAAAGGAATCCGCAGAAAAGTTTGAAGAAGTAACATTGTAAGAAAGGAGTGTTGCAGGATGGCAAAGCTTACTGATAAACAGCAAAGATTCTGTGATGAGTACCTTATAGACCTGAATGCGACACAGGCAGCTATAAGGGCAGGGTATTCAGCAAAGAATGCAGATAAAATTGGCCCTGAGTTGCTAGGGAAAACTAGGGTGGCAGAATATATAGCCGAAAGGAAACAAGATAGAATTGCCAGGACAGAAATTACACAGGACCGGGTATTAAGAGAATTGGCCATTATAGCTTTTTCCAATGCTGCTGATTATGCAAGTATCATTGAAAAAGATGCAATGGTTGATGTTAATGGTGTTAATGTACCATTGGAAGATGCGGATGGTAATCCAATAAAGTATAGAACAGTGGAGCCGGTTCTTACAGAGGATTTGACAGAAGAACAGAAAAGGGCATTAGCTGTTATTAAAAAGGGCAGGGATGGCTTTGAAGTGAAGCCATATGACAAGGTAAGGGCCTTGGAGTTGTTAGGCAAGCACCTGGGAATGTGGACAGAGAAGGTGGAAGTGACAGAGAAGGCAGAAAATCCATTTGCAGGCTTATCAACAGAAGATTTGAAGAAGATGATTGATGATGATTGATGAAAGATTAAAATTAGAAGCCAAAAAGGAACTGTCACGCAGGGAGTTTTGGCAATACTGCAAATTCACTTCACCTGATTTCTATTCTGAAGATAGAGCATTCCTGAAAGACCTTGCAGAAAAGCTTCAATGGTTTGTTGAAGAAGCTGAAGAACAGTTTATGGTTGTAAATATGCCACCAAGACATGGGAAGTCAAGAACAGCAACAAAGTTTGTTCAATGGCTTTTTGGTAAATTCGGCAAAGGTATTAAGGTTATGACCGGATCATATAACGAAACACTGTCCGGGACCTTTGCAAAGCAGGTACGAGATACCATTGCAGAAAAGCCAACATTGGGTGTCACTGTTTACAATGACATATTTCCTGATACAAAAATCAAATATGGTGAAGCTGCTGCACAGAAGTGGGCCTTGGATGGAAGCGAGGAAGCAAATTACCTTGCCACTTCTCCAACAGGTACTTCAACAGGTTTTGGTTGTAACATCATGATTATTGACGATTTAATCAAAACAGCAGAAGAAGCATACAATGCCAACAGATTGCAACAGCTTAATTCTTGGTTTACAGATACCATGCTTTCAAGAACAGAAAATGGTTTTAAGATAATTATTATCATGACCAGGTGGAACAGCAATGATTTGGCCGGATATGTGCTTGAAAACTATGAAAATGTAATTCACATCAATTACAAGGCTATACAGGAAGATGGCACAATGCTATGCCCTGAAGTATTGTCAAAGAAAGATTATGAAGTAAAAACCAAGAACATGAACAAGGACATAGTGGAAGCTAACTATCAGCAGGCACCAATAGATGTGAAGGGCCGGTTATATAGCAAGATTAAGACCTACACAGATGTTCCCAAGGATGAAAAAGGCAATCCGTTATTCAAATACATATTGAACTACACTGACACTGCTGATGAAGGCAGTGATTTTTTGTGTTCAATTTGCTATGGCATGTATAATCAGGAATATTATGTGTTGGATGTGTACTATACCAAGGATGCCATGGAAATAACGGAGCCGGAAACAGCCAGGATGCTGACAGCCAACAATGTAGGGTGTGCAATCATAGAATCCAATAATGGTGGTAGAGGTTTTGCAAGAAATGTAGAAAGAGAGTGCAGAGAACGTGGAAACAAGCACACAAATATAAAATGGTTCCACCAATCAAAAAATAAGATAGCAAGAATACTATCAAACAGCACTTCTGTTATGAATAACGTGTATTTCCCGGTGAATTGGCAGGACAGATGGCCTGACTTTTCAAGAGATATTAAGAAATACCAAAAGGAAGGCAAGAATGAACATGATGATGCACCTGATTGCTTGACCGGTGTATATGAGAATCCAAAGCCACTAGGACAATGGCTTGTATAGAAAGGGAATATATGAAGATTAAGAAATTTGATGTAGTAAAACTTCCGTTTGATGTTGAAAGCAATCATCCAATACTTGCAAGGTTGCTTGTGTTATCCAAAATACACAAGCTTATATCATTTGATAAAATTCAGCCCACACTAAACGGAAAACCTTTTGGGAAACCTTTTTACAGGCTGTATATTCCTAAAATCAGATATACAAGGGGAATTGAATGATTACAAGCCCACTGTGGCAACGAATTACAGGGCAAATTTCAACGATAACAGCAAAGGTGAAGAAATACCCATGAAGGCAAGAAAAAGCCCTAAATGGGGCGAATAGAAAGGCGGCAACATGAAGGTAAATATATTGGGAACAGAATACAATCTGATTGAATCCAATGAAGCCAATGATGAAAGGCTGAAGGGGAAAGATGGCTATTGTGACACAAGCACAAAGGAATGTGTAGTTGATGAAATGCAGGGAACGGAACCGGACATGAAGAAGAATCTGCCGGAATATAAGAAAGCAGTGAAAAGGCATGAATTGATTCATGCTTTTTTGTATGAATCCGGGCTTGATACTTGCAGTTGGGCAGGCAATGAAGAAATGGTTGATTGGATTGCAATACAGTTTCCCAAGATGCTGAAGGCATTTATAGAAGTAGGCTGTGTGGATATGCCAAGGGATGAAGGATTTAAATTGGAAATCCCACCATTGAACATAAAAACACTTTCCCAGGAAGTATTGGATAGCGTAAAGAAAGGTGGTGTACTTAGAGGATGCTAACACTTGAAGAAATAAAATCATTCATAAATGCTGATGATGGCTCATTGCTTAAACGTAGTGCATTAGAAGGTGACAGGTACTACAACGGAGAGCATGACATATTGGACTATAGATTGTTCTATTGGAATGCAGAAGGCAATCTATCAGAGGATAAGACAAGGAGCAATGCCAAAATTCCACATCCATTCTTTACAGAGTTAGTGGACCAGGCAACACAGTTTGTATTATCCGGCACAGAAGGTATTGTAAAATCTGATGATACCATGCTACAGAAGGAACTTGACCTGTATTTCAATAAAAACAAGCGGTTCATGGTGGAACTGTCTGAAACAATTACCGGTATGCAGAGCAAGGGCTTTGATTATATGTATGCCTATAAAGGCAGAAATGATAGGCTTGCGTTTGAAAATGCTGATTGCATTGGTGTGGTAGAAGTAGAAGGTAGATTTGCAGAGGATGGAAAGGACCAATATATATACAAATATGTTGACCTGATAGACAAGGATGGGAAAACACAGTGGAAAATCCTTGTTATTGATGATGAAAATACATACTACTACAAGCAAACGGATAATGGGGAAATAGAAATTGACGAAAAAGAAACGATAAACCCTAAACCACATGCAGTATATGAGAAGGAAGATAAGCTGTACAAGAAGAAAGATTATCATTTGCTTCCTTTCTTCCGGTTAGACAATAACAAGAAGCGAAAAAGCTTACTTCCGGCTGTTAAGCCCTTAATTGATGATTATGATATGATGTCAAGCGGATTGACCAACAATCTGATTGATTTTGATGTGCCATTGTATGCGATTAAAGGCTTTGAAGGTGACAACCTGGATGAATTACAGCAGAATCTTAAAACCAAGAAGATAGTTGGTGTGGATGATGAAGGTGGTATTGAGGTTCACACAGTAGATGTACCCTATGAAGCAAGAATGGCCAAGTTGGAATTGGATGAAAAAAATATATACAGATTTGGTATGGGGCTGAATATGTCCGGCTTGAAAGATACAGCAGCTACAACCAACATTGCTATCAAGGCAGCATATTCACTGTTAGAATTGCGGTGTAACAAGATTATTGACCAATTAGAATTATTCCTTCAGGAAGTGGTTGAGGTTGTATTAGCTGAAATCAATGAGCGAGAAGGCACAGATTACGATATTACCCATGTGTATTTTGATTTTAACCCTGAAATCATGAGTAATGCACATGAAAATGCACAGATAGAACTTACAGAAGCACAACGCAAGCAGGCTGAAATCACAACACTTATGAATGTGGCATCACAGTTTGATAATGAAACGATTATGAAGCTTATTTGCGAGCAGTTGGATGTTGACTATGAGGAAATCAAGGGTAAGCTTCCTGATCCAAACGAAGCGGAAAATGCAGTTGTGGATGCCCAGGGTGCCTTAGATAGTGTGCCGGTAGTTGAAGAAGTAGGTGGTGTGGTTGAATAAAAGGCAAAAAGAAGTGATGCAAGCACAATTAGATAGTGAAAAAGCTGTTTTAAAGAAGCTTGAAGAAAACTATAAAGATGCCCTTGGTGAAATTAACAGTAAGATTGAAATATTGTTAGCAAGGCAAGATGCAGATATGCAACATGTTATATATCAAGTAGAATACCAACGTGCCTTGAAAACCCAGGTACAGGCTATTTTGGAACAGTTGCAAAGCAATGAGTTTGAAACACTAAGCGAGTATCTCACACAATCCTATGAAGATGGCTATATTGGCACTATGTACGATTTGCAAGGGCAGGGAATACCTTTGATTATGCCTTTAGACCAAGAGCAGGTAGCACAGGCCATACAGCATGAAACACAGCTATCAGAAAGCCTATATACAGCATTAGGACATGATACAAAGGACTTGTCAAAGAAGATTGCCGGGGAAATCAGCCGGGGCATTTCTGTAGGCATGATGTATAAAGAGATAGCAAGAAATGTGGCAGGCTATGCCAGGATTCCAAAGAACAATGCCATGCGTATAGCGAGAACAGAAGCACACCGGATTCAGTGTAAAGCTGCCTTGGATGCACAGTTTAAGGCAAAAGAGAAGGGTGCTGATGTTGTAAAGCAGTGGGAAGCCACACTTGATTCAAAAACAAGAAATTCACACAGGGAACTTGATGGACAGGTAAGGGAACTTGACAAACCATTTGAAGTAAATGGACACAAGGCTATGTGTCCGGGTGGATTTGGCAGACCGGAAGAAGATATAAATTGCAGATGTGCTTTATTGCAAAGGGCAAGATGGGCATTGGGTAACAGTTATACAAAATGGTCAGAGGATGCACCTATTGTGATTGATGATGATGGCACCACACAATTTGCTATTATAGAAGCCGATAATTTAAAGGATTTTCATAAAAGGTACATGAAGGCTGTTGAAAATATTGGGAAAAGTAGTAATATAGTATTAACTGATACAGATGTAAAAGCGGTTCATGATTATATGTCTGCAAAGTCTTATGTTGTGAATGAGAAATTGCGAACAGGTACAAAGCTTACAGATTCAGAAAAGGAATTTGTAGATAATCTTGATGCAGCACTTGATAAGATGCCCACATATGAAGGGAACCTGCAAAGATCATTGCTTTTCTATTCGGATGAAGATATAGAAGCATTTATGAAAAGGCACACTGTTGGAAATACAGTGACCTATGATGAATACATATCTACAACAAAAGGCGAAACATACAATCCTGAAGGACAGGTGCAGATATATATTCAAGATGCGAAAAACGGAAAAGATATTTCTGCATTGAATGATGGTGAAAGTGAAATTCTGTATAAGAGAAATTCTGCTTTTACAATAGTGAATGTTGTTGAACAGGATGGAACCTATTTTATTTTGGCGGTGGAAGATAATGAGTGAAGAACTTAAAAAGGGCATACCTAAGGGCAGGGTAACAGGTGAAAAAAAAGAATATACTGCTGAAGAAAAAGAAAAGCATGATAAGGATTTTGAAAAGATACTGAAGCAATATGGTGTCTTGAAAGAAAACCAATCTATCAAAGACATGAAGCATCCTGAATAGGGTGCTTTTTTGATACGAAAAACTAAATAACTGATATTTAAGGGCATTATCTGTGAACAATCCGCAGAAATGCCCTTTTAATATGCAAAAAACCAAGAAAGGAGTGATTGCATGAGTACGAAAGCGAAAGCATGGTGGAAGGCTGCCGGAGTAAGAGCCATTAAGACAGTGGCACAGACCGCAGTTGCAACCATTGGAACAGCAGCAGTGATGAATGAAGTTAATTGGGTAGCAGTGGCATCCGCATCTGTGCTTGCAGGTGTGTTGTCTTTGTTGACTTCTGTTGCCGGGTTACCTGAAGTAAAGGAAGGTTGAGGATATGACACAGATTGAGTTTATTGAGTATGTTGGCAGGGTTGCAAGGCAGGATTGGATGCTTAGAAGGATTTGTTTACCTTCTGTTGTTGTAGCCCAGGCAATATTGGAAAGTGGATGGGGTAAGTCAGAACTTGCTACCAAGGCAAATGCATTATTCGGTATCAAGAAAAATGGGTGGACCGGGAAAACGTACACCAAGGATGCCACAGAGCAAAGGCCGGATGGAAGCTATTATGTTGTTGATGATACACAGTGGCGAGCATATGAGAATTGGGAGCAATCCATTATAGATCACAATGATTATTTGGTAGCAGGCAATAGATATAAGGACATTATAGGTAACACAGATTACAGGGAAGTATGCCAATTATTGAAAGATAATGGCTATGCCACAGCCCTGGACTATCCACAGAAGCTTATAAACTTAATCGAATCTCATAATCTAACAAAATATGATGAAATGGCGGTGAATGAAATGGCAAAGATAATTGCAATTGATGCAGGGCATGGCCGGAACACAGCCGGTAAACGTGTCACATTAAAAGGCTACCCGGACACAAGGGAATGGACCTTGAATGATAGGGTTGCAGATATATTGGAAAAGATGCTTGCAGATTATGATTGCAGGGTAATTCGTGTGGATGATACTACCGGAGTAAATGATATTTCCCTTGCAAATCGTGTTGGCAAAGCTAATAGTGCAAATGCGGATATGTATATCAGCATCCATCACAATGCAGGAATCCATGGTGGTTCCGGTGGTGGCACTGTGGTTTATTACTATTCTAGTGATATTAAGCGAAGGGACCAGGCACAGAAGCTGTACAATTTCATTACAGACGAAACAAGGCTGTATGGCAATAGAAGTATGCAGGTGATTAAGAATGCATTCTATGTATTGAAGAATACAAGGATGCCTGCATTCCTGATTGAAAATGGCTTTATGGACAGCACAACGGATGTGCCTATTATTCTAACAGAAGCCCATGCGAATAAGACCGCAGAAGGCATTTTAGCTTTCTTGGTACAGGAATTAGGGCTTGCCAAGAAAAAGCCCACAGAGAAGCCCACAGAAGCCCAGGATGGCACAATATATCGTGTTCAGGTTGGTGCATATAGCAACAAGGCAAATGCTGAAGCTATGCAGAAGAAATTGAAGGCATCAGGATATGATGCTGTTATTGTAACCAAGTAATAAAGAACTGTTTCCAAAATGGAAATGGTTCTTTTTATATTGCCTATCTACCATGAGTGGAAAAGGTAACGGAATAGGAAGCTATTCTTGAATTTGCCCTGGGTATGGCCTATAAACTGCTCAAATATGCCCTGTCGCATGGCATTAAAACTAGGCTTGTCTACCGGTGGCACCGGATAAAACAGCAGACAAAGGAAAGGAAGAGGATATGGAATTTTTAAAAGAAATCCTGGGTGATGAACTTTATGCACAGTTTGTAGCAAAAGTCAACGAACACAACGGAAACGAAGCAAACAAGGATAAGCAGATTAAGATTGCGAACCTTGGCACCGGTGATTATGTCGGTAAGGGTAAATATGATGCCCTGAATGAGTTGCTGAAGGGTAAGGAAACAGAACTTACCACAGCCAATGGCCTGATTGCCGAGTTGAAGAAGGGAACCAAGGGCAATGAGGAATTGCAGCAGAAGATTGGCACCTATGAAACCCAGGTGGCAGACCTTCAGAAAGAGTTGCAGGAAACCAAGTTGAAATCAGCTATCAAGGTGGCTTTGCTTTCCGAGAAGGCAAAGGATGTTGATTACCTGACCTTTAAGCTGAATGAGAAGCTGAAGGAGAAGGGCGAAACCTTGGAACTTGATGATAATGATTCCATTAAGGGTTGGGATGATAAGCTTACCGGCTTAAAAACTCAATTCCCTACCATGTTTGAAAGTGTGGCTGATGGTGGCGGTGAATATGAGCCTTTGGATGGTAAAGGACTACCGAAGGATTTCACCAACAAATCAATCACGAAAGAGCAGTTTATGAAAATGACTGTGGACCAGCGAATTGCTTTAAAACAGCAAAATGAAACATTGTACAAAAGCCTAAAGGGCTAATTAAAGAAAGGATGAAATGAATTATGGCGAGATCAGGTTATTTTGGTGGCTTCTATTTTGACGCAGAAGTATTTACAGATATGATGCAGGAAGCCGATTATTGGAAGAATGAAATTTTAGCATCCGGTGTTGTAAGACAGGATGCAGCTATCATGGATGCTATTGGTAGCAAGGGTAATGTGGCAACTATTCCTATGTGGAAGCCTTTTAACGTATTCGAAGAGAATATGGCACCTTTGAACAATGATGGTATGACTGACAACATCCCTGTTGAGATTGCAGGTGACAAGCAGACAACCATGCTGATTCAGAGAATGAAGGCATTTAAGTCTAAGGACTTCACCGCAGAATTAACCGGTGCTGATCCATTAGACCACATTAGAGGTAGAGTACAGAACTACTATGGTTCCGTATGGGAAAGAGAATTGATGAACATTGTACAGGCAGTAATGCAGTTGGATGCATTGTCTGACCATGTTACTGACCTTTCTATTACTTCAGGTACTGTTACTGATGCAAACCTTGTAAATGCAGGCACCTTGGTTGATGCAGAACAGCTTGCACTTGGCGATATGGCAGGTGGCATGGGCTTAATCGTTATGCATTCCAAGATTTTCGCACAGTACAAGAAGTTGCAGCTTGTAGAATATGATAAGTTTACCACCGGTGGCGGTGTGAGAAATGAAGTTATCCTTCCTCATATCGGTGGCAAGATTCCTTTGGTAACTGATTTCTACACTGTAGATACTTCTGTACCTGGATTCCCTGTATACAATACCTTTGTTCTTGGTGAAGGTGCATTCCTTTCCGCAACAAAGAATAATTACGAGGAACCTTATTATGTTGATTATGATCCTGAAACTGATGCAGGTATTGAGAAGCTGTATACCAAGCAGGGCAGAGTATTGCATCCTAATGGTATCAGCCTTGCAGTAGATAATATTGCAACGGAATCACCTACCTTCACCGAGTTAGGAAACCCTGATAACTGGGCATTAAAGTTTAACCACAAGAATGTAAAGATGGGCTTAATTAAGTCCAATGGCTAAGAAAGGAGCAGTTTATGAATAAATATGTGCTTGTAGATGGAAAACCTTACCTTTTTGCAGATGGCAGAGCCTATGCAGTTAGAAGAAACAAAGAAGGATTCACAGTAGGAAAGGCGGTTGAATTGCCGGAGATTCCTACAAGAACCTATTCAGAGTTATCAATCAATGCAAAATACCCTGATGGATTTGACAGCATTGGAGAGGAAGAGGTAATTACACCGGATGAACCTGAAGCGGAAGTTTTCACCGCAGTTTCAGACGAAGCAATAAACGGAAGAATTGGTGCGGTAGATGCGGATGCGGATGATATTGTGATTGTTCGTGATGGTAAGGATTTGGTTATTCCTAATGAAGCCCATGAATTTGTGCCGGATGGAATGACTGTTGCAGAATTAAGAGCATATGCAAAAGAGCATGGATATGATTTGGGCAGTGCAAGAACCAAGGATGCTATCATTGAAGCAATCACCAAAGCACGTACTAATGATGAAACGGCTTAAAAAGTAGGTGGGAAATATGATTATTTCAGTTGCTGATGTAAAGAAGTATATCAATACTGATTTGGATGATACAGTGCTTGAAGCAAAACTTCAGGCACTGGAATCCATGGTGCGGAAATACACCAATAATAACTTTCAAAATAGGGGCATTCGGTACCATTGTCCTATTATTGCACAGAAGCTGTACCTTTCAAGCACTATGTTGGAAGTGGGTGATACAGTGCAAATATCAGATTCCTTTTATAGCAATGGTGTTTATACCATTACAGAAAATGATGGTGATTTTATTGCACTGAATAAGGCCCTTATTGGTGAGCCTATGGTAATGGTAACAAAGGTGGAATATCCCATGGATTTACAGATGGGCATTGTTAATATGCTCAAATGGGATTTGGAAAACCGGGATAAGGTTGGGATAGCTTCAGAAACGATTTCAAGGCATTCTGTGACCTATTTCAACATGGATGGGGATAATTCTGATATGGG
>JAZUQR010000015.1:0-5793 GCA_045605805.1 Alphaproteobacteria bacterium | reverse complement strand
ACGAAGTGTATTGTACCCGTACAAATGCCCAAGGTGAGTGCAGGTGGTGGTCTACCTGTGCCGAAGGGAAAAGCAGCAAAGATTGGATTGTTGGCGTGAAATCTGAATATGATGAGGGCTGCTATGGTGCCTGTGCTGGTGTGAGGCAAGAACTGTATTGTGCTTCTACAAATGCCCAAGGTGAGTGTTACGAGTGGCTGATCTGTGCCAAAGGGAAAAGCAGTGGTGATTCCATTGTTGGCGTGAAAGAGGCCTATGGTGCTTGTGCTGGAGAAGGTGACGAAGTGTATTGTGCCTCTACAAATGCCCAAGGTGAGTGTTACGATTGGTTCGTTTGTGACGAAGGGAAAAGCAGCGGTGATTCAATTGTGGGTGTGAGTTCTGCTATAGGTGCTTGTGCTTATTCCGCAGGTGAAGAAGTGTATTGTACCTCTACAAATGACCAAGGCGAGTGCTACTATTGGGTCGTTTGTGACGAAGGCAAAAGTACAGGCGATTCCATTGTGGGTATGAGTTCTGCTATAGGTGCTTGTGCACCAGAAGGACATGAAGTCTATTGTCTAGAAACAAATGACCAAGGTGAGTGCGAGGGTTGGTCTATCTGTATCGAAGGAAAAAGCAGTGGTGATTCAATTATAGGAACACCAAATGCAACAGGAACTTGTGACTTGTAAATCAGTTGGTTCATTGACAAACTTCCCCCGATACACCATCGGGGGATTTTGTTTGAAGGGAAAAATGAAAAAAAATAAAAGGGCTTTACAAGAAAGTCCTTTATTTAATGGCGCGCCCGGCGGGACTCGAACTCACAACCTTCTGATCCGTAGTCAGATGCTCTATCCAATTAAGCTACGGGCGCTACAAGAACAATTATACACATTTTCAAACAAATTGCAAGCACTTTTTCACAAAAAAATAAAAAAAGATAAAAGTTATTCAAAATAAAATAAAAAACACTTGTCAAAAACAAAAAAATAAGTTATAATACACCTCGTTCCCGAGAATGAGGACACTTCGGAATAAACCGACTTGTCACGCTTTATTGGCCTATCGGATAAAGACTATCGGGGTGTAACCAAAAAACAAAGGAAAAAATAATGGCTACAAATTCAAAGTCTAAAAGACTGCCACGCAAATTCGGCAAAGATCGTCGTTTTGGCGTGAACCTGTGGGGCAAAGCGAAATCCCCCGTCAATACAAGAAACTATGGCCCTGGTCAACATGGGGCTGAACGTAAAAAGCCAACAGATTATGGTTTGCAATTAAATGCAAAACAAAAATTAAAGGCAATTTATGGTAACTTGTCTGAAAAACAACTTCGCAAATACTATGCAGAAGCTATTCGTCGTAAAGGCGACAGCTCTGAAAACTTAGTGGGTATTTTGGAATGCCGTCTGGATTCTTTGGTGTACAGATTGAAATTTGTGAACTCAGTGTTCGCTGCTCGTCAATTCGTAAGCCATGGACATGTGACGGTGAACGGCAAACGGGTGAACATTCCATCCTATTTGTGCAAAGTGGGTGATGAAATCGCTGTCCGTTCCAAAGCCAAAGAAATGGCTGTTGTAATTGAAGCCTTGGCTTCCCAAGAAAGGGCTGTACCAGAATACTTGGCCTTGGATGAAAAGGAAATGAAAGGAACATACTTGCGCATTCCGCAATTCTCCGATATTCCTTATGCAGCTCCAATGGAACCAAATCTGGTTATCGAATTCTACTCTCGTTAAGGCGAGGGACAATTCAGAAAACACCTCCGAAAGTCGGGGGTGTTTTTTTGTGAATAAAGCCCCATTTGAAAAGGGTGGTAATCATAAAAAAAGGAGGAAAAATGCCAGAGTTTTCAAAAATAAATCATGTCTATACCCCCGAACAAAAGATGAAGGATATAGAGCTGGTGCGTGCCGTTAAATTTGCTATTGTCAGCGAATTTGAAGCTATTCAGATTTATCAGGAAATTGCAGAAGCAACAAATAATGTGGGGGCAAAGCGGGTGCTGTTAGATATTGCAAAAGAAGAAAAAGTTCATGTAGGCGAATTGCGAGAGCTGTTGAAAGCCTTGTCGCCTGTGGATGAAGAAGATTATGAAGAAGGGGCAAAAGAAGCCCAAGAGCTGATGGAAGAATAAACGGATAAAAAAGACACAAAAAAAGCCCGATAAATAAAATTGTCGGGTTTTTTTTGAAAAAAAAGACTTGCAAACAAGGTGAAAAAACGATAAGATAAAACTATATTACCATACTAAAAGGGGAAAAAATGTTGAAAAAAATCTTATTATTATCTATTGCATGTTGTGCTTTGTCTGTTCAGGCCAAAACCTTAAATGAAGTTTTAGATTTCACCTATGAAAACAGTTGGGCTATCAATGCCGAGCGAGCAGGGCTGCGTGCAACAGATGAAGGTGTGGCCATTGCAAAATCCGGTTTCAGGCCAACCATAGCTGGTGTTGGTTCAATCGGACGCAGCTATAATAAAAACAAATACGACTATACGCCCGATAAAACGGAATTATATACCAATCCGGATGAAATGTCTGTTCAAATGAAACAGCCGATTTTTTCTGGTTTATCAACGGTTCAGTCTGTCAATGCAGCAAAAAGTGAGGTGCGTGCCGGTCGTCAAGCATTGGCTGGAACAGAGCAAGGTGTCTTGCTGGAAGCAGTTTCGGCTTATATGGATGTTGTGCGGGATAATGCTGTGTTGGGCCTGCGTGAAAACAATGAAAAAGTGTTAAAGCAGCATCTAAAATCCTATCGTCAACGCTATAAAGTAGGTGATTTAACCCGCACAGATGTGGCTCAATCAGAAGCCCGGGCCGAAGGCGCAACGGCTGCCCGTATCGCTGCCGAAGGAGATTTGAAGGTTTCTCAAGCCAATTTTTTCAGTGTGGTTGGAATGTTGCCCGAAAACTTGGAGGATATGGTAGAGTTTAAGTATGAATTGCCCAAAACTTTGGAAGAAGCAATTGATTACGCTATGGAACATAATCCGCAAATCAAAGCAGCCAAATATACAAAAGATGCCGCCAGTTATGCTGTGAAAGCCAAAAAGGGTGGGTTGTTGCCATCGGTGGATGTGACAGCCGCTGCCGGCAGACAAAATGAACAACTGACGGTGGATAGAAGTGATTATTGGCAAGTCAAAGCCAATGTGACAGTGCCGTTGTATTCTGCGGGAGCTGATTATGCGTCCATTCGTCAGGCTCGTCAAAACGAAAACAAAGCCAAAATCTTGTGGGATAAAACAATTCAGGATGTGCGTGCCTCGGTCATCAGTGCTTGGGAATACTATACCGCAAGTCAGGCTCAGCTTTCTTCCATTGAATCGCAAATCAAAGCATCTAAAATGGCATTGGATGGTGTGATTCGTGAGGCAAAAGTTGGGTCAAGAACGGTATTGGATGTTTTGGATGCGGAACAAGAACACTTGGATAATCAAGTGTCTTTGGTTCGCACACGACACGATGCCATTGTGGCAGGTTATTCCTTGTATGCTGCCATTGGTCGCCTAAATCCATCTGAGTTGGGGCTTTCGGTCACACCGTATGACGCCACAGCCTATTATGAAGATGTCAAAAATAAATGGTTGGGATATAACATATAAAAAGGGGGAAAAATGTCCGCAGAACCAGAAGAAATGTCAATGAATGAAGTTTTATCGTCTATCCGTCAAATGCTGTCGGACGGTGAGGAAATGCCAGAAGCGGAAAAACTGGACACAGAAATTGAAGAAGTATTTGTCCTAACACCCGCCATGCGTGTGTCGCAAACAAGTGTTTTAAGCATACAGGAAAAAATGAAAATGGCCTTAAATAAATTGGCCGAGCAACGGCCCACAAAAACACCAGAGGAGTATAAAAACCTGATGCGAGCCGAGTTGCAACCGATTTTGAAAGAATGGTTGCAAGAACAATTGCCGGCTTTGATTGAAAAGGCCTTAGACGAAGAAGTGAATAAATTGTTCGCTTAAAACAGAAGGTTTTTCAAAAAACTTCCCCGATACACCATCGGGGGATTTTTTTGCTTTATAAGAAACAAGAAAAGCATTATTCATCCAAAACTTGAAAAAAAAGATTGACAAGCATTTTGTAATTTGCTATAATGCCTTCACAAGATTTTTGATAAAGGAGTTCACATGTCTACAAAACAAACATATCAACCCAGTCAATTGGTGCGCACTCGTCGTCATGGTTTCCGTGCTCGTATGGCCACAAAAGGCGGACAAAAAGTTTTGAATGCTCGCCGTGCAAAAGGCCGCAAAAAAATTGCTGTCTAAGGGTTGAAAGCCAACAATTGAAAGCACCCGTCAATTAAAAATTGGGTGCTTTTTTTATGGAAGAAAAAATGCTGAGACGAATTAAAAAACATTTAGACTTTGTTGCAATGCGGGACACAAACACAAAAGCGTTTACTCGTTCTTTTGTGTTGCAGGTGCGCCCGAATGATAAAAGCCAAACCCGTATTGGTTTTACTGTATCCAAAAAAATATCAAAATTGGCTGTTGTGCGTAATCGTTTGCGTCGTCAAATGCGGGAAATTGTACGCCTGTCGGCCCATTTACAAACAAAATACCCTTCGCACGATTTGGTCTTGATTGCCCGAAGCGAGGCCTTAAACAGAACATATCAGCAATTGTCCAAAGATTTTGAATACCTTTTGACGCATGTGCATGAGGTGGAGAATGTACAAAAAAATTGCCCTTAGCCTGTTGCGCTTGTATCAATTGACTTTTGCTTCACTTGTTGGCCCGTGTTGCCGATTTCAACCAACTTGTTCTCAATATGCCCAAGAAGCCTATCGCCAATGGGGCATCTTAAAAGGTACATGGCTGACTGTCAAAAGATTGTTGCGCTGTCATCCTTGGGCCAAAGGTGGATATGACCCCGTGCCGAAAAAATGATTACTGATCTTCGTTTTTAAGGGTTAAAATATCCAATAAACGCTGATAATAAGGGCTGTTTTTATCAAGTTGTTTCTTTAATTTTTCGGCCCGTTTATGTGCCAAGGATAAATTGTTGTTTGTGCGTTCATATTCTACCATCGCATAATCCGCATGTAAATCTTGCCCCAAACGAGAATAAGCCGTTGCAAGCAAACGCCATCCCAAAGCCAAATCCGGTTCAGTCAAAGTCACTTTTTGTAAAATAGGCAAAGCCTTTTGTGCTGATTCAGCCTTGTTCAATTCAATATAGGACTGCGCCAAAGCAAGTTCAATCAAGGGGGTGTTGGGTTTAAGCTGATTGGCTTTTTCATAGTTTTCTATTGCCTGTTCAATGCGCCCAGTTTCAAAAGAAAATTGTCCTTTCAGCTCGTATAAATAAGCATCCGATGGATTTTCACGAATCAATGAATCAATGAGTGTGAACGATTTGTCCAATTCGTGTTGCCGATACAACGCAATCGCCCGTGCATAGCGATGAGCAAAGCTATTGCCTTTATACAGCGATAAAACATCGTGTGGTTTATTCATAAAGGCCACCAATTTTGCTTGAATGCGTTCAAACTGCTTATCTTGGTGTACATCAGGTGCGTCTTTTGTAAAACGCCCCATATCCCGCACACGGTTTTGTGTCATCGGGTGGGTGCGCAAATAACTGCGTTCGGATTCATCATTTAATCGTTCCAGCCTTCTGAGGTTTTGCATAATGTTTTCAAATCCTTGCAAGGAATAGCCCAAACGCTGCATAATATCAACGGCAGTTCTGTCGGCCGAGCTTTCTTCTGTTTGGCGATAGGCCAAAAATTGGCCCATTGCCGATCCTTGCGCCCCCATCATAACAGCAATGCCGGCATCCGG
>JAZUQR010000014.1:0-9835 GCA_045605805.1 Alphaproteobacteria bacterium | reverse complement strand
TTTGGATGATAAGTTGCAAGCCAAACAACAAGCCGAAGAACGTGTGGCGATGGTGGCTCGTGCCAAAGGCAAAGGCCAAAATGCCTAACCCCTGTTGGTCTTGCGCCAAAAAAACTTCCCCCGACCCAAAATCGGGGGATTTTTTGCTTGATTTTTGAAAAGAGTTTGTGTACAATAACGCCTATTAAATAAAAGGAGTAGTTATGCAAGAAAAATTGTCTGAAATCAAAGCCACAGCCTTGCCGGCCATTGAAAAGGCAAACACCTTGGCCGAACTGGATGCGTTGCGTGTAAGTGTTGTGGGTAAAAATGGCTCTTTAACCGCCTTAATGAAAGAATTGGGATCATTATCCATTGAAGAAAAGAAAACCTTCGGTGCAGCTGTCAATTTGACAAAAAATGAAATTACAGAAGCCATTGAAAACAAAAAATCCGCCTTGGAAGAAGCAGAGTTAAACGCAAAATTACAATCAGAAAGTGTGGATGTGACATTGCCGGCTCGTCCCAAACATGTTGGCCGTATCCACCCTATTACACAGGCCATTGAAGAAGCCTTAACTATTTTTGCCCAAATGGGTTTTGATTTGGCGGAAGGGCCGGACATTGAAGACGATTGGCATAACTTTGAAGCCTTGAACCTTCCCAAAGAACATCCTGCTCGCCAAATGCAGGCAACTTTCTTCTTTGAAAATAAAAATATGTTGCGTACACAAACTTCCGGTGTGCAAATCCGAACAATGGAGACGAAACAGCCTCCCATTAAAATTGTGTGTCCGGGACGAACCTATCGTCGTGACTATGATGCAACGCATACACCTATGTTTCACCAAATTGAAGGCTTGGTGGTGGATAAAAAGGCCAATCTTGCCAATTTGCGGTCTGTGCTGTTAGAGTTCTTTAAGTTGTTTTTTGAAACAGACGATGTGCAGGTGCGTTTCCGTCCCTCCTATTTTCCATTCACCGAACCATCCTATGAAATGGATTTAGGGGGCGTGATGGCCCGCAACATCGGCAAAGAATGGATAGAGCTGTTGGGCTGTGGTGTGGTGGATCCTCGTGTCCTTCAAAATTGTGGTCTCAACCCAGACGAATATCAAGGTTTTGCCTTTGGTATCGGTTTGGATCGGTTGGCCATGATGAAGTATGGGATTGAAGATTTACGCCCCATGTTTGAAGCCGATATGAAATGGATTAAACATTATGGATTCTTGCCGTTGGATGTGCCAACGGTGACAAGTGGACTTTCCTTGAACGGAGGCAAAAAATGCGATTAAGTTTAACAACATTAAAAAAATATCTGAACACAACGGCAACCACAAAAGAATTGGCCGATAAAATGACTCTGATTGGTTTGGAAGTGGAGGAAGTGGAAGATGTTTCTGCCCGCTTGGAAGGGTTTATCGTGGGCGAAATCCGTTCTGTGGAACAACATCCAAATGCCGATAGATTACATATTTTGCGTGTTTTTGATGGCAAACAAGACCTGCAAATTGTGTGCGGTGCGCCCAATGTGCGTGTGGGTTTGAAATCTATTTTGGCTTTGCCTGGGTGCTTGATTCCAAAGTTTAATGAAAAGTTGGAAGTGGGCAAAATCCGTGGGATAGATTCCAATGGGATGATGTGTGCCGAAGACGAATTGTTGTTAGGGGATGACCATACAGGGATTATTGAGCTTGAAACAGATTTGCCAGCCGGAACACCTGCGGCCGAAGCCTTAAATGCGGATGTGGTGTTTGATATCAATGTGACACCAAACCGGCCGGATTGCTTGGGTGTAAAAGGGGTGGCTCGTGATTTATCAGCCACAGGAATTGGGGAATTGGTTGAAGAACCTGTACCAATGGTAAAAGGAAGTTATGTTTCTCCGATTGAGGTGAAAATTGAAGATGAAACATGCCCAATTTATACAGGTCGCTATATCCGAGGCGTGACCAATGGTGAAAGTCCGGAATGGATGAAAAAAGCACTTATTGCCGCAGGACTTCGTCCTATTTCCACACTGGTAGATATTACAAACTATTTGAACATTGCCGAATGCCGTCCGTTGCATGTGTTTGATGCCGATAAATTGACAGGTAATATCACAGTGCGTTCGGCCAAGCAAGATGAAAAAATGATGGCGTTGGACGATAAAGAATATACCTTGTCCGAACAGGTGTGTGTGGTGGCAGATGAAAAAGGCGCACAAAGTATTGCCGGTATTATGGGTGGTGTGGATACAGCTGTGTCAAAAGATACAAAAAACATCTTTTTGGAAAGTGCTTATTTTGTGCCGGAAAAAATTGCAAAGGCTGGCACTTTAACAGGGGCTATGTCCGATTCCCGTTCTCGCTTTGAACGGGGGGTTGATCCGAACAGTGCAATAGATGACAATATGCGGGCAACACAAATGATTTTGGATTTGTGTGGGGGTGAACCATCCGAAATGGTGGTAGCCGGTGAAACGCCAGATTGTACAAGAACAATCAACTTTAACTATGGCGAAGTCAAACGTTTAACGGGGCTGGATGTGCCACAAGATGAAATGGAACGCATCTTAAAAGCCTTAAAGTTTGGCGTGAATGGTAATGAAGTGACTGTGCCGTCGTGGCGGTTGCATGATGTGTCGCTGTCAGCTGATTTGGTGGAAGAAATTGTACGCATCTATGGTTTGGAGAATCTGCCTGATGCCCCGATGCGTGCCGAAACCTTGCCAATAGGCAATCTGTTGCCCAAACAAAAACAAGAAATGTCTGTGCGTCGTGCCTTGGCGAATAACGGGTTGAATCAAGCCATCACATGGTCGTTTATGGATTCAAAATTGGCCAAACATTTTGGCGGAAAGGGAATCATATTGCCGAATCCGATTGCCTCTGATTTGGATGAAATGCGCCCCAGTTTGGTGCCGAATCTGTTGTCTGCGGTAAAACGCAACCAAGATACGGGGGTTCAAGATGTACAATTATTTGAAGTAGGGCCCGAGTTCTTTTCGGATAAATGTGGTGAACAACGCCTTGTGGCCTGTGCCGTGCGTGCCGGCAATGCGTTGCCAAAAACATGGCAGGAAGCCCAACGGATGGTGGATGTGTTTGATGCCAAGCAAGATGCTGTCACAGCCTTGATGGCCGCAGATGCGCCCGAAAATATGGTGGTATATAAAAATGCCCCGAGTTGGTATCATCCTGGCCGCAGTGGCAGCTTGCAACTTGGTAAAAATGTGCTGGCTGTGTTTGGTGAAATTCACCCCCGCATTTTGAAAGTATTTGATATCAAAACACCAGTGGTGGCGTGCGAAATCTATCTGGATAATATCCCAACATCCAAAAAGCAAGGCAATAAAATGATGAAGCCATTGAAAAAATCGGCCTATCAAGCGGTCACTCGTGACTTTGCATTTGTGATGGATAAAGCGGTGGAAGCACAAAAATTGTTGGCCTCCATCCAAAATGTGGATAAAAACCTGATTCAATCTGTGCGGGTGTTTGATGTCTATGAAGGCGAACATTTGCCCGAAGGCAAAAAACAAATTGCCGTTCAGGTTGTCATCCAATCAATGGAAAAAACGCTGACAGATGCCGAAATTGAGGCTCTGTCCGCCCAGATTTTGAATTATGCCGCCAAAAACACAGGGGCAGAACTCAGAAAATAATACTTGAAATCAAAAAAAAGAAAAATATAATTAAAATATAAGGAGAAAAAATGGCAAAAGAAGAAGTTTTACAATTCACAGGTACAGTGATGGAAGCCTTGCCAAACGCAACTTTTCGTGTTCAGTTGGAAAACGGTCATGAAATTATTGCACATACTGCCGGCAAAATGCGTAAGTTTCGCATTCGTGTGATGGTAGGGGATAAGGTTGAAATTGAAATGACCCCGTACGATTTGACAAAAGGGCGCATTTCCTTCCGCCACAAGGCCTAAAAAAAAAGAAAGAGGGGGAATATGTCCGTCATATATTTTGTTGGGATTTTGTTGTGTGCCTATTTTGGAACAGTGATGGGTTTCAATTTATGGACACGAAAACAAAAAGAACAGGATTTTGAAATCAAATGTATGCCGGCTGTGGCCGCCTTCCTGTGTGGGGCAATTCTTTTAGAACTAACGGCAAATGCACTTATTTTTGGGACACCATCTGTCTCTGTTTATACATGGATTGCCTGCCTTTTAATCGGTATTTTGTATCTGACAGCTCGGTTTGATTCAGTAAAACAAAAAGGAATTTGGATGCCATTGGTCTGTGTGGCTGGTACTTATGTTTTACACAAAGTAATACCTGACTTACCAATGCCGTTTCCACAATCATTGCTGATATCCGGTGCGTGGCTGATAACAATGATAACAGTGCTGTTTTTTGATAAATTACCTTTGTTATCGTTTTTAACATTCAGTGTGTGGAGTTTGTCTTTTGCCATCGGAACGACAGTTGGGAATTTTATTCCCATACAACTGACAAGTATTGCTTGGATGACATTGATACCTGTATGGGGATTGATGGTGGGAATGGTTAAACGAAAAGAAGGTTCTTTGGGGCCTTATGCCACAACACTTATCAGCTTTATCATGGGGGGAATCGTTGCCACAACGGTTGCATACGGTGCCTATGGTTCATCACTATCATTGATGGCCTATTATCTGTTTGAAGCCTTCTTTTTTACATTAGCATGGTTTGGGTTTCATCCAATGGGAATGCAAAAAGGAGAGTTTGCCTTTTCCCGAGTGTATCTTAATCAAAATCACAACAAAGCCTCGTTGATAAAAGTTGTTTTTTACCACTTACTTATTTTGTCATTGTTGGCGGTTGTGACTTGGCGGACAAACAGCAATACTCTGGTTGTATTGGTTATTTTGATTATTTTGTGGGATGTTTATAATCGCTTGAAAACACAAGAGCCAACCCCAACTATAAAAGAGGTTTTTGCAGATACAAAAACAGCCGTCAAAGAAATGTGGAGTGAAATAAAAAAAATCAATGGGCGGAAAAAAGATTTGGGCGCAGGTGCAAAGACAAACCCCAACCTCATCAAAAAAACAAAAGGGAAAAAGAAAAAATGATACCCTTATATGAAAAACAAAACTTACAGGGGGACGCAGCGTTTGATTTGGTGTCCCCATTTTCACCTTCTGGTGACCAACCTCAGGCCATTGAAAGTTTGGTATCTGGCTTAAAGGAAGGCCAACATAACCAAGTTTTGTTGGGGATAACGGGTTCGGGAAAAACATATACAATGGCGCATATCATTCAACAAATGAAGCGTCCGACCTTGATATTGGCCCATAATAAAACTTTGGCAGCCCAATTATATGCCGAAATGAAGAACTTTTTTCCGAATAATGCGGTGGAGTATTTTGTGTCATATTATGATTATTATCAACCGGAAGCCTATATTCCAAAAACTGATACTTACATAGAAAAAGATAGTGCTATCAACGAACAAATTGACCGCTTGCGTCACAGTGCCACACGCCATCTTTTGGAAAGACGAGATGTCATTGTGGTATCCTCTGTGTCGTGTATTTATGGTATTGGAGATGCCGAAAGTTATTCAGCCATGGCCTTTGCCATTAAAAAGGGCGATACGGTAGATTTGGAAGATTTAACACGCCGCTTGGCCGAATTGCAATATAAACGAAACGATGTGGCGTTTGAACGGGGATGCTTTCGTCTGAACGGAGATGTGTTGGATATTTTCCCAAGCCACTATGAAGACTTGGCATGGCGTGTCTCCCTTTTTGGTGATGAAGTGGAAGATGTGTGCGAGTTTGATCCTTTAACGGGTAAAAAGAAAATGGCTCTGCCTGAAATTATCATATATCCCGCAAGCCACTATGTGACCCCAAGGCCAGCCTTGTCGCAAGCCATTAAAACCATCAAAGAAGAATTAAAAGAACGCTTAGATTTTTATAAACAAGAGGAGAAGCCTTTGGAGGCTGAACGCATCCAGCAACGCACACGCTATGATTTGGAAATGATGGAAGCCACAGGCTCTTGTAAAGGGATTGAAAACTATTCCCGCCACTTGACAGGCCGAAAATCGGGCGAAGCCCCCCCAACACTGTTTGAATATCTGCCAAAAGATGCGCTTGTTTTTGTGGATGAAAGTCATGTGACTATCCCGCAAATCGGGGCAATGTATAAAGGGGATAGGGCTCGTAAAACAACGCTGGCGGAATATGGCTTTCGCTTACCGTCATGTATGGATAACCGCCCGTTAAAGTTTGAAGAATGGGATAAAATGCGTCCCGATACAATTTTTGTATCCGCCACACCAGGGGCATGGGAAATGGAACAAACAAAGGGTGTCTTTACCGAACAAATCATTCGCCCCACCGGCTTGTTAGATCCGGAATGTATTGTCCGCCCTGTGGCCACTCAGGTGGAAGATTTAATCGCAGAATGTCAATTGGAATCCGCCAAAGGTCACCGTGTTTTGGTCACAACACTGACGAAAAAAATGGCCGAAGATTTAACGGATTACCTGAATGAAAACGGTGTGCGTGCCAAATATATGCATTCTGACATTGATACATTGGAACGCATCCAAATTATCCGTGAATTACGATTGGGCGATTTTGATGTTCTGGTCGGTATCAACTTGTTGCGAGAGGGGTTGGATATTCCTGAGGTTGCCTTGGTGGCTATCCTAGATGCCGATAAAGAAGGTTTCTTGCGTTCCACCACCTCTTTAATTCAAACAATCGGCCGTGCGGCACGCCATCAAGAAGGAAGGGTCATCCTCTATGCTGATAAAATGACTGGCTCCTTGAATGCCGCTTTAACAGAAACAAAACGCAGGCGTGACAAGCAAATTGATTTCAATAAAACACATCATATCACCCCCAAAGGTATTCAAAAACCAATTCCTGATTTGATTAAAGATTTCAATGATTTAACCGGAACAACTGTTCAAGAAGTGGAAGATATGCCTCAAACAGTTGAATCCTTGAAAAAGCAAATGCGCTTGGCGGCCGAAAACTTGGATTTTGAACAGGCTGCCAAATTGCGTGACCGCATCAAAAAACTGGAAGAATTAGAATTACAAGAACTGTAAGACTTGACAAAGTCAAGAAAAAAAGTTAAAATAAAACATATTTTCAAAGGAGAGAATGTGAAAAAAAGACAGATAGTTGCTCTGTATGAAAGCGGAGCAAAGGGTTTTCAACCCCTTGTAGAACAAGTTGTACAAGAAATGTTAAAAATCTATCCAGAATTAAAGGGAAAGTTTGACATAGTTGACAGCATTTATGGAGATGAGAGAAAAAAGGGTTCAAAAATTTCTCCCAACGAGTTGATTCGGAATATAAAATTGCCAAATGAACAATTAGATGCCGAACGTGTTTTGAATATTGTGTCTATATGTGGGGCAGATTTTTTGGCACCACTTTCTTTCGTACAAATGTTCAACTTTCCAAAGGCAAAACCCTTGTTTTTGGCTGTCACAAGTTCGGATATGATTCTCCATCAAAACAATGGTCAATCCAAAAGGTCATGCAAAGGTTTGGCATCAACTGATACAGCCTTGGTTGTTTCTGGCTATGGATTGCAAGACAAGCCCGAGGAATTCAAAACGCTGCTTATGCGTAAAATGGCCACTTTGTTGGGGATGACAGGAACGAAACTCCATCCGGAATGTGATGCCCCAAATTGTATTCTGCATACTAAGGATAATTTGCCACAATTGACGCAAAAAAGGTTGAAATTGGAACAAGAGGGGTATTTGCCTTTTTGCGAGAATTGTATTGAACAAGGGCGCATTCATTTGAAAAAAATGTTTGAACAGGACAGAAAATCCTATGAGCGATTTGAAAAAATGAGGAAAATGCGAAAAATAGAAACAAAATAACAAAAAGCCCCCGCAGACGCAGGGGCTTTTTGTTGAAGGCCTTATCGGCTGTTTCTTTGAATCAACTGTTGATAGACCGAATTGTTTTCTGAGTGTGTTTTCTCCTGTTGCTGCATCTGTTCTTTTTGGTCCACCTCTGGATAAGCGGACATATCCTTTGTGGCAATGGTATTTTCTTGATTGTCAGTCATATCTTCCCTCCTTATCCATAAGTATAATTATACCACAAATTATAATCATGGCCAGTTTTTTAGTTGAAAATTGCCGTAAAAAAAGATATACTTATAGAAAATAAGGAGAAAAGCGTGAAAAAAAATTCACAAACAGTGGCAACCAATCGTAAGGCCCATTTTAATTATCAGATTTTGGATACCTATGAGGCAGGCCTAATGCTGACAGGGCCAGAGGTCAAATCTTTGCGGCTGGGGCATGCGAAAATTGCCGAAAGTTATATTTCACCAGATAAAGGGGAACTTTTTCTGGTAAATGCACACATAGATGAATATAAAAACGGGCAGGGTGGTTTTGTTGAACAAAAGGTGAACCGCCCACGCAAGATATTATTACATCAAAAAGAGTTATCTAAGTTGATTATTGCCGTACATCAAAAACGATTGACAATTGTTCCGCTGGATTTATATTTCAATTCTCGTGGCATTGCAAAGGTCAAAATTGCCTTGTGTCAAGGGAAAGATATGCGAGATAAGCGCAACACAATCAAAGAACGGGAATGGAAAAAAGAACAAGGGCGTATCATGCGGGCCCGTAATCGTTGATTACCGTTGATAGCGTTTGTTTTTTATTAAATCAAATACCCGATCGGCAATGCCTATAGTGTTTTGCATTTTATTAAAGTGATGTTCGTTGGATGTGGAAGCCATTTCTGCACGCAATTCGCCTAAAAGTTCTTGGTTATTATTTGCCTTTCCCTCAATAAATTGTTTGCCAAACGTAAAATAGGTTGTGCTTGTTTTTTGCACAATTTCTTCTGCGGACAGAGGATTCTTCGGGTGTTTAAGATTTTCTACCTGTTCAATGGCGTAAGTCAAATCTGCTTTGTCTTTTTTTTGTTCAGGCGTTAAAAGGGTATCTTGATACAAAAAACCCAATGTGTAAAGTTTCAACATATTTTCAAAATGCGCCCAATTGATGCGTCCTTTTGGGGCATTCATGTATCCCTTTGTCACAATGCTAGGCAGAGGTGTTGCTTGTTTGATTGGTTTGGACACAGGCATTGCCTTCATTTCCTCTGGCTTATCCTCATAAAAGTCATCAGCAGTCTGACGGCTTTGTGCTAAGGCTTCAAGGGCAATTTGTTCACGATTGGCAATGGTTGGATCGTCTTCACAGGCTTCTTCAAAGCGATCTTCTTGCCCATAATCATTTCTCATCCGATGTAAAAAATCATAGGCTAAATTAGGGGTGATTTTGGTATTTTCTGTCATGGAAGCCTCCTTTTTATGATGAAGTGCAATCATTGTATCACGAAAATTGTTTTCTGTCAAGAAAAACAAGGAAAACATAAAAAAATGTTTGACATTACATTCTATATCTGATAAAAAGGAGGGGTGAAGGGAGGCACAATGCTTCAAGTAAAGAACCAAGAAAGAGTCACTAACTCCTTGAAAAATAACGAAAAAATTGTTCAGGGGGGGGGGTATTGCCAATTCTTCATAACAGGGGGCAACGCCCGCTGTTTGATAAACTTTAACCACACCGACCGGATGGCCACAAGCCATCGGCCGGTGTTTTTTTAACCAAAAAAAAGGAGACCAGTGATGAAACGGACGATTGTATTTTTGGGCATGATATGCATGGCAACCACTGCGATGGCGTTTGGTGGCGGTGGTGGGGGCCACGATTCCACAAAATATAATCGTCATAAGCCTGGGGTAGATAACTTTGGGGTTCATATTCATCCGGATAATCCCCCATTGGACATTCGTTTTTATGACATAAAAAATGATGCAAATGCCCAGCCGTGTCAAGCTGGTGCAAATGTCTATTGCTGTAAA
>JAZUQR010000013.1:0-19720 GCA_045605805.1 Alphaproteobacteria bacterium | reverse complement strand
CCCCCCCTCTGAACAATTTTTTCGTTATTTTTCAAGGAGTTAGTGACTCTTTCTTGGTTCTTTACTTGAAGCATTGTGCCTCCCTTCATGCTTTCCTTTTACTCTATGTATTATAGAATGTCAAACATTTTTTCATGCTTTACTTATTTTTTTGCTTGACTATCAAAAAAAAATAGTGTACAACTATATCCATCTTGACAAAGGCCGGTTGGCAGAATGGCTTATGCAGAGGACTGCAAATCCTTTGATATCGGTTCGATTCCGGTACCGGCCTCCAAGAAAAAAATGCATATTACAAAAAAAAGTTCTTGCAATTTGATTTTTTTTCCTGTAATATGTAGCCACTGTTCCAGCGTAGCTCAGTGGTAGAGCAATCGGCTGTTAACCGATTGGTCGTAGGTTCGAGCCCTACCGCTGGAGCCAATAAAGGGAGGTTTAGCCTGTAAAAGCTGAATCTCCCCTATTTTTTAAGGAATGGCTATCATGATCGTTCATTCCAAAATCTTGAAAGACAAACAAAATGAAACAGAATTTGCATGAAGTAAACGCACTAGAATGGGTGAAACACTTTGAAAATCGTGCCATGCATTCCATTACTTTCCTTTTGATTGAAACACGAAAATTTCCTTTGGAAAAACGGCGAAACATTGTCAATCACATTAAAAATGGTATAAGCGAAGCTCATGATCACCAAAACATTCCCTATGCCGCTCATGTGCTCCGTGAAGATTTGATACACGACTTTTGGAATGAATTAAAAGACAAACCAGCCACCGAAGTGAAAGAAAAAAAATCCATTTTGGATGATTTTGCCGTCCTTGCCGCCACAAATTCACCGGCATTTCAACCCCTCATACAAAACTTAATTTATGACATTGTTCCTGAGGATATGCCAGAAGAAGAACGCCAACAACGCCAAAAATGGGCTAAATTAATGCAAAAATTGGCCCGTTATGACTGTTGCGGTTAATCACAATAGCAGCCAGAAATGATAAATAAAACAAAAATATCATTTTTTTCTTGACAGGCGTTTTTTTTTAGTATAGAATGCTGTCATTGAACTTGGGTGCGTAGCTCAGCGGGAGAGCATTACCTTCACACGGTAGGGGTCACAGGTTCAATCCCTGTCGCACCCACCATTTATGATACAACACCTTGATTTATAAGGTGTTTTTTTATGTCCATTTATGGATTTTATCCAAGTCCTTTTGTGCTTTGGTGTTTCCACCTTGTGCTCATCTTTCCAACACATCCATACAAGCGTGTGCCATTTCGTGAACAAATGTGCTTTCATCAGCGTTTTCAAACAAAGTACTTGCTTTTCATTTTTTTTTGAGTTAGACTCTTTTCAAAAGACAAAGGAGTATCAAATGATTAGTTTTTTTAATAGAATTGGAAATTCATGGGTCGCAAAAGCAATTTTTGTGGTTTTGGGCATCAGTATGATGGCTTTTTGGGGCGTAGGTGGTATTGGCAACACTGCCGGCAAGGATGCCACAGCCATTCAAGTTGGCTCACACAAGATTTCTATGGCCGATCTAAACAAGGCTTTTGAGGCAGAACGGGCCCGCTTTTCTCAACTGTCTGGCCAATATATTTCCCCGAAAAAGGCCATTGAAATGGGACTGTTGGAACAAACTGTGCAAAAACAGGTGACCGATACCATCAACAAGATGATTCAAGAAGATTTGGGGTTGGCTGCTTCGGATGAAGCGGTGCGTAAATATGTGGAACGCCACCCTGCTTTTCAAAATAACTTAGGACAATTTGACAGAAATCTGTTCATGGCTTATTTATCTCAAACTCGTGTGTCAGAAGCCCAATTGGCCGAACAATTGCGCAACGAACTTGCCAATCAACATTTAAGCAATACCATTCGTTTTGCGGCTCCAACCTCTCAGGTGTTGGCAAAATTAAAATGGCAAGCCCAAAATCAGCAACGGGATGTACAGGCTCTTTTAATTGAAACAGACAAAATCAAGCTGAATCAACAACCATCTCAAGACGAGTTGAAGGAATACTATGAAGCCTATTTGTCTGATTTTATGATTCCAGAGCAACGAGATATTACTGTGTTGACTTTAACAACTCAGACAATTGCCGACAAAATTGATATTACTCAAACCGAATTAGATGAAGCCTATGAGTTAGAAAAAGATCGTTATGCAACACCTGAAAAACGCCAACTGTATCAGATTCGCTTTAATACAAAAGAGGCTGCTGAACAGGCAAAAGACGGCTTGAATGCCCAAAACTTTTTAGACAAAGCGGCCGAATATGGGCAAGAACCGGAACAAACAGATTTTGGTATGGTGGCAAAAACAGATTTGTTGCCAGAAATGGGTGAAGCCGCTTTTGCTTTGAAAAAAGATGTTGTTTCCAATCCCGTGGAAACCGCTGTGGGTTGGCACTTGATTTTGGTGGCAAAGATTGAGGCTGAACAAAAGCCGGATAAAGCGAAAGTTTATGTTCAAATCAAAAAACAAATTGCCACAGAAAAAGCCTATGCTGTTTTAGAGGAAAAGGCTCGTCAATTAGAAGATTTACTGGGTGCGGGTGCTTCGTTGGCGCAAGCTGCAAAAGAGATGGGGCTTAAAACACAAACCTATAATAAAATTGAAATGGCTTTGGATACTTTGCCAAACGAGTTGAAAAACCAAGATTTGATGCAAGACCTATTCACTTTGAAAGAAAACGAGGTGTCTGCTTTAACCGAACATCAAAACGGCTATATTGTGGCCGAAGTGAACGCCATTCATCCTGTACAAGCCAAAGAGTTTAATTTGGTACAAAATCAATTAAAGGCCTTGTGGAAGCAAGAACAACAAAAGATGATGCAACCTGAATTGGTTCAAAAGGTCTTAGAACAAATGAAAAACGGGAATATTTCGGCAAAATCCGGACAAGTTATTGTTGTCAAACGGGCTTCATTGAAAGATCCAAAGGACTTGCCCGAAACGGCTCTTGCCTCTATTTTTACACAAGCAAAAGGATATGAAAATGCACAAAGTATTCCTGTTTCAAACGGCATGTTGATTGCGGCTGTCACACAAATCTATACCCCACAAATTGAGGCAAAAGATTTACCGGCACAAACCGAACTGGTCTCGGCCGAAACTGCCCAGTCTCTGTATGCGGCTGTGGTAGAGGGGTATGCCCAAAACTTTAACATTCAAATCAATGCGCCAGAAATTCAAAAAGCGTTTTCAATTTATCAAACAGAAGAATAAAAAAAGGGGGGAATAAATGACAAAGGAAGCCCAACAAGAGCCTGAGCAGATGGTTGTTGAAACACCTGAAACGCAAGGGGAAAATCAAAAAAAACGCAAAAAGAAATCAAAAGCAAAAAAGATTCTTTTGAGTTTGTTTTTTTTCGCCTTATTTCTAGCCGGTGCTGGGGCAAGTTATTATCTTACGCCTGCGGTTTATCATTTTTTGAACCCTCCAAAGCCCGTGAACATTCCTTTATTTGAGGATACACTTCCCTCTCCTCTGCCCGTTGCCGAAGCAGTTACAGCTCAACCGGTTGTGGTGGATGAGGTTCTGCCTGTTGATTTATCCGAAGATACTGACCTTATGACTTTGGAAGAACCACCTGTTGTGCCAAAACAGATGGAGTTTGTGGAAGAAGTGACAGAGGAATTTTTGAATCAGCCAGCAAAGGTATTGCCTCAGGTGGAAGAAAAAACGGTGACTGAAATCAGTGAACGCTCTGATTTTCTTCCCGAAACAAACGCCTCTTTTTTATTAAAATCCATTGAGTTAAAAGAGGCTTTTCAACAACAAGGCGAATGTCGTCCTGTGTTAGAAGAGCTGATGTTGATGCCCAACAAGACACCTCAAACAGACAAGGCATTGATGCAATTATTGCAACTCTGTTTGGAAAATCAACACAACCAGATGGACATTCAATTTCGCCAGATTAAAAAGCGGGCGTTATTCCGTTTGTTCCAAAATGATTATCCCACCTATTTGGTTTATTTGAAAATGATTCCCTATTTCTTGGCTGATATTCGTCAAAAGAATCCGGATAACAATACACTATTGGGTAAGTTCTATCTTTTTGAAAATGCGGTGAAGGCTGATTGTCCAGAGGATGTTGTGCGGTATGGGGCAGATTTGCCTGAAAATGTGCAAAACACATTAAAAGATGTGCTGGCCAGCGCACAAAAACAAATTCAGATGAATCAGCAAATAGACACGGTAATCAATGAAATCTTTCAACAAGGGGGAGCAAAATGACCAAATTTTTATTGGCCCTTATCGGGATGGGTGCGCTTACTTTTTTTATCGTTAAAGACACTTGTTTTGTCACTTTAAGCACACCGAGCTATGAAATTACGGTTTCGTTTATTTTATTTATTGTTGGCCTTTGGGTGTTGCTTTGGGTATTGAAACTTTTATCCAAACCGTTTGGATGGTGGGGTAAGTTTCAAGAATGGCGCTACACAAAAAAACAAGCCAACAAAAATCTTTTTTTACCGGAACTTTTAACAGCTATTGTGGCCCATGAAACAGACAAAAAAGACAAATTGGTTGCCAAGGCAGCAAAACTATATGGTGCCAACGCAACCGAAACGCTTTTAATTGCGGCCTTATTGAATCCAAAAGCGCAAACATTTGAAACTCTCAGCAAAACTGAATCCACAAAAATGGCGGGGCTTTATGGGCTTGTTCAACAGGCACAAGATTTGGGTGACTTTGAAGCAATTGACTCTTTACTGCGGCAAGTACCCGCCAACAATGACTCCACCCCTTGGGTTCAACAGACAAAAATGTCTTTGGCCTTAATCAGAAGTGATTGGTCAGGAGCTTTGAAGTTATTGGAGGCCAACAAAAAACACTATACGAAAGAGCAGTATCTGTCTCACAAAGCGGCCTTGATGTTAAAAATGGGAAAAGTGGATAAAGCGTTTGCCCTTGCCCCAACTTATCCTGCCATCGTTTTGGCCTATGCCGAGGTTTTTCCGAAAAAAGCGACAAAAGCCTTGGAAAAAGCATGGCGGAAAAATCCGAACTGGCTTATCTATTTGGGCTATAAAAAAGCTATTCAAGCCTTGCCTGAGAAAAAGCGGATGAAGGCCATTTTGGATTTAACACGAAATACCAGAGATCAGCGTTATTCTTTACTGGCTCGGGCAGATATGGATATGGACTTACATAATTGGATGCGAGCCAAAGAAAACTTGGATATTTATTTACAACAATATCCTTTAACACGTCAGGTGGCTGATATGATGGCCTTTATTGAACGCAGCGGATGGCATCATGAAGCCAAAGCCCTTGAATGGGAACAAAAGGCTATTGAATCAGAAGATGATGCATTGTGGATATGTGCTTCATGCAATCATACGGTGGGTGAATGGCATATCCTTTGCCCCCATTGTAATGCTTTTGACAGTTTGTACAACAAATAATTATCTGCCGGTATTTTGACTTATTTTTTTTCTGACAGAGATATTTTTGGGCACAGCAATGTTAAAATTTTTTAACACTTCTTTTGTCACCTCAGGAATAGTGGGCGCAAAAACACCAACACTTTCGGGGCGTTTGTGACACAAAAATCTTGTATCGGCAGGCACTACTGTCACTTGGGCAGGAATTAAGCTGTCTTTGGTGTATGTCATCTTCAAATCAACAGCACTGAAACCGAATTTATCCCGTCCTTCTTCACGAGCAATCACCGAAAGCCACAGGCATCTGCCTTTTTTATCATAATCTCGGACATACAACGCAGACTTACAGCTATATTGTACAGCAGCAGAGTGAAACTCTCCAGCGACAAATGCTCGTCCTTTTTTCAGGGTGTTTGGTGTGTCAGCAGTGCATTCATAAGTTGACAAAACATACTGTGAGGGGATATTTCCGCCCCCTTCCGAGCAAATAGAAAAATGTGAATATGTATTGTCTTTATTTTTGTAAGATATTTCCTGAGCCAAAAACATAGACTCTTTTTCCCGGTTTTCCAAATAGGCAATTGAACAACCCGAATCTCGCCACATTTTCATAAGATGAACACGGGATTTTGGAGAAAGGAGTACGCCTTTTTCGTCTTGCATGCAATAGTTTTTACCTTTATAGATAACCTTATTTTGAAATTGTATCAATTTTTCCATAGAGATCCTTTCGTCAAAACAAATTAAATGTACATAAATAATACCACAGAATTGTTTTTTTGTCAAATTTTTGTATTTTTTGAACAAAAAAGAGCTTGCATTTTATCAAAAATTCGGGTATAAAGAACAGTATGGCGGGCGTGGTGGAATGGTAGACACGTTGGTCTTAGAAGCCAATGCCAAAAGCGTGAAGGTTCAAGTCCTTTCGCCCGCACCAAAAAAGCCTCGCCGGTAAAGCGAGGCCTTTCTTTTAGAATTTTTAAAACTATTAGAATGTATACCGCACACCTAAATGTACATTATGTGTTTTTGTCTTAAGTGTATTTTTACCATCTTCATCGGTTTTAGTAAACTTTCCATAGTCCAAATAGCGATAACCCGCATCAATAGCCCAATTTGAAGTTAGATCATACGAAACACCTGCTCCCAATTGATAGGCAAATTTTGTTTTTTTCATAGAAAATTTTTCGTTAAAATCTGGCCAACTCAATGTTGCCTTTACACGTGCAACACCAATACCGGCACCGACATATGGACGCACAGGCAAACCTGTTGGGATATCATAGTAAGTATTCCACATTAACGAATGAGCGGTCACTTTTGTCTTTGTTTTATCACCATCTTGATCCACAAACTTATCCTCAGCATTTGCGTTCCAATTTCCCTCTAATTCTGTGCGGAAATCAGAAATCTTCACACCATATGCCAAACTGGCACCAAATGTCTGGTCATCGGTTTTTGCTTTATAAGCTCCATCACCATCTGGATCTTTGTTTGTAAAGTTACTATCCAATTTTGCATAATTGCCCTTAACTGAGACATATTGTTGCAATTCTAATGCCTGAGCCTGGACTGCAGTAAATGCCATAGTAGCGGCAATCAATAATAAACTTTTATTCATATTTAATCCTTTCTTTTATGTTAAACTAATGGAGAACTTTCTTCTCCGTTGATACTTGTAACACAAACCAACGATTGTGTTCATCTGCGTAAAATACCAATTGAATTACATTACTGTGTACAAAAAAATTAAGGATTTTTCTTTTATTTTCAAGTAATTTATAAAGAAAAAGGGGAAAAATACAAATATATGAAAAAGTGCTTGATTTAATCGTTCTATTAAAGGCGACAACTGTTTCTGATTAAACGAACAATGTGAAAGGATTAAAAAATGGCTATTATTGGATATATCAGAGTCAGCTCCAACAAACAAACGCTGGAACATCAAGAATTTGAAATTAAAAAGTTCGCTAAATCTCAAAAAATCAAAATTGACAGATGGGTTCAAGAAAAAATATCCTCCCGAAAACCGCTTGCTAAACGCCAGCTGGGGCAACTGCTGAATGAATTGAAGGAAGGTGACATATTGATTGCTTGTGAGATATCTAGGTTGGGCCGATCTTTGTTGGAGGTGATGCGTATTTTGGAATCATGTCTTAATAAAAATTGCCAAGTGTGGACCATCAAGGAAAACTATCGCCTTGGAAATGATATTCAATCTAAGGTTATGGCGTTTGCTTTTGGACTATCCGCTGAAATTGAAAGGAATCTTATTTCTCAACGCACCAAATCATCGTTGGAAAATGTACGGGCGAGTGGAAAGAGACTAGGACGACCTTTTGCCGCGCAATCAAAAAAATTGAAATTATCACAGAATGCAAAACAAGTTAAATCCCTATTAAACAAGGGAATATCACAAGCTCAGATTGCCAGAACAATTGGAGTCCAGCGAATGACTGTTCAACGATTTGTAAAACGAATGCACTGGCTACCACCCACTTCTCACTAACTATTAAATCCTTTCGCCTACACAGATAAAGTGGCCTCGCTCATTTGAAATGGGGTGTCTTGTTTTTTATCAACATTTTTAAATTTTGAACACGAAATATCAACAAATAACGGACACAATCCATGTGAAACAGTCCCGTTAAATAAAAACAGTTTTGTCAATTAAAACTTTTCGATATCCTCTTGCAAGATGGACATATTCCAATCGTACGAGATTTCCCCATCGTCCGAGTTTTTATAGACAACACCGATAAACTCTTTACCCACATATACTTCGGCAGGAGCCTCTTTTCCTGTTCCAGGGCGGAGGGCTATTTCCGGATTCCAAAACAGTTGTTGCAAATAAACTTGGATTTTTTCAATTTCTTGTGCTGTCAATTGCATCATTTGCTCCTTTCTTTTTGTTTGATTTTGTGCTATTATATCCTAATGACAATAAAAAAACAAGTTTTTTCCGAAAAAATATCTGTTGCGCCCATGCTGGATTGGACGGACAGGCATTTTCGCTATTTTATGCGTCTGATTACCAAGCGAGCCACGCTTTATACCGAGATGATTGCTGTCCCTGCCCTTATTTTGGGCAAAAAAGACCAACTTTTACAATACAATAAGGAAGAACATCCGCTTATTTTACAAGTGGGTGGAGCCGACCCCAAACAGATGGCACTCTGTGCAAAAATGGCCGAGGATTTTGGCTATGACGGTATCAATATCAATGCTGGTTGTCCAAGCTCTCGGGTACAATCTGGCCGATTCGGGGCTGTGTTGATGAAAACCCCTGAATTGGTGGCTGAATGTATCAACGAAATGCGAGCCAAAGCGAATTTGCCTGTGTCTGTCAAAACGCGCATTGCTTTGGAAGGCAGCACAAAAGACGGTTTCACTGAATTGTTTCACTTTGCCGATTTGGTTAAACAGGCCGGCTGTGCGCACTTGATTGTTCATGCCCGAAAAGCCAAGCTCAATTGGTCACCTGATGAAAACAGAAAACGCCTGCCTTTGGATTACAACACCGTTTATCGTTTGAAAAAATCTTTCCCAGATATGCCTATTTCCATCAACGGCAACATTTTGACTTTGGAAAGTGCGCAGGAACATCTTGAATATGTAGATGGTGCTATGTTGGGGCGGGTGGCGTATGGTAATCCTTATTTATTGGCCAAGGCGGATGCCCTGTTCTATCAAGACCATCACCCCATTCTTCAACGCAGTGAGGTTTTGAAACAGATGATTCCTTATTTAGAAAAAAATGTAGACAGGTTGAGTGTGATTTTGCCGCATCTGATGGGGCTGTTTCATGCTACCCCAGTATCCAAAGCCTATAAACAAGCATTGAACAATCGTGATCTCAGCGAGATTCGGGCTTTTTTATCTTCTTTGAAGGGGTCACAATCCCTGTAGAAACAAGCAGCTTGAACGCATCATCCACACGCATATCCAACTCTTTAATCTCTTTTTTGGGCACATACAACATAAAGCCCGAAGTGGGGTTAGGCGTTGTTGGCACATAGATTGTCACCATATCTTGGGGTAAAAGGTGTTCAAATCCTTCATAAACGGGCGTTGTGATAAAGGCAATTGTCCACACCCCTTTGCGAGGGTATTCCACCAAAACCGCCTTGCGGAAAGCACTTGTTGTTCCCTGCCCCAACAAAGTTTCAAACAGTTTTTTCAAGGCTGAATAAACACCAGAAATCACAGGTGTCTTTTCAATCAGCCGCTGGCCAAAGCTCATCAGCCACCGCCCCAAAATGTTGGTCGCAAGCATCCCTATCAACACAAAAGCAACCACCAACAGCAATATCCCAAGGCCTGGCAATCCATACGACAGATAGGTTTCTGGATTGTATTTTTCTGGTATAAACCGTATCACAGAGGCATCAATCCACTTAAATAACTCTATCACAAGGTAAAAAGTCAAGGCAACTGGTGCAGTGACCAAAACACCTGTAAAGAAATAAGTTTTGAATGTATGTTTCGTTTTTTCAGCCATTTTTATACTCCTTTATCTCTTCTCTTTCTTGCAAGATAGTCAAATCTTCAAAAAAAGTAAAGAAAAATAAATCAATTTCAATTTTATTCTTGACAAGGCAATTAAAATGGTGTATAAATGTAGCCACTCAATTTTAACAAAAGGGATAAAAATGTTTGCAATTATTAAAACCGGCGGAAAACAATACCGCATCAAGAAAGATGATATTCTCTTGATTGAAAAGGTGGAAGGTGAAAACGGAACAAAAATTTCTTTTGACGAAGTCTTGGTTGCTGGTGACAAAATCGGCACACCAACTGTTGAAGGTGCTTCCGTGACAGCTGAAATCGTGAAACAAGCTCGTGGTGAAAAGGTGATTATTTTCAAAAAAATTCGTCGTCACGGCTATAAACGCAAAAAAGGTCATAAACAAGATTTGACCTTAATCAAAATTGTTGATATTAAAGCATAAGGAGTAACTCATGGCACATAAAAAAGCGGGTGGTTCCGTAAGCAATAAACAAGACTCAGCCGGTCGCCGTTTGGGTTTGAAAAAATCTGGTGGACAAGCCGTTGTGGCTGGAAACATCATCGTGCGTCAACGTGGCACAGTTTATTACCCAGGCAAGAATGTGGGTATGGGCAAAGACCACACCATTTTTGCAACAGTGGATGGCACAGTTCAATTCACTCATGGCGCAAAAGACCGCACAACTGTGAATGTTGTTCCGGTTGCTGAATAAGCAAGGTTCAAGATAAAATTAAAAATGTGGGGTTGATATACTGACTCCACATTTTTGTTTGACTTTTTTCAAAACAGCTGTTAGAGTAAGACTTATGAAGTTTTTAGATGAAGCAAAAATATACTTAAAAGCCGGTGACGGTGGCAATGGTGCCTGTTCATTCAGACATGAAAAGTTCATTGAATTTGGCGGGCCAGATGGTGGTTGTGGTGGCAAAGGTGGCGATGTGATTTTTGTGGCCAAAAACAACTTGAACACTTTGATTGATTTTCGTTATCAACAACACTTTAAGGCCGAAAAAGGGCATAATGGGGCTGCCAGAAACTGTACAGGGGCTGGTGGTAAAGACTTGATTATTTCGGTGCCTGTGGGAACAGAAGTTGTTTTAGATGACAAAGAAACCATTTTAACTGATTTGACCGAAGAAGGCCAAACATACACTGCCGTTAAAGGCGGCAAAGGCGGGCGTGGTAATGAGTTTTTCAAAACCTCCACCAATCAGGCTCCTCATTTTGCCGAAGAAGGCGAAGCGGGCGAAGAATTATGGGTTTGGTTGCGCTTAAAACTGATTGCAGACATTGGTTTGGTTGGGCTTCCAAATGCCGGTAAATCCACTTTTTTGACAGCTGTCACTCGGGCTCGGCCAAAAATTGCGGACTATCCTTTTACCACACTACATCCTAACTTGGGCGTAGCCTCGGTAGATAATCGGGAAATCTTGATTGCCGATATTCCTGGGTTGATTGAAGGCGCAAGTGAAGGCGCTGGTTTGGGCGACAGATTTTTGAAGCATGTGGAACGCTGTGGGGGATTGATTCACCTGATTGATGCCACAGCCGAAGATGCTGTTGCTTCCTATAAGACCATTCGTCATGAATTAGAAAATTACAGCACTCAATTGGCACAAAAGCCGGAATTGATTGTATTGAACAAAGCAGATGCTGTTTTACCCGAAGAGATGCAAGACAAAGTAAAGGCCTTGAAAAAAGCGACAAAGAAAAACATCTTTGTTATTTCGGGTGTGGCTCATCAAGGTTTGACAGAATTATTGCGTTCTGCGGTTGAATTTGTTCACAAATAATTGCGTATTTATGCTTGATTTTTCAAAAAGGTTCGTATAAACTGATTCTATCAAAGGAGATATATATGCAATCTATTCAAGTTTTTCAAGGAGATTTGCCTGCCGATATCAAGTGGCCTAAAATGGTGGCCGTTGATACCGAAACAACAGGGCTAGATGTTGTCAATGATAAGTTATGCCTTGTACAAATTGGGGATGGACAAGGAAATGCGTGGTTGGTTCAAATTCAAAAAGGAAAAAAATATCCTCATTTGAAAAAATTATTGACCAATCCGAAGATTTTGAAGATTTTCCACTTTGCCCGTTTTGATGCAGCCAAATTAAAGGTGGCTTTTGATATTGAAGTTGGCCCTTTATACTGCACAAAAATTGCCCATAAATTGGTGTGGCCCGACAAAAAGCATTCCTTAAAAAATCTGTGCGAGGATTTGCTGGGCATCACTTTGGATAAAGAACAACAATGCTCTGATTGGACAAAAAAAGAACTGTCGGAAGAACAAATTCGCTATGCAGCTAATGATGTGATGTATTTACATGCTTTGAAAGCGATTTTGGACAAAGAATTGAAAAAACAAAAAAAACAAAACTTGGCGGTATCCTGTTTTCAATTTTTGAACACCCGAGCCGAGTTAGATATTTTGGGCTATGAAGACCCAGATTTATTTCATCATTGATAGGGAGGCAAGACAATGACACCAGAAGAAATTAAACACTCTGCACAAAACACATTGGCTTTGGAAACAAAGGTTTTGGAAACAATGGCTCATCGTATTGATGAAGCTTTTGTTCAAGTCGCCCAAAAGATTTTAACACTGAGCGGCCGTGTCATTGTCACTGGAATGGGCAAACCCGGCCATATCGGCAAAAAAATTGCCGCTTCTTTGGCCAGTACGGGAACCCCTGCTTTCTTTGTTCACCCTGGGGAAGCCAGTCATGGTGACTTGGGTATGATTACCAAAAATGATTTGGTATTGGCATTATCCAACTCGGGTGAAAGTAAAGAGCTGTTTGATATCATCAATTATTGTAAGCGTTTTGGCATTGCTTTGGTGGCGGTGACAAGTGCCCCACAAAGTACACTTGGAAAGGCGGCCGATTGGATTTTACAGATTCCAAACAAACAAGAAATCCCCGAAGCTTGTCCGTTTAATATGGCTCCCACAACATCCATGATTGCCACTTTGGCAATGGGTGATGCTTTAACGGTGGCTTTGATGAATATGCGTGGCTTTACAAAAGAGCTGTATCATGACAGGCATCCTGGTGGCAAACTGGGCAATATCTTGGTTAAAGTGAAAGATATCATGGCAACAGAAGCAGATTTACCAACTACTTCTTTGGCTACACAAATGTCCGAAGCCTTGATGATTATGTCAAAAAAAATGTTGGGCTGTATTGGGATTTTGGATAACAATGGTGTGTTGGTGGGGATGATTACAGACGGTGACTTGCGGCGGCATATGAGTCCGGATTTGATGACAAAATCTGTTTCGGAAATTATGAATCCAGCCCCAACAACTATTTCGGAAAATATGTTGGGTTCAGAAGCCTTGAACATTATGAATACGAAAAAAATCACCAATATCTTTGTGGTCAATGAATTGGGGCAACCGATTGGTTTAATTCATATGCACCACCTGTTGCGTGCGGGGGTTGCATAAAAAAATGTTCACCAAGCGTTCTTTGTTCTTAAAAAAGCATTCTCGTCGTGTGTTGATTTTTAAGCACGCTTTTCCTGTATTTGCTTTTTTGTTGGCCACCACAATTGCCGTTTGGCCTTTGTTGACACCCGACAAAGAACGTTTTGAGTTGCCACTTCAAAAGACCAATTCCAACACTCCGTCTGTGGATATGGAAAATGTACGCTTTCATGCACAAGATGAAAAAAAGCGCACTATGACCGTCACTTCGGACAGTGTGAAGGAAGTGGATGCACAACAGGCTCTGGCTCGTTTGGAAAAACCTTTGGCTGTTTATAGTTTATCGGATAATGATGAATTGACTGCATTCACCGACTATGCTTTGGCCTATCAGAAAGATGAGTATTTTTGGTTTGAAAATCCTGTTAAAAGCACTACAAAATCGGGCTATACAGCCTATACAAGCCATGTTAAAGCCACCTTTTCCGGCATTTTAGATTCCGAAAAAGAGATTAAAATTAGTGGGCCGGCCGGCAGTTTAACCGCTCAAGGTTTTCATTTACAAGACAAGGGAAACCTGATTGATTTTAAGGGAAAAACTAACACCAAAATCAAATCAGAGAAAGGCCTGATGACTGTGAATACCACCAATGGTTTGAACATCAACCGTATGAACAAAACTATTACAGCAAAAGAAAATGTTTCTGTGTTGCATCAAGAAAACATCTTGACAGCCGATATGGCAATCCTTTATTATACTGATGAAACAAAGGGGCGCATTCAAAAAATCGTTGCAACAGGAAATGTTATTTTAACGAAAGGAAAAAATAAAATCACCGGCGACAAGGGTATCTATAACCCTTTGACAGAAGAAATGGAGATGATGGGCAATGTTTATCTGTATCAAGGGGCAAGTTTTGTCACAGCCGACAAAGCCACTTTGGATATGAAAACGGGCAAAAGTCAGTTGATAAACAAGCATCAAAGCCAACGCATTAAAGGCACTTTAACGCCAAATGATTTCAAACAATAGGATTACACTATGATCAAAACACAATCGGGATTAGTTGTCACAAATTTAAGTAAAAGCTATAAACGCAGGGTTGTTTTGCGTGATGTTTCTTTGGAAGTGAAGCAAGGCGAAGCTGTGGGCTTGCTTGGGCCAAACGGAGCCGGCAAAACTACCTGTTTTTACTGTATTACAGGGTTGATTGCCCCCTCTCACGGTTCTATTACCTTAAACGGCACGAACATTACAAAGTTTCCTGTGTATAGGCGGGCCAGAATGGGAATTGGCTATTTGCCACAAGAAGCCTCTATTTTTCGGGGGTTGAATGTGGAAGACAACATTCGGGCTGTATTGCAATTGGTTGAGCCCAATAAAGACAAGCAGGAACAGGAATTGGACAATCTGTTAAAAGATTTTGCGATTGAGCATTTGCGTTTTTCTCCGTCCAGAGCTTTATCCGGTGGGGAAAGACGGCGTTTGGAAATTGCCCGAGCTTTGGCAGGCCGCCCTTCTTTTGTTTTATTGGACGAACCTTTGGCCGGTATTGACCCGATTGCTGTGTCCGATATTAAAGACTTGGTGGGACAGTTGAAACATCGTGGCATTGGCGTTTTAATCACAGACCACAATGTACGGGAAACGCTCAGCATTATTGACCGAGCCTATATTTTACATGATGGTGTTGTCTTAAAACATGGCACACCCAAAGAAATTATTAAAGACGAAAAAGTAAAAGCAACCTATCTTGGAAAAGATTTTTCACTGTAAAGGGGGATAATATGAAAAAAGAAATCAAACGCATTGGCGTTATTACAAGTGGTGGAGATTGTTCTGGTTTGAATGCAGCTTTACGGGCCATTACATTTGCGGCCATTGGAAAAGGTTGGGATGTTTATGGCATTCATAATGGTTCAAACGGATTGATTGTTCGTCCAATGGAATATGAACGGCTTACTTTATCCAGTTTTGAATTTCCTTTTGCTACTTTGGGCGGCACAATGCTTGGCACAAACAACAGCCCGATTATGGCACACGACAACGGTCGTCGTGAAAAAATTGATGACAAAACTGTTTTGGCACGCTTTAAGGCCGGTGTTGAAAAATTAAAATTGGATGCGGTGATTGTTATTGGTGGAGATGGCTCTATGCCCATTATTGCCGACTTATGCAAGCATGCCAACATTGCCATGATTGGGATTCCCAAAACAATTGATAACGATGCCCCTGGGACAGACCTATCCATTGGTTTTTCAACCGCAAGAGAGGTTGTCACCGATGCGATGGACAAATTGGACACAACTGCCGCCAGCCATCATCGGGTGATGTTGGTGGAAGTAATGGGGCGTACGGCCGGCCATTTGGCTTTGCAATCGGCTATCACTGGGTTTGCCGATGCTGTATTGATTCCGGAAATCCCCTATTGTTACGACAATCTTGTCAAGCATTTGCGTTTTGCCCAACAAAAAGGGCGTGGGCATGCTTTGGTGGTGATTGCTGAAGGCATTAAAAAACCTGATGGTGAATATGCCACTATCAATAACGGCATGAACTTTAACGGTGTCTCACAGTATTTTGAACAGCGTTTGAAACAAGACGGTTTTGAGGTGCGCACCAACATTCTTGGACACATTCAACGGTCTGGCACACCAGTGGCGGCTGACAGATTATTGGCTTCCTCGTTTGGCGTACATGCTACCGAATTATTGGCCAAAGGAAAAACGAATCGGGTTGTTGTGCATCAAGCTGGTTCTGTGACGGATATTTCCTTAAAAGAAAGCATTAAACTTGGTACAACCGGTGTCAATCCGAAGGGAGAAATTGTCCGAACGGCCAAAGCTTTGGGTATTTATGTTGGTGAAATATAAGCGTTATTTATCTTGCAAACAAAGCAAACGCCATCTGGTTTTCCAATTCAGGTGGCGTTTTTGTATGACGCCTTCCTCAAACAAGATTTTCATTTGTGCTAAAAGATATTGATTCAATTCTTTATCTTTGGCGTGATAGACTTTATTGACCAACATTTTAACGGCCACCGCCATGCGTACCTGAGCCAGTGGCAGCTTATCCGTTCCTTGAAAAGCGTTATACACCATCCGAATCCCTTTCACATAGCTGTCAATCTTTTTGATGGAAAAAGAACTGCGTGTAATGGAGATATTATTTTCACGGTAAACATAGCACGGCATATCTGTTGTTGCATAATCTGTGATTGTACCAAACAAAATGGTCAACGCCGGCCAATCTTCAAACAACATCCCTTCTTCAAATCGTATTTGCTTCCACAAGTCTGCGGCATATAATTTATTCCATAAAGAGGAAAAAATCTTATTATCTTGAACAAAATCCGCCAAGCCATTGTGTTTGATTTGATAAGCAGGGTTTGTTTTGTTTGGATGGTTTTCGCCCAATTTTAACCGACAACGACTGGCCACCACAGGCACGCCTGCTTTACAGGCGATTGTGTGCATTGTTTCCAACGCATATACGGGCAATGCATCGTCCGAATCCACAAATGCAATCCACTTACCAGTTATCACATTTAACCCTGTATTTCTTGAGCCTGACACACCTTTATTTTCTTGATGAATCACTTTGATGCGATTATCTTTTTGGGCGTATTCGTTCAAGATTTGCCCACACTTATCCGGACTGCCATCATTCACACAAATCACCTCTATATCGTGAAAGGTTTGATTGAGAACAGAATCCAAACATTCTTTCAAGGCGTTTTCAACTTTATATACTGGTATGATGACAGAGATTTCAGACATTCTTTTTCCTTTTCACACGATTACTTCACAAACAAGATATAAAACTCCTTCTTTAATGTCAAGCAAAACAACATTTTTCTTGCAAAAAAAGCAAAACTTTGATAAACTTTTCCCATCATTTTGAAAGGAATACTATGACAGAACAAACAATTACCATTGCACAATTTGAAGAAAATCTTGTGAACAATGCCAAAGCCAACAAGCAACGCATTGTGTTGCCGGAAGGTGAATGTGAACGGGTCTTAAAGGCCGCCCATGATGCTTTACAACAAGAAATGGCCGATATCATTATTTTGGGCAATCCAAACGAGATTCAACAAAAAGCCACCGAGTTGGGATTGGACTTATCCAAAGCCAATGTGGTGGATTATTTGAATATCCCAGAGTTTGAAGAATACGCCCAAACCTTGGCCGAATTAAGAAAAGCAAAGGGCTTGACCATAGAAGAAGCCAGAGAAATGATGAAAGATGGGGCTTGCTATGGCACGATGATGGTGTACAAAGGGGTGGCAGACGGTATGGTTTCCGGTGCAGAACACACAACCGCCAATACCATACGTCCGGCTTTACAATTTATCAAAACAAAGGCAGGGTCTTCCATGGTTTCTGGGGCGTTTTTGATGTGCTATAATGGTCAACTGCAAGTTTTTGCCGATTGTGCTGTCACCCCAAATCCTACACCTGAACAGCTGTCTGAAATTGCGGTCACAACAGCCGAAACAGCCCGTATTTTTGGTTTAGAACCCCGTGTGGCATTCTTGTCTTACGGCACAGGTGAATCGGGCAAAGGCCCTGCGGTAGATGCTGTGAAAGAAGCAGTACGCTTGACAAAAGAAAAAAATGTAGACTTTGCTTTTGAAGGGCCTATTCAATTTGATGCGGCTGTGGATCCGGAAGTGGCCAAAACAAAATTGCCGAACAGCCCTGTGGCCGGCAAAGCCAATGTGTTTGTGTTCCCAGAGTTGAACACCGGCAACTGTTGCTATAAAGCCATTCAGCGGGCATTGGGCGATAACTGCTTGGCGGTTGGCCCGATTTTACAAGGCTTAAACAAACCCGTAAATGATTTATCTCGGGGTGCAACGGTAAAAGATATTGTGAACACAATTGCCTTTACGGCTTTATTTGCTCAAAAGAAAGGATAAGAAAATGGCAAAAATACTTGTTATCAACTGTGGCTCATCCACAATTAAATATCAACTGTTTAACATGGATACAAAGGAAGTTTTGTGCGCAGGTTTGGTGGAAAAAATCGGGGAAGCCACAAGCCGCATCACCCACAAAAAGTTTCCAGACACAGAACGAGCCACAAAAACTGTGATTGAGGAACGTTTCCCAACCCATGCAGAAGGTATGCAAAAAGCGGTAGAAATGATGATGCATGGCGATACTGCTGTGATTACAGATATTTCCGAAATCTCGGGTGTTGGCCATCGTGTGGTGCATGGGGGAACTTATTTTGAACCCATGAAAGTGACACCAGAGGTGATTGAAAACTTACGCAAAGTGATTCCGCTGGCTCCCCTTCACAACCCAGGGCATTTAATTGGGATTCAGGTGGCACAAGAAATCTTTCCGCATGCATTACATGTGGTTGTGTTTGATACGGCTTTCCATCAAACAATGCCGGCAGAAGCGTATATGTATCCCCTGCCCTATGAGATTTTTGAAAAATATGCGGTACGCAAATATGGGGCGCATGGAACCAGTCATAAATATGTGGCTCGTCGGGCGGCCGAATTATTAGTCAAGCCATTGAACGAAACAAACTTGATTACTTGTCATATTGGAAGTGGTTCGTCCATTTCTGCGATTAAAGAGGGCAAATGTATTGATACCTCTATGGGATTGACACCTCTGGATGGCTTGATGATGGGTACACGATGTGGCTCTATTGATCCGGCAACAGTTGGCTTTTTAATGCGCAATGCCGACATGGACATTGAAGCGATTGACAAGATGATGACCAAACAAAGCGGATTGTTGGGCATTTGTGGGGTGAATGATATGCGTGATGTTCATGCCAAAGTGGCCGAAGGCGATGACAAAGCCAAAATGGCTTTGGATATGTTGACCTATCGCATTCGGGGCTTTATCGGCAATTATTTGGCTCAACTGAATGGTGAATTGGATGCCCTTGTGTGGACAGCTGGTGTTGGCGAAAATGACGACATTGTGCGTTATGAAGTGTTAAAGGGTTTAACCGGTTTGGGCTTTAAGTTGGATGAAGCAGAAAATGCCAAACGCCCAGGCGAATATGCTCTTATTTCGGCTGATGATTCCAAATATAAAATCTATATCATTCGCACGAATGAGGAATTGGAAATTGCCAACGAAACTTTGGCTTTGATGGCATAAGTCTTTTTGCGTCAAAACCTTCCCCCTTCAAATTGTGCAAACGGTTTTGGGGGAAGTTTTTTTATCCCCTGCCCCTGTTCAAGCAAAAAAATCCCCCGATGGTGTATCGGGGGTTTTGGTTTATGATATAGGCGTGATTACTCTATACAAGTATCTCCAATACCTTGATAGGCATCACCTGGCTGCACCGTTCCATAGCAACATCCACCAACAAATCTACCATTCCCATCAGGACCTTCCTC
>JAZUQR010000012.1:0-42827 GCA_045605805.1 Alphaproteobacteria bacterium | reverse complement strand
CTCTCCCATCTGCTTCAATGCCTGCTCTGCTGCTTCTTCCGTCATAAACACCAACTTCCCAAAATCATCATCATAATACTTGTTATATCTGCCACGAAAAGCAATAGGTTCAAGTTTATACATAAGCATCTTTTGTGCATTGGTAGAAGATAAATTGATTTCTTTTACTTCTGCCGGATATATCACATACTTTGATTCCGTTGGAACACTCCATAACGCATATACAATATCCCCAAGTCTGCATTTTGGTCTTAACAGCAACCCTTCATCCTCGGCTTTTCTGTATTTTCTCAATTCTTTTAAAAAATCAAGAGTGCATCTATCAAGTGCCGAATCCGCTGTATGTTCATACGCATTTATAGCATTATCCAACACAAAGTTATTTCTCGCTGTTAATCTCTCCATTTTTTCTCCCTTCCATTTCATCCGCCATCTTTTTCAGGCTTTCAAAATCAATTCCTTTCATGGCTTCCACCGCTGCATTTGCAAATTCTCCTAATCTAACCCCGATTTTGAAAAACGCATAATCTGCACTTTTTAATAACTCCGGGTATTTTGTTTGCACATATTTTGCTATAATGTCATTTTCATTCATTTTTTGCTTCTATCCTTTCTATTTTCTCCGATTCCCCACCTTGCAATTTTTTTATAATTTCCTGCAGCGGTAAGGACGTTTGATTTTCTCTTTTTTGCCGTTCTGCTATCTGTTCATACATCATGCGGAAGTTTGCACGGTCCGCTGTGATGTTTTCGCTCATACAGATATTCCGGAAACCCAACCTTTCAACGCATTGTCTTGTGATAGGCTCAAAGGATTCCATTGCTTCGGGTATTCTGTATGATCCATATTTTCGGATGGCCACAATTACCTGCTCCCATCCTTCCCCCCAATCAGGGATGCTTCCGTGTTGCACGGTGGAAGCCATTTCCCTGATTTCTGCTATGGAAGGTGACCATTTATTTATAGCAACCCATTTCCGCAATGCTGCTTCTGCCACTTGGTATGGTATGTCTTGCAATTCCCGGTACCACAATTCCATTGCCTGTTGGTTGGGAAGTATCTGTTCTTTTGGGTAATATGTACGGATTGCCATTGCAAACATGGAAAATTCCTTTTTATCCACATCATTCACCTGCCCAATCTGCCATCATTTTGTATGCATCATCCAATTCTTCTGCCTTGGTCTGCTTTGCATATGTTTTATTCTGTTTTACTTCTGCATCCTTCCTAGCCCACATCCTGATTGTTGCATAATGGCTTTTGTATCGTTTCCCGGTACTTTCCACATAGGAAGATAATTTTTCAATCCGTTCTTCATAATCAGAATATTCTGTCTTTAATTTCTGCAACTCTTCATCTGTCAAAAGAACATTCTTATACTCACCATATTTATGCTTGGAAGGTTTTTTGCGTTGGCTTGACGAATCGTGGCACGAATCGTGGTACGATACATCATTGTCATTGTCATTATCATTTTGGTTTTCATTTTCATATTCGCTAACAATCTTCTTCACCGTTTCATTCAGATCATCTTTGCCGGATATATGGCCGAATACCTTTGTGATAAGACTTTTATTTTTCACCTTCTGCATTTCTTTTTTAATGCAATCTTCCACTGGCTTTCCACCTTTTAGAATTGAATGCCTTAAAAAGTTTTTTACCGCAATTTCCTTGGTTGATTTTGAAAAAATAATAATTCCATATTTATTTTCAAATCTATCAATCAATGCGTTCACCGTATCTTCTGAATATCCAAGTTGAAATGCAGCCTGTTTAATACTGATTTCATAAATGCCTAATTGCGTTGTAAATGGATTTGTAAGAAGATAGCACATGAAATATTTATCTTCCGGTGTGAACTCGTCAACCTTTCCATCTGTCCAAAAGGATGTATCAATCACTCTTTTGATTCCCACGCTGCATCACTCCTTCATATCCCGGATAATATCATGGATTTCCACTTGCACATCATCCGCTTTATATAGCTTCTGCAAAGTTTCCTTCACGTTCTTTTCCGCATCTTTTTTGTATTTTTCGACTTCATCCGCATCTGAATTGTTCATTTTTGCAATAACCGTTACCCTTGCTTCAATAATTCTTTCGATTTCTTTCATCCTTAACACCTTCCCTTCGCATATTCTCTGAATATATCTTCATTCACCATTCTTTGTGCTTCCACGTTGCTATCCCCGGATAATTCCGGGCATGATGCCTGTATCTTCTGCCTTGCCCTGCGGACCGTTTCAAACCCCGGAAGATTTAATTCTTTCAAGGATGCCAACACCTGCCAAAACGGTTGATGCAATGCGGTATTGTTTAACTTTTCACATACTTTGATATATAAAAGGTTGTCACTGTTCCGGGCTTCCGGATAGCCTTGCAAAATATCTTTTACAAGCTTTGTTGTGTTCCTTAATTCTTTGGATTTATTCAAATCATTCACCTTCCTTCATGGATGCTTCATATTCCTTGTATATCTGCATAAAATCATCAAATCGCATTGTCACAAGGATTTCTGCGTGGTTCTTTTTGTGGAATACGGCAGGTAGGTTGCCTGTGCTTTCGGAATCTCTCACCGCCTGTGCCATCCAATCATATAGCTGCATCTTTTCTTGGTGCTTTGCTTCTATGTGGATGCCGGGAAGCCCCACCACATCTGATGCATCCCCGGTATTGCCACAATACTGTGCTGTTCGTCTTGCTTCGCTATATCCATAATCACGGAACCGCCCTGCAAGTTGCCTTTCAAATCGTTTCCCTTTTTCTTTGCTGTTGATCATTTATCCCACAACCTTTTCAAGAAGTTTTTCATATAAGCCCTTATAAATGCTTGCTTCTGCCTTTGCCGTTGCAAGTTCTTCTGAAAAAATTTCAACCTTTGGTTCTGCTTCATTTACCAACATAGGTTTCAATGTCTCGGCCACACTAACGGTTGGAATGCTAATATCGTTTCTTTCCAATCCAAGGCATTCCATGATACCTGCATCAATCTTTGTCATTTCTTCATCCGTTGCTTTGCGGACAAAATCAAGCATCCTGTCTGTATGTGCAAAGGAAACCATGCCACAATCCGCATACATCTGCCCCCGGCAAACAATAGGCACTGTTACTTCACCAACCTGGTTTTCATTCAGAATGATGATGTTTACGAATCTATCATTTGCCCGGAAATCTGCGGACACCACCAAGGCCATTTTCACATCTGCCCTATCTCGCATTTCATATTCAAAAATTTCTCCACGTTTATACATTGCTTTTTTCTCCTTTTCTATGTTTTAAAGTGCTTCAAATGCTACAAAATCCACATATCCTGAACCGTTACGCAATAATTCATTCATGCTTTCACCTTCTTAATTGAATGGAATTTCTTCATCAATACCATCCGGGATATTTGCAAAATCATCATTGCTTGCAGGTGGTGCCTGATTGCCTTTGCTTTCACAGAAATCATGTTCTTCCACTACTACATCTGTGGTATATACCTTCACACCGTCTTTGTTGGTATAACTTCCGGTTTGGATTCTTCCGCATATTGCAATTTTCATCCCTTTATGCAAATACTTTTCTGCAAACTCTCCATTCTTTCCGAAGGCTACGCAAGGCACAAAATCTGCGGTATCTTCGCCTTCTCTTTTGAATTTACGGTCAACCGCCAAACGGTATCTTGCCACCGCCATGGGATTTTCGCCCTGGCTATATCTCACTTCCGGATCCGCAACCAATCTTCCAATTAAAATCACTTTGTTCATTCTCTTATCCTCGCTTTCTATAAATATGATTTTCCAAATATGCCCCTGAAATCATTTCTTTCCCCGAATCGGGCTTCAAAATGTTCCTGTGCTAACTTCTTTAGGTGTATGTCCAAATCCTTGTTAAAATGGACCCCTGTGTTTCCTATGTGGTGGTCTAAGCACAACCAAACCTTCAATCCGTACCTTTCAGAATTTTTCCGATTGGATGTACCGTATATAATGTGATGGTCTTGCAGGTTATAGGTTGTTCGGCATACATAGCATTCTTTTTCGGTCTGTATTATGCTTTTCATTTCTTCTGCATCCTTTCCCACTGTTCCAATGCTCTTTGCATATCCTCGCTTGCAGGTGTTTCCAATCCCATTTCTTTCATTTCCGATATGACACCATCAAGCAATATGGAAAATTCCTTTGTGTTGTAAGTGCTGCTCCCGAAGTAGCAAAGCATCTGAATGGCTTTCTGACCGTTTATGTCGATTTCCCCGACTTCCTCACATTCTCGCCACTGTTTTTTCACCGCTTCCACCATGCCCGGCTTTACGCATATGTAAGTGTACTGTCCGTATCTTTTCAGCATATTAAGGTACACATCCCACTTATCTGCCCGAAGGCTTTCTGCCATCCTTCCAAGGCATACCCAAAGAAGCGCATTTGCATCCAAGCTTCTTTTCTTGCGATATTGCACCGCCCGGATGCTTAACTTCTCACATCCTTGGATATTCTCCACTTCATTGATGGCAGACGGTTCATTGACCGTGAATGTTATGTGGAATTGGCCTGTTTGCCAATCTTTTGCAATATTCTGAATTTTGCCTGTAAATTCCATCAAATCACCTTAATCTTTTCCCAATTATCCGCTATGTTCCGGAATTGCTTTTCTGTGAGTTTTTCAAACGATTCCACCTTATAAAGTTTCAAAATCTTTTCCGGTTCCACCCCATCATTCTTGCATCTTGCTTTCAGGGCTTCCGCTTTTATATTGCCGATTTTTTCTTTTGCAACCGCTGTTTCTTCCTTCACCGCTTCGGAAGGTTGTCCAAATTCGATTTCTACATTGTTTTTCAGATTCAAAACCTTCACATATGCAATCCTTTTATTGATATACTCAATTTCCGTTACTTTGAAGGAATCCTTGCAAGTCCACTTTTTCTTGCCCTGCCATTCGGTTTCTTCCAATGTTTTCAGGTCTTTTTTTAAGATAAACATATTCGGGGCTGTGTATAATTCACGGCCAATTCCCCAATTAAAACAGGCTCTTTTGAAGGAATCGGATGCAAGCCCCTTTTCCTTCTCGGTGTTGGATTCCGTTCCGGTATCCTCTTTTTCCACCCACTGTTTTTTTTCAGAATCCCAAATTGAAACCACACAATTTGCATTATCCCGGCTGTGGTGCCGTTCCCAATTCATAGGACCCACGGTTTCATCCAATATGTTCTGATCACACCGGGCATCCTTATATAACAGAAGCCCTACACCGTATTGGTTGCATATTGATATACGGCATTCAATTTCATCTGCGTGTAAAAGTCTAAATTCCATCATTCTTCCCCCTTTCATAACAATTCAAATTCAATATTCTTGCTTGTGAGAATCTGCAATATTTCTGCTTTTTCATCCGCTGTAAGTTTTGCTTTAATAACAACCCACTTCTTTTCAAGGATTTCCCCAAAATCGGGAATGAAGTTGTCACAAGGTTCTAAATCATCACTTTCCAACGATTCCGGAACCTGTTCTATCTCTTCCGTGTTTACTTCTTCTTTTGTGCTTGCTTCTTCCATTTTGCAAGCTTCTCTTTCTGCAATAATTCTTTCCTGCTCTGCTTTTCTCTTTGCTATTTCCGCAAGCCTGTTGGCTTCGTTTAAGGCTGTTCTAACATCAAGGCATGATTTATAAGTTTCCATTGCTTCAAACGCAAATTCGGGCAAATCTTCAATGATTTTCACATCCATAAAAATCTGTTCCAACTTTGTATCAATAGCTTCCCTGATAGATTTCATACTTACGGATGCATTCAACCACTTGGAATCGAAAATCTTATCAAAAAGGTCCGGCATATCATCCGGCAAATCCCTTGCGATAAAATAAGCATGAATTTCCGAATATTTATCCTGTTTCTGCTTTTCCTCGTATTCCTTCACCTGTCTGTCAATTACGGCAATGGGCTTATCAATAATGCCGATTATTTCATTTACCTGTGCTTTAAATTCATTGAATGGCTGCATATACTCTTTTTCTCTGCGGATTCTTTCGTCATTCAAAGCTTTTTTTAATTTGTTCAGGTTCGCCTTATCTTCCTTTGCCTGTTTAATCTGATCATCTGAATAAACCAATGTTTCATACATAGAAACCTTTTCCGTTAATTCCTGTTTTAACTCTTCATAGTTAAAACCAATTTTTTCGGGTAATTGCATTTCATTCATTCTAATTTCCATTCTGTTCTTCTCCTTCCTCAACCTGTGTGATTTCAAATCTTACTTTCGCTTTTGTGTTGGCCATGCACATGATAAGGTGCTGCAAGTCCACCAAATCCCCTGTAAAACTGATTTCCTGGTCTGTTTCCCAATCCCTATATTTTTTGGGTTGATATACTGTTAATTTCCACATTGTTGTTTCTCCCTTTCTTTTTAAATATTTTTCCCGGCCCATTGTTCTGCCATAGCTTTTGCAATACCCGGAAACGTTTTGCTTCTTGCCTTGGCTCGTTCTGCTTGGCCACCTTTGATGTTCCGCATTCCTTCGCACCATCCAATAGGTTTCCCTTTGCACTTCTCACCTTGGCAAACATACATTGGTTGTGGTTTTGGTAATTGATTGGTACGCTCTAGCAATGGCAATCCCTTTAACCACAAACAAGTCCTTTTTTGGTGATAGTTTTCAATATCATCCACACTATTTGCAAAATAATAAGGGTGAATGATTTGGTCTGCTTTCCTGAAAAAACTGTTCATATAACCAACTGGATTTTCGATTGCAATTTTTTCACAATCGGCATTTGCAAACTTCATAAAAAATTCTGCTGCTTCCTTCCTTAACACCAACCTTTTTTTAATCTTCTCAGGTGTGCTACACTTCAAAGAAAAGTGCCTTGTTCCTGCATTTGTTAAATATGTACACGGTGGAAATGCGATAATCATATCCCATTCTTCAACAACTTTCGTATAAGAATCGTCTTGAGTATTAAAAACCCATACATACTTGCCCTTATAAAAAACCTTTTTTTCTTTGTTGATTAGTGACAACGCATCACCTTTAATATGCCATTCCGGATGTCCACCGCTGCATTCGATAATGTCGCATGAATATGCGTTATGCCCTAATGCTCTTAATTCTTTTGTGACCGCTTGGCTCTCTTCACAAGCTACTAAAATATTCATTTTTACTCACCGAAGGAAACCATGGTTTTATGTCCGGACAACCTCTTTTCCTTTCGATTTAAAATATGTATTTTTCACATATATCAACTATGTGTTCGCATAACTGTTGCGGTATTACCGCTTTTTCTGTTGCTGTTTTCAATCTCTGCGTTCCTGTTTGGCTTCCCCTTGGTGCTTTTTCGTGGCACGGATCACCGTTCTTGCAAGGTGGTTTAAATTGTGGATTCGGATGGTTTGTCCAAATATCTGTTGGTTTCATCCTTTTTTCGCCATACTGGCAATATGTAACCGTGTACCTTGGCAAGTCCTTCATCCATTGCATTTTTCGCATTGCCCCTCTTGGATTTTCAATAAAGTAGAATTGTGGTTGTAAATCCTTAATAAGTTGCAAAACGTGCTTGTCCACTTCATCACAAAACTTCGCATATTCGCTCACCGGGTCAAGATTCCCTGTTATATGGTTTTTCTTTCTGTGATGGCTTATGGCTGCAACACTAAATGTAGAACAATCAGGCGAAGCCCATATCACATCCGGTTTCCCGAATTTTTGCAGAATTTCTTCTGCGGTGATGGTCCCTATATCCGCATAAAGATTGATGTTTTCAAAATCCTTGTTCCATTCCACAGTGAACACTTCATGACCTTTTGCTTCAAACGCTTTACTGATACTTCGTGTTCCTGCGAATAGTTCTAGCACCTTCATAGTGCCACCCTTAAATTGCAGCAATCCTCTTTGTTATGGTTCACCGCTTCTTTCCAATACTCATAGTGTTCTGTCACATCTTCGCAAACTGAAACTTCATCAAAGCCTGTGACCTTGGCCAAGTATTCTATTTTCTTTTCCAAAGGCAGGTGCCTATATCCAGATTGCTTCACGGTATAATCGGAATAATCAAGCGGTAGCCACTTTTCAATCCAATGGTTTACTCTCAAAAATTCAACGATTATTTTGTTGCATTTGATACTGTTAAGCCGTTCAAAATCCACAAATTGTGGTATATAAGGCGATAACCTAACCGCCACATCAAAACCTTCTGCATATAGAGTTTCAATGGCTCTGATTCTTCTTTCTGTGCTTACCGCTTTTTCACATGGCACCCAGGTTGTTGTTACCTGAATATGGGCTTTCTGCTTGTCCAATAGGTTCATATATTCGCAAACCAAATCGGATTTCGTTACTATCAGATAGCCGATTCCATATTGATTCAATATCTTTATGGTTTCCTTTGTGATGCGGTATTCTTCTTCACATGGTTGGAAGCAATCTGTCATGCCCCCAAGCCGGATGATGCTGTCCTTAGGAATCTTTGCAATCTTTCTTTCAATCTTCCTTATGTCTGCCACCGAAGGTTCCTTTGCATCCCATAGGTTTCTGAAATTCAGAAGGGATTTTGCGTAACAATAGGAACAATCATGTTGGCATCCGCACCCATACGCATCAAGCCTTGTGTTGTAGTGACATTTGCCACCTTCGTTTCCTGCGACTTCTTTATAAAATGACTTAAATTCTTTCATAGATACCCTTCATATATTCTGTGTTGGTATCTTTTGTTTTTTAGTAAATCGGCTGTACATCTTCATGGAAATTTTCCATGCAGCTTTCACATATCCATTTATCATCTATGTGATATGCTTTTTCATCCTGAATGTGTTCTTCGCATTCCCTGCATATTGGCATCTTTTTCAACTCTTCTTCCTGCTTTGCACAATACCGGGAATAATCAGCCAATGGATCATCCGTGTAAAACATGAGTAACCACCCCATCTTCCACTACAAATTCATATCCTAATTTGTGCAACTTCATTGCTTCTTCCACGGTCAATTCCCCTGCACACTTGCTGCTAATTTCAACTTCTTTCATTCCATGCTCCTTTCTAATTCATCTGCTCTTTCCACCACTTCCACCGCATATTCGCTGTATGTAACCGTTTGCATCATTCTGTTGGCATAATCAATTCCACCGTTATAGGCCATAAGCACCCAATAGGTATCCGGATTCATTCCGTACAGTTCCGCAAGCAAGTCCACCCCAACCGCAATATTTTGGTATGGATTGGTTAAATCCGTGCATCCTAGCCTGTCCATCCGTTCCCGGTGCCACCGCTCCTGTATCTGCATCAATCCCACTGAATTACCGCCATCACCCACGGCAGATGCGTTGTATTGGCTTTCCTGCTCGATAACCGCCTTCATAAAGTTAGCGGTGGTTTTTTTAAGGGCATTCATTCTTCTTTCCCTTTCCTCTTCGGTAAGTACCGGGCTATACACTCGCACTATGCAATTTTCATATGTAAATACTTTTGGTTCTGAATATATGTCCTGATTCTTACCCATGGCACCACTTCCTTTTCTGTTGATGTATCAACTTATGCCGTTACTGATTGTCCCGATTCGATATAAATTGTGTCTTTTTAGGACACTTATGAAGCAAAAAAAATAGCTTCAATTTGTTCAGCGGATAGATTATATCTTTCTTTAATCTTAGCAATCTCACCCTGCTTGAACTCTGTGCCATTTTCGTTGATTTTTGCGGACACGCTCTGTTCTGTAATCCCCAAGCACTCCGCAAGTTCTTTGTTTGTGTCACCATTACGCATCATGACAATTCTTAATTCGGTTTTATTCATTTTTTCACTTCCTTCCTTTATGTACTCACTCTGCATCAATCAGGGCTTGTGACCTGCTTCACATAGAAGGCTGCATTAAGTACCCCCGGTATAGTCGATAGGTCAACTGTGATTGTTTAGTTATAATCAAACATATCTTCCAAAGGAATATCATAATTATTAAGCATTGCCACTTCTTCTGCGTGTTCCTCTGAATATCCTTGGTCCATTAAATTTTCAATTTCTTCTAACACGTTATACATCATAGCCCTTCCCCACCTTCCTGTGTCTTGTTTTTCTCCCTGTGTCTTTCTAGGACACTTTCACTATATCAAAATAATAATTGTGTGTCAATATCTTTTTTGGATACTTTTTAAATAATATTTGATTTTTAAGACACAGTGATGTACTATATAAGTATAGAAAGGTGGTGGGTGAATGAGTATAGGTGAAAAAATAAAACAGGCAAGAATTGCAAAAGGCTATACGCAAGAAGAATTAGGAAAGCTTATTGGTGTTCAAAAATCAGCCGTTGCGAAATACGAAAAAGGAAGGGTTGTGAACATCAAACGAAGTGTGCTCTCCAAAATATCAAAAATTCTTGATATACCGCCTGTGGAATTAGTAAGTGATATTGAAGAAAAGCCTGTGGAAACGGCAAACAAATTAGCGGACCTGTTTCTTGGAATTGAAATCAAAGAAACAGATACCGAAGTGAAGATCATGTTAGAAGAATATAATTCCCTGAATGAGCAAAAGAAGGCACAGGTAAGGGAATATGTACATTTTTTGGTGGAAAGGACTTAATCCTTCCCCAATATCCTTTTTAAAAATGTAAGGATAAAAAGAATTTGACTGTCTGACATTTCATCAATGATTTGTAAAAGTTGTTTTTTGTTATCCATAAGGATGCTCCTTTCATCCGGGGCAAGAACAAATGTTCTAAAATTATTATACTATCTGACAATTCAGGTAGATAGCTGTAAATGTTTCCAATAACTTTATATCATCCGATAATTTTAAAAATTGTCGAAATACAGAAAGAAGGTAAAAATATGTTTTATCAATTACAAATAGATTTTAAGCCCGAAGAAGTTATTGATTATTTAAGGAAATCCCGGTCTGATGATCCACTGTTATCCGTGGAAGAAGTTCTTTCTAAGCATGAAATTATGCTTGATGAATGGTCCGAAAAACACCTTGGTGCAAAAGTTCCCGAAGTAAATAAATTCCGTGAAGTGGTTTCCGGGGAAACATTAAAAGAAAGACCGGAAATCAATAAGGTGCTGCGCCTGATTGAATCACCCAAATATAAGGCCGTTGCCGTTGTAGAACCGCAACGATTGACAAGGGGAGATTTGGAAGATATAGGCCGTCTGATGAAGTTGTTAAAACACACCAACACATTTGTAATAACTCCGCAAAGAATCTACAATCTGCGTGATGAATATGATTGGGATGCTTTTGAAAGGGAATTGAAGCGTGGAAATGATTATCTTGAATATACCAAGAAAATCCTGAGCCGTGGAAGGCTGCTTTCTGTAAGCCAAGGAAACTATGTCGGGAATATTCCACCTTATGGATACGGCAAAAGTTTTGTTACGGAAGGCAAAAGAAAATGCCCTATTCTCGTTCCCAAGGAAGATGAAGCAGATGTTGTCCGCATGATATTTGATTTATATGTGAATCATGGAATGGGAGCCCAAAACATATGCCACAAATTCAATGATATGGGAATCAAACCGCCCAGGGGAATATTATGGTCACCTGCTGCTGTGACTAAGATGCTCGATAATATTCATTATATCGGAAAAGTAAGATGGAATCTTCGGAAAACCATCACTGTTGTTGAAGATGGGGAATTTATTAAAAAAAGACCGCATTCCAAGGTTGGGGAATATCTCATTTATGATGGAAAACACGAAGCCATTATCAGCGAAGAATTATTTAATAAGGCGCAAGAAATAAAGGGAAGAAAATCACGAAAAAAACCGAATACCAAAGTAAGAAACCCCCTTGCAGGATTGCTTTATTGCCAATGTGGAAGGGCTATGTCACTACGCATATATAAAAAGAATGATGGCAGCAAACGGAATGAACCCCGGCTTCTATGTGACGGCCAATCCTATTGCCACACATCTTCTGCCCTGTATGATGAAATTCTAACAAGAGTGAAAGAAGTTCTTGCAGGCTGCATTGAAGATTTTGAAGTGCGAATCAAAAATGATGAAGGTGATTCCCGGAAATTGCATGAAAATCTTATCAAGCAATTAAAAGCAAGAAAAGAAGAATTGGATAAAAAAGAAATCCAACAATGGGAAAAATATTCCGAAGAAGGAATGCCGAAGCATATTTTCGACAACCTGAATGCAAAGGTATTGAAGGAAAAAGAAGAAATCCAGGAAGCATTGTGCAAGGCCTACGAAGCCATGCCGGAACCTGTGGACTATGAAGAAAAACTTCACCGCTCCAAAGATGCTTTGGAAGCCTTGGACAATCCGGATGTGGATGCAGAAAAGAAAAATATGCTTCTAAAGGAATGCATTGAACGCATAGACTATAACAGGGAAAAGGCCGTAAGAATTAAAAGCCAACAAATCAGATACTATGACAAGGAAACAAAGAAATCACGTTACAAATCACCACTTAAAACAGGTGGAAATTGGAAGTCCTTTCCCATTGAACTTGATGTGAAATTAAGGGTATAAATTTTTTTGTGGTGTTTACTTCCATCATATGTGTGCAGATTCATTAGCACATGGATGTTGGAGATAGTCGAACACTACACGAAAAGACCGTGAAAACACGGTCTTTTCCTTGTTTTTGCCTTGTGTCATTTATGACACGAATGCAGACACATTTCGACAAAACTAATGTTTTTGTTGGTATTTTATGCGGAAAAATGTAGTTTTACAATCACATTATAAAATTTATTTATCGGGAGGATAAAACTATGAAAGATGAAGTACCGCTTGAAATCTACGAAGAAGAAATTCAGGATTTGCTTTTGCAAATCGGTGTACCAACAAATCTTGTCGGCTTTGTGTATCTCACAAGTGCAGAAGAATTTGTTCTGCATGATCCAACGGAGTTGTACAAAATAACCGGACTATATGCGGATATAGCCAACAAACACCATACAAGTGTTGCAAGAGTTGAAAGGGCAATCCGGCACGCAATTCATGTGGCTTGGCTCTATGGAAATATGGCCTTCATTGATGAATTATTCAAATTCAGTATCAACCCAATGAAAGGTGCGCCTTCCAATTCGCAATTCATTTCACGATTATATTTCTACTTGAATAAACATAAATAATATGAAAGGGCAGGTTTTATTCCTGCCCTTTTCTTTCTATCTTCTGAAATTCTTTTTTCCATTCTTCCGCTTCGCAAGAATCGCATATATATTCTTCAAAATATTTCCCCACGCATGGATTCATTTCCGCATAGTGTTTTTTCCCATCCTCTAAAAAAAGAAAATATGATTTAAAGGCACCATATTTCTGCACATCTGTTTTCGCATCCCATATTGCTTGCCGGAATGGTTGCAAATCATTTTCAATCATATCCACATATTTTTGATTATGCACCACCCATCCAAAAGGCAGATTTTCTTCTGCATCTAAGTGGTCCATACTTTCCCCGGCAAAATTGGTTCTCTTTTCTGCAACTATTTCTTTTGTTTTTTTCTTTTTGAAGAAAAACATGAGAATCACCCCCATATATTATAATGAAATAATATTTGCAAATATTACAAAAAATGTCAATATGATTCGTATTCCTTTTCCATTTCATCCATGAATGTATCAAAATCCGTCAATTCTTCTTCCTTATACTTATTGATGGATTCCACCGCCATATTATATAGGTACATTTCCATCCTGCATCATCCTTTTTCTTCTTATTATTACATAAAAAAAGAAGGGAAGGTATAAACCTTCCCTTTATCACTGTGCTTTTTCCAAATCATCAATGCGGTGATTGATAACCTTTATCTGTTCTTCCACCACAGGCATCCTTCGGGCAAAATTGTTATGCTCCCGGACTTCCCTTGTCAATTCATCAATTTTAATCTCTGTGACCGCCTGTGCCGTGGTTAATTTGTTTTCGATTTTACGGTTGCTTGCAATAGATGTAATTATTACCCCTATAAGTGCAAGCCCCCCTGTGACCGCTGCAGATATGATTGTTTCCATGATGATTGCTCCTTTCTTTTGTTTTTTATCTACACACCTAAAACATATCGCAACACAAACCTGTTATTGTTTAGTGTTACACCGCTTCCTGTCAAGGTGAGTGAATTATTGTTATGCCCGGTGATTCCATCATCCCGGATATACAAATACTTTGTGGCCATATATGCCATATTGCTTGTTGACATTATGAAATTATGCCCTGACCCTGAATGGGATTCTATCAATCTTTTGTGTACGAAATGGCTTGAAAATGATTGATTTTTTGATTCTGCATCATAGTATTCCGAAAATACAAGCACAATCCCGGAAGGCTGTTTGCTTGCAGGTTCCGAAAAAGAAATAATATGTCCTGCGGTCATGAAATAACCACCGGACCATAGAATCTTTCCTTTTCCGTCATGTACGGTGTGCCAATCTCCCCACGCATTCTGATAGTAGCTTCGTTCATATATAGCACCATCATCCTTGGAACCTCTATGGGCTATCTGCATCTTTTGAAGTCCGTTTCCTTCCCTTAATACAATCAGGCTTCCTGTTGCGGTGCCTTCCCATGGCTTATTTAATAAAGTGCCGGAAATGGCTGTTGTCGGGATTGCATAGAATCCCGGTTCAAGAATATTGTTGAAATCTTCGCCACCTTGCAGATATTTCATTGAAGAAGGTGTTTCTGCATTTGAAAAGAATGTCGGAAGGGCAATTTCAAGCCCTTCTTTTTCTGATACCTTACCAAATGCCATTCCCCTTCCGGATGAATGATAATCAATCAATGTGAAGGCCGTTGGAAGGGCTGTTGTCCTTGCTATGCTTCCAAAATAATCTGTAACGGTCAACCGAACATCATAAGCGGAATTTCCGTCAAACACCGCATCTGTGATGATGCTTGTGTTCAATGAATACCCTGTACCATTTTGTATCTCTTCCCATGTGCTTGCAGATTGCTTCTTGTATTCTATCTTGTATGATGATGTGTTCTTGCTGCTTGCCGTTGCAAGGCTAAAATTCACAGACACCTTTGCATTCATGCCTTCATAGTTTTCCAACCCTTCCGCATCTGTCCTTACCGCTTCAAATACCGTGATACTTGGTGCATTATAAGGAATCAGATAGAAAGTCTTTGTTGTAGTTGCCGTTCTTCCCCTGCTATCCGTTACCGTTATAGAAGCCGATACATTGCCACTTCCGGTCAATACCGCTGTTGTCGGGGATGCTCCGGTGTATGTCTTTCCTTCAATTACTGTTTTGTAAGTCTTTATGGTGGAACCGTAAGCCCCGGAAGCCGTAATTGTGAATTTTGCCTTGGATTTCCCTTGCACCAAACTTCCAAATTGTGTTGCATATGCCGAATTGGTATCTGCCACCGCAACGCTTCCAAAGGTAGGCACAGCGGAAGAAGGCACCTTGGCGGTAAAAGAAACCGTCTTGGTGCCTATCAGTGTACTTCCGTTATAAGTCTTGCAAGTAATCGTGCAGGTGCCGGATGTTCCGCTTGGAATCTGACTTGCCAAGGATAAAGGCACTGTCCATGCCTTTGATGTTCCTAGGTCACTTCCTATGGTTCCGGTAGCACTTCCGAATTTATATGTCAAGGTATGGTCAAAGCTGCTTGATGCCCTTGGCATATTGATAGTGATGGATGCCCCCATATTGACGGATGATGCCGACAATGTAGGTGTGGTTGCCCTTGGAATCGTGGTCAATGTCTGCGAATAACTTTGACTACTGGAAGAAAACTGATCATGCGTTATTCTTGCAGATGTGGCCAAGGTTTTTGAACCATCCGCACTATGTGATATGTTCAGGGTTTTTGAAAAAAGCACTATTCCGGAATTGGTAATCTTATCCGAAGATGTGATTGCTTCCGTGTACTGTGTGCCGTTTATCGTGCAATACACCGTTCCTGTGCCGTATGTGGTATATCCGGTATTGGTACGATATACCCTAACCGATACCGTGACATTGGATGTATTGTTGGCTATGCTTTGACTATTCTGTGTTATCGTAATTTTATATTTGATTTTATCATTTGTAGTTGACATTGCACTTGATGTTGCCATATATGCCCCCTACTATAATTTTTTAAAGGATAAATTTCCGTTGGTTCTTGGGATAAATGCAAAATTCCCTAATTGCAAGGAATGCAAAAATTCCCCATCCGTGACATAAAGCTTGGAATTGCTTAGGTATGCCACTTCCAATCCGCTATCCAAAAAGGAAATGCGGTCATTCTCAATTCTAAGGGTAAGTGTGTTTCCTTCTTCCCCCAGGATGATGTTGCCATCCACAAACCGGATATATTTGCTTATTTCCTCAAACTGTGCATCTGCTCCGGCTGCAACCGCATCTATATCTTGCGAAAACTCATTAAACCTTATTTCCACATCTTCTGCGGTCTGTGATATTTGCGTATTCACGGAAGAAACCAAGGCATCCACATCATCTTTCAAATACACTTCTTCCATAACCGTTGCCGTGATGCTCTCGGATGTGGCAAGTATCTGTGCAGATAGCTTTGTTTCCGTTTCTGTAAGCCCATTTTGAAGCCTTTCTTGTAAATCCGAAGAAATACCCACCAACTTGTTTTCCGTGGCTATTTGCCCCTTCACCGTTTGTTCTGTCATGGTGTAGTAAGCATCCCCTAAGGTTAGCCTATTGGATGCAGGTTGCAATAATAATATGGAAAGCTTCGATACCAAAAACAAACGGTCTATGGAATGCGGATTCGTGGTAACCTGCACTTGTGTTCCAAGATGGAAGGATTCCACCGTCTTATCCACCGTGGCCATATCCGCTGCATCCAATTCTATGGAATAAAGCATCTTTATCTTTTCCATTAGATATGCATTGCCCTTGGTCAATAGGTTCCCCGGCTCCGTTACATCATCCCATATCTGTTTCTGATATATCCATCCGTATGTATCAACCGCTTCTTGGTTATACACATAATCAACACCGTTATTCACAGATGTTATATCAATCCGGGATTCCCCTTCCTTGGCTCCCAAAGGGATGATAGCCGTTGCAATATCCTGTCCTTTGGTGGCTCTTTTCAAATCCAAAAGGTTTTTCCCGAACTCTATCTTCTGCGGTGATAATAGATTCAATTCTGCCAAATAGTCTATATACACACCATCCGCTTCATGCCGTACCCAAATATATCCCCCATGGGTTTCTATCAGTTTCTTATTGATAGATTCCCAGGTATTCAGGTATTCGGAATCGCTCCGGGCTATATAATCGTTTGGATCCGTGACCGTAATATTTCCCACTTTGAATTGATGGTCTGCATCCACCTGTGCATTGTGGTTGTTTATAAAGAAAACAAACAATTCTGCCGGGCTTCCGTTGAAATCATAAGGCCTTTGGATGGAATCGACCAAAAAGGCAAGTTCCCCTTCGCACATCACCTGTTTTTCGTTATAGAATCCCTGTTCATCATCCAAGATTCTTCCCCGGAACAATAAAAAATCATCCTGAAATACTTGGATGATAGATTTAAGCCGTTTTAATTTATCAAAATTCGGATGGTTGTTATATATGGAAAAATCAAATTTCCCAAGTTGATTCAATTCCAATTCCACCTTAGGATTGACAATCTTATAATCTTCCATTTGGTCATTATAAAGAAGCCATGAATCGCAATATACCTGGTACATCCTAAAGCCCCCTTTCACGATATGTGAAGGTTGCCGTTCCTGCTCCGTTTAATAGAATGGTATTATCCCCTTCTACCAACTGAACCCCCGGAAGGTCATACCGCCCTGCGGATAAGGTGTAATAATTGACCCCATAGGTCAAATTGATTTCCCCGGTTATATCAATGGTAGGCACCACCGCTTTTCTGCTATTGTGCAAAATAACCGTGGTTTCCTCTGCCACATTTACTGTGACAATGGTATCATTTTTCTTTACCTTGTACGGCTCGCAATCACAATCAATCGTGAATTTTCCAATGCTTTTCTCTGCTTTCCAAGGTGATATTTCCAATCTGCCGATATAATACCACTGTGCATCTTCATCCAAGGTTATTTCCACTTTGCGACCATGCAAGGCATCCTGTACCCTCGAAAAAAGATTCATAAATTCACTTTGCGGAACTATGGTGGAAAACTCAAAAGATAACGGCCTGTTGCTGTACTTTACATCACCAAAAAATTCCGTTAAATCAAGAACACCATCACCGCCCGGTATATCAATGGTTTCCGTTTTGATAGATGGTGTTCCGATTTCCTTTGATGTTAATATCAGTGCAAAATCATTCCAAGAATGATATTTGCCAAACTGTATGCCTTTCATGATAACCTCACTTTCTTTGCCATTTGCAAGGTTATCTTTTGTATTACTTCCCGAACTGGAAGCCGTTCTTTACCTCTGCCACTATTTTTTTGTAGTCTGAATAATCTCCCAAAAATTCACCATTCAGACGGTACACTTTGAATCCGGATGTGTTCTCCGGGACTTTCTCCCCGGTTAATTGCACAACGGAATCAGAAATGGTTTTGAAATCCACCGCCTGCATGGAAAGGGAATCATTGAATTGTACTCTAAGCATAATTACCACCCACTTATTTTTTTTATAATTTGAAAGTTGTTATTGTATTTTTAATTTATTTTAAAAAGTACAATGTCTTTGGCATTTGCCGAATCACTCACTGTCCAATTTAATATGGCCCCTTGCGGTATATCTTTGATTTCGTATGTTTTAATATCAACACATGCGATTCCATAATTTGAAGAACCTGGATGATATACTTGGTTAATCAAAGAAATGAACTCATTGTCGATTGTTGCCCCAAAATTCGGTTTGTTAGTGGACTTTGAACATTCGCAATGGCACACTATCAACCCATATTTTATATTTTCTTCAAATGTATATGTTCCGCTTGTTACACCTTCTGTCCACCCATTCCCAGAAGTTATTACTGTCGGGATTGTTTCTCCTGATATAACAACCTTGTCATAAATCGCTTGCAACTGTGCCTTTTCTTCGCTATTCATTCCAACATCCTGCCATTCTGTCATTGTTCCCATGCCTTATTCCTCGCTTTCGTATCTATATTGCAACTGTCCATTGTTCACCCGAAATTCAACTGTACCCAAGCCCATTGCAAGTTCCTTCACCGCCAATGCTCCGGCAAGTTGTTTTGCCTGTGTGTTGGCTCCCACTTCTTCCATGGTGTCCAAAACATTCAAAGAATCCAAATGTGTTTCGCAAGCCTTTTTAAATTCTGCTTCATACATTCTCGCCAATTCCTGATAGGAAGGTTTTGTTTTGAAAAGCGGTGTCACACTTTCCAACACCACCCCATTGATAGCCACCTGATACAATGGCATCTGATTCATGGTGGCACCTTCAAGAATATTTCCATCTGTATATGCAGGTGCTACGGCTCCGGATTCCTTTTCCGTTCCCTTAATTACTTCCAAATAGGTTTTTTCCGTTCCATCATTTTGGTTCTTTTCATACCTTACCACGATTAAATCAATACGATTCACCCCGGCTGTACCTGTGGTGATGGTTACATCCTCATAGGTATTCGGTTCAATGAGGAAATGCCTTCCGTACATAAGACCGTCACCGTCTAAAACTCGCACCGTATTGTTGTTCAATATAGATGCTTCAAATTGATTGCCCGATTCCATCACGAACTGATCCGCACCAAAAAATGCAGCATTGAAGGAACCTTGGTCTTTTGATTGAATGTGTTCTTCTCCTGCGTACCCTGTTACTAAATGCATTATACTTCACCTACCTCATATGATATTGTTGTTGTATTGTCCTTTATTTTGACAATCTTTTTCACGATTTCAGAAGATGCGGATATTCCGGTGACAAATTCCCTTGCCCCTACCACATCCCCTATATCATAGGTTTTTTCATTTGAATTGAAATCAAAATCCACCTTGTCGGCATTCCATGATGCCTTTATTAAATCAATTCCACCCTGCCTAAGGGCTTCACTTGATTCTGCGTTTGGATTGTCATATTTTGCGGTCACTTCATCAATGCCGAAAATACTCTGCGTTGTGCTTATGTTCCCGGATGCATCCGCATATACATGAATCACTTCACGTTCTGATAGATTCCCGGCTCCCAGGCATATTACATGGTTGATAGGATGGAAATTCTTTTCAATCTCAAAATCAATTTGGTCTGTATCAAATTCTTCATCCTTTGAGTAATCAACCAAAGGCCTTGCAGATAGTTCCGCAAAGCCTTCTTTAAACTCTATATGCAATTTTGCCCCTGCATCTTTAAGCATCTTCCGTATGCCTTCATAACCGCCTATATAACGGTTCATTTTGTAATTGGAAATGTCAATGCCAGAATCTTCCGTGGAAGCCGTAAACATAGCCCCAAGCCCCATTCTTTCAACCAACCAACCAATCACACTGTTTGCTTCCCCTGATAACATAAGATATTCTTTTTCAAGGCTTTTATATGGTTGATATGATGTGGCCTTTTCGCCTACTTCTAATTGCGGATAAAATGTAAGATTTTCAACGGTTGCACCTGCATATACATAGCACCCAATTACTACATAATGTTTTTCGTGTTCACTTTTTACAGTTATATTTGCACCACTTCCGATGTCATAAGCACCATATACATTACTTGTTCCATCCCATATTCCAAACCATTGATAATATGTTTGTCTGCTCCCACTGTTAGGACAACCGCTTAATATATATTTGCCTTGTTTTAGATTCTCTGTTCTAAAAGTACAAAAGAATATAGAAGTGGCCGTTGCTGTTCCATTAGCGGTCACTGTTCCGTCTCCATTTACCACCCATTCAATACCTTTTGAAGTCATAGATTTATTGTAATACGGATAAGGAATAAGGTTTTTCCCACCTTTATGCACTGTCGCACCGCCACCGCTTTCATCCGTGGCCTTCAATGGTTCAATCACCTTGGATTCCAACAACCCATGCCATGTTCTGCCGATATAGGTTATTTCCGACTTTTCCGTGGCCACCTTAATTTTATCAATGATTCCACCGTATTCTGTGCCTTCGTAATACAGGAAATACCCTTCTTCACAACAATGGCTTTCTGTGTCAACCACGCATTCAAAGTTATTTTCATCTTTACCAAAAGCCAAATCAAAGGTAAAATCCGCAAGCACCCCTTCATCTTCCCGGCTCCGGTTCATATAGATCAAGTCCACTTAGGTTCCCCCCTTTCCTCGAAAAGGGTAACATCAAACTTAAATTCCGCACTGGATGATACCGTATTCACTCCCACCGGGATTTTTTCAAAGATGTATGAATCTTTATTCCTAAGGTTGAAGCAATTTTCCGTGCTTCCATCCGTATGCGTTAAGGTTATTTTTTTACTGATAGAATCAATGGCCAAATACTCATTGGCTTCAAATTCTGCAAATACTTCATATTCATGACCGCCTATGGTTACTTTTGGATTGGTGCATGGTCCATATATGTTCATCCTGAAATTCACCGGGACAAAGCCTGTGTTATTCAGTGATTGATTCATAATGTTGGATGTGTAGTCGTATGGGAAATCATTGTTATAATCAAGATTAGAACCTTTCTTTCCTGCTCCATATCCAAAGGTTGTGACCGTTTCTTTTACCCAATATGCCATATCGGTTGATATTTTAAGTTGAATTGACTTGTATTGTCGGCTTGTCAAGTAGTCCTTCTTCTTTGAAGTGGTAACAAAGCACTTCAAATAGTAGTCACCAATCACAAACCTTCCATGCTGCACCGCAAGAACATCCTTTTCGCATATCTCATATAATGCATTTAACTTTGCCGTACATTCCGCTTCGGATGTGGTGGAAATAATAACAGGGATGGTCCTTGAAACCACCCCTTTCTTGAATCCTGTGATACGGTTATTCTTTGAAATAATAGACCATACAAAATCACGCAAATCATTCTCATTGATATATAGGCCATTTGCCCCGAAATCAAGCACTTCATTTCTATGATTGATATATTTAATTCTTTCCATCATATCAGTTCACCGCCTTTACTAACCGGGCAAATTCCCTTTTATCTGCCGAAAATGTTAAGCCTTCCAATGCTTCACTTAAATTACCGCCCATGTTCGCATCCAAAGCAATGATGGCTTCCAGGATTCTTTCCAAAACCGCCACAAGTGCATAGTTTTGCCGTGCCACCGCTTCTTCAATATAAGCCTGTAAAACTCCAATCGGTGCAATAGCTTCATCCCCTGCTTCTCCTGCAACCACTCCCCTTCCGGACAATGGATTGTACCCAAGAAGTGCAGGTTCCGTAATTACACCACCCTTGGCAAGATAGGAAATGTTCGGAATGTTAATACCGAAGGTTTGACCGCCATACTCCGGCACCCAATCGGGAATATCAATGCTTATAGAGTTAAGGGCATCAATCACCTGATTGACAAATCCAATAATTGAATTAAGCGGTGAACGCACTATATCCACCAAGGAATTGAATGCATCCGTGAACTTCGATTTGATTCCTTCGGCAATTTCCGCAAGGGCTTCTTTTGCTGTTTCAAATCCATTTACAATATAATTCTTTGCAACATTCACCGCACCGAATATTCTGTTTTTGATGGTATTCAACCAAATTACAAACCGATTCACCATTGGATCAAGAATTTCTGTCCTAAGCCGTGAACCCAACACCACCAATCCCTGCAAAATTGAATCCACAATTTGGGGAAGTGCTTCGAACAATGCCACGCATATATCGGGAAGTTGCTCTGCGATTGCCGTAATAAATGCAATCAAGCCTTCAATCCAAACAGGTAGCAATGCAATAAATCCATCAACCAATAAATCCATCAAATCCGGCAAAATTTGGACAATTATGTCAATAATTGTGGGTAATTCCTCACCGATAAATGTTATAAGGGATACAACGCATTCAATCAGCAATGGCAATGATTCTATCAAAGCGGATGTGATACTCTCCAACATAATTGGAAGATATTCCAAAATCATAGGCATTGCACTTATCAATCCCTGCAACAATCCCTGTATCAACTGTGCCGCTGCCGAAATAAACAACGGAATATTTTGAATGATTATGTCTATAAGCTGCAACACAACATTCACAATAGTTGGTAATGCTTCGGGCAATGCGTTTGCCATGCCTTGCACAATCTGTAAAAGAATATCCAACCCAATTTGCAATAAATCAGGCAAACTTTCGCTAATTATTCCACCAAGCATACTTAATGCATTCGCAAATAATTGCAACAAATCCGGTAATCGTTCACTGATTATCCCACCAAGAATGCTTAATAAATCCGGCAAAATGGTTGCCAATCCTTCAATTAGTAGAAAAGCACCATCAATAATTCCGGGCAAAACGGATTCTAATATCCCAGGAAGTTCCGGCATAAGAATTTCCATCAATTCTGTCAAACCTTCAATAAGTCGGGGAACCAATTCCACAAGATTGTCAATGATTACATCCCCTGCATTGGTAAGTGCATCCGCAAATTGGTCTGCACTTGTTACCCCGGTAAGGAAGTTTTGTAATGCTGCCTTTGCCGTTGTCAAAGACCCTGCCAAGGTCTGATTTTCCCTTGCATAGTTCCCTGCTGCATATGCCGTGCTTTCCATGAACATCTGCATGGCTGCACTGACTTTATCTTCTGTGGTTACCAATTCGCCAAGGCCATGTTCCATTGCATAGATTTGCAAGGTGGTATCATTGATTGCCACACCAAGATTGTCCATCATGGTGAAATTGCCTTTTGCTGCTCCTGCAATAGATTCCATGGCAACTGATACATCAATACCCATGATTGATGCCACATCCGCTGCCCTTTGCATTGCATCTGCGGAGATAGTTGCCGATTCCTCAATGCCAAATCCGGCACCTTGGAATAAGGCTCCCATTTTATTTGCCGTTGCAAGGAAATCAGAAGCAGACAAGCCCATATTTGCATAGGCTTCCCCAGCTATATCCTGCATTCGTTCTGCGTATTCAGCAAAGACCGCTTCGGAACCGCCCATATTCTGTTCCAATTCCCCGGTAAGATTCAATGCTTGCCCGGTAAGTGCTGCCATTGCCGTGATACCTACCGCAAGCCCTGTGGCCATTACCTGCCCTACCGCTATTGCTGCGGAACCTATTTTTTGAAATGCAATAGACAATTTGCTTTCCGCTCGCTCTGCCGTGTCGGATGTTTCATTGATCGCATTGTTTGCGGATGTATTGTCGATTGCTATTGTTCCAAATAGCCTAAAAATATCCATTCTAAGGGTTACCCCCTTTCCTTCGTAAATTCAAAAAAGGGACTGAATTATCAGCCCCTTGTATATCCTCTGTTTGCTTGGTCATATATCCTTCCCAATCTCGCATCCATAGCAGGTGTTAATTCACCCACCAATGCCCCTGAATCAAGATATATTTTCATTCCAAGTAGTTTTTCAAGTAAAAATATTATCTGATTTAATCTTTCCATCAATGCTTCGTCTTGGTATGTTCTCCGGCTACCTTGTATCTCGTCTAAGTCCTGTGCAAGCCTTGAAAGCCAAGCATGATTCCTTTCCAACGGCACCACGGCTTCCGCTCCGGTACCTTCAAGCAAACCAACCTGACCTTTTTCCAAAACACCGCCCTTTATAAGCCTTGGAAGGCTTATTTTTCCGACTGTACCAACATTGATGCCCGGAAGCTTATTGGCAAGCCGTATGGCACTGTTTATAAGGCCTATTCCTTTGTTGATTGCACTTTCCACTTTCGACAAGGCACCGTTCATTCCATTCTTCACGGCATTTCCCATAGCTGTGCCTATGGATGTACCGATTGAACCGAATTTGGATTTCACCTTGCCCCACAATCCGGAAAAGAAACTTCCCCAACCGGAAAACACGGATTTTATATTTGACCATGCTTTTTGAAAGGTGCTTCTAAACCATGAGCCAACGGAACCAAACACACCCCTTATACCGGACCATATGCCGGAAAAGAAGCTTCTTGCCCCATTCCATACGGATTTCACACCGTTCCATGCGTTTCGGAATAAATTGGAAAACCAAGATTTTGTTGCCGAAAAAGCCGACTTTATGCCGGACCATATCCCACGGAAGAAACCTGCCACCGTGGACCATGTTTTTTTAATGGATGACCATGCATCCGAAAAGTATTTCCGGATGGCCTTCCAGGAATCGGAAGCATATTTTTTTATCAGGTTCCATGCATTTATCCAAAATTTGCGGAAGCCTTCCACGTTGTTCCATAGGTATATAAAGGCTGCAACAAGCCCGGCAACGGCTGCAACAACCAACCCTATGGGATTGGCAAGCAATACCGTATTGAAGGCAATCATTGCCGTTCTTACCACCTTAATGGCATTTGCTGCAGCGGTCATAATTTTTCCCCAGGAAATAATCAAAACAAAGATTCCTACCGCTGTTGTGGCTCCTACAATCACACCAACCCATGATTGCACGGTGTCTTGGTTCTGCTTTACCCATTGGATCATATCCCGGAAGCCGTTCACCATATTTTCAATAACAGGCACCGCACTTTCTGCCATTCCTGCAATCGCATTTTTAATGGCGGTCATGATTGGTTCCCCAACTCTGCCTACCTCTGCCATTGCATCTGACAATCTTTCCTGTGCTTTCCTTGCTTCCATTACATCCGCATTGGTTTCCTTATACTGTTCGGATGCCTTACTGTATGTGTCATTTAAAGTCTTAACAATAAGGTCCTGCCGTTCTTCCTCGGTCTTTAGCTTCGCAAGCTTATCATTGAATGATTCCGCACTGATTCCCGACCATTCCAAAGCATCTGCAAGGCTCCCCTGCACTTCCCCAAGGGATGCACTGTGGTTGATACCCTCGGCCAATCCTTCCAACGGAAGAGATTCCCCAAATGTGGCATATACCCCGGTTAGAATGTCGGTTAGTCCTGCAAGTTCCTTTTCGTTGTCGGCAATCTTTGCAAGATGCTGTGATGCTTCCACCGCTTGCCCGGAATCACCAAGTACCGCATTTAATTCTGAATATGTTCTTTTTGCTTCTGCCGAACTATGCCCGGCTGTTAAAAAGGCAGATTCAAGCAATGCCATTTCTGCCCTATACTCTCGTGTACTTTCTACCGCACCGATAAAAGCACCGCCTATGGCAAGTCCTGCCGTGCCTATTCCAATGGCCACCTTTTTGGCCACACCGCCAATCTTACTGAAAGCGGATTCCGTTTCGCTTGCAGATTCGTTTGCCTTTGCAGATGTATTATCCAATGCGTTGTTTGCTTCTGTATTGTCTATTGCTATCGTTCCAAGCAATTTGAACAATTCCATAAGCATTCACCTTTTATGTCGGGGAAATCTTCTTCATAATTCCCTTCGCTTTTTGCTTGGCTGCTTCCACCTGTTCATCCGTCATTGCGTATGATTCCGGCGCCTTCGTTTTTGTCAAATCTTTCTTCCATGCTTCAAAGTTCTTATCTGACATACTCATAAGGTAAGCAAACCACAATTTGTTATCATCTTCTTTTTCTTTTTCTTCTTGCTTCCGTTTATCATCCATTGTAAGAATCCCGGAAACAAATTCACCAAACCGCCCCTGGTCAATGTAAAGCTTCATGAAGTCCATAGGACTTGCATATCTCGAAAATAGCAAGTCCATGAACTCCATTTCACCCACTAAAGCGATTTGGTAAGCACCTTGAAAAAAGCCGTATTCTTTACCTCACCGAATGTATCATAGATCATAAGCGGTAATGTACCAAATTCCATCTGTTTGATGGTATCAGCCGGAACACCTGCCAAGGTAGAAAAGAAATCATAGATTGCATCACTATGCGTTCCAAGTTTGGAAATCATAAAGTCTGCCATCTCAAATACAATATCCACCCCTGCGGATTCCTTCATTTCCTTCAAAGCCTTCTGTGCTTCTTCCTCGGTTGCATAATCATTTTTATTGAATTTAAACTTTCCTTTATACTCGTTAAAGGTTTCTTTCATTTCTTTAAATCCAAGCTTTCTTAAAAGCTGCAGCAACGGAAACAAGTCTGCATCCTTCAATTTCCTTAATGTATAAGGTCTTTCAACGGATGCCTTTTCCGGTGCCACTGTGTTTGCTAATCGCACAATCTCTTCCTGGCTCAATAAAACTTCGCCTTCTTTAACTGTATTGGCCATAATCGCATTATTATCCATGGGTTATCTTCTCCTTCTTATGCTGCTTCTTTGTTGGGTACAAAAATATAGATAGGCAAGGTATCGTGTGCATCATCAAAGTCTGCGTTGCACTCAAATGTTGCTTTCAATACCGCTGTTTCTTTGTTCTTAGGCTCCAATTCAAGCCCGGAAGTACAAAGGGCATTTTCCATAATGACAATGCATTCCGTACCATCTGACATGGTGCCTACAAAAGCAATGTTGTCCAAATAGTCGGATGCTTCAATCAATGATTTGGTGGTAAGCTGTGTATATCCCTTAATAAGAGATTCCACTTCTTTACCGATAATCGCACGAATGAAGGATTCCTTCGTATGCTGTGCAAGATTTGTTTCCAGGCTTCCTGTTTCGCCTGTTTTCTGTGTTAAGCCTTTAACCTTAACCAAAGCACCATCCACTTCAATAGGTGTTAATTCGGACAAAATAGAAAGCTTATTGCCCCCGGATGTTGCACCAAGAACATTTTCGTCTGAATCATCCCATGCACCAATGATATGATCACCTACTTTAGGTGCTGTGTAATCGGCTGCCAATCCAATGAATGATACACCGGGGCTTGCAACCTTCTTTAACTGAATCGTGGATTCTGTTTCTTTGGTACCGTCTGCCACAATCTCAATAGAACCATCCGGATAGTTTCCTTCTGAATCTTCGGTGGCAAGGCTCCACACCCACTTAAAATTCTTGAATACCACTCCGGCATTCAGCAAAAAATCATTCGGTGTTGATTTTGTAATACCTGATTTTCTCATTTACTCCACTCCTTTACATCTAAATTTATTTGTATCTTGTCCAATTCCGCATCCACAGTATCTACCGGGGAAGAATCAGAATAAAAAACAGCCACAACGGTTCCATCTTCCATCTTGGCTGTTTTTCCATCTTTAAAATATTCTTTTATCTTTTTCTTATCTTCCTCTAAAACAATAGAAGAACCTCTGTTATGCCCTTCCAAAATGAAAGTGGATTCCTGCAATCCATCTTCATTCAATGGTGATTTTTCCACATAACTTCCTGTGTAATAAGGATATGCAGGTTTTGTTTTCCACCGCTTGAAGCGGTAGTTGAGTTTCAATTCTTCTTTCATCACTTTGGAAAGATAATTCAATGTTACGATTTCCATTATTCCATCCTCGCCCCTATGGTTTCCGCTGCCCTTCTTATTATCCCGGCTTTTAATGAACTAAATGCCCTGAACAATGGCCTGTTGGCTTCCGTTCCGTTTGTTGCGTGTGCATCCAACCCCTTACTTCTAAGGGATGCAGCCACACTCTTGGCTTCCTCTTCTGTGTAATACTTCTGATTGCTCCGTGGTGTATCATTGCCTTCCACATACACCCACCAACCTTTACGACCATCCTTATTCAATGCGTGTTCCCCGGTGCCTAACTCTTCCCAATAGGATGCTTCCAATTCACTTCCGACTTTTGCTTCTTTTTCATCTTCATCCACGGTATATTTCCATGAATTTTTAACATCATGCCGACCATACTTTACAGGTCTGCTGTTCCGCTTGGTCTGTGCTTCCAGTTCTCCACCTGCTTCATACAGAAAGGCAATAACGGCATCATTTAAGGCTTCCTTTACTTTCATGCTATTGTCTGTAAACTCCACCGCCATATTATTGCCCCCCTGTGTATTTCAAGAAGATTTCCCACTGTTCATGCAGATTCATTGGATCATCCATCAAGGTTACTTCATATATAAGGCCATTTTCATCCATAGCCCTGCAATTTTCCGCTGTCAAGCCTTCCGGCAACGGCTCATAGTCCGCTATGAAGATGTGTGTTGATTCCTGAATTTTTGCGTTGTAATTGTACTTTGCATCACCGCTCATTAAATCAAGAAATCCCCATAAGGAATGCACCCTTTTCCATTCAAGTACATCTTCCGCTATGGTATTTTCTGTTGATTCATCAAGCATCTGCAAATGCAAATACTGATTTCCACCAATATCCATGCACACACCCCCTAAAACCTAGCCTTTTTATAATGTTTCAAAAAGCCAAGTAAGGATTTTGGATAACCGATTGTGGAATTTTCCCCATCCATGTTGAAATAGGTTACCGAATGCCGGGAAATCGTTTCCGATTGCACACCGACTTTCTTTTTCATATCCCACTTAATCATATTGACAACACCCATCTTCACATCTTCCGGGTATTCTACCTTGGTACAAAGCACTTTATTTTCATCAATCAGCAATTTATCCAAAGACAAAAAGCCATCTTCCACCGCTTCCACCGTATAGATGCCATCATTATAGATGGATTGTGAAACCTGCACGGTATCACCCACCTTAAAAAGCGGATAATCAGTGTATAATTTCTGTGCCATTACCGGGCATGAAGTCCGGATGCTCTGCTTCTGAAAGTTGTTGTTTGTGTATTTCCGGATTGCCAATTCGATAGCCCGAAGAATCCCTTCCAGTTCCTTATCGGTTTTATCTGTTTTGACATATTCCTTCAATTCTTCAACGGTCATTATCATAAAATCACCGCCTATTCTTCTTTCTTCTTTGCTGCCTTTTTAGGTGCTTCTTTCCCTATGCTGTCAAGCTTCCCGGCACACTTAGCCTTAATGGACAATTCGCAATAAGTCACGGAAGGCACGGAAGCAAGTTTTACTTCCGCACCCACTGTGAATCCTTTATCATCCCATCTGACTTTGTATGTCTTTCCGTTCGCTAACAGATAAGGCAACCCATCAACAATTACAAATCTGTTCATGGTTTTGCCCCCTTTCCTTAGCCGTTGGACTTAATCAAGCCGATTTTTACATTCTTAGGATTGAACTTCAAAGACCAATTATCAACGGTTCCAAGCTCTGCCTGTGTCGGAGATTCTTTTGCAATGTTATCCACCGCAAGGGAAAGACCGTTAGGATGCAGCACTCTACCCTGCTTAGTGTAGAATTTGTCAACACCTGCGGATGTTTCCGGATCATAATTGGTTGTGTACTGTTTCTCATAGTTCTTCTTATCTGCGGAAAGGAATGCACCTTCACCAAATAAGTAAGTTCTAAATACCGGGAATCCTGCTGTGGTAGTATCCACGGTGTAGTAATCAGTTACCAAAGGAATCTTACCGTTAATGGTAGGAAGTTCAATGTCCTGTCTGATTGCGTTTCCTACGGTGTATTTTCCGTATTCCACAAGGCCAAGTTTCTTATACTTTGCAAAAATCTTGGAATGCATGATTGCAAGACCAAGGCCACCTGCCATATCACCAAGGGCTTTCTGCTCTGCATCAATCATGGTTGTTGCATCAATCATGTTGGTATCTGCAACGGTTCCTTCTGTGATAGAAAGGTCCGTGATGTGTTCGCTAAGTGCAGCCACACCAAGGATTGCGTTTGCAATGTTCATAAGTTCTACTTCCCATACCTGGGTATAGTAGTTTGCAATCTTATTCTTGATAAGACCCAACGGATCGGCACCTGTCAATTCCTTTGTGAAATCCTTTGCCTTAAATGCTTTCATTCTCTGAATAAGCATACAAGTCTGCTTATCACCGGAGATTTCCACAGGTACGTTGTCGGTTTCACCGTCATTGTTCAATGCTGCCATGTTTTCATCATGCGCGTTCAACGGCTTATAGATGGGAATGGTTGCAACATTTCCCTTTGTACCAATCAAATCCATGATTGTGGAATCCTGATGTACGATTCCGGATGCAGCAATTTCATTTTTCCAAAAGTCCTGCTCCTGCATCATGTCTGCAAAAACTTCTTCATCAAATACAAATCCACCAAAATTTCCTGTTCTCGGCATAATCTTTTACCTCTCTTTTCTTAATTTTTTGCAAGCTGTTTATAAAGCTGCTCGTTTTCCTGCTTCAATTTCAAACGGTCATTGTAGCCCATCTGTAAAAACTGTTCCCTTGTGACCGTCTTGTTTTCAAAGTTCTTGGGAAGTCCTGTGTTATCCACCGGAACATAACCATCACCGCCTTCTGCACCGCCATTGTTGAATTTTGCCGGAAACTGTGTTTTCAGGCTATCAACAATAGCATCACCGCCTTTGATGTGCTTGTTTTCATCAAGTTCCAAAGACTTTCCTTCTTCTTTCAGTTTCTTTTCGTGCTTATACACAAGAAACTCCCTTTCGTCTTTGTCCTTAACACCTGCATCCATCAATAGAACCTCGAAGGCATACCGGATTTCTGTTTCTTTCAACTCTCCCTGAAGCCTTGCGTTTTCTGCTTCGTAATCGGTGATTTTCTTCTGCATATCTTCGTTGCCTTCGGATGCTTTTTTCAAATCTGCAATCAGTTTGTTTGCATTTGTGATTTCCGCATCCTTGCCGTTCAGGGCATCCTGCAAAGCATTGTACTTGCTTGTGCTTACATACTCCCCTTTTCCCAGGTTTCCAATCTTAATCTGATTGTCCTTGTTGGCTTCGTTTCCGTTATGCTCATTGATTCTGCTTTCAAGCTGCGTGAAAAGTTCTTCACCCAATAACTCTTTTAAAAATTCCATGTCTTTTCCTTTCTTTGTCTGCGTTTTTATATGTGGTGTCACCACTGACAAGCCCAGTTTATATGCCTTATGGCAGGGCATAATGTGAAGGTATATATGCCACCTTCCGGGCATTATAAAAGGCACCCTTTTGGATGCCTATTATGCTTTCTTTAATTGTCCGGCCTTTAACAGATTTAAAAGCCTTGTATTTTGTGATACCGTTCCGGCATATCCTACAATGCCATTGGCTACCGCAATCTTTTTCCTATACTGATAGGAACCATCCACCCCAATAGCATTCAGTGCTGTTACAATGCTTGTGGTGTTCCCGGTGTATTTTGGATAATATGCGGTGTTTTCCGCTTTGGTTGTTGTGGTTACCCCGGTAAGCTTATCCTTAAATTCCGTCTGCCACAATGCATTCTTTTCTGCGGTACCGCTCCAATATGCCGGGCATCCCTTCCCATTCACATCAAAGTGACGGATAACATTGGATGCCGGGATGTTATACTGTGCCATCTTGGTTTTAACAAGTTCTATCGCATTGGCAATAACCCCTGCGGATGGATATACTTTGCCGTTCTTCACATCATCACATAATTCAATGTTCAGTGTGTTGGCATTGGTTGCTTTACCATACAAGGAAGCACCGCCTGTGGTCTGATAATTGGAATACCGCTTACCGCCCACGGAATATGCCACATAATCATCTGGTACAGATTGTGTGATGGAATCATCATCCACAAAATAATGTGCGGATGCTTTCACAATGTTATTCCGGAAATACTTTCCGTTGTTCTCGTCTGTATCCCCATCATTCCCGGTGTAATGGATCACGATATACTTAATATCTGACAAAGCCCTTGCCTTTCCGAAATTGGCTTTGTTTGCAAGGTTGGTTTTGAATTTATATCCCATTACTCTTCCTCGCTTTCCTTATCTGTAAGTGCTGCATCCGTCATTCCTTCGCCTATGATATAGGCAATAAGTGTGGCTCCTGCCATAATGATTGCGGTAACCTGTGTTACTTCGCTTTGGGATGCTCCCACGGCAATCATGGTAGGTGATACGAAGCCAACAACGGCAGCCCAAAACTTCCTGCTTGTCAATTTCCGCTTCCAATCAATCTTCATTTTCTCATTCTCCCTTCTTGATTTTTTGCATATAAAAAGGGCAGCCGATTGGCCACCCTTAATATCTTTGATTGCATTAAAAAAGCACCCTGCCATTGTCTGCAAGATGCTTTCTATTCTTCGTCTATCATTTCTTTAAGTAATCTTATTTTTTCTTTGGTTTCTCTATCCAAATCTTTAAACAGGCCATTATTTGAATCAAGCCCCATTTTCCATGTGCCTTCTGCCTTTGCTTTTTTCACAATTTCATCTGCTTTTTTATTATGTTCTTGGAATATTTTTCTCGCTTCAATATCTGCCTGTTTTTTATTCATTCTTCCATCTCCTGTATCCTATGCCATATTCCAATGCTTTTTCTATCATCAAACTATGCTGATAATTTTCTTCCGTAAACCAATCTTCCAATGGTTCATCAACATCATCCGCATTCCTTGTAAATTCATAGGTATATATTTCATCACACCCACGCAAAGTATTAAGGTTATAGTCCAAGAATAGTTGTAAGTCGTTTTTACTGAATGAATATGCCGTTTCTTCTATCGGATGATTATGGGATATTATAGCACCTGTTAAATCATCATTCAAGTCATAGTCCGGGTATACACCGTCTGCTACACCATAACAACGGTACACATTTCCGGAAGAAGTAATAACACAAGCTTCTTCAATAGTATTATTGATGGCTCCCCTTTCAAAATCCAACACTGTTTCCATGATAGCATCCTGATTATTAAAATCAATTTGCCCCATAAGTTTGGGTTCTTCATGCTCCGGGATAAATCCTTCACCGCCTATCTTTGCGGATAGACCACGTTGTCTTTCAGAAAATAATTCATTCAATGCATTATTATAGGATTCCCTAAATTCATTGTATGAATCGTATTCACCCATGACTTCTGCACGTTGTTTCAATGTTTCTAATTCTTCCGCACCCAAAGCCCATCTTGCACGTTGTAACAATGCACATCTGCAATTACAATCTTCTGCCGGGTCCCCGAAATCTCCAGGATACATTGCCTTCATTCCACCAACTTCAAACGGTTCATCTATTTCCCGAATCTGTCCGTCTAATTTGCGGTGGTTTGGTCTTGTGTTGCCATCCAAGGAAGCATCCCATTGTTTTACTACATCCGCACCCTTGGCCTTTGCCTTATTCTGTGCATCAAATGTAGCCCTGCACCCTATTCTGTGGGCTTCTGTCCTTGCTATCCGCATTGCGTTATTCTGTGGTACCCTAGCCCATGCAGCAATGTTCCTTGCCATTTGGTCATAGCTCATTCCCTGTGACATTCCCCGGCTAATTTCCCCGGCAATCTTCCTTTGCAGGTCTTTTATATCATGCCCCAAGGCTGTGTATAGGTTTTCAGATAACTTCGTTTCGTTCCGGATAGCATCTACAACCTGTGCTTGGTCAATCGGGAATATAAGCGGTATTCCTTGGCCGTGTATATCGTACATGGTACCAAAGAAACCATTTTCGTATGCCCTTGTAAGGTACTGTGATACCGTTTCAAATTCATTGGTCTGCAATGTTTCAAGGATTGCTTGCACCTGCGTTTTTAATTGCCGTTGATACTCCACCTGATATATAACGTGTTGCATATCGGCATCCTGCCGGGCAAGTAATGCTTCAATTCTGCCATTTATTTGCGCCAATGCATCATCATAGGATTCTTCCAATTCTTCAAGTGTTCTTTTTTCGTCTGCAAGCAATTCTTCCAATATCTCTTTTTGCCGTTTATTGATAACCTCACCTTCTTTCAGGCATTAAAAAAGCACCCTGCAAAGGATGCTTTTAACTACTCAAAATATTTCTTTATAGGGCATTTTTCATCTTCACTCGGGCACATACAATTATCGTATGGTTCGTATGTATCGCATGAATAAAATGGACACTCTACGCATTTTCCTGTACCACCATAATCCGCATCATACGCACTATCAAATTTATCAGGTGGAACGAAATTATCCGGAAATTCGGCTTCAATAATAATTTGTTTTTTCATTTTCTTTTCCCTTGCCCTTTGATGTATACCAATAAACTATATTATTATTTTACCATAATTATACATTTTCTTCAACCTGAATATTATTCAAATTCCCCTGTGCATCTGCAACGGCATTCTGTGCTTCTTCCGGATCGGGAAGTTTGCTTTTAATCTCTTCGTAATCAATATCAAGCAAATCACAGATAGCCTGTACCAAGGTTTCGTTGTCCAAATGCGGTGCAGCATTTAACAGGGCTGTGATTCTCACCTGTTGCTCCTGGGCTTCTGTTAATTTAATTCTTGCATTCTCTTCTTCATTTGACATGATTTCCGGCTCAAAATTAAATGTAACATTGGCTATGGTGTAATCAGTTCCTTCCCTATCATTGATTTCCGCAAGCACCGCTTCCACGATTTCCTGCAAGAATAATTCGATTTGGTCAATCATTTTGGTGCATCTTAACTCCAATAAGGAATAGGCAGCCTTGATTGCAATATTGGTGGTTGCACTTGTGTCCTTCAACCCCTGCATATTAAGCCCCATGCCGAATCTGTAAATATTCTTTTCATCAATGTCAAGCTTTTCTTTCCTTGCCTGATACGGAACATTGATGGTATGGACTTCAATTCCACCATCTTCATCAAGCCCCACCATCTTTTTGGTTTTTAGGTTCTGCTGTAATTTACTAAAATCATCACCTTCAAAACCTTTTACCGCATAAAGCGGAACATCAAAGTCTATCAGGTTATTAGTAAGACCGCTTGACATCATATCATAATCGTCAATCAACGGTTTTACGGCCGGAAGTAAACTTTTTTGCTTTTTGTTATTGTCAAGCCTAAAGAAAGGAAGTAGGCTGTACCCTTCTTTCTTATAAAGCTTGCCATCCTTCATGTATGCTGCGTGTGGCCTTGGGTTAAGTTCCACCGTATCATCTTTTTCAATCTCGCCATTGTCCGTCTGTTTGTAATACCATGTGTATTCATCATCAATAACACGGATTTTCCATTGCGTGTGGCAATCTTTGTCGATACGGTCCACATATTTATAAATTCTTTGGTCTTTCTTATCCTCTGTGAACCTTCCTTCTACCTCTACCACTCCCAGGCAATCCGCATTTTCAAAGCAAAGCCTATCATCCTTGCCCTTGTATGCGTACATATAATCAAAGCCTTTTGATTGCATACCTGTTATGGTTTCGGACAATTCCACAAGGAACCGTTTGTTTTTATTGAAATAAAGGTCCATTTCTTTCTGCAATCCATCATCATCCGATTGGATAATTCCTTTATCACTTCCGGATAATACAAATTGCACACCCTGATCCACCAATTCAGTAAAGAATTGATGCGGTATCTTGGCATTGCTTCTGCTTGTATCCTCTACCAGCTCACCATCCGTGTTCCAATAGAACATCCGGTAATCTAATATGTCATGAAGGCCATCATAATATCTTTGCCCCTGCATGGCTTTCTTTTTCAAGGAACTTCCTTCATCCTCTAATAAGAATTGCTTTATTTCATCTACTGTTAGCACTTTGCACCGCCTTTCTTACAAGCACCCGGCATCCTCAAATGCCTTCTGCAGCTTCGGAAACTGAATGGCCAACCAATCCACCATTTCTTCATTTGCTCCCCAACTACAACTATCCAATCCGGATTCATATAAAAAAGCATGAATCAATTCATGCCGTTTCACTGATTTCTTATATTCCGGAAGGTTCTTTTTACAATCAACATCATTCTCAATCATTTCATCAACAACACATTCTTTGATGGATGTGTCGCAATAACCATCTTTGCCTTTTAACCTTTCATCATTGGCTTCATTTGATTCTTTCATTGTGTATTCTGTTCCTAATACATTCACCAATGTTGCATTCATTATCATTTTATTTGCCTTTCTAATATAGCCATTTGTTGTTTTTGATGTATTTTTCCAACGCATACCGCATGGCATCCATCAAATGGTTGAAATCATCAATCGGTTTGTTTAATTTATTATCAAATTTATCTTTATCCCAGGTATAGTTGCTTATTTCTGTAAGGAAATTCACACACCGGGGATGGATGATAATTTCTAAATCCTGAATCCACTGTATGCCGTTTGCAATGCTGTCCTTGCCCTTTTCCGCACCTTTTACCCTTAAACCATAGCCCTTTAATTCATCAATGGACTTCGGTTCTGCGGAATCCGCTGTGATTCGCTCCTTGGAATATCCCATTTCCGTGATTGTGTCAAAAATCTTCCTGTTTGACATTCCCGGTTGGTAAAATTCATCCCATACATACAGTTTCTTGTTTTCAATATCTACAAAACCAACAAAAAAAGCACTTGGGTCATTGGTATAACCAAAATCAAGACCAAATGCCGATTTGCAATGTTTTATATCCTCTAATGTGAAGGCTTCTTCTTTCCAGTTTTCATAAACAAGGCCATCCACAATACCCCAACCGCCAAGGCCTGCCACCGCATACCGCCTGGGATTGTTTTTCTTCATGGTTTCAAACACCTTTAAATCGGCTTTGTCCAACCATTCATTGCAAAGATAATTTGTGGTAATTGCCAATATATCTGAATCCGGCTCCGCATCAAAGAACCGCTTCTTTATCCAATGCCGTTCATTCCATGGATTGAAGGTAAGTGTGATTTGCTTAAACAATCCTTCCGGGCATTCACCACGGATTGATTCATCAAGTATGTTGAAATCATCTTCCTTCATGATTTCATAGGCTTCTTCAATCCACATCCAACAAAGGCATCCTACATCTACCGCAATGGATGTTACCTTTAACGGATCATCTAAGCCCCTAAAATATATCCTTTGCCCTGTTGGTTTATACACGGCTTCCAAAGGTGACAAGGTAAAATCCCATAAATGTTCAACCTTCAACCGCTTAACCGCCCATTTCAATTCTTTGTAGCAAGAATCTTTCAATGTTCGGAATGTCTTTCTGATTACAAGAAGGTTTGCATCCGGGTATTTCATCATATTGAAGATATACCACAATGCCGTTGTTTTGGATTTCTTGGAAGCACGGCTCCCTTTTACAATCCTATATCTGCCTTTGAAACTCCAAAACCTTCTGTATCCCCTTCCGATTACTTGCGGAAGGTTTATATATTCTTTTTTAATCATAGGCAATCACCTAATCTTCAAGTTCATCTTCACCACCGAATACAGGAAGCAGAATATCCGCTTCAACTCTATCCGTGTATATGCCGTAAGCCTTGCCTAATAGTTCCGCTGCCTTGTTTGCATCCCTTAACTGTGCAGGGATATGAACAATCTGCGGAACCTCTTCCTTTATGGTTTGTTTTCGCATTGTTCCGTTTTCATCCGGAACATAGGTTGACTTCTCTTTGTTCAATGTAACAACCACGGAATCTTTCAATTCCCTACGCATTACCGCTGTAAGGTATCGCATGACTTCATCCTGGTCCGCAATCAGTTCTTTTTCTTTCTCGGCCATCCGTTCATCAATGTATTTACGCATTTCAGGATTGAATTTTGATTTATTTTTGCCTGTGGGTTTATGTGGACTTTCACCTTCATTTATCCACTTGCTTGCATATCTTGCTGTTGTATCTGAATATCCTGCCCGAAGTGCTGCTTTTATAGCATTCATATCAATCAAGTATTCATCACAAAATAGTTTCTGTTTATCTGATAAAGCCATCCCACAACACCCGCCTTTCTTTACAATGTTATTTCTTCAAATCTATCTGCGGATTCCTTTATTAGTTCCGCATACAATAAAGTAATCACCGGGAAATTAAATGCTTCTGAAATATCCCCCGGTGAATCAATTATTTTCCTGTTTATAAGTTCCCAACCGTCATTTAATAAGCGGTTTATAGTCATATCAAACCGTGTGGCTTCGCTTATCGGCTTTATTACGGTTCTGATTTGCTTCAAGGTGTTTCACCTTCCCCGATATATTTAAAACCCTGTATTGCCCTAAAATGGCCACCAAAACCACTTCCAAGATGCTTACCGCCCTTCTTTTCTGCTGATTTTGAATGGGATTTGTAGCTTTTGGTTTTGTTGCTACCATAAAGATGGGCCGATACCTGCACCCACTTCTCTGAATGTCTTAATGCTCCGCATAATTGCGGATGTGATGTATGAAAGTATGTTGGAAGTTTTCTGCTTTTTCTTCCGTTACCTTCCAGGTGATACTGCGCTATTGCGTCAAGGAACCGTGTTCCAATCCCTGCCCCTTGCCATTCCGGCATTGTAACAAGCCGTGTAGCCCTATATCCGTTTAGGTGAAACCAAGGGCATACCGCAATGTGGCAAGCAAGTTCCCCTTCAACCGTACCAACAAAATATTCCGCTGCAATCGGCATAGGTAAATCTAAATAATAATGTGGCTTATAATATCTCCAATAACTTCCGTTGACCTTCCTGATCTCCAATTCAATAGGTGGCCTTTGCCTGGGCTTTTCCCTTTGAAAAGTCTTTGTTTTGGTATCAATTACCCAATCAGGCTGCATCCATTCCAAAATATCATAATGCGGTGTAAGAAGAACAACCTTTCCTTTCGGGTTTTCCCTTCTCCATGCTTTTTGGAATGCCTGTACTCCTATTTTAGCAATTTGCCTATCTATAACAGATGTAAATTCATCAACCACTACTTCTTCCGGTTTATCGCATATCATCTTTGCAAGCCCTGCCCGGAACTGTTCGCCATTCGATAATACATGAAACGGTCTAAGCCATGCCGGAACATCCCCAAGGCCTACAGAAGCAAGCAACCCTGTCACTGTATTAAAATCCCCATCCGTTGCTATGTCATCTATTATCGGCTTATCAGGATTCCACCCTTTTGTCATATCTATGATTTTATTTTCGGAAAATATCTGCTTTCCGATTGATGTTTTCCCGGAACCGGAAGGGCCTACCACAACACCGATACTCCAATCCCCGGATAAATCCACATTTTCTATTTCCAAATCAAAATTACAACCGCTTTCTGCATTAAAAAGACTTTTTACCCTTGCAGCACGGTAGGAATCAAAATCACTTATCCTATTATGTACTTCAATCTTCATACCGCAACCACCTTCAACTTATATCCATCTTCTTTAAGGCGGTTGTATATTGTTTCCTGCTCTTTTTCGTTTTGGCAAATAACTATTACCGCATATTGTTCTTTATATGCGAAACTCATATTATCACCTTTTCTTTTTAGATTTGTCTGCAAGGATGGGAGAAAACAATGAAAAAGAACATCCTTGCAGACACGAAAAAAGGCACCGCATGGGAGATACGGCACCCTTAATCACAATTATTCTATTATAATTATAAAATACCTTTTTTTGGATTTCAAGTACAACTATGTACAATGATATACAACAATATACAATTATATGCACTTTTTATTGCTCTTTTGATGCTTGCCTTCAATTTCTGATACAATTTTGATTTTGCTTAAATCATATTTGCTTTTTTTCAGTCTTTTGCAAGCCCGGTTCCATTCGATTGCAAACTCAACATATTGCATAGGTTGTTCCCCCTTTCTTTAAGTATTGCTTCAACATCCTTCAATGCTTTTTTGTGGTTTGTGGTTCCCCAGGAATAAGATTTCCTTGCCATGTAACATATTTCTTTTAACGATATGCCCTGTATGTAATGCTTATATAATATGTCATATTTGGTGGCCGTTAGCTGCTCTATGGTCTTTATAATTGCTTTCTGCCCATCTTCCAGTGCAAGGATTTCCGCTTCTATGTCCGCATACTCATTCACCGCATCTGCCATCTTTTGTTTGCTACCGGATGCCTTTACCCTTTCGCCTTCCGAATCCCCGGTAGTCTTGGTGGCTTTGGTTTTCCACTTTTTCACTTCTGCTCTTTTGTTTTGGATCACCTTGTCCCACTTTATGTATTGCTCCAAATATTCCCTTGCCTTCATGCTGTCCCCTCACTTCCTGTTTAAAAAGGTATTCATCATTGCCTTTTTCCATTGCGGTTCTTCTGCTTTGTATGGTTCCGGTAAAGGTTGCCATGCAAGAACAACATCATCAACTGTATGATTTAATTCGCCATCCTCATTGTACTTTTTATCTTCCCACCAACCTTCAGGAATGATATAGCAATCATTTTCTTCATCCCATTCGCCTTCTATATCTTCCCACCGCCACTTGCTGTCATTTTCAAGCATTGTTCCATCCTCATACATGGCTGTTGTGATAATATCTTTGAAACCACCATCCCTATATTTTCTTTTTGCATGTATAAGCACTGTGGTTTCCACTTCCGGCAATCTCTCGCTGCAAGGAATCCACCCAATGTTTATATCCTCTAAACCGATAATGCAATACCCTTCTTGTAAGCCATATTGCGGAATATCACGCAAAACATATTTAACCCTTTTTCTAATGCATCTGCCTGTGTATCCGCTTGTGAATATATCCCCTTCTTTCCATTCTTCAAGAAGTAGAATATCTCCCACTTGAATATCATCTTCGTCTTTTCTGACTTCAAATGTTTTGATTCCTTTTTTTACATCCTCAAAGTATTTTTCCAATATCTTTTTACTTACTTCTTTCATGTTACACCTACTTTCTATCGTGTTCTTCGATTTCCAAACTCATTGCTTTAAAAGTATGTATTTTTTCAAACAACGAACAACCGTCACAACTTTCACCCTTTCTTGCCCTACTTGGTTTCAAAGGGCAAACATGGTTGTCCAAATATCCGCACTTCTTTCGTTCAAAACTATTAACAAGTTTCATATATGCTTCTTCTTTCATTCCACCCCCCTTTCAATAATTCCGGATTGTCAAATATGTTTCCGATTACTTCAATGCTTTTAAGGTAATAACTCCAATTTCCATCAAAAAGCAAGTTGTTGTTTTTCTTTTTTAAGTAAAAATAGCAATTCTTTTCGTGGTATGCCACTTGGTAAAAATCGCTATAAGTAGATGATTGACACAAACTATTTTGCCTTACCGTTGCTTTAACAATATCATTCTCCCAAATCTTGTTGCCGTTCTTGTCGGTCAAGCCTGTGTATTGGCAAAGGGTATCAGAATCAACTTCTGCTTTTGCTATATATGAAGATTCACTACTTACCATATTTGTGCAAATATAATGCCGTTCTTCTTTCACATAATTATCTTCTATGTGAAGCCATTTTGTTTCTTTTACATAATATCCGGCTTCCCATCTGCCATCATCAATCCGCTTTGCTTTGAATAATATTTCACGCATCCTTTCCACCGCCTTTCAACTTCTCCGCATACTCAAAAACATTTTTGATAATATTTTCGTATGTGTCTGCCACATATCCTAATTCTTGTCTTAATGCGTAATGTACTCTTATTTGTTCCGCAAAATCATCAATAGCCTTGTTATATCCATATTCCCTGCACTTTTGAAGTTCTTCCGCCCGGTCAATGGTTCCTTGGTTGTAGCCTTTTGAATAAATATAGTCGGAACAATTATCGTAATATTCGCAATCGTTCATACAATCCCCATTCTTGTATGCCTTAAACTCTTCCACTGTGCCGATTGAATGATACTTACCAAGTTCAACATCCAGCCCACCTATTTTTTCATAAATCTGTGTAGGTGTGCCGATTGCTCTGTACTGTTGGATTTCCCTAATTGCTTCAACCGCCATATCTAATGCAGTGTTTTCATCAATTTTTGCACAAGTTTCTGTAAACATATGCTTCATTTTCTTTAATACTTCAATGCATCTATTCTCCGTCATACTCACTCTCCTTTGCTAAAATCTCGTATGCCTTGTTTAACATATCCATGTCAAAATACCCAAAATGGCAATTATGAATAGATATTTCTAACTTATCGGCAAGTTCCTTGTATGCCTGTTTTCTTGCTTTCTTTTTTTGCTTAATTGTTTTTTCGTGAATCCATTTTTCATCAAAAAGTTTGTGGCACTTCTGCTTCATATCTCGCATTTCTTCATTTGCAAGTATTCCGAATGCTTCTTTTGGTCTTGGAATATGTGTGCCTACATAGGAACCGCATTGCGTACAGTAATACATCTTTCCGCTTCCGTATTCCCTGCCATATATCTTGCTGTTTGATGTGTAGATAACGGAACCACCGCAAATATTGCATTCTGTTGGATAAAGGTTCATGTTCTCACTCTCCCATCTGCTTCAATGCCTGCTCT
>JAZUQR010000011.1:0-5233 GCA_045605805.1 Alphaproteobacteria bacterium | reverse complement strand
CAGAGATGTTAAAGTTTTATTTTCCTTTAAGGCCTCGGCAAGGGCTTTACCCCCTTCGTCTCCAATGTTGTTGCTCCTCAAATACAGAAGTTGTAAAGTTGTATTTTCCTTTAAGGCCTCGGCAAGGGCTTTTACCCCTTCGTCTCCAATGTTCTTGTCATCAAAAGCCAGAGTTGTTAAAGTTTTATTTTCCTTTAAGGCCTCGGCAAGGGCTTTAACCCCTTCGTCACCAAGGTTGTTGCTCGTCAAATGCAGCAGTCGGAAAGTTGGATCATTCTCACGCATGCGTTGGATATATCCATCCAGTTCTGTTTTGTCCATTTTTGTTCTCCTTTTTTTGTTATAAAAAAACACCAACCGATGGCGTTATACCATCCGGTCGGTGTTCTTATGGTTTATCAAACAGCGGGCGTTGCCCCCTGCTATGAAGGATTTACAATACCCCCCCCTGAACAATTTTTTCGTTATTTTTCAAGGGGTTAGTGACTCTTTCTTGGTTCTTTACTTGAAGCATTGTGCCTCCTTTCATACATCCTTTTTACTCTATATATTATAGAATGTCAAGAAAAAAAATCCCCCAAAACAAATCGGGGGATTTTTCATTGTGCCGTTTGTGATTATTCGGCAGTTGTTCTTCTTGTATCTTCTGCGATACGAGCTTTTTTACCGAACAATTGACGCAGATAGTAAAGTTTGCCACGGTTCACAATACCACGACGCGTCACTTTAATTTCCACGATATTTGGGGAATAAAGTGGGAAAATGCGTTCCACACCTTCACCAAAGGAAATCTTACGCACTGTAAAAGTGGAGTTGGCACCGTCATTATGACGAGCAATCACAACACCTTCAAAGGCTTGATTTCGTGTATTTTTTTCTTCCACAATTCTTACCACAACACGAACAGTGTCACCGGCTTTGAATTCAGGAATTGTTTTGTTCAGCTTTGCAACTTGCTCGGCCTTCAAATCTTCAATGATTTTTTTGCTCATATTAGTTTCCTTTCTTCTTATTGTTAGCCAGATATTTTTCATACAAGTCCGGCCGTCTTGCTTTTGTTAAACTTTCGGATTCGGCTTTACGCCATTGGGCAATTTTTTCGTGATGACCGGATAATAAAATCTCAGGCACCTCGTATCCTTGCCAATTTTGAGGCTTTGTGTATTGATGATATTCCAATAAACCGTTTGAAAAACTTTCTTCATTCAAAGACTCTGCGTTTCCCAAAACACCGTCTATCAAGCGCACTGTGGCATCCAACATTGGCATCAACGCCAACTCTCCGCCCGACAGAACGCAATCGGCAATACTGATTTCTTGAACATTCCATTTGTCAAGCACCCGTTGATCCACCCCTTCAAAACGCCCACAAATGAAAGTGATTTCCTCTTGCTTGGCAAAAGCCGCAGCGTTTTTTTGAGTAAAAACTTCCCCACGGGGCGACAGATAGTAAATAGAACCTTTGGGCTTCACAAAACAAAGGGCTTTATCCAAAACTTCCGGCAACATCACCATCCCTGCGCCACCGCCAAAAGGCGTGTCATCAACGGATTTATATTTGTTTTCGGAAAAATCACGAATATTCACCACATTCATTTCCCATTTGTTTTCGGCCAACGCTTTGCCTACCAATGAATATCCCAACGGACCAGGGAACATTTCCGGATAAAGTGTTAAAATATTCACTTTCATTTTGACACTTCCTCCATCCCCTCTGGAATCACAATTTCCAAAACTTTTTCCTTGATATCAATCATCGGAAATGTTTGTTTAGAAAATGCAAAATCCAATTTTTTACCATTGAGTGTTTGAATTTCCAAAATATCACCCGCCCCAAAGTTTAAGACAGAGACAACTTTCCCAAAGTCTTTACCATTTTCAACCACTTTCATTCCTTCCAAATCACAGCAATAAAACTCATTGTCTTTTTCTGTGTCTGGCAGTTTGGAACGATCGGCATACAGCTCTAAGCCTTTGAATTGTTCTGCAACTTCACGACTTGTAATACCTTTCAAATTCACCAACAGGCATTCACCTTGTGTCCCACAAACGGAAACCTCAAAACTTTTTTTGCCTAATTTATCTGTCAATGGATTGAATTGTGGCAAGTTTTTGCCATTCATAAGATATGGCTTGATTTTCACAACGCCCTTTATCCCATGAACATTCACAATTTTTCCAACAGCAATCAGGCTCATTTTGAATCCTTATTCAGCTTTTGGTTCTTCGGCCGGTGTTTCAGCTGTGGCTTCGGCAGGAGCTTCTTCGGCAGCTTTTGCAGCGGCTTCAGCTTCGGCTTTTGCGGCAGCTTCTGCTTCGGCAGCTTGTCTTGCCGCTTCTTCAGCAGCAGCTTTTGCTTCGGCTTCGGCTTTCATACGTTCTTGAGCCTTTTCTTTTGGAGCAGACTTTTTCGGTGTTTCACGAATAGCAGGCTTTTCGCAAATACCCACGATAGCAAACAACTTTTGAACACGTTCTGTAATTTCAGCCCCTTGAGCCATCCATTTTTTTGCAGCTTCAACATTCACACGCAAAGCATCCGGACTTTCTTTTGGCAACAAAGGATTATAGAACCCCAATTCTTCAATGAAACGACCGTCACGACGGCAATGTTTGTCTGCAACGACAATTTTATGCACTGGGCGTTTTTTGGCACCACCACGTGCTAAACGAATTCTAACTGACATTTTTTTATCCTTTCTGTTGTAGTTAGAGTTAAAACGGTGGAAAGCCACCGTTGTTTGCGGAACCATTAAACATGCCGCCCATTTTTTTCATCATAGACATCATGCCAAAAGGCCCCATTTTTTTTAATTTTTTCATGACATCGGCCATTTGTTCATACGAACGCAACAGCTTATTCACATCTTCCACTTTTACCCCAGCCCCAGCGGCAATGCGCTGTTTGCGAGAGGCTTTAATGATATCGGGGTTCTTGCGTTCCGCCGGTGTCATTGACAGGATTATGGCAGCCTGTCTTTTCATCAAGCGATTATCAACATCCGCCTGATCAATCTGTTTTGCAAAACGAGCAACCCCCGGAATCATCTTCATCATTCCTTTGATATCACCCATTTTGTCAATTTGTTGTAATTGTTTCAAAAGATCATTCAAATCAAACTGACCACTCATCATCTTCATGGCCTGAGCCTGCATATCTTCTTGATTGACCCGTTCCATAGCCGTTTCAACCAAACCAACCACATCACCCATCCCTAAAATACGATCAGCCACCCGTTTGGCATCAAATCGTTCAACGGCATCGGCCTTTTCGCCCACACCCAAAAATTGAATAGGCATCCCTGTCACCGAACGCATAGATAAAGCAGCGCCGCCTCGGCTGTCACCATCCACTCGGGTTAAAACAACGCCTGTAATCCCGATTTTTTCTTTGAATTCCTTGGCCACATTGACGGCATCTTGCCCCATCAAGGCATCCACCACCAACAAAGTTTCTTTTGGGCAGGATAAATCACGCACTTTGGCCACTTCTTGCATCATTTCATCATCAATATGCAACCGACCGGCCGTATCCAAAATCAGAACATCATACAAACCCAACTTGGCTTCATCAAGAGCCCGTTTTGTAATTTCCAAAGGCATTTCGCCCGCCACAATCGGCAACACATCCAATTCATAAGTTTTGGCCAAATCAGCCAATTGTTCTTGGGCAGCCGGACGATATACATCCAAACTGGCCAACAAAACTTTTTTGCCTTCTTTTTTTAATTTCAAAGCAATTTTGGCGGAAGAAGTTGTTTTGCCCGAACCTTGCAAGCCCACCATCAACAATACATTTCTGGCATTATTTTCAAACTGAAAGGGTTCGGATTCGCCAAGCAAAGCCACCAATTCATCATGTACAATTTTAATTACCATTTGGGCCGGCTGAATAGATTTGACAACCTCTGCCCCCACAGCTTTTTCTTTCACTTTGGCAATAAAGTCTTTCACAACTGGCAAAGCCACATCGGCTTCCAACAAAGCAATTTTGATTTCCCGAGCTGTTTCGTCCATCACCGATTCGGTAATAATCCCCCGCCCTGTTAAACGGTCAAAAACCTTTGTAAGCCTATCTGTTAAACCGCCAAACACCGGTAAAACTCCTTTATATATAAGTTGCGCCCCGGTGAGCGAACCATCGCCGAACGGGGTATCTCCTTGGAGACAAAAAAGTCCTTCCTTTTGGAAACAAGGATATTTTACACAATTCTTTTACAAAAGTCAAGCGTTTATTTTATTCATTTGATAAAAAATCCCCCGATTTTGGGTCGGGGGAAGTTTTTATGGTGGGTTCTACAACTTATCCATTGCAAGTTCCTTTTGCATTTGAACCAGTGGCCGGGGTGCTTTTTCCTTCGGCACAGGTAGACCAATGCTCACACACACCTTGGGCATTTGTCTTGGTGCAATACAGTTCTTCACCACCGTAAGCACAGGCACCAATAGTACCATTTTCATTTTTCAAACCCACAATCCAATCTTTGCTACTTTTTCCTTCGGCACAGGTATCCCAAGACTCGCACTCACCTTGGTCATTTGTTATAGAACAATACACTTCTTCAGTTTCTCTAGCACAGGCACCGGCACCACCACCTTCAACTTTCACACCCACAATGGAAGCACCTGTACTTTTTCCTTCGTCACAAACATCCCACAAAACACACTTGCCTTGAGCATTTGTAGACCAACAATACAGTTCTTTATCTTCTCCAGCACAGGCACCATAAGCATCACTCAGGCCAACAATCCAATTTTTGCTACTTTTCCCTTCGACACAGGTCAGCCACTCGTAACACTCACCCATTGCTGTTGCATGAGCACAGTAGAGTTCATATCCCTCACCAGCACAAGTTTCCCCGTAACAACACTTGCCTTCGGTACAAGTTGTACCTGTTGGGCAACAATTCGCCCCACAAACGTTGCCTTCGCCTTCGCAGGTGGGTTCTGGCATGATACAAGATGACTTATCCTGATTCGGCATCATTTCCCCAACGCACACTGTGCATTTGAAGTTTTCCTCTAAAGTAGCCACAGAGCCAGACGGACACGCCACACACTTGCTGGTGGCGACATCCACAACATACCCTGCTTTACAGCAATAGACATTTGCACCAGCTTGACACGGCTGGGCATTTGCATCATTTTTTATGTCATAAAAACGAATGTCCAATGGGGGATTATCCGGATGAATATGAACCCCAAAGTTATCTACCCCAGGCTTATGACGATT
>JAZUQR010000010.1:0-141371 GCA_045605805.1 Alphaproteobacteria bacterium | reverse complement strand
GTCCTAAGGTAGCGAAATTCCTTGTCGGGTAAGTTCCGACCTGCACGAATGGCGTAACGACTTCTCCACTGTCTCCAACGTAGACTCAGTGAAATTGAACTCTGAGTGAAAATGCTCAGTACCCGCGGTTAGACGGAAAGACCCCGTGCACCTTTACTGCAGCTTCGTAGTGGTATTATGAATAGAATGTGTAGAATAGTTGGTAGACTGTGAAACAGGGACGCTAGTTCTTGTGGAGTCGCAATGTGAAATACCAACCTTTGTGTTTGTGATATCTAACCTTTTCTCTGAACCGAGGAAGGGGACCCTGCGTGGTGGGTAGTTTGACTGGGGCGGTCGCCTCCCAAAGAGTAACGGGGGCGCGCAATGGTTAGCTCAATCTGGTCGGAAATCAGATTTTAGAGTGTAATGGCATAAGCTAGCCTGACTGCGAGAGCGACAGTTCGAGCAGAGACGAAAGTCGGTCATAGTGATCTGGTGGTTCTGTATGGAAGGGCCATCACTTAACGGATAAAAGGTACGCCGGGGATAACAGGCTGATACCCCCCAAGAGTTCACATCGACGGGGGTGTTTGGCACCTCGATGTCGACTCATCACATCCTGGGGCTGGAGCAGGTCCCAAGGGTTCGGCTGTTCGCCGATTAAAGTGGTACGTGAGTTGGGTTCAGAACGTCGTGAGACAGTTTGGTCCCTATCTGCCGTGGGTGTTGGATACTTGAAAGGAGTTGCCCTTAGTACGAGAGGACCGGGGTGAACGTACCTATGGTGTACCAGTTGTGGCGCCAGCCGCATCGCTGGGTAGCTATGTACGGACGAGATAACCGCTGAATGCATCTAAGCGGGAAACTTTCCTTGAAATAAGGTATCCCAATTAAGGAAGTGGTAGACAACCACATTGATAGGTCGGGGGTGAAAGCGCTGCGAGGCGTTGAGCTGACCGATACTAATTACCTGATTGACTTTATTCACTTGAAGATTTATCTTCAAATTCTATGCGTATATGTAATCTTAAAAAATACGCCTTTGTTTATAAAAGACCTAGAAAGGACATAAATGGTCTGGTGGTTATAGTGTTGAGGAACCACCCGATCCCATCCCGAACTCGGACGTGAAACTCTTCTACGCCAATGGTAGTCCAGCTTAAGCTGCGCTAGAGTAGGTCGCTGCCAGACCTTTTATGTTCTTTCAACACTTCTTTTCATAAAAAATAACATTTCAAATCCCCGCACCCTCCTGACGGGGATTTTTTTATTTTCAAAATTATCCCTTGACATTTCTGAAAAAATAAGCCTATACTGTCAAAAATAATGTTTTTTTTGACTAAAAAGGGGATAAATATGACAAGTAAAAAGCAAGATTCTGGTCGCACAATGCTAGAAATGATTGCCGTTTTGATTCTGGTGGGAATAATAACGCTGAGTGGTGTATTTGGTTTTAGCTGGTTGGTACAAAGGGCTAAAAAGCAAGAAAATGCGAAACATGTGAACACAGTTATTGCGGCCTTGCAAAACTCCCGCATTATTAGGAAAAGCAACATAAACGAACCAATATCCATTAAATCCGTTGTATCTGGTCCAAAAACAACGAGCAGTGGGGAAGTGATGATTTTGTCGGAAGAAGATGGCCATTTTATGGTTGTCACCGCCATGGGGCTCAAAGAATATATTGTTGATTTACAAATTGAACCTGGCACCTGCGCTGAATATATAAATGCCTTTAGCGAATATTCGGCGGTGTTTAAGACGGGACAAACATCAAAAATAGACTCAGCTACAGACCTGTTGCAGGATATTAAACAACAGAATAAGAAAGCAGCAACTTTTGCCCCATTGTCATCAGCGACAATTCAAAACTGTGAAACGACAGGGCGTTTCCGTGCTGCCTTTAATGTAAGTGGCAGAACAGATGCAGGTGAAGAGGGTAAAGTGTATTTGTATGACACCCCAGATGAAGACACACCAGCGGAGTTTCATAAATGCCCCTCTGATAAAAAAGAAGATGCAAACGGAAAATGCTGTTCAGAGATGTGTGGCAATTTATGTGAATGTCCATCCGACAGGCCATATTGTTCAGCGAATAGCTGTGTGGAATGTACCAGCAATGACCACTGTGATGGTGGCCGAATCTGCCAAAGCAACGCATGTGTTTGTGACAGCAGCAGCGGAAAAATATGGATGGCTTCAGAATGCGTGTGTAATAAGGGAGAATATGAAAATGCCGGCACTTGCACCCCATGTGCCGTGGGTACATATAAAGACTGGCTAGGGAATGACACCTGTACAGCCTGTGCCGTGGGTAAATATCAAGACGAGATAGGTCAAACAAGTTGTAAAGACTGTGATGGTGGACAAATAACCACTCGCACCGGCGCAACCGCCAGCACAGACTGTGTGTGCCCAGAGGACAAGCCAAAGTGGAATAGCACAAGTGAACAGTGTGAGGCCTGCCCAGCAAATAGTGAATGGAGCGGCGATCAATGCCAGTGTAAGGCCGGCTATACATTAAAAGACGGCACTTGCCAAGCATGTGACACGGGAACATATAAATCCAGCGCTGGGAATACAGCTTGTGACGCTTGTCCTAAGGGATACTATCAAGACAAAACAGGGCAAACAAGTTGTACATCCTGTGGTACTAATCAAACCACCTCTAACACCGGCGCAACCGCCAGCACACAATGTGTGTGCAATGCCGGCTATACATTGAACGGTACTACTTGCCAACAATGTGCTAAAGGTACATATAAATCCAGCGCTGGGAATACAGCCTGTGACGCTTGTCCTAAGGGATACTATCAAGACAAAACAGGGCAAACAAGATGTGAAGCCTGTGGTGCTAATCAAACCACCTCTAACACCGGCGCAACCGCCAGCACACAATGTATAAGCTGTACAACAACCCGAACTTATACTTGTGAAACAAAATATGGTTCTCACGAAAGTCAGTCTACGATTAGCAGAAAATATAGCAACTGTAGGAAGTGTGGCACAACAACAGTATCTAGATGTGATGAGAAGTCTTACGAACACGAACACCACTTCTGTTACTGTGATGGTTCATGTACAGAAACAGTGAATATTTGTCAATAAACTAAACCGTATCAAAACGCTTTGCTAAAAAATCCTTAAAAAGGGGGTTGACAAGCAAAGCGTTTTCCTGTATAATATCGCCACCGTAAGTTTGAATAAGGCGCAAGGGGTATAGCTCAGTTGGTAGAGCGTCGGTCTCCAAAACCGAAGGTCGTGGGTTCGAGGCCTACTGCCCCTGCCAAACAAAAGGATAAGGCAAATGAAAACAACTCCGGCACAATTTGTGCGTCAAGTAAAGCAAGAAATAAGCAAAATTACTTGGCCAACTCGTTCTGAAACAATGCAAGGAACGATTGTGGTGATTGTGGTCAGCTTGCTTTTGGCTGTTTTTTTGGTCAGTGTGGACAGCGTCCTTGCTTGGATAATGCGTATGATTATTGGAGGATAAAATGGCGATTCGTTGGTATGTGATTCATGCATATTCGGGGTTTGAAAATCAAGTGGCTGATTTCATTAAAGAACAAGCCGAAAAAAAAGGTTTAACGGATAAAGTGCAAGAAGTGCTTGTTCCAACGGAAAAAGTGATGACTGTTCAAAACGGCACAAAAAAAGAATCAACCCGCAAGTTTTTCCCGGGCTATGTGTTGGCCAAAATGGAAATGACCGATGAAACATGGTATTTGGTCACAAAAACCCCAAAAGTCACAGGCTTTTTGGGGGGTAAAAACCCTACACCGATTACAGAAGCTGAAGCGAATCGTATTTTGAATCAAGTACAAGAAGGCGTGGAACATGTGCGTTCTTCTGTCACTTATGAAATTGGCGAACAGGTGCGTGTGATTGATGGGCCGTTTGCAAGTTTTGTGGGAACTGTGGAAGAAGTAGATGCCGAAAAAGAAAGATTAAAAGTCTCTGTATCCATCTTCGGACGGGCCACCCCTGTTGATTTGGACTATGGTCAAGTAAAAAAAGTTTAACAGTTTTAAGGGGTATCAGCCGCAACCAATCCGACAAAATACCTCTTGTGGAAGAAGAAGCCATCTTCATACCACGAAACCGAAAAAAGATTGGCACTATAAACAAAAGAAGGTTATAAAATGGCAAAAAAAGTATTAGGCTATATCAAACTTCAAATTGAAGCCGGTAAAGCCAATCCGTCTCCCCCAGTTGGGCCTGCTTTGGGTCAACGTGGTGTGAACATCATGGAATTCTGTAAGGCATTTAATGCAAAAACAGCTCAAGAAGAACCGGGTTCTCCGATTCCTGTGACAATCACAGTGTATCAAGACCACAGTTTTACATTTGAAACAAAACTGCCTCCGGTCAGCTATATGATTAAAAAAGCATTGAATTTAACAAAAGCAAGCAAAACCCCTGGCCGTGATAAAGCCGGTAAATTGACACAAGCTCAAGTTAAAGAAATTGCAACAAAGAAAATGTCTGATATGAACTGTCATACAGTGGAAGCCGCCATGGAAATGGTTGCTGGTCAGGCTCGTTCAATGGGTATTGATGTGGAGTAAGAGATGACAGGAAAAAGATTAAAAAAGGCTTATGAAGCCGTTGAAAAAAAAGTGTATGACTTGGATGAAGCCATTGCTTTGGTAAAAGCCGGTGCAACAGCCAAGTTTGACGAAACAGTTGAAATCTCCGTTCATTTGGGTGTGGATCCGAAACAATCCGACCAAATGGTGCGTGGTGCCGTTGTGTTGCCTGCCGGAACTGGAAAAACATTGCGTGTGGCCGTGTTTGCCAAAGGGCCAAAAGCAACCGAAGCTAAAGAAGCCGGTGCCGAAATTGTTGGAGATGACGATTTAATGAACGATATTATGGCCGGTAAAATTGAATTTGACCGCTTGATTGCCACCCCTGATATGATGGGTGCTGTTGGTCGTGTGGGTAAAATCTTGGGGCCAAAAGGCTTGATGCCAAATCCAAAGTTGGGAACAGTGACAATGGATGTGGCTGGTGCTGTGAAAGCCGCCAAAGCCGGACAAGTTCAATTCAAAGTGGATGCCGGTGCTATCGTGCATGCCGGTATTGGTAAAGCCAGCTTTGAAAACGATATGATTAAACAAAATGTGGTGACCTTCATCAAAGCGATTGCCGCTTTGAAACCGGCCTCCTCCTCGGGTGTGTTCTTGAAGCAAGTTGCTCTCAGCAGCACACAAGGCGTGGGCGTGAAAGTGTCTGTCGCCAGCATTTTGGCTTAAAACCAGTTTTGCCCTGCCTTTAAGGTGGGGCGAAAAATTCCTGTCCAAGACTATGGGCATCTGCCACGGGGTAGGTTTAATGGGAAGCATCCCGCCGATATAGACAGAACAGTTGTTAGATATTCCTAATTGGAATAAGCGAAAACGGTTTCTGGACAGGGCTAAGAAGGAAAGAGAGTCACTCTCAATCCTTGTGTAGAAACCAAGAGAACGGGACACCCCGAACTCTTAAAGAAACGGAGTAAAAAAGTGAAACGTGAAGAAAAACAACAACTGATTGCCGAATACGCTGATGCGTTCACAAAAGCGGGTTTAGTCGTTGTGGCCTTGAATAAAGGTTTAACAATGCCTGAAACAACTGCTTTGCGAAATGCTGTGCGTGCCGATGGCGCCAGTTATAAAGTTGCCAAGAATCGTTTAGCAAAAATTGCTCTGGCAGGAACACCTTGCGAACCATTAAATGATTTGTTAAAGGGCCCTGTGGCAATTGCATACTCGGAAGACCCAATTGCGGCTTCTCGTGCTATTGCCAAAACTGCAAAAGACAACGAAAAGTTTGAAATCGTTGGCGGTTTAATGAACGGTGAACTCATTGACGCAAATAAAGTCAAAGAATTGGCCGCCTTACCGTCTTTGGATCAATTGCGTGGCAAGTTGGTCGGTTTGTTGCAGGCACCTGCTGGACAATTGGCGAGATTGGCCAAAGCTTATTCCGAAAAAGAACAAGCTGCTTAAGTTTAACAGTCTAACATAAGAAAGGAAAAGAAAATGACTGATTTAGCAAAAATTATTGATGAATTGTCTGCTCTGACAGTTTTAGAAGCTGCCGAATTGGCAAAACAATTGGAAGAAAAATGGGGCGTTTCCGCTGCTGCTCCTGTGGCCGTTGCTGCCGCTGGTGCCGCTGCTGGTGCTGCCGAAGAAAAAACAGAATTTGATGTCATCTTGGCTGATGCCGGTGCCAACAAAATCGCTGTGATTAAAGAAGTGCGTACCATCACAGGTTTGGGCTTGAAAGAAGCCAAAGACTTGGTTGACGGTGCTCCAAAAGAATTGAAGAAAGGCGCAACAAAAGAAGAAGCCGAAAACTTCAAGAAAGTTTTGGAAGCCGCTGGCGCCAAAGTTGAATTGAAATAATTCATCAAAAAGTTGCATAAGGTTGTGCCCGAAAAATGGGCGCAACCTTGATGCGCTTAAAAAAGTTTTTAAGGGGTTCGGTGCCCTTTTTACACCGAAGAGATTTGTGAAATTTTTGATAATGGGGTGTGCATGATTAAATCTGAAGTAAATCGCCGGAGAATCCGCAGAAGTTTTGGACGCATTGAAAGCATTATGGAAATGCCAGACTTGATTGATGTCCAAGTTCAGTCTTATAAACATTTTTTGCAAGAAGGTGTTCCGGCAGATAAGCGGGAAGACAAAGGGTTGCAAGCAGTATTTGGTTCTATCTTTCCGATTCACGATTTTTCTGGACGGGGGGATTTGGAATTCGTCAAATATGAACTGGATGAGCCAAAGTTTGATGTGGATGAATGTTTGAAACGCAGTTTAACTTATTCCGTACCGGTGCGTGCGACATTGCGTTTGGTTGTGTGGGATGTGGATGCTGATACAGGCGCCCGTTCCATTCGTGATATTAAGGAACAAGATGTCTATATGGGCGATTTGCCTATGATGACAGAAAAGGGTACATTTGTGGTGAATGGCACAGAACGTGTGGTGGTAAGCCAAATGCACCGTTCCCCTGGTGTTTTCTTTGGGCATGATAACGGTGAAACACACTCCTCGGGTAAATATTTATTCAGCGCCCGTATTATTCCGTATCGTGGGTCATGGATTGACTTTGAATTTGATGCCAAAGACTTGCTCTATGTACGTATAGACCGCCGCCGCAAATTGCCGGCTACAACATTCTTGTATGCCTTAGACAGTGCGTATACAGCCGAAAAACGGGCCGAAGCTGCCAAAGCGGGCAAAGAAATTGATCCATCCGATGTGATAGGGATGAGCAAAGAAGAAATCTTAAATGCCTTCTATGAAACAACAGTATTCACTCGTGTGAAAAAAGGTTGGAAAACAGCCTATAATGCAGAACGCATCAAAGGCACAAAGTTGATGTATGATTTGGTGAACGCCGAAGATGGGACAGTTGTGGCTCCAAAAGGCGAAAAATTGATTGCCGCCAAAGCCAAAAAGTTGGAACGAGATGGCCTAAAAGAAATCTTATTAAAAGACGAAGATTTATATGGTCGTTTTGTAGCATCTGATTTAATTGATGAAAAAACAGGTGAAGTGATTTTGGAAGCCGGTGATGAATTGACAGAAGACGATTTTGCCAAATTAAATGAGTTAAAAACAAAAGAAATCCCCGTCTTGTTTATTGATAATGTGACCGTTGGGTCCTATATCCGTGACACATTGGTGGCCGATAAAAACACAACCAGAGAAGAAGCCTTGATTGATATCTATAAGATTATGAATCCGGGTGAATTACCTGCTGTTGAAACAGCCGACCAACGTTTCCGGAATATGATTTTCAATCCGGAACATTATGATTTATCGGCCGTTGGTCGTGTAAAGTTGAATGCTCGTTTGGGTGTTTCCAACGAAGAAGTGCCGCCAACCATGCGTATCTTACGCAAAGAAGATGTGTTGGGCGTGATGAAAATCTTGACACAAATCAAAGATGGTTTGGGGAATGTGGATGATATTGATAACTTGGGCAACCGTCGTGTGCGTCCTGTGGGCGAATTGATGGAAAACCAATATCGTATTGGCTTGTTGCGTATGGAACGCTTGATTCGTGAACATATGACATCCAGCGATATTGATACAGTGATGCCGTCTGATTTGGTGAATGCAAAACCATTGTCCACCGCAGTGCGTGAGTTTTTTGCGTCCAGCCAATTAAGCCAATTTATGGATCAAAACAATCCGTTGTCAGAAATTACACACAAACGCCGTTTGTCTGCATTAGGTCCTGGTGGTTTAACACGGGATCGTGCGGGTATGGAAGTGCGTGACGTACACCCAACACACTATGGGCGTATCTGTCCAATTGAAACACCGGAAGGCCAAAACATTGGGTTGATTAACTCGTTGGCCACCTATGCCAAAGTGGATGAATATGGGTTCATTGAAACACCATACCGCAAAGTGGTTGATAAAAAGGTGACAGATGAAGTTGTGTATATGACAGCAATGGAAGAATCCAAATATACAATTGCTCAAGCCAACTCGTTGAAAAACGAAAAAGGGGAGTTGATTGAAGAAATGGTGACAGCCCGTCGTGATGGCGAAGTGACAATGGTGCGTCCGGAAGAAGTGGACTTCATTGACTTGATTGCCCGCCAGATTGTATCGGCCGCTGCCAGCTTGATTCCATTCTTGGAAAACGATGACGCTAACCGTGCGTTGATGGGTTCTAACATGCAAAAGCAAGGGGTCCCTTTGTTGAAGAACCAATCGCCATTGGTTGGTACAGGCATGGAATTGATGGTTGCCAAAGATTCTCGTGCTGCTTTAACCGCAAAACGCTCTGGTGTGGTGGAATTCGTTGATTCTTCCCGTATTGTGATTCGGGCAACAGAAGAAGTTGACACACATGCTTCGGGTGTGGATATTTATCGTTTAGGTAAGTTCCAACGGTCTAATGTGGACACATGTATGACACAAGAACCACTTGTCCATACTGGGGATAAAGTTGAAAAGGGCGAAATCATTGCTGATGGTGCTTGTACAGAAATGGGCGAATTGGCTTTGGGTCGTAATGTGTTGGTGGCCTTTATGCCATGGAACGGTTATAACTACGAAGATGCTATTTTGATTTCTGAACGCATTGCCCGTGATGATGTCTTTACATCTATTCATATTCGTGAATATGAAATAACAGCTCGTGACACAAAGTTGGGTCAAGAAGAAATCACCCGAGATATTCCAAATGTGGGTGAAGATGCCTTGCGCAACTTGGACGAAACAGGTGTGATTTATGTGGGTGCCGAAGTGAAAGCGGGTGACATTTTGGTTGGCCGTGTGACACCAAAAGGCGAAACAGTGATGACACCGGAAGAAAAACTGTTAAGAACAATCTTTGGTGAAAAAGCCGCTGATGTGCGTGACAGCTCGTTGCGTGTGCCGCCTGGTGTATCCGGAACAGTTGTGGATGTGCGTGTCTTTACCCGTCGTGGTTTGGAAAAAGATGAACGGGCCTTGGCCATTGAACAAGCTGAAATCAGCAAATTGGCCAAAGACAGAGATGATGAAAAAGCCATTTTGGAAGGCAACTTTGCATACCGTGCCCGTCAGCTGTTGGTTGGACAAACTGTTTCCAAAGCCGATAAGTTCAAAAAAGGCGATGTGCTAACGGCCGAAGATTTACAAGAATTAAACGATGTAGCGTTGCGCAAAATCAATGTTGCTGATGACAAAGTAATGGCCGAAATGGAACAATTGATTCAAACATTGGACGAAGGCGAACGTGTCTTGCAATCCAAGTTTGAAAACAAAGTTGAAAAATTGCAACGAGGCGATGATATGATGGCGGGCGAATTGAAAAAGATTCGTGTCTTTGTGGCCACAAAAATGAAGTTGCAATTGGGTGATAAAATGTCCGGTCGTCACGGAAACAAAGGTGTGGTTTCTCGGGTGTTGCCGATTGAAGATATGCCTTACACAGCCGATGGCAAGCCTGTGGATATCGTATTGAATCCATTGGGTGTGCCGTCTCGTATGAATGTGGGTCAGATTTTGGAAACACACTTGGGCTATGCCTGTCATAAATTGGGCGAGCAAATCAACGAAGTGGTGAAGCAAGTAAAAGCGAACACTGCCAAAGTAGAAGATTTGCGTGCCAAATTAAAAGATGTCTATGGCGATAAAGAATACAACGCCAAAGTGGCTGAATTGAATGACGAAGATGTGATGAAGATGGCCGCTAACTTGAAAGACGGAATGCCAATTGCAACCCCTGTGTTTGACGGGGCGCATCAAGAAGATATTGATGCCATGTTGAAAAAAGCCGGCTTGGATGTTTCTGGTCAGGTGACATTGTTTGATGGCCGTACAGGTGAACCATTTGAACGCAAAGTGACAATTGGTTATATGTATATGTTGAAATTACACCACTTGGTGGATGAAAAGATTCACGCTCGTTCCATTGGGCCGTACAGCTTGGTCACACAACAACCTTTGGGCGGTAAGGCTCAATTTGGTGGTCAACGCTTTGGTGAAATGGAAGTGTGGGCTTTGGAAGCCTATGGTGCGGCATATACCTTACAAGAAATGCTAACCATCAAGTCTGACGATGTGTCTGGCCGTGTGAAAGCCTATGAGGCCATTATCCGTGGGGATACCAGTTTTGAAGCGGGTATTCCTGAATCCTTCAATGTGTTGGTCAAAGAAATGCGTTCTTTGGGCTTAGATGTTGAACTCAATCAAAACGAACAGTAAGAAGAGGAGAAAGTAAAATGAACGAACTGATTAAAACTTTTGGTCAAATGCCGTCGCCACAAATGTTTGACGACATTCGGATTTCTATTGCCTCTCCGGAAAAAATCCGCAGCTGGTCCTTTGGTGAAGTGACACATCCGGAAACAATCAACTATCGGACATTCAAACCCGAAAAAGACGGATTATTCTGTGCCAAAATCTTTGGTCCCGTGAAGGACTATGAATGTTTGTGCGGTAAATATAAACGCATGAAATATCGGGGAATTATCTGTGAAAAATGTGGTGTGGAAGTGACATTGTCCAAAGTGCGTCGTGAACGCATGGGGCATATTGACTTGGCCTCACCGGTGACACACATTTGGTTCTTAAAATCATTGCCAAGCCGTATTGGCACCTTGTTGGATATGATGTTAAAACAATTGGAAGCAGTGTTATATTTTGAAAAATACATTGTGATTGAACCAGGTTTAACACCATTGAAACAAATGGAATTATTGACAGAAGAACAATATAACCAAGCCTTGGAAGAATATGGTGAAGATTCTTTCCGTGTGGGCATTGGGGCCGAAGCCATTAAAGAATTGTTAAGTCAAATTGATTTAAGTACCGAAGCCAAAAACTTGCGTGCCGAATTGATTGAAACAAAATCGGATATGAAACGCAAAAAAATTATTAAAAAATTAAAATTGGTGGAAGCCTTCTTGGAATCTGGTTCTCGTCCGGAATGGATGGTTTTGGATGTATTACCTGTGATTCCTCCGGAATTGCGTCCATTAGTTCCATTGGATGGCGGTCGTTTTGCGACATCTGATTTGAACGACTTATACCGTCGTGTCATCAACCGCAACAATCGTTTGAAAAGATTGTTGGAATTGCGTGCGCCAGAAATCATCATTCGCAACGAAAAACGGATGTTGCAAGAAGCGGTGGATGCGTTGTTTGATAACGGTCGTCGTGGTCGTGCAGTCACTGGCACAAATAAACGCCCACTCAAATCTTTGGCGGATATGTTAAAAGGTAAACAAGGTCGTTTCCGTCAAAACTTGTTGGGTAAACGTGTGGACTATTCGGCCCGTTCTGTGATTACAGTGGGTCCGGAATTAAAACTGCACCAATGTGGGTTGCCCAAACGCATTGCGTTGGAATTGTTCAAACCATTTATCTATGCAAAGTTGGAACAATACGGTCATGCGAATACAATTAAGGCTGCCAAGAAAATGGTGGAAAAAGAAATCCCTGTGGTGTGGGATATCTTGTCCGAAGTGATTCATGAACACCCTGTATTGTTGAACCGTGCGCCAACCTTGCACCGTTTGGGTATTCAGGCTTTTGAACCGGTGTTGATTGAAGGGAAAGCTATTCAATTGCACCCATTGGCCTGTAAAGCCTTTAACGCTGACTTTGACGGTGACCAAATGGCGGTGCATGTACCCTTGTCCACAGAAGCTCAATTAGAAGCTCGTGTGTTGATGATGGCAACAAACAACATTTTGTCTCCTGCATCTGGTAAACCGATTATTGAACCGTCACAGGATATGGTGCTGGGCTTGTATTACTTGTCCATGCAAAAAGACGGTGAAAAAGGCGAAGGGATGATTTTCTCATGTCCGCAGGAAATTGAACACGCTTTGTTCAATCACGAAGTCTCCTTACAAGCCAAGATTAAAGTTCGGATGCCAATTATGGAAGAAAACGGGGAAAAAGTCACAAAAGTGGTTGAAACAACACCAGGGCGTGTGATTATCTCCACAATTTTGCCTGATTCGGATAAGATTCCGTTCAAGTTGATCAACAAATTGTTGAAGAAAAAGGATATCAGCGACATCATTGGCGAAGTCTATCATCATTGTGGTCAGCAAGAAACATGCCTTTTTGCCGACAAAGTGAAAGATTTGGGCTTCAAATATGCTGCGTTGGCGGGCATTTCGTTTGGTAAGGATGACATGATTGTGCCACCTGCCAAAAAGAAATTGATGGCCGAAACAGAAGCCAAAACACAAGAATACGAACAACAATACCAAGATGGTTTAATCACTCGTTTGGAAAAATACAACAAAGTGGTGGATGCTTGGTCAATTTGTAATGATGCCGTTGGTAAAGAGATGATGGCCGAAATGTCCAAATCGGAAGCCGGCAAACCAGTGAACTCGGTGTATATGATGGCCGACTCTGGGGCTCGTGGTTCTCAAACCCAGATGCGCCAGTTGGGTGGTATGCGTGGTTTGATGGCCAAACCAAACGGAGACATTATTGAAACCCCAATTCGTTCTAACTTTAAGGAAGGTTTAACGGTGATGGAATACTTTATTTCCACACACGGTGCCCGTAAGGGTTTGGCCGATACGGCTTTGAAAACAGCTTCCTCTGGTTATTTGACCCGTAAATTGGTGGGCGTGGCACAAGATGCCGTTATTACAATGGAAGATTGTGGCACAGAAAATGGCATTACCGTCCGCCCGATTGTTGAAGGTGGTGATGTGATTTCTTCCACTGGGGATCAGATTTTGGGGCGCACTTTGGCAGAAGATATTAAACACCCAACCACAGGCGAAGTGTTGCTTGCCAAAGGTAAATTGATTGATGAATCAGATGTCAATACCATTGATAATGTGGGCATTGATACAGTGAAGATTCGTTCTGTTTTAACTTGTGAAGCCGAAGATGGCATCTGTGCCAAATGTTATGGGCGTGATTTGGCTCGTGGCACATTGGTCAGCTTGGGCGAAGCTGTTGGGACAATTGCCGGACAATCCATTGGTGAACCGGGTACTCAGTTGACCATGCGTACCTTCCACGTTGGTGGTACAGCACAGCGTGGGGCAGAATCAGCCATTGATGCTGCATTTGAAGCCACAGTTCATTTGGAAAACGCCAACAATGTGACAAACTCTAACGGAGATACCGTTGTGTTGTCCAGAAACTGCGAAATGGTGTTGGTGGATAAAAACGGCCGTGAAAAAGCGCGTCATAAACTCATCTATGGGTCCAAAATCATGGTGACAGACGGACAAGAAGTGAAAAAAGGCACTCGCTTGGTGGAATGGGATCCATATTCAAGCCCGATTATTGCCGATGCTTCCGGTCGTGTGAAATACCAAGATATGATTGTTGGTAAAACATTGGATGAAAGAACAGATATGGGAACAGGTTTAACGGAAAAAGTGATTATGGAATCCGAAAAATCTGCTTCTGCTCGTGCCTTGCGTCCGCATATTACCTTATTGAATGAAAAAGGTGAAGTGGTGAAAAATGCCAAAAATGCCGATGTGCGGGTGTACTTACCAAAAGGGGCTATCATCACAGTGAATGATGGGCAAGAATTACATGAAGGGGATGTGTTGGCGTTGATTCCTCGTGATTCAAAAACAAAAGATATTACCGGTGGTTTGCCACGGGTGAGTGAATTGTTTGAAGCCCGTCGTCCAAAAGATGCCGCCATCATTGCCGAACAAGACGGACAAGTTGAATTGGGCGAAGAGTTCCAAACAAAACGCATTATGTCCATCATTGATGAAGAAGGCAAGAAACACAGCTATATCATTCCAAAAGGAAAAACACCCACAGTTTATGATGGGGATACAATCCATAAGGGTGATGAAATTGTTGAAGGCGACTTGGTGCCTGCCGATATCTTGCGTGTATTGGGCGTGGAAGCCTTGGCAAAATACCTGATTAAAGAAATTCAATCAGTCTATCGCTTGCAGGGTGTGAAAATCAATGATAAGCACATTGAAGTGATTATCCGCCAAATGATGCGTAAATTGGAAGTCACCGATGCCGGAGATACAACATTGTTGTTGGGTGAACAAGTAGATAAAGACGCATTGTTGAACGAAAACCAAAAAGCGTTGGCCGCTGGCGGTAAGCCTGCCAAAGTGACCCCAGTGCTGTCTGGTATTACAAAGTCCAGCTTGCAAACACCATCCTTTATCGCAGGCGCATCCTTCCAAGAAACAACTCGTGTGTTGACGGAAGCGGCAACAGCCGGACGCAGAGATCCATTAAAAGGATTGAAAGAAAATGTGATTGTGGGTCGTTTGATTCCTGCCGGAACAGGCGCACAAATCAAGCGTTTGCGTGCCGAAGCAGCCATCAAAGACCAAGAGGTTTTGGATGCTCGCAACAAAGAAACGGCAAACCCTGCCGAAGCATAAAAGCAAAAAAACAAAAACACCCTGTCATCGCACAGGGTGTTTTGTTATATAGAATAAAGGGCATCTTGACAATTAAGAAGAAAACGAGTAAACTTATTTTGGAACAGGCGATTCCTGTTCCGAGGCTTAGAAAACCTCTCAACAGCATCTGAAAGGATGTAAAACTCCAACCTTAAAGGGTTGGAAGGTTGCAAAATAAGGTTTAATCCGAATATGTGACGCTATTCTGTTGATAGTTTTCTAACTTCCAACCGCCTCTCATCAAGGCGTTTTTTTTATAAGAAAGGAAGAAGAAAATGAAAACATCTTTAATTCTCAGCTTATTATTGTTGTCGGGATGCTGTTCAATCGTTGATTCTCAATATGAAACAGTATCTTTTAACAGTAATGCGCCTAAAACCTCATTAAAAATCACAGATAGTAAAAACAAAACTGTTTATTCAGGACAGGCCCCGATTTCTTTGTCATTGGATAAAAAACGTGGTTTTTTTTCAGGGGAAACATATACAATTAAAGCCGAAAAGAAAGGTTATACACCAACAGAAAAAGTTTTAGAAACACGAATGAACGGATGGTATTGGGGAAATATAATTTTTGGTGGATTAATTGGAGCGTTAATTGTTGACCCTGCAACTGGGGCAATGTGGACATTCAAAGAGAATGATATTATGATGAATCTGGATAAAACCTCAGAAAAATAAGCAAAACAAAACAAAGACACCCTGTCATCGCACAGGGTGTTTTTTTGTAAGATGAAAACTTATTTTGCTTTTTTGGCTTTTGCGGTGAACTCGGCCAAGCGTTTGGTAAGACGTTTTTTGAATTGTGCCGGAGTCAATCCGGTTAAAATCTGCATCCCTTCATCAACGGTATCCACCGCCCACAAATGGAATTGTTTGTTATCAACCGCATTTCTGACCCGTTCATCCAACATCAACGATTGCACAACCGCTTTGGGAATAATCACCCCTTGATGTCCTGTCAAGCCTTTTTGAACACACACATCAAAATAGCCTTCAATTTTTTCATTCACAGCCCCCACAGCCAACACTTCGCCTAATTGGTTGATGGCTCCCGTCACAGCAATAGATTGGTTCAAAGGCACATCAGAAATAGCAGATAATAAAGTATAAAGTTCCGCTGCACTGGCTGAATCCCCATCAATTTCGTTATAGGATTGTTCCATCACCAAGCTGGCATCCACAGGCAAAGGCATATCCCGACCATAGGTGCCGGCCAAATAAGCCGCCAAAATCAAAACGCCTTTGGTATGTAAAGCACCGCCCAAAGAAACTTCTCGTTCAATATCGGTCACTTTTCCGCTGCCCAAGCGAATTTGACAGGTCACTCGGGACGGCCGTCCAAACGAAAACGAACCATATTGATGAATCACCAACGAATTCAATTGTCCAACCTTTAAGCCGTCTGTTTGAATTTGAAGCGTGCCGCTTTTAATGGCCTTCATCATTTCTTCTTGCGGCGCGCCCAAGCGATAATAGCGTTGAACCAAAGCATGTTCCAAATGGGCAGGCGTGACGGTTTTAGCACCCAAAGTTCTGGCTTCAAAATCGGCCTCTCGCATTAAATCGTGAATATAGACAACATGCATGGTTAAACTGTTTTTATCCTGAGCCTTTCTGGCTGCCATTTCAACCAAGATTTTCAATGTAGTTGGTGCAAAAGGCAATAACTTGTGTTGCACACGAAAATCCATCAACGAGGCAATATATACTTTTTCTAAATCGGTTGTCCGTGTTGTTTTTTCGGTAAATTGAGCTTCTAACTTAAATAATTGAGAAAACTCACTGTCTTTACTGCTGAGTGCGGTATACAAATGAGAATCTCCCACCAACACAACTTTAATAGACAATGGAATGGGCAAGGGATCCAATGTCATATTGGTAAAAATGCTGGTTTCATCACCGGCATCCATTTTAATCTGAGCCGAAAATAAGGCCCGCTTTAATAAAGGCCATAATTGGGGGGAATCTAAAAACTCTTGTGCCTCTATCACTAAAATACCGCCATTGGCTTGATGTAAAGCTCCCGCATGAATCATGGAATGATCAGTCATCAATGAACCACCCACAGGCACTCGTTCAATGCGCCCCAGTAAATGAGGAATGGTAGGCCGACTTAAATGAACCACTGGGGCCCCTTTTTTGGGGTCATTCAAAACAAAAGGATTCACAGCCAATCTGGACCAAAAAAGGCGTATTTGATCGGCAGGAACAGTTTTATCCGGCACAACAAAAGCAATGTTATCCAATAAATAATTTTGAACAGCCGTTAAATAAGCCGATACACAAGGGCAAGACGCATAAGTTTTAATAATTTTTTTCAAATGAGTGTTCAAAATCTGTGCAATCAGATGCTGTTTAAGCGCCATCACTTTTTGGGCTTGCAACAATTGCCATTCGGGCGTATTTTTTAAGGCCTGTTCCAATCGTTCTTGTGCAGCCTTCATTTGATTCAAAATCATCTTGCGTGTTTTTAAGGGCAAGGCATTAAATTGGTCTGGATTCAAAGTTTGTCCTTTAACAACAGGCGCCACCACTAAACCAGAAGGAAGGCGGGATAAAGTGACATAATCTGTGGCCACAACTTTGTGCAGCTTTTGAAAATAAGATTCTTTTTCTGCGGCAAACTCTTGTTCAATGTGAGCCAACTCAATTTTATAAGCCTCATCATTAAAAGTGACAGCCAGTTTTTGTTTAATTTCCAAGGCCGCTTTGTTCATATCTTGGGCAAAAAGTTTGCCTTGTCCCGCAGGAAAAGAAAGGGGCTGAGGGCGGTTATAATCATCAAAGTTTGTGACATAGCACCAATCATTAGGGGCATCAAACTTTAAGGCATTCTGTTTTACAATGTTCAAACTTAAAGAAGTTCTGCCCACACCCTTTGGTCCCACAGAAAAAACATGATAACCATTAGCTGGCATATTGATGCCAAAATTAAGGGCAGATACAGCCCGATTTTGGCCCAAGATAGTGGCCTTTGGTTTAATTTTCTTTATATCGGCAGCCGTCAGCGCACTGAACCGATATAAATCATCATCTTTAAGCGTTTGAATGGTCATAAAATCCCCCTTGTTTTTTTCTATTATACAGATTTTTCAAAATAAAAAAAGAAAAATATATAAAAAGTGTTTTTTCGGTGGTTTTTTTCAAAAAAATAAGGTACAATAATCTCAGAAAAACAAAGTTAAAAGAAAGGATAATGAAAATGATGAAAATTACAGTGGAACAAGACGCTTTATTGAAAGCATTAGCACACGCACAAAGCATTGTGGAACGCCGTCAAACAATTCCCATTTTGGCCAATGTGTTGATTGAAACAACCGCAGAAGGCGTTTTGTTAAAAGCCACCGATAATGAATTGGAGATTTCGGAAAAAATCTCGGCCCAAGTGGAAGAAGAAGGGGCAATCACGGTGCCGGCACATAAGTTGTATGATATTGTCCGTCGCTTGCCGTCTGGGGCGCAAGTCTGTTTGGCTTTTTCGGAAGAAACAAATCAAGTAAATCTCACCTCTGGGCGTTCTAAGTTTGCGTTGGCAAGCATTCCGCCGGAAGGATTCCCCTCCATGGCCAAGGAAGAAACACCATTTGTGTTTGATTTGCCGGCCGAACAGCTTTTGACTCTTATCAACCAAACAAGTTTTGCCGTTTCTTTGGAAGAAACACGCTACAATTTGAACGGTATTTATTTGCATGAAAAAGAAGGCATGTTGGTTGCTGTGGCCACAGACGGTCATCGTTTGGCCTGTTCTAAAACAACACTGCCGGAAGGGGCAAAAGATATCCCTGGTGTGATTGTACCCAGAAAAACAATTGGCGAAGTGGCAAAATTGGCAGGGGATAATGTGGAAAATCTGCACATTGCTTTGTCGGCCAATCAAATCCGTTTCAAAATGAACGAAATTGAATTGTCTTCCCGTTTGGTGGATGGCACATATCCGGATTATCAAAAAGTAATTCCAACCGGAAATGATAAAACATTAGAAGCCGATGCCAAAGTGTTGGCCGATGTTATTGAACGGGTGTCCGTTGTGTGCGAAAAATCCAAAGGTATCAAATTATCTTTGCGTGAAAACCTGCTTCAAGTGTCTGCCACAGCGGTGGATGAAGGTTCTGCGGAAGATGAATTGGATGCCACCTATATGAACGAAGAATTGGATATTGGTTTCAATTATCGTTATCTGTTGGATATTTTGGCGCAAATCAAAGGACAAAATGTAAAAATCACACTTCAAGACGGTGTGTCACCGGTGATTTTGCAAGATGCGGCCGATACATCTTCTTTATTTGTTTTGATGCCAATGCGGGTGTAAAATGGCCTTGGTCAAAACAGGTATTTTGCGTCTGCGTTTGACCAATTTTCGGTCGTATGATTTTTTGGAATTAAAGTTGCCCGAAAACTTTATGCCTGTGTTGCTGTCTGGGCATAATGGGGCAGGCAAAACAAATATATTGGAAGCGATATCCCTTTTAACCCCTGGGCGTGGATTGCGGTCCATCCATCTGTCAGATGTGGCCAGAAGAATGGGCGAAGATATTCATCCGCTGTGGAGTGTATCGGCCGAAGTAATGTCGCCTTTGGGGATAAGTAAAATCGGCACTGGTATGGTGGAAGGCTCAGAGCGCAGACAAGTGCGTATAGACGGTAAAACAACCTCCAAACAATCAGATTTAGGGGCGGTATTTCGGTGCCTTTGGCTAACACCGGCACAAGACAGGTTGTTTTGTGGGGATCCGGCAGCTCGTCGCCGTTTTTTGGATAGAATTGTGTCTGCCTTTGACCCATCACACGCCACAAGATTATCCGATTACAATGCCGCTTTGAAAGAATGGAATGCGTTGGTGCGCACGGGCCGATTGGATAATGCGTGGTTGGATGGCTTGGAAACACAACTGGTGGAAAAAGGCATTGCCATTTCCGCTTCCCGCTTGGATGTGACCGAACGCATAAGCCGATATTTAACTGTCACAGAAGATATCAGTTTTCCGGCTGCCGAAATTCAATTGACTGGTACATTGGAAAAAGCCTTGTTGACACAAAGTGCTGTTATGGTGGAAGATGCCTTTATGGGGCAATTAAAAACCGCCCGAAAAATATGCGCAGAAGGGGGAAACCTAACCGGCCCGCATACATCGGATTTTGTGGTCATTCATAAACAGCAAAATCGGTCGGCAGACTTGTGTTCCACGGGCGAACAAAAAGCATTATTGTTATCTATTATTTTGGCAGAAATGAAGGCGCAAATGGCCGAACAAGGGCATTGTCCGTTGCTGTTGTTAGATGAAGTGTCGGCTCATTTGGATGAACGCAGACAAAACACATTGTTTGATATTTTGAAAGACAGACCAACACAGGTATGGATGACATCAACAAATTCAAAATTATTTTCAGATTTTACTGGACTTTTTGCCCAATTTGATGTACAAGAATCTAAGATAATAAATAAGGTTGCATGAAAGGAAAAATAAGATGACAGAAAACATGGAAGCAGTGACAGAAGAAGTGAAATATAATGCCGACTCAATCAAGGTGTTGCATGGGTTGGAAGCTGTTCGCAAACGCCCTGGTATGTATATTGGTGATACAGATGATGGCACTGGTTTGCACCACATGGTGTATGAAGTCTTGGATAACTCCATTGACGAAGCGTTGGCCGGTTATTGTGATCGTGTGGATGTTATTTTGAATGGGGATGGCTCGGTCACAGTAATTGATGATGGGCGTGGGATGCCTGTGGATATGCATAAAGAAGAAGGTGTTTCAGCGGCCGAAGTGATTATGACTCAATTACATGCCGGTGGTAAGTTTGACAATAACTCATATAAAGTGTCGGGTGGATTGCACGGTGTGGGTGTATCTTGTGTGAATGCCTTGTCCGATTGGTTGGATTTAACAGTTTGGCGCAATGATAAAGAATACTACGCCCGTTTTGAAGATGGCAATACAGTCAAGCATTTGGAAGAAGTGGGCGAAGCAGTGGGGCGTCATGGCACAAAAGTGACATTCCATCCGTCTGCCGAAATCTTCACAAAAACCGAGTTTGATTTTGATACATTGGAACACCGTATGCGGGAATTGGCTTTCTTAAACTCTGGGGTTCATCTGCGGTTGATTGATGAACGGTCAAGTGAAGCCAAAACGGTTGATATGGAATATGAAGGCGGTATTCGTGAGTTTGTGCGCTTTTTGGATGCGTCTAAAAACTCGTTACATGGCGAACCGTTTTTCTTAAAAGGTGAAAAAGATGGTATTGCGGTGGAAGTGGCCTTGGAATGGACAGATTCTTATCACGAAACTTGCCTGTGCTTTACAAACAACATTCCACAACGAGACGGTGGAACACACTTGGCTGGCCTGCGTGGAGCTTTAACGCGTACGGTGAATAACTATGCTGTTTCAAGCGGTATTGCTAAAAAAGAAAAAGTGGATTTGGCGGGCGAAGATATGCGTGAAGGATTGACAGTGGTGTTATCTGTCAAAGTGCCTGATCCAAAGTTTTCATCCCAAACAAAAGATAAATTGGTATCTTCCGAAGTGCGTCCTGTTGTGGAAAGCGTTGTGGGGGATAAATTGGATCAATGGTTTGAAGAACATCCGGCCGAAGCCCGTATGGTAATCAGTAAAGTGGTGGAGGCGGCTGCGGCTCGTGAAGCGGCCCGTAAAGCCCGAGAATTGACACGCAGAAAAGGGGCGTTGGATATGGCCTCTTTACCTGGAAAATTGGCTGATTGTCAAAGTAAAGATCCGGCTGAATCCGAAGTGTTTATCGTTGAGGGAGATTCGGCTGGTGGTTCGGCCAAACAAGGGCGTGACCGAGCCCATCAAGCCATTTTGCCTTTGCGTGGTAAGATTTTGAATGTAGAACGGGCCCGTTTTGACAGAATGTTGTCCTCGGCCGAAATTGGCACAATCGTGACGGCGTTGGGTACTGGAATCGGGCGGGATGATTTTAATGCCGATAAATGTCGCTATCATAAAATTATATTCATGACCGATGCGGATGTGGATGGGGCGCATATTCGGACACTTTTGATGACCTTCTTCTTCCGTCAAATGCCTGAATTGATTGAACGGGGCTATGTGTATATTGCACAACCACCGTTGTATCGGGCCAAAAGGGGCAACTCTGAAACTTACTTAAAAGATGATGCCGCGTTGGAAGAATATCTGATTGGCACAGGAACGGATGGTGCTGTGTTGCAGTTGGCAGATGGCACGCAAATTGCAGGAGCTGACTTGGTTGCTCGTGTAGAACAGGCTCGTGTGGCTCGGTCGTTGATTTTGTCTATGTCTCACCATGTACCATATCGGATTATCGGTCAAATGGCCATTATGGGCATGTTTGGCGGTAATAAAGTGTATGACAATGATTTTGCGGCCCGTTTGGATATGATGGAGCCGGAATATGAACGAGGATGGAAGTGTGAATATACTGATAAAAACGAGTTTGTGTTCAGTCGTGTGTTGCGTGGGGTCACAGAAAAATATGTGGTGGACGAAACATTGATGAATTGTTCCGAAGCCCGTCAGCTGGATAAAATGGCGCAAGAATTACAAGAGTTTTATGCCAAACCTTCTGTATTAAAGGTAAAAGAGGAAGAATATCCTGTTCAAGGGCCTGTTTCTTTGGCCGAAACGGTGTTCAAAATCGGCAAAAAAGGTGTGGCTATCAACCGCTATAAAGGGTTGGGTGAAATGAATCCGGAACAATTATGGGAAACAACTTTGGATCCAAACAACCGTCGCTTGTTGCAGGTGAAAATTACACACCAAGACGAAGCCGAACAAGTGTTCTCTACCTTGATGGGGGATGTGGTTGAACCTCGCCGTGACTTTATCCAAGAAAATGCCTTGAATGTTGCCAATTTGGATGTGTAGATGAAAATCATAAAACTGCTGTGGACAATCTTTGTGGGATGTGTGTCAGGATTGATTGCAACATTTATGGCTGCGATTGGGTCTAGAACGGGCTGTTCTGTGCTTATTTTTCTTGGTTGCTTTTCATTATTGTTCGCTGTGGGAACACTGCCTTGTTGGATTGGTAAATTGGGCAAAAGTGATACAGAGTCTGTTGTGAAAAACACAAAAAAGCTAAAACAAATTGCTTGGTGGCTCAGCCTGTGCACGGCAATTTATATCATGTGGCCAATAACCTCATTCCTACATCTGCTGTTGATATTTGTGCCGTTGGGTTTGGTATATGAATTCATATATATAGCAGGCTTATTGATCATCATCTTGAACGACCGATCTGCGAAAAATAAAAAATAAGAAACAATCCTTAGAAAGCAATCTTTGGGGATTTTTTTCTGCCTTTACATTTATGCGATTTTATGCTATAATAGGCGCATATTTTTGGAAGGGAAATAATTAAAGATGAGTCATAATATGCGCAACATTGCCATTATTGCCCATGTGGACCATGGCAAAACAACTTTTGTGGACGCTTTTTTGCGTCAATCCGGTGCTTTTCGTGAAAATCAACAAGTCGCCACCTGTGCGATGGATTCGGGTGAGTTAGAACGGGAACGGGGCATCACTATTTTGGCCAAATGCACCTCTGTGGAATGGCATGGCTATCGCATCAATATCGTTGATACCCCAGGGCACGCAGACTTTGGGGGCGAAGTGGAACGCATCTTGTCTATGGTGGATGGCGTCATTGTGCTGGTTGACTCGGCCGAAGGCCCACTGCCTCAAACCAAGTTTGTGGTGGGCAAAGCGTTAAAGTTAGGCCTGCGCCCAATTGTTGTTATCAATAAAGTGGACCGTGCCGATGCCCGCCCTGTGGAAGTGAATAACGAGGTGTTTGACCTGTTCGCAAATCTGGGCGCAACAGATGAACAGTTGGATTATCCTGTGCTGTTTGCCTCAGGGCGTGATGGTTGGGCAGTTGAAAACTTAAATGATGAACATATAGACATTGAACCCCTGTTCAAAAAAATCATTGAACATGTGCCGGCCCCAACAAGCGAAGCTGATGGCCCGTTCAAAATGTTGGTGACAACCTTGCATATGGATCCGTTTGTGGGGCGTGTTTTAACAGGACGCATCACATCCGGCAAAATTAAAACAAATGAAATGATTAAAGCCCTATCTCGTGATGGACAAACAGTTGAAACGGCTCGTGTCAGTAAGATTTTGGCCTTTCGTGGTTTGAAGCATCAAGCCATTGAAGAAGGCGTTGCTGGGGATATTGTAAGCATTGCCGGTTTTCAAAAAGCCACTGTGGCCGATACCTTGTGTGCCAGCGAAGTGACCGAAGCAATTCAAGCGCAACCCATTGACCCGCCCACCTTGGCGATGACATTTTCCATCAACACAAGTCCATTGGCAGGCAAAGATGGTGATAAAGTGACCTCTCGGATGATTTGGGACAGATTGGAAAAAGAAGCCGAAGGAAATGTGGCCTTAAAAATATCCAGAACCGACACAACGGATGCGTTTGAAGTGGCTGGTCGTGGCGAATTACAATTAGGCATTTTAATTGAAACAATGCGGCGGGAAGGGTATGAACTTTCTGTGTCCCGTCCTCGTGTGGTATTCCAAGAAAAAGACGGACAAAAATTGGAACCGGTTGAAGAAGTTGTGGTGGATGTGGACGAAAATTATTCGGGCGTAGTGGTTGAAAAAATGAGCCAGCGTAAGGCCGAAATGACAAGTATGTCACCCTCAGGCGGTGGGAAAGTTCGGATGGTATTTTTGGCACCATCTCGTGGGCTGATCGGCTATCACAGCGAGTTTTTAACCGATACCTGTGGCACAGGTGTGATGAATCGCTTGTTTGACAGCTATCAACCCTATAAAGGCGAAATCCAAGCCCGCAGAAATGGCGTTTTAGTGTCCACAGAAGCAGGGAAATCTGTTGCCTATGCCTTGTGGTACATTCAAGAACGAGGGCCGTTGTTCATTGATGCCGGTGTGGATGTATATGAAGGGATGATTATCGGGGCGAATGCCAAATCGGGTGATATTGATGTGAATCCGATTAAAGGCAAAAAGCTTACAAATATGCGTGCGGCCGGTAAAGACGAAGCTGTGGCATTGGTGTCACCCACCCGCCTGTCGTTAGAGGCAGCATTAGCCTATATTGCGGACGATGAATTGGTGGAAGTCACCCCAAAACACATTCGCTTGCGTAAAAAATATCTGGACTTAAACGATCGCCGTAAGTTTGAACGGGGAAGGTTGTAATCAAAACAAAAAAGGGGGAAAAATGGGTTTTCGCTTTCGTAAGTCAATAGACATTTTGGGATTGTTCAGAATCAATTTCAGCAAGTCAGGCATAGGGTTCAGCTTTGGCATCCCCGGCTATCGGGTCACAAAAATGGCGAATGGCCGAACTCGCAAAACGGTGTCCATCCCAGGCACAGGCATTTCACATGTCACAGAAACAGGCACAAAAAAATCCAAAAAATAAAATGGAGTAAATATGCAAGAAAAAACATCTAATTTTCAATTTATCAAGGAAGTGTTGGGGATTTGTTTATCCGCCCCGAAAAAGGATAAAAGAGCTCTTTTAGGTGTTGTTGTCTTTTTTGGAATTGCTGCTACACTTGGAGCTCTTGCACCTGTTTTGTCTGCACAAGTATTGAACACCTTGCAAGATTCTCTTTCTTCAAATGTGATCACAGGTATCTTGGTTGCATGGACCTTTTTTTATATTTTTATCAAGCAATTTTCACGCTGGTTTGATGATATTGCAACTGCATTTCAGGAAATCGTTTTTCGAAGGTATAATACTCTCTTCTGCCAAGAAAAAACAAAATCCTTTTTGAAGCTTCCTCCTTTACTATTTTTATCTGATTTTCGACAAAAGGCTGTGAGTCTGATTCCACGTATTGGCAGTTATGGAGAAAATATGGTCTATAATATTACACGACTTTTCTATCCGTTATTCCGTTTAATTGCTTCAATCATTTTTTTAATTGGCTTTATTCACTTGTGGTCTTTCTCAATCCTAGCATTATCATTATGTTATTGCTTTTTAAACATTTGGATTAATAAAAAACAAACCAGAAATATTGAAAACATTTCAAGGATGGAAACAGAGATTGCTGCCATTCGTGAGGATACGCTGGAAAATGCAGGAAATGTTCGTGCGCTTGGAATAGAATTTAAAGTTCTAGATGAGCTACAAAAAAAATATAATATTTTCCATGATCTAAATCAAAAGTACAGGACAAAAGAGGTTTTGCTGTCACTTGTTCCAGCTTTTGTCAATATCATTGGTTATTTAATAATCGTTTTTATAGGCATCCACTTGGCACTTCAACAAAAAAACATTGGCACTTATGTCCTGTTGACAGGACTTGGGTTTGATACATTACATTATATTACAAAAGTTGCTTCAGTCTTAAAATGGCTTCATTTTTACTGCATGGATTATCTCAATCTAGACAAACAAACGAATTACGATACCTCCTTAATGCCTAAATCAGGAAAGGGGAAACTGTCCACAATTAAAGAGATTGCTTTGGAAAAGGTGTGTTTTACTTATCCTGAGGAAAAAGAGCCTGTTTTGAATAATCTTTCCTTGAAAATCAAAGCAGGTTCACGGGTGGCCATTATCGGGAACTCAGGGATGGGCAAATCCACGCTGATCAATGTGATGCAACACGCCTATGAAATCCAATCAGGAAAAGTGCTGTATAATGGTAAAAATGTGCAGTCGATTTCAAGGGAATCTTTGCGAGATAATCTGACCTACATTGACCAACACCCCACCTTTTGGAGTCAAAAGACCATCAAAGAAAACTTGCTGATGTTTAATCCGAAGGCAACGGAGGCAGAACTCTATCAAGTGTTGCAATTGGCCAATCTGTTGGATGAAATTATGAAAAAAGAAAAGAAAATTGACAGCAAAGTCACTTCTTTGTCTGCCGGACAAAAACAACGGCTCTCTTTGGCAAGAGCGCTTTTGCGCCATACACCGCTTATCATTATGGATGAACCAACTGCCAACTTGGATACACACGCCCAAACAAAAGTGTTGGAGGGGATTAAAAACCTGTCCAAAGTGAAAGGGCATAAACCGACCGTTATCTTTGCCAGCAATGTGCCGGCGGAAATTGCCAGTGCTAACCGTATCCTTTTGTTAGAGAATGGGCAGATTGTGGAAGATGGAAGTCCGAAAAAGTTGATGGCCAACGAAAACTCCAAAACTTATAAACGCCTTAAAAAATATAAGGCATTATTTGAGGAATAATAATAGACATCCATTTCAAAATAGGATATAAAGTAAAAGACATATTTATTTTCAAATGGAGTAAAAATGCGTTTTATAAATAAGTTGATAAAAGTGTTGGCCAATGCGCATGTATGGCCGTTTTTGGGATTAGGTCTTGCCTCGCAAGCGCCTGTCAATTTAGTTGGAGGAACATTAAAGTATTGGTTTTCCACACAAGGGGTTGATTTAAGCCAAATTGGCATATTCAGCTTGGTGTTGATTCCATACAGCTTAAAGTTTTTGTGGGCCCCATTCGTTGACCAAACCAACTTGCCCTTGGCGGATAAAATAGGGCGAAAAAAAACATGGGGATTACTTGCCCAACTGTTTGTCATTTTGTTTTTGTTGTTCTTGTCCGAGGCGAATCCAGCCACCCAAATAACATGGATTTTTGCACTGTGTATAGGCATCGCTTTTGCTTCGGCTACCCAAGATATTGCCATTGATGCCTTGCGTATAGATACACTGTCGGGAGACGAGTTAAAAGAAGGGACAGCTCTTTATCAAGTGGGGGCTCGTTTGGGGCAGCTGGCAGCCGTGGCAGGCATGATTTGTCTGTCGGATTATGTGGCATGGGAAACAGCCTATAAAGTGTCTATCGCCTTGATTGTGGTGGGCTTTATCTCAATGTTGTGCATTAAGGAAAAAGCATTGATACCACAAGGCATATCTTTTCAAAAAGCCATTATAGAACCGTTAAAAGATATCATAAAACGATCTCATTTTGGCACACTATGCCTGTTCATCATCTTGTATCGGTTGTGCAATTGTATGTTGGGGCCAATGGCCTATCCGTTTTATAATCAAATCGGTTTCACCGCCAAAGAAATATCGCTGGTTTCCGGCACATTTGGTGTGTTTATCACAATGGCCGGTGTATTTGTTGGTGGCCTGTTGATGTTGAAGTTTAAGTTCAAACCGTTGTTATTCTGGTTAGGAGGATTAGAGATTTTAACTTCCTTTGCCTTTGCCTTATTGGCCGAATTAGGGCCAAATGTGGCGGCTTTTTTCATGGTGATTTTGTTTGATAATATCTTGGCAGGTATGGGGGGTGCAGTGTGGGTTGTGTACTTATCTTCTTTTTGCAACCGTCGTTTTTCCGGCACACAATATGCGTTTTTAAGTGCCTTGAATATGATACCGTTATCCTTCATTGCCGGCACCAGCGGATGGTTGGCCGAACAAATGGGATGGACAGTGTTTTTTGCCTTCACAGGGGTCATAATGCTGCCGGCATTGTATATGATACATAAAAACAAAATCGGCTTAAAAGACTAATCAAACAAAATAAGATTATCACGATGTGTTTGGCCCAAAACCCGAAGAGCTTCTTCTTCCAAAATATCTAAATCAATAGCTTTTGGATTTTTAAGGGCGTTTGTTTTATATTGAAGATGTTTTTTTTCTTCGGCCACTTTTTGGGCCAAAGCCGAAGCCTGTTGAATCTGGTCTTTAATTTCTAATAAGCGAAAAAAGCCCCGATTTCCCCATACCGTGTGATACGAAAAATAAGCAATCACCAAAACGCATAAAAAAGGAAACAATCTGATACGCATAATAACAAAACTCCTATTCTGGTTTTTTCTGTCCAAAGGAGGAATTGAAAAGCGTCACTTGATTTCGGCCGTTTTCTTTGGAATAATACAACGCTAAATCGGCTTCTTTTTGAAGTTTTTCTACATCAGGTATTTGACTTACAGAAGCCCCCATGCTGATGGTGAACTTTAACATTTCATTTTGAACCGGCACAGCAAAATCTTGAACAGCCAAACGCAACTTGTCTGCCGCCAACAGGCCTTTTTCAGGGGGTGTATTTTGAAGCAAAATAATAAACTCCTCTCCCCCCCAACGGGCAATAATATCTGATTTGCGTAAAGTCTGTTTCATCAACGAAGCCAAGCCTTTCAAAACCACATCGCCCACATCATGGCCATAAGTGTCATTGATAGATTTGAAATGGTCAATATCGGCCATCAACACGGTATAAGGCGTTCCTTCTCGTTGTGCAAGGAAAAAAACCTGTTGCGAAAGGGCCATAAATTGACGACGATTGTAAAGGCCGGTCAATGTATCGGTAGAGGCTTGAATAAAAAGTTTTTCTTCCACCTCTTTTTGGTTTGTAATGTTTGTAAAGTTGATATACAGCAAAATATCCCCATCCATTTCAAACACACGAGAAGAGAGAGTAATCCAAACGGTTTTATTTTGAGTATTTTGAATATTGAGTTCCACTTCAAAGTTATCTACAATACCGTTTTGTCGGGTCAGATGAATCAGTTCATCTCGTTTTGTGGCATTGACAAAATAATTTGAAAAAGTAATATTTGAAACCTGAGTTTGGCGCAAGCCTAAAACTTTTTGGCAAGCAGTGTTCATATACACCACCGAATCATCCAAAAGTTTGGTCAGCAAAATCGGAGAAGGAGCCATATCCCAAAACAAGGTTTTCTTTTTCTGTTCTTTTAACAAGGCCTGATGATACGAGATAGCCATAGCTTCGGTGAAGCTGATTTGGGCAATCAAAACAACAATAGACGCAACGGCATATAAAATCAAAGGAACCCATTGTGCATCGGATATTAAATGGGTGGCACGACATAAATAATAAATGGATAAAAACCACAAGGCAATGCGTGGCGCAAAAAAGATGGCCTTCTGGGATAAGGCAGAAATGCTGTAAAATCCAAAGGCAGCCACAGCCAAAGAAAGACCGGTTAAAAGAAAAGAAATATCAAAATGGGTGTCTTGGGTGATATTGACAAAGAAAATGCCATAGGCCAAAGCAAATAAAACAATGGTAAAAAAAGGAACAACCAACAATAATAAGGTAGAGCGGGGTGCTTTGACAAAAAGACTTGCAATAAAAAAAGCACCAGCAACACAAGAAAAAGAAAAAGCGAAAGCACTTTGTAAAACCGAAGAGACCTCAAAAGCCGGATTCAAAAGTGGAAAAAACGGAGCAATCAAAGGACCAAATGCGGCAAAGGCCAAAACAAAAAAGCCACGACTGATAAGATAAAACCGAATGTGTTGTGTATTTTTCCCATAAAATATACCAAAAGAAATAGCGGCCAATAAAGCCCCAAGAAAAAACACACCATATTGTGCAAAATGTGTTGAAAAAATATCTAAAATCTGTTTCATATGTCATCCTTTTTTGAATCAGTTTAATCAAAAAAATAAAAAAATTAAAGAAAAAAATGCATTTGCCTGTTGCAAAATACGATGGTATGACCCATATACTGTTCACAAGTTATTTAACAAAGGAGCAAAAATGAGTAAAATATTAGGTATTGACTTAGGGACAACAAACTCTTGTATGTCTATTATGGATGGCAAAAGTGCCAAAGTATTGGAAAACCGAGAAGGGGCAAGAACGACGCCTTCAATCGTGGCTTTCACAAGCAAAGGGGAACGCTTGGTTGGACAACCGGCAAAGCGTCAAGCAGTGACAAACCCACAAGGCACGCTGTATTCCATCAAGCGTTTAATCGGCCGTCGGTTTGACGATAAAATGGTGGAAAAAGATAAAAATATGGTGCCATATCACATTATCTCTGGCGATAATGGAGATGCTTGGGTGGAAGTGGACGGTAAAAAATATGCCCCAAGTCAAGTGTCTGCGTTCGTTTTGCAAAAATTAAAAGAAGATGCCGAAGCCTATCTGGGTGAAAAAATCACACAGGCAATTATTACAGTGCCGGCTTATTTTGATGACTCACAACGTCAAGCCACAAAAGATGCTGGTAAAATTGCCGGTTTGGAAGTGTTGCGCATTATCAACGAACCAACCGCAGCCGCTTTGGCCTATGGAATGGACCAAAAGAAATCTGGCACAATCGCTGTGTATGACTTGGGTGGCGGCACATTTGATGTATCCATTTTGGAAATTGGTGATGGTGTGTTTGAAGTGAAATCTACCAACGGAGATACATTCTTGGGTGGTGAAGACTTTGATGCTCGCATTATGGATTATTTGGCCGATGAATTCAAAAAAGAAAACGGCATTGATTTGCGCCAAGACCGTATGGCCTTGCAACGCTTGAAAGAAGCAGCCGAAAAAGCAAAAATTGAATTGTCCAGTGCCAACCAAACAGACATCAATTTGCCATTTATTACAGCCGATGCCACAGGTCCAAAGCACTTGAATATCTCAATGACACGGGCCAAATTGGAATCGTTGGTGGAAGATTTGTTGGAACGCACCAAAGGTCCAATGGAAAAAGCCTTAAAAGATGCTGGTCTGTCCAAAAACCAAATTGACGAAGTCATCTTGGTGGGTGGGATGACCCGTATGCCGGCTGTTCAAAAATTGGTACAAGACTTCTTTGGTAAAGAAGCCCATAAGGGTGTGAATCCGGATGAAGTTGTGTCTATGGGCGCAGCCATTCAAGGCGGTGTGTTAAAAGGGGATGTGAAAGATGTTCTGTTGTTGGATGTGACCCCGTTGTCATTGGGTATTGAAACATTGGGCGGTGTGTTCACTCGTTTAATTGAACGCAACACAACCATTCCAACAAAGAAATCCCAAGTCTTCTCAACCGCAGAAGATGGACAAACAGCCGTCACAATTCGTGTGTTCCAAGGGGAACGTGAAATTGCTCGTGACAATAAATTGTTGGGACAATTTGACTTGGTGGGGATTCCACCTGCACCACGGGGTATGCCGCAAATTGAAGTCAGCTTTGATATTGATGCCAACGGCATTGTGAATGTGTCAGCAAAAGATAAAGCAACTGGCAAAGAACAAAGTATTCGCATTCAATCGTCTGGCGGTTTGTCTGATGCAGACATTGAAAAAATGGTGAAAGATGCCGAAGCGCACGCTGAAGAAGATAAGAAATTCAAAGAAGCAGCTGATGCGAAAAACCATGCGGATGCGATGATTGCAAGCACAGAAAAAATGTTAAAAGAAAATGGTGATAAAATGCAACCGGCTGATAAAGAAGCCATTGAAGCCTGCGTCAAAGAATTAAAAGAAGCCTCTGAATCCAATGATACAGCCCGTATCAAAGAAAAAACAGAAGCTCTTCAAAACGCCAGCATTAAAATGGGCGAAGCCATGTATAAAGCGGCCCAAGAAGCACAATCTGCTTCTGCTGGTGACAGCACAGCCAATGCTTCCGAAGGCGAAAAGCCACAAGAAGAAGTGGTAGATGCTGACTACGAAGAAGTGAAAAAATAAATAAAAACAACGAAAAGGGGGTGGAAAAAAGCCACCCCTTTTTTACACATATCAACACATAAAGGGTTATGTAAATGGCAGACTATTATGAAACATTGGGTGTAGAACGCACAGCCTCGTTTGATGAAATCAAGCGGGCTTTTCGTGTCAAAGCAATGAGTTGTCACCCTGATCATCATGCAGGTGATCTCGAAGCCGAAAAAAAGTTCAAAGAATTGGCCGAAGCGTATGAGGTGTTAAAAGATAACGATAAGCGGGCCACCTATGACCGAGTGGGACACGAAGCCTTTAAGTCAGGAATGGGGGGTGCTGGCGGCTTTCAAGGAGGCTTTGGCGGTTTTGATTTTTCCGGCTTTGGCTTTGAAGATTTGTTTGCCGAAATGTTTGGGATGGCACGGGGGCGGCCTCGTTCTGAAAAAGCCCATGGTGCCGATGTGCGATATGATTTGGATATCACTTTGGAAGAAGCCTTTCACGGGATAAAGAAAAAAATCAATGTCAACACATTTGTGGCCTGTGACGCCTGTAAAGGCGCAGGCGGTGAAGATTTACAAACTTGTTCCACATGTAATGGGATGGGCGTTGTGCGTCAAAGACAGGGCGTTTTTATGATGGAAACAACCTGTCCAATCTGTCATGGAACAGGCCAAACAATCAAACATCCGTGTGAAGATTGTGCTGGCACAGGGCGTGTGCGTAAAAAACGAGAATTGGAAATAGCCATTCCTGCCGGTGTGGAAACAGGGGTCAGAATGCGCCTTTCGGAAGAAGGGGATGTGGGGCCAAATGGCGGTACAACAGGCGATTTATATGTCTTTTTGAATGTCAAACCGCATAAATTGTTTGAACGCCAAGGTAATGATTTGTTTATCAAAGTGCCGGTGCCAATGGTGACGGCTGCGTTGGGTGGAGAGGTGTTTATCCCCACTTTGGACGGCAAAGGCGAAAACTATACAATCAAAGCCGGACTTCAATCGGGTACACAGGTGAAAATAGCGAAAAAAGGTATGCCGATTTTGAAATCAGACAGGTTTGGCGATTTGTATGTCACTTTCCAAGTGGAAACACCCACCAATTTAACGACCGAACAAAAAGAACTGTTGCAACAGTTTGCGAATCTGAATAAATCGGATTCCAGCCTGTGTGATGATTTTAAGAACCTGTTGGGTAAGATTTTTGGATAAAACTTGACAAAAACACAAAAAGAATGTACAATAACCGCCATATAATATGGAGGCTGTGATGACTCACTTATCAAAAGAATTGGCAGCAATTGAAAAACAAAAGAAAACCTATAAGATTTTGTTGAATAAAAGTAAATATCAACAAGAATTAAGACAGGCATTGTGGGAAAGCGCAGCCGAATTGGCAAGCCGTTTTGATATTGTGCCGGATAAAGTGACCTTTCAATTACAACAAGAAAATAGACAAGCCTTGACCAATGCCTATAATATGGTTCGGATGGCCCCAAAAACTGTGTTAGAAGTGCCGTTTATTAAAGATATACATGGGGCATTGATTGCTTCGGAAAATCCCAGAATCGGTGGTGTTTTCAGAACAATGCCCGCCCGTTGGCGTAATTCCACCATTATCTTGTCAAACAGCATTAAAATCCCCGTACATATGGAAAATTTGGTGGATGGTATCAACCAAAATCATATTCCGGCATTTTATTGGGAAGAAGCCCCAAATAAAGAGTTTCAAAAGCTGTCACATAATCCGGTGATGCAAGCGATTGAGGCCAACTACAATACGGTGGCAATTCACCCCTTTAACGATGGGAATAAGCGAACAGGGCGTTTGGTGTCTGCGTGGATATTGGATAAAAATGGCTACATTCCGTTGTCCATCTATGATCGGGAAGATTATATCTCCGGGATGGAAAATTATTATGAAACACGCACGCCACATGTTTTTTACAATATGATGTGTGACCAAATGCGCCAAAGTTATGACAAGGCCATTCAAGAGATTCAAAACACAGATACTTTGCGTGTCTACATGGGGCAAAACATCAAAAGCAATAAGGGAAAATAATTTTTTGGCATTTATCGTAAAACGATATTGCCCGAAGAGGTATCAAATGAAATGGATAAGGTGCCGGCCTGCATAGCAAGGGCAGCCTCCCCAAAAACCTTCTGCCGCCATCCCTTTAAGAACGGCGCATCACCGGTTTGAATAAATTGTTGAATATCCGCATTGGTGGCAACCAACTTTGGGGCCACACCAAACTTTTCGGCAACAATGTTCAAAACAAGTTGTAAAACATCGGCTAAATTGCGTTGTTTAGGCGTTAAAGGCCTTAGCTCACAAGGTTGTTCAAAGGTTTGTGGATTGTCTGATTTAGCTTGTTGAATCACAGCAATAATCTCTTTGGCAAGGTCTGATTTGCTGAAATTATTTGGAAAAGAACGCAACCCATCAATTTGTTCCACAGTTTGGGGCATTTGAACGGCCAATTCAATCAAAGCCTCGTCTTTCATAAAAAACTTTTTGGGTCTGTTTTTTTGTTGAGCCATCAGTTCCCGCCACGCATATAATCTGGCAAACACATGAATCAATAAAGGCTTTTTGAAAGGGACACGCACCTTTTTCCAAAGCGAATAAACATCTGGCTCGTAAGTTTTGGGATTGACAAGATCCGCCATTTCTTCGGCCAACCAATCCAATCGGTTTTGTTCACAAATACGGGTCATCATTTTTTCATAAACAGTGCGCAATTCAACCACATCATGCAAGGCATATTGAACTTGTGCATCGGATAGCGGGCGTTTAGACCAATCTGTCACACGCATCGTTTTGTCAAGAGAAACACCCACAAAGTCATTGACAAGTTGTTGATAGCTGACATTATCCCCATATCCGCAAACCATAGCCCCCACCTGAGTGTCAAACACCGGCACGGGAATCTGATGCGAAAGGTGATAAAAAATCTCAATATCCTGCCGGCAGGCATGAAAAACTTTAATCACATTTGTATTTTGGAATAATTCAAATAAAGGCGATAAATCCAGCCCTTCTACCAAAGGGTCCACACAAACGGCCTCTTCCGGTGAGGCAAGTTGAATCAGGCACACCTGAGGATAATAAGTTTTCTCACGAATAAACTCGGTGTCCACCGTCATAAAAGGATGCTTTTCAAAGCGATGGCACAGTTCTTGTAATTGCTTTGTCGTTGTAATCATCATAAAGTGAGTATATCCTTTTTTCACTTGATTTGCAAGCAATCTTTGATTATGATAAAAATATGCAACAACTGTGGGATGAAAAAGCACGCTATTTACACAAAATACTGAACGGCCAAGTGCGTTTGGTGGGGGGGTGTGTGCGGGATTGGCTGTTGCACAAAAAAATAAACGATCGGGATATGGCCACCCCTTTAACGCCACAGGAAGTGGAAGATATTTTAATCAAAAATCACATGCCGTATTTGGCAATTGGTAAAGCCTTCGGGACAATTGTGGCCAAAGTCAATGGTACACCGTTTGAAATAACCACATTAAGGAAAGATATTCAAACCGATGGCCGCCATGCAGTGGTTGGTTTTACAAAATCGTGGGCAACGGATGCCAAGCGCCGAGATTTTACCATCAATGCTCTGTATGCCGATATTCACGGTAAAATCTATGATTATACAGGCGGGTTGGATGATTTGAAAATAAAAACGGTTCGCTTTATCGGCTCGCCTAAAAAACGGATGCAAGAGGATTATTTAAGAGCCCTCAGATATTTTCGCTTTATGGGCAAAATGGGGCAAAAAAAAGTGTCGGAAGAGGTGGTAAAAGTTTTGCCACAAATTGTGCCACATCTGGGCCACCTGTCGGTTGACAGACGCAGAGATGAATTGTTTAAGATTATCACAGGCCCCTGTGCGACACACATCTTGAAAGTGATGAAAAAGTTAAATGTTTTAACGCCCGATTTATTGAATGTTGCGTTTTCAAAAAAACAACGCAAAATCTTCCAAGAAAAACAATTAGAAAAAAAACTTGAAAGTTTTGGCTTTTCGGGGTATAAAAGTTAAAAAAAGGAGTTTCAAATGAATAACATAAAACAAAATGAATCTGGTCGCACCATGCTGGAAATGTTGGGCGTTTTGGCCGTTATGGGCATCATCATGTACGGGGCTATCTCGGGCATTGGTTTTGGTGTCAGTATGTATAAAATCAACGCCACCTTCAATCAATTGGAAGAAATCTCGCAAGGTTTGACAGATTTATATTCATGGTCAAGAAAGTATCCAGAGAGAAGCGCAATGATCACGGCTGTTTGTGAAAATGCCGTCACGGAATGTAGCACCGGCAATGTCATTTTGGATGAATATGGTGGTATAGACATAAGCCGATACGATAACCCCAATGAGGGAGCCGGATATCAAATCACCGTCACTGGCCTCACCGAATTGGCCTGTGGCCGCCTAAGAACAATGAGCTATGCCAATATGACGGCAGGTGAGTGTAGTTCAGCAGCGGATGGATACACACTGGTTTTAACCTCTCGTTAAAGAGTCAAAAGTTTTTTCACAAGTTCTGTGTGTTGTTCTTTATAGCGTGAACATTTAAGCAGTGTTTGCAAACAGCATTGTTCATAAAAGAATAAATTGCCGGTATCCAACATTTCATCGGCATCGTCTTTCAAGAACATCGCCACAGAAAAGCCATTTTGTTCACCGCCTTGATCCAAAAAGTCATTGACAGCATCCATGTAAAGCCATTCTTTGTGATTTTGTTTCACCTCTTGCAAGCGTTGAGGGGCTTGTTGCCATAAAAACTTCACAATTTCATTAGGCAACACATTGGGGGACATACCGGCAATGTGCGAGGTTGGATTTTTGGGTTTTTCCACAATGCGATTGTTTTCAATAATAGCATTATTGCTGACATCTTCCCGCCATAAACCAGTCAATAAAACCTGTTTCGGATTGGATAAAAAAGCATCCACAAGGCGTTTGAAATGGGAATTGTGAACATCGTGTGAAAGGATAATATCATCTGGGAAAATCAAAACAACATGTCGGTCTTGAATGGCCTCTTTGGCAACATACAAAACATGGGCTGTTCCCAAAGGCTCGTCTTGAATAGCAAACTTTAAGTCCATATCTGCGGGCAAAAAAGTATCTTCCAAAATCTCGGCAATATCATTTTTGCCTTTTGAACGCAATTTTTCGGCCACTTGTGGTGTATTGGATAAGGCTTTTTTGAACGAATCCACCACCTGTTGATTAGAACAAACAAAAGTCACATGCCGCCCCCCCATTTGAACAATGTCTTTCAAAGTATAATCAATGATGCGTTTGTCCCCCATCGGCAACAAAGATTTGTGTGCAATAGCCTTGGAATGGGGAAAATTGCGAGTGCATTCACCGGCCGCACAAATAACAAACTCTATATTTTCATACATGTGACTCTCCTTTAATAAGTTGAATAAAACTGAATTGCCGAGCCGGATTGTCTGGCTCTCTGCGATAACTATTATAAGCCTTTTTTGAAAAAGTATCAAGAGAAAACACTTCTGGATTTTGGATGCCCATTTTGTTAAGACGATTTTTCAAATAAGCCGTAAAATCAAAATAAATCCCTTTGTCAGATTCTTGAAAAAACAGGTGTTCCGTTTTGGGAAAAAGCGCCCGCATAGACTCAGAAACCTGAAAACTTTTTTGGGTCAAGTGAGGGCCAATCGCCACTTTAATTTTATCCACAGAAGCCCCCAAAGAAATCATTTTCAAAACAGTATTTTCCATCACCCCTTGAAAAGCACCTTTCCAACCGGCATGGGCTGCCCCGATAATGTGCTTTTCTTCATCCACAAACAGCACTGGCGCACAATCGGCCGTTTTAACAGTCAATTTCAAATCAGGGTAATCGGTCACCAATGCATCACAAACCAAATCCCCTGAGGGTGGCTCTTTCAAAACAATGACATCCGCACTGTGCACCTGAGTCATCAAAATGGGCTGGGAAAAAGTTAAACTTTCCTCTTTATCCAAAAAGCCGGCCCGAATAAACGAAAGATTTTGAAAAGAAAATGGACAAATCATTTGTGTTTTGCCTCTAATCTGCGTTGAAGTTTGGCTAATCTTCTTTTCTCTCGTAAAAGATGATAGTCTTTCAAAAACTGTAAAGTTAAACGAAAACCAAGCCAATATCCCACAACAGCCCAAGGCAAACACCCCACAACCATGGCAATGCCCCAATCTTTTAACAGCAACTTAAAAAACAAAGCCCATTCTTGAACAAAAGAAAGATTGGCCATAAAGGTTTGACGAATAATTTCTTGAAGATGGTCATAACCGCTGATAGATTCCCAATGCCCCATCATAATTTGGCCGGTCACATAAAAGGCATAATAGACAGGGACAAGTGTAAACACATTGGTCAACCATGTAAAAGCCAACCCCAATGGCAAAGAAAAAGTCTTTGAAGAAAACTTCTTAAAGCCCAACCATGTCATGGTGACAAGCCACATCTGAATGCCAACCAACGGCGTCATAGCCCACATCGTTCCAATGGCAACCCCTCTGGCGGTATGTTCCGGAGGATGAGGTGAACGAATAATTGGGACAATAAGTTGTTTTCTGAATAAACGCCGTATATTTTCACACCACGAATGTCGCTTGGCCATCTATACCTCCTGATGATAAACAGTATTTTTTTTGGAACACAAAATAAAAAATATCCCCAACAAAATCATCGGCAAACATAACACTTGTCCCATAGAAAAATTATGCCATACCAATCCTAAATGAGCATCCGGTTCACGAGTATATTCTAAAAAGAAACGCCCAACGCCATACAGAATAAAAAACAAACCGGTAATCAATCCCCTGCGGTTGCGAATGGGTGGCGCAAACCACCATAAAAGATTCAAAATAAGGAACAAAAACAGCCCTTCAACCCCAGCTTCATATAATTGACTGGGATGCCGAGGTTCTGAGCCGGCATTTGGGAAAATCATAGCCCATGGCACAGAGTGGGTCACCCGACCGTAAAGTTCGCCATTGGCAAAGTTGGCTAATCGTCCCAAAAATAAACCAATAGGGGCCACGCAGGTCACAATATCGCCCATACTCAACAAAGAAATCTGTTTCTTTTTGGCAAACAAAAGTGTTGCCACAATCACACCCAATAACCCTCCATGAAAAGACATACCGCCTTGCCACACTTGAAGGATTTGCCAAGGAAACTCTAAATAATAATGTAAATTATAAAACAGACAATACCCCAATCGTCCGCCCAAAATGATGCCGACAGTGGCCCAAATTAAAAAGTCGTCTATCTTCAAAACAGTGAAAGTACTGTGTGATTTTTCTGACATCTTTCTGGCCATCCACCAAGCACCCAAAATACCGAAAATATAGGCTAAAGAATACCATCTGACAGCAAACCAACCCCATTGAAAAACCACAGGATTGATGTCTGGAAAAGGGATGCCTGAATACATAAAAAAACCTCCATATAACAAATAAAATGTATCCCAAAGCAACAAAAAAGTCAAGAGCTAAGATGCCTTCATAAAGAATGCTTGACAATTGGACAAAATATGTTATAATAAAACCCATAGTCGTTCTGACTATGTTCTATAAAAAAACTTTCCAAAGGATAAAGATGCAATTACAGGATTTGAAAAAGAAATCGCCGGCCGATTTGTTGCGCTATGCCGAAGAATTAAATGTTGAAAATGCCACAAGTTTGCGTACACAGGATTTGATGTATGCGATTTTAAGAAAACTGTCTGAATCAGAAAACACTTTATATGGAGAAGGCGTTTTGGAAGTGATGCAAGATGGTTTTGGATTTTTGCGTTCTCCGGAAGCGAACTATTTGGCAGGGCCGGATGATATTTATGTGGCACCATATCATATCAAACGCTGGGGATTGCGCACCGGCGATACTATCTCTGGGGAAATAACTGCCCCAAAAGAAAATGAACGCTATTTTGCTTTGGAAAAAATAAATACAGTCAATTTTGTGGAACCTGAAAAGTTAAAATATCGTGTGAACTTTGATGATTTAACACCGCTGTATCCCGAAAACTCAATTAAAATGGAACATGATTTAACCGGTAAAGAAGATGATAAAGATTTAACCGCCAGAATTATTGACTTGATTTGTCCCCAAGGAATGGGCCAAAGAAGTTTGATTGTGGCCCCGCCAAGAACCGGTAAAACAGTGATGTTAAAAAATATCGCCCATGCCATCACCGCCAATTATCCAAAGGCTCATCTGATTATGTTGTTGATTGATGAACGGCCCGAAGAAGTGACGGATATGATTCGTTCTGTCAAAGGCGAAGTGATTTCTTCCACCTTTGATGAACCGGCAGCCCGCCATGTGCAAGTGGCCGAAATGGTAATAGAAAAAGCCAAACGCTTGGTGGAACATAAAAAAGATGTGATTATTTTGTTGGATTCCATCACCCGATTGGCTCGTGCCTATAATACAGTGATTCCATCCAGCGGTAAGGTTTTAACCGGTGGTGTGGATGCCAATGCGTTGCAAAAGCCAAAACGCTTTTTTGGGGCTGCCCGCAACATTGAAGAAGGGGGCAGTTTAACCATTTTTGGTACAGCTTTAATTGATACAGGCTCACGCATGGATGAAGTGATTTTTGAAGAGTTCAAAGGCACCGGCAACAGCGAAATTATCTTGGACAGAAAGGTGTCTGATAAACGCATTTTCCCAGCCATTGATATCACCAAATCTGGTACACGAAAAGAAGAATTGTTGGTGGGCAAAGAACGCTTGCCGAAAATGTGGATGTTGCGCAGAGTTTTGATGCCCATGGGTGTGACGGATGCCATGGAGTTCTTAATTGAAAAATTAAAAGCCACCAAAAACAACGATGATTTTTTTGATAAAATGAACCAATAAGGAGCCAAAATGGATACAATTTTATTTGTAGATGGGGAAACACTTAAAAAACACATCATAGAGGCTGGTCAACCTTATGGTGCGCAATCAATTATCAAGTTTTTGTATAATGCGGTATCGGAAATAAAACAAAATCATCCTCGTGCGGATGTGTCCATACACTATTATGGTTCCCGCCCTATCTATGATGCGCAATGGCCAATCAGTAAAAAAGCATATCTTGAAAAGGATATGAAAAGCGAGCTATACAAAAAAGGCGTTTCAAATGCAAAAAGTTTTGAAACAGACTGGGGACGCAGCCAAAAGATGGATTATGGCAAATGGATTATGAAACCAGAAAGTTTTGAAAAAAAACCAAAAGACCTAAGGGATAATGATTTTGAATTACAGGTTCAAAAAAAAGGGGTCACAACAAAATTGGTGGACCACATGGCAGAAACCGCTGTTAAAGGTCAGGTGAAAAAGATATTTGTGTTGGGTGACTCAAAAGATTTAGCGTATGCTGCAAAAGTCACAACAGCATTAGGTGTGGATGTTGATTGGATAGAGTTTAATGGCAACAGACCAAAGATAGAAGCATCATTTGAAGCACAAGAGCCAAAATTGTCTTCCATTGAAGAGTTGAAAAAAATACAAGACAAAATCAGCTCAATTCAACCAGAACAGTTGCCTGAGGTATTAAGTCAAATGCGACAAAACAATCCCATAAAAAGAAATATCTTGATGATAGATATGGGCTTGATGAGTGCTTATTTACATTCAAAAAAAATAAAGTTGACAGAAAAAAATCTAAGTTTGTTGTTGGGAAAAGTTTTGGAAAAAATAAACACACAAGATTTGGAAATCATTTGCTATACTTCTTCAAAAATGCACAGCAAAGTCAAGAATCCGAAAAGACAAAGTCGGGTGTTCTTATTGTCCGAAGTGCCGCATGAGATGCCAAAAAAATCTATAATCAGTCAAGGAACAATCCAACAAAAAGAACCTTATTATACAATTTTGAAAGAAAGAAAATGGAAAGTGCCACACTCAGAACGCCAAGCAACTGACTTTGATGCGAATATTCAACAGTATGATGTGGATGACAGAATTGCCTATGACATGGCATTGGCCCGTTTTGATTCAAGTATAGATACCGTTCACTTGTTGTCACGGGATACAGATTTTATGCAGGGCGTAGAACAGATGAAAAATGCCGGTGTGTGTGTGGAATTATTGGATATCAGTAATACACGTGTCCCAAAACAATTGTTTGAAAATGTCACCGGAGTCTATTCATTTGCGATTGATGATAAAAAATTGTGCGAAGAGGCGGTTGGTCCAATTCCAAAGGAAAGCGAGAATAAAAGAAGACACAACAAATCAAAACAAACAGAGCATAAATTATTTAAGAAAAAAGCAGGTTTGTTGAAATACGAGGCGGCCGACTTGTTGGATGAAGAAAAAGATTTTGTCTATATAAGAAAACCAACAAAACAAGAACGCAGTGCAACACTTCGTCTGCGTCAAAAATCAAAAATGAAGGGAAACGATCGTGACTAAAAAAAACTCCCGTTGAAAAGCGGGAGATTTTTTTGGTGAAAAGGATTTTATCTGTTTAACCGATTGGACAGTAAAACCAATTCAGCATCAATATCCGAAGGCAAGCGATTGCCATTCAGGAATTGTTCAAAATAAATCCCTTGAGAATTGACATCCTGTTCGGCCAAATTGGCATCCACACACATCAAGTCGTTAAATTGTTTTTCACTCATTTTTAAGCCACGCCATGACAAGTCTTTATAAGTGGGCATCCAACCTAACACACTTTCTGTGGCCCCTGCTTTTTGGTAAGTTCTGCGTACAATCCATTCAATCACACGCATATTGTCCCCAAACCCTGGCCACATAAAGTTGCCTTTTTTGTCTTTGCGGAACCAGTTCACACGGAAAATCAACGGATGTTGTTTAATTTTGCCAAACATATCAAACCAATGTTTCCAATAATCACCCATATTATAGCCACAGAAAGGCAACATTGCAAAAGGATCACGTCTGATTTCGCCCATAGTGCCTTCGGCCGCAGCGGTTTTTTCTGAGCCCATTGTGCTGGCTAAATAAACCCCGTGTTGCCAGTTAAAGGCCTGATAAACAAGAGGGGTATTTGTGGACATTCGGCCACCAAATACAAAGGCCCCAATCGGCACACCGGCTGGATTTTCCCAATCCTTGTCAATACAAGGACATTGTTTTGCCGGAGCGGTAAAACGAGAGTTTGGATGCGCCGCAGGTGTTTTGGAGTTGGGTGTCCAATCGTTCCCTTGCCAGTCAATCAAATGTTTTGGGGCGGTTTTCGTAAGTCCTTCCCACCAAACATCTCCATCATCTGTTAAAGCCACATTTGTAAAAATGGTGTTTGCTCGGCAAGATAAAATGGCATTTTCATTTGTTTCGGGATTTGTGCCCGGAGCCACCCCAAAGAAACCAGCCTCGGGATTGATGGCTCGCAACACACCGTTTTTATCTGGTTTAATCCAAGCGATATCATCACCCACCGTTGTCACCTTCCAATCAGCCATAGCCTTTGGTGGAATCAACATAGCCATATTTGTTTTGCCACAGGCAGAAGGGAAAGCGGCCGCTACATAGGTTTTCATCTTTTCCTTTTTGTTTTCAAAGCCGGCAATCAGCATATGTTCGGCAAACCAACCTTCTTCTTTGGCCATCGTGCTGGCAATGCGTAAAGCCAAACATTTTTTACCTAATAAAGCGTTGCCACCATAGCCCGAACCGATAGAGATAATTTCTCGTGTTTCAGGGAAATGAGTCACATAAGTGTTGTCTGGATTGCAAGGCCAAGCCACATCTTGTTCGCCCTTTTTAAGAGGAGAGCAAACCGAATGGAAACATTTAACAAAGTCATCCTTACCCAATACAGACCAAACTTTTTCACCCATGCGTGTCATAATACGCATATTGACAACAACATAAGGGCTGTCTGTAATTTCCACGCCGATTTTGGCAATCTCACTGCCCAAAGGCCCCATGGAAAAAGGAATCACATACATCGTGCGGCCTTTCATACAGCCTTTCATCAACTTTTTCAAAGTGGATTTCATCTTTTTTGGGTCAGCCCAGTTGTTGGTTGGTCCGGCATCAATTTCATTTTTGCAACAAATAAAAGTGCGTCCTTCCACCCGAGCGACATCTTTGGGATTGGAACGAGCCAAAAAAGAATGAGGCCGCTTTTTGGGATTCAGACGAATGAAAGTTCCTTTGTCTACCAATTCGTCACACAGTAAAGTATTTTCTTTTTCGGAACCGTCACACCAATAAACCTTATCCGGTTGACACAGTGTGGCCATTTCTTTCACCCAGTCCAATACTTTTTTATTTTTTGTTGGTAATTTTGTTGCCATAAGATTTCCCCCTTCTTTAAGATAAATGATACAAAAAATATAAAATAAAAAAAAAGAAAAAGCAAGCATAAAAAAAAGAAAAAATCCCCCTTAAAAAAGAGGGATTTTCAAAAGCCAAAAAGAATCAGCGAACAGCGTTCTTATCTGAATAAACTCTTTCAGCATTTTGCTTGGTTACTGCCTGTATGCCTTTATCAAAAGTCGCTTCCTTCCACATAAGACGTTTAGAATCGCTTTTTGAGGCATCAGACTGATGTAATGCGCGTTGCTTGCGTTCTTGTTTTGTGGAACATTCTTGTTTGGCTACAGTCCACTGTCTGTTGGCATAGGCAGTTGCAAAGTTGTTATATTCTTGGAACTTTGTTGTTCCTAAATTAAAATCCAAATCAACAGCAACACTGGCAAACTCTAATGGCACAGGGGTGTGATAAGTCCCAAACATAACAGAGGAAGCACTTGGTTTTTTTGTCTGTAAAAAAGTTTCGGCATTTTGAATAGACTGGGCAAGTTTTTGCTTGAATAAGGCATCCAGCTTTGCCACATCCTCAGGATGAATATTCAAACCTAATTCTTTCTGATAGATGGAAGCATCTTTGTCAAAGAGATTATTTTTAACATATTGCGTTAACCGGCGCATCTGAGCGGAGGATAAAGTAATATATTCATCTTGAGCATTTGTGCCTAAAATCTGTTGAACTTTTGGGCTGTTTTTATAACGAAGATTTCTTAAAGAAGGGTTGGCATTGATGTTAAGCCCAATGCCCACTGTGGGTTGAGGATTGGGTTTTTCATCCTTTGTGGCATTGTCCCAATAAAGATATAAACAGTTTCCTTCGTTTGCTTCAATGTGGGATTGGCATTGGCGATGTAAAGCATAAGCCTGTGTCACTTCAACAGTGCGTTGGATGATATCCCGTGTATTTTCTGGATTCTTAACCACAGCTTGTGTGATTCTGTCATAAGAAAAATATCCGGTGTCTAATTTACCCTCAGCCAAATCTGTCAATTGATGTGTGGGCATAGTCTCAAACAAGGCAACCATTTTTTTCAATAATGTTTCGGAAGAAACCAGCGCAACCCGTTGTGTTTTAGGGTTGGTTGTCAAATTTGTCATAGCCGAAGCATATGCTTGAATCGTATCAAGAGAAACATCCTTTGACAAAACTTTGGAAAATTGATTTGTATAATAGTTAAAAGGATTAGGGGGCAAATTTGTCATAGCCGAAGCATATGTTTGAATCGTATCAAGAGAAACATCCTTTGACAAAACTTTGGAAAATTGATTTGTATAATAGTTAAAAGGATCAGGGGGCAACACGGTCGCAGCATTGTCCAACACATTTGTTTGTGTAGCAGCCAATGTTTCATACAATGGTGTTGCTGGTCGTTTGGCTTTTTCTGTTTTTTGTATTTTTGAAGAAGCAGGTGTATCAGGTCGGGTCGTATCATTTCCTTTTTTACCAAAAGAAAAGAAAGCCGTCAAACCTAAAACAGCAGAAGTGGCAATAGCCAACAAACCTTTGCGTTGGAAGGAACGTTTTTTCTCCTCAGCCAGCTCTGTTAGATATGCGGTTTTAGGATGTGGTTGTAAAGTATTGATTGCGTTTTTTGTTTCGATGTGAAAAACAGTTTCTTTTTTGTTCATAAAAACCTCCTGTGAAATGGGAACAATAAAATTATACCATAAAACTTAAAAATTGTCAAATCAGTCTCTATTTGGCGTTGACTTTTGGAAAAGGATGTCTTAAAATAAACGCATAAAAGGGAGGATTTTATGACACAAGTTTTGTTTATTACGGTGACCGGCATGGGCGGTGTTTTTGCGTTTTTATTGCTGTTGATTGGGGCAATGAAAGTGTTAACCTGTTGTGTACAAGAAAAAGAAGATTTGAATAAAATCGCATTGGCAATTTCTTTGGCAAGGAGAGGAAAATGAAACCAAAAAAAATAAATGTTATGTGTACGGCTTTTCGGGACGGTTTTCAATCTGTGTTTGGGATGCGTGTGCAAAGTAAAGACTATCTGCCTGTGGTATCGGAAGCCGCTAAGGCCGGTTTGACTTATTTGGAAGCAGGGGGTGGGGCAGCCTTTCAATCGGCTTTTTTCTATTTGAACGAAAATGCTTTTGATATCATGGATAATTTCAGAAAAGCGGCCGGCCCAAAAGCCAACCTTCAAACATTGGCACGGGGTGTCAATGTGGTGGCGTTGGATTCTATGAGTTCCGAACTGATTAAAATGCATGCCGAACTGTTCAAAAAACATGGGATGACAACAATTCGTAATTTTGATGCATTAAATGATCCAAATAATTTGAAATACAGTGCCGAATGTATTAAAAAAGCTGGCTTAAAACATCAACTGGCTGTTGCAATGATGAGTCTGCCACCGGCGTTATCTGGGGCGCATACGGCCGAATTTTATGCCAATCGCCTGAAAGCCTTTATCAAAGCAAAAATACCGTTTGATTCGGTGGCGTTTAAGGATGCAAGTGGTACAGGCACACCGCAAACTGTTTATGAAACAATCAAAGCAGCTCGCAAGATTTTGGGGCCAAAATGCCCAATCACATATCACTCACACGAAACAGCTGGCACAGGTTTGGCCTGTTATCTGGCTGCCATTGAAGCAGGGGCTGATACAGTTGACTTATCATTGGCACCTGTATCGGGTGGCACGTGCCAACCGGATGTCGCCACCATGTGGCACGCCTTGCGTGGCAAACCGTACGAACTGAATTGTGATATAGATAAAGTGATGCAGGTGGAAGAACATTTGAAAGAGGCTTTAAGTAAATACTATCTGCCGCCGGAAGCCTTACATGCCGATCCACGCATTCCCTTTTCACCCATGCCGGGTGGGGCTTTAACAGCCAACACACAAATGTTGCGTGATAATGGGATTATGGATAAATATAACGATATCATCAATGCGATGGAGGAGGTTGTCCAAAAGGGGGGCTTTGGCACTTCTGTGACGCCGGTCAGCCAATTCTATTTCCAACAGGCATTTAATAATGTGCTGTATGGCAAATGGAAAAAAATGGCAGAAGGCTATGGCAAAATGGTACTGGGTTATTTTGGAAAAACGCCTGTTTCACCGGATGCACGCATTGTGAAGCTGGCTTCGGAACAATTGGGATTAAAACCCACAACACAAACAGTGTTGGCCTTAAACGATAAAAACCCACAAAAGGCCAAAGCACATTATGTGGCAGAGTTAAAAGAAGCGAACTTGCCGACAACGGATGAAAATATCTTTATTGCGGCCGCCTGCGGGCAAAAGGGAATTGATTTCCTGTTGGGCAAAGGCAAAGTATCTGTGCGCTTGAACGAAGAAAAGCAAACCCCAAAAACAAATACGGACAACATCATCATCAATGGTGAAAAGTTTGAAGTGAAATTGGATGGGAATAAGGCCATTGTGAATGGTAAAGAATATACCATTGGTGAAGAAAAAGTTGCCACACCAACGGCCGAACAACCCGCCCAAGCATCAGGGGTGGGTGGCATCATAACGGCCCCCATGCCTGGGATGGTGACGCAAGTGTTGGTAAGCGAAGGTCAAGCGGTAAAAGCGGGTGATACTTTGGTGGTTGTGGAAGTGATGAAAATGGAAACGCCTATCAAAGCCGCCACAGATGGTACAGTAAAACACCTGTTTGTTAAAAAAGGCGATAACATCAAAACGGGCGATAAAGTCGTGGAGGTGTAAGATGGAAGCAATCATAAACAGTTTGGGTTTGGTGCACATGACACTGGGGCAAGGCATTATGATGTTGATATGCTTTGTGCTGTTGTATCTGGGGATAAAAAAACAATTTGAACCGCTTTTGTTGATACCAATTGCTGTTGGGGGATTGTTGTCCAATTGCCCAGGGGCAGGGATGACCGAAGAAGGTGGTTTGTTGTATTATATGTATCATGCCGGCATAGAAACAGGCATTTTCCCGCTGTTGATATTTATGGGCGTTGGCGCAATGATAGACTTTGGCCCCATGCTGGCAAACCCGAAAACAGCTTTGTTAGGGGGCGCAGCGCAGTTTGCTATTTTTGGCACATTTTTGGGGGCATTGAGTTTAAGTTCTCTGTTTCCCGAAATTGCTTTAACCTTGAAACAGGCGGCCAGCATTGCCATCATCGGTGGGGCAGACGGCCCAACCTCAATCTTTTTGGCGGGTAAATTGGCCCCCGAAATGTTGGGAGCAATCGCTGTGGCGGCCTATTCATATATGGCACTTGTACCTGTGATTCAACCACCGATTATGCGTTTGTGCACACCCAAAAATCAACGCACAATCGTGATGCAACAAATGCGAGAAGTCAGCCAAAAGGAAAAAATCATTTTTCCGATTATGGTGATTGTCCTAACAGCCTTGTTTATCCCAATGGCCATTCCGTTGATTGGAATGTTGATGTTTGGGAACTTGCTAAAAGAATCGGGCGTGGCAGACAGATTGGCCAAAGGGGCAAGCAACGAAATGATGAATATCGTCACAATTTTGCTTGGGATTTCCGTTGGGTCAAAACTGTCGGCCGACCTGTTTTTGAAAAAAGAAACATTGGTGGTGTTGGGCTTGGGTGTTGTGGCATTCAGCCTTGGTTCGGCAAGTGGTGTTTTAATGGCCAGATTTTTGAATCTGTTTTCCAAGAATAAAATCAACCCGTTGATCGGATCGGCAGGTGTCAGTGCTATCCCAATGGCTGCCCGAGTCAGCGAAAAGTTGGGGCAAGAATCCAACCCGAATAATCACCTGCTGATGCACGCCATGGGGGCAAATGTGGCGGGCAGCATCGGTTCTGCCATAGCAGCCGGCATTTTGTTGGCTTTGTGTGGGGGATAAACTTTTTTGTTGATTTTTATCAAAGAAGTGCGGTAAAATAGATTCAAAGGATTTGGAAATGAAAAAGAAATATTTGTTGCTTTTTTGTCTTTCGTTTTTGTGTTCCCATAAAATATGGGCAGATGTTGGTTCAATCCAAATCCGATTGAATGAAAACATGCAGGTGGTTGATTTGGCCACAAGTTCTGTTTCCACCCCCACCATAGACGAAGTCTTTGTCCAACAAGGCGGCTTGACCACAGCCGAAGAGAATCAATGTACAGTTAATGCGGATGGTACAGTTCAGGAAGCAGAATGCACCTGTCCGGACGGCGGAACCCTAACGCCACATGGTAATCAGTATGTCTGCTGTAAGGATAAGAAAATATATGACGGAAAGGATTATAGTTCTTATTTTATGCCAACCTGTGGTTGCCCAGAGGGATATAGATTACCATGGGACAACGTGTCAAAAGAAAATCTTTGTTGTAAAAATGGACAGAACTGTTATACAGTGTTAGGCGGAATTGAAATATGTGATGATTCAGATGCCTGTGGTTGCCCAGATGGTTCAAAAGGATATGAGAATGTCTGTTGTGATGACGAGGGTAAAGTTTTAACGGCAATGGAGACTAGTACCCAAAACTACACTCTGTGTGGTTGTGCAATAGCTGATACAGACCTAAGAAAGCTACACTGCGATGCAGACAAATGTACAAAGACACAGGGGATGGAGTGGTGTGAGGCTGGTGTGTGTATGCCAAAGGACACCTGCCCCTGTGTACCGGGAAGCACAACATCTCCCTGTACAGAGAAAACGGCTTGTACCACCCAAAACGGTTGCTGGTATGACGGCACATGTTATCAAAAACAAGCGTCATGTGGGGAGGGAGGACGGTCATGGAATGACAATGTATGTAGCTGTACCTGCCCAGAGAACGAACACTGGAATGATACAACAAATCAATGTGAGGAGTGTGTGCAAACTGCTGATTGTTCAGGGGGGAAAGTATGTGAAAGCAACACCTGCGTCTGCCCAGAGGGCGAACACTGGAATGGAACTACCTGTGAGGCCTGCCCAGAGGACAAGCCAAAGTGGAATGACACAGAATGTGAGGCCTGCCAAGCTGATACGTTTTGGGACGGAAACGACTGCGTGACCTGTGCCGACGTAGATGAGGCCACGCCATATTGGAACGGAGAGGCCTGCGTGCAATGTACAGAAAAGGATAATTGCGAAGGCAATCAAATCTGTAAGACCGACTACACCTGCGGCTGCGAAGATGAAAATAAACATGGAACGGCCTGTCAGGAATGTTATGGAGATTTTGGTGCCGAAAGCGAATGGTCTTGCTCTGAGGATACACCAGTATGCGATAAAGTTTATCACACATGCGTGACCTGCGCCGCAGCAAATGAGAACACACCAGTTTGGAAGGTCATAGAAGAAAAGGGACAATGCGTGACCTGTGCCGTAGCAGATCAAAAAAAACCAGTTTGGAGTGGCACAGAATGTGAGGCCTGCCCAGAGGACACGCCAAAGTGGAATAGCACAAGTGAAGCATGTGAGGCCTGCCCAACAAATAGTGAATGGAGCGGCGATCAATGCCAGTGTAAGGCCGGCTATACATTAAAAGACGACGGCACTTGCACCCCATGTGACAAGGGTACATATAAAATCTCGGCAGGTAATGAAGGTTGTATATTCTGTGGTGATAATCAAACCACCGCTGGCACCGGCGCAACCACATCAGAAGAATGTGAGGCCTGCCCAACGAACAGGCCAATATGGAATAGTTTTTCCTGCGTGACCTGTGCCGACGTAGATGAGGTCACACCAGTTTGGAATGGAACTACCTGTGAGGTCTGCCCAGAGGCCACGCCAAAGTGGAATGGTTCTGAGTGCGTGACCTGTGCCGTCAACAATTCAGACACACCAGTTTGGAATGGAACTACCTGTGAGGCCTGCCCAGAGGGCGAACACTGGAATGGAACTACCTGTGAGGCCTGCCCAGAGAACACCCCAGCTTGGAATGGTTTTGAGTGCGTGACCTGTGCCGCCAACAATTCAGCCACACCATTTTGGAACGGAACCGCCTGTGTGGAATGTTTGGAAAATGAGGATTGTAAAAAAGGATTATGTGCGGGGAATAAATGTGTGGCGTGTACAAAAGGAGGAGATTGCCCGGGCGAATGGTGTGATTTGGAAAATGGTTTGTGTGTGGCTGGGTGCAACACCACAATGGTACCAAATGAAGGCGACAAAACCTGTCAATGTGATAAAACAAAGGATCCCGAAGATCCATCAAAGGATAGCAAAACGCCCGTCTGGGATGCGTGGCGCAATCGTTGTGTTTCGTGTTTCAGATATAACGAAAAAACGCCTGTTTGGAACGGAACTACATGTGAGGCCTGCCCAGCGGAGACCCCAGTTTGGGATCTATATAATGAAAAATGTGTGAAATGTTATGATTCCATTTCCTCCAATTGGACAGATTTGGGGTGTGGTAGCACCGTAGATCATTCAAGCTATAACCCACGGCAAAACAAAAGGTCAAGTGGGGAGGTCATTGACAAAAGAGTTTGTAAAGTGGACGCTGACAACACAAATAATAACACATGTGTACAATGTACAGAACACAGCCATTGCCCTGGCGCCGCACCAAAATGTGAAAACAACTCTTGTTCAGAATGCCCATCAGAGGAACCGTTTTGGGACGGAAACGCCTGTGTGACCTGTGCCGATAACAATTCAGACACACCAGTTTGGGACGCCACAAGAAAAACATGCGTGACCTGTGCCGCAGCAAATGAGAACACACCAGTTTGGAACGACACAAAGAAAGAATGTGTGTCATGTGCCGTAGCAGATTCAACAAGACCAGTTTGGAACGCCACAAGTAAAACATGCGTGCCTTGTGTTTCAGTATATCAAAACAAACCAGCTTGGGATGGTTCTGCCTGCGCGACCTGTGCCGCAGCAGATCCAACAAACCCAGTTTGGAACGCCACAAACAAAACATGTGAGCCCTGCCCAACGAACACGCCAATATGGAAGAATGGTGAGTGTATAGCCTGTCCAACGAACACGTCAAAGTGGGACACCAACAAGCAACAATGTGTGCAATGCACCTTGCATGACCATTGTGGCCCTGGTAAACACTGCCACAATGGAAGCTGTGCGAATTGTGCTGTAAGAACGCAGTGTGGGTGCACAGATATGGCACAAGGTGATGGAACATGTATTGAGAAGGGGGAGGTTGCTCCAACCAGCATATGCCCGCCGAAAAGTCACGACAGAAAATGGAGAGAATACGGTTGTACAACTCCTGGAAAGCTGTGTGGAAACAGTAACAGTCTAGAGCACACAACAAACTGTGACGCAAATAACACAGTTAAAACAGGTGACTACTCCGGTGAAAACAGAGACCCTTAATCAACCCAATAACTTTTGAACAGGGCGATAGGATTTTCTGTGATGAGGGGTGACGCCATATTGTTCAAGAGCCAAAAGATGTTCCTTTGTGCCATAGCCGGCATTTTTATCCCACCCATAGGCGGGCCATTCTTTGGCCAAAGCACACATCAATCTGTCTCGGGTCACTTTGGCAATAATGCTGGCCGAAGCAATGGAAAGGCTTAACGAATCCCCTTTAATCAAAGCCTTGCAAGGCATATCCCATTTGGGCAAACGGTTGCCGTCAATCAACACAAAATCCACCTTGTGACCTTGCTGTTGCACTTGCTCCAACGCTCGTTGCATGGCTAAAAAAGTGGCCTGTAAAATGTTCAAACGGTCAATTTCTTGGGCGCTGGCTTGTCCAACCCCCACAAGGGCAGGCGAAGCCATAATCAAATCAAACAAAACCTCTCGCTTTTTGGCAGTCAACTTTTTGGAATCATTGATTTGCCTTGCCAATTTGGCATCTATCTTCAACTGAGGCCAACAGACGCAGGCGGCCACCACTGGGCCACACCAAGGGCCACGCCCCGCTTCATCAAAACCAAACACAAATCCGCCCGCGGCATATTGCTGTTCAAAGGAAAAATCGGGCATATCACGCTTTCAAAGTTTTCACAATATCGTCATACGACATCATATTTTGAACCGGCCCCAAACATGAAACAGTGGGCGTTGTGGCAAAAATCTTGGCCGCATAGGTTTGTATGTCTTTGGCTGTCACAGAACGAATGGCTTTCACAAGCGAGGCTTTGGAACGCACCTTGCCATAACGCAACAGCTCAATGGCATGCAAATCAGCATGGTCAGACAATTCTTCATTGCGCATCAACAAAGCCGCTTCCAAACGAGTTTGGGCTTGTGCCACTTCTTCATCCGTCACCTTGCACGAAACTTTTTTAAGCTCATTCAACAACACAGGCATCAAAACACCCAATTCTTTTTTGCCTGTGCCGGCATAAATGCCAAAAATACCGGTGTCCGTTTCGGCCGAAGAATAAGCATGAACGGTGTAGACCAACCCACGCTTTTCACGAATTTCTTGGAACAAGCGACTTGTCATACCGCCCCCCAAAATCATGGACAACAATTTTGATTTCCAAATATCTTCTGAAAAATACGATTCTCCTTCAAAGCCCAAAATAAGGTTCACTTGCTCGTTGGCTTTTTTCACATATTTGAAACCGCCTTTGTAATGGGCAGGTTCGGCCACTACGGCCGGTTTTTGTTCAAAATCACAAAACAATTTTTCGCACTTTTTCACAAACGCATCATGCTTGATGGCCCCCACAGCACTGACCACAATCCGGTTGGGCGTGTAATGCGTTTTCATATAAGTCAACATTTTTTCGGGTGTCATAGCCAAAATCACTTTGGCATTGCCGGCCACAGAACGCCCCAATGGTTGATTCGGATAAGCCACTGCATCAAAGTTTTCTTCTGCCACAGCATGCGGTTGATCTTTATACATATTGATTTCTTGAATAATCACACCTTTTTCTGTGTTTAATTCCTTTTCGTTCATCGTGGCGTGTTGGGTAATATCGGCAATAATATCCAACCCAATATCCATGTCTTTTTTTAGCATCCGAGCATGATAGGCTGTCACATCTTGGCCAGTATAGGCATTGATAAAACCGCCAACTTGTTCAATCTCTTTGGCAATTTGCAAAGTGGAACGGTTGGTTGTTCCCTTAAAAGCCATATGCTCCAAAAAATGGGAAATACCGCTTTCTTCTTTTTTTTCAAAGCGTGACCCAACACCAACCCATGCCCCCAATGTGACGGAATCTAACGAAGGTTGTGTGTCTGTGATAACTTGAATGCCGTTTGATAAACGGGAAATTTCAATTGTTTTTGCCATATACTATCCTTTTAATCCAGAGGTTCTAAATAAAGAATTTTCATAAACTTATCGGTGAACTTATCCCACCAAGAAGGATTCTCCTTGGCTTCAATGGGTTCTTCTTCAATATCCAAGTTAAACGAATCTTTCAATTGTCCCCACCAATTCTTCACACCATCTGAGAAAATCTCCCATTTAGATTTCTGTTGATTGGGGTTATTCAATTGATGTTGATGTATAATTTGTTTGGCCTCTGCCAAAGAAGGTGGTGCTGGCATATCCGCAACATTTGTTTGGTGAATCAATGGACGCAAAGTGTTGCCGTCTCTGAAAGTCATAACGGCATATCCGGCGGCTTGTCCATTCACCGCCCCATTGATTTGAATCACATATTTTGCCCCGATTTTACCATCATCAAAGTTGATGTAATCAATGAAAAACGAGTTTTGAAGGTGTGTTTTGCTAAAATCTGCCAATTGACATTCAAATGCATGCGATACCATACGGATGGAATTATCCGATGATTTGTCAAATGTAGTTAAAGCGTATGAACAATCGGGCCAAGAAGAATTGGCTGTAATTAAATAATCCAATAAAAGCGTGTTCTTAAAGGGGGCCGTACGGGCAACCTTTGTTGAAAAAGAGACAGGCGCCAAAGCAGATTGGGCCGTCCAATTCAACCCCTCAGCCAAACAGGAACGCTTTTGCGCCTCTGCTTCACAAAAATCAATCCGAGCATTGGGGGTTTTGAAATAAGCATGCAGTTTTTTTAACCAAGGCAGAAAATCGGCTTGATCTAAAACTTTTTGACAAGATCCATCTTGACAAACAACAAGCGAGGCTTGGGCGTGGGCGGAAAACAAACCGACACACAATACCATCAAAGCAAAAAAAGATTTTTTCTTTCTCATAATAACTCCCTTTCTTTTGATACTAGCAACCCTTTATCAAAAATGCAAGTTATTTTTTTGTAAATGGCGTCCAATCTGCCAACAAGACAAAATCGCAATACAGGCCGTTTCTGCCCTTAAAATACCCACATCAAAGTGCAAAGGGATAAAATCGGACTTTTGGAAAAACAGATTTTCTTTTTCACTCCATCCGCCCTCTGGCCCAACCACAAAAGCAACCGGCCCACGCTCAGGCAATAAAGAGGACGCCGCCTGTCGTTCCGCCAAATAATAACAAGCACAATCTGAGGGCAAGTTTTTACTTAAATCCACTAACGGCATAGGAGAATGAATCACAGGCAGAGTCAAGCGTTCGCATTGTTCGGCCGCCTCTTTCACCACAGCCAAAGCATGAGGCATATTAAAGTGTGGGTGTGAGGTGTGTTCGCTTAAAATGGGATAAATATCTGTCACCCCCAACTCTGTGGCCTTTTGAAGAATAATATCCATATTGTCTTTTTTAATCAAAGCCGGACAAATGGCACAAAATTCGGGTTGAGTTTGCGGGCGAGTTTGTTCCAAAACCTGCAAAACAGCCTTCTTTTTTCCAGTCATCGTCAAGCGGCATTTCCATTCCCCATCTGTGCCGTTAAAACATAATAAAACATCACCGTCATGTTGGCGCATAACATGCAAAAGATAGTGTTGAGCCTTGTCATCCAAAGCAATCACAATATCTTTTAATAAGGGCTCCGAAACATATAAGCGAATCATTTTTACTCCCACTTCAATAACACGGCTGTCACATCGTCCGAGGGGGGCGGAGGGGCTAATTTGAAAAAATGTTGCATCAATTCATCCAAACCCGCATTGGGATCTGTCCCAACAATATGTTTTTTAACCATCCGCTTAAAGGCGGTATCGCCCAAACGCAACCCCTTTGTGGTTAAAGATTCTGTCAGCGCATCACTGTACAGCAGTAAAGAATCCCCTTTTGTCAAACGAATGATTGTATCTTGATAAGTGGGATTGGTCACAATCCCCAAAGGCATCCCCTCTGCGTTCAAAGAAAGTTGTTTGTTTTGATGAATCCAAATCGGATTTGGCGCACCCGCCCCCGAAAAAAGCAAAGTTTTTTTGCGTTTGTCATAAATCCCCAAAAACAAAGTGGCAAACTGGCCCCGGGGCAAAAGAGTGTGCATTTGCTTGTTGAGTTTTTTCAAAAAATCAGCCGGAGAATGAATACGGCGGTTGTTTTGGCTGACCAAAGCATGTAAACGGAAAGTATTCAAGGCACTGGCCACACCATGTCCGGAAAAGTCACAAATATAAAAGCCGACTTTGTTGGCCGATATGGGAATAATTTGCCAAAAGTCTCCTCCCAGCAATGAGGAAGGGGCAAAATGATGTGCAATCGTTAAACGATAATCTTGTTGCAAGGTCTTTAAGACATCGTCTTTCGGAAGCATATCAATTTGCATGCGTCTGGCAGAATGAAGTTCGGATTCAATCTGTTCTAATTGAGTGGATAAATGACGCACCAATAACCGGTTTTCCAAATGAACACGCACCCGAGAAAAGAACTCTAAGGGATTGATGGGTTTAGTAATAAAGTCGGTTGCGCCAGCCCTGAAAGTTTTTTCTCTGGTTTCCCGATTATCCGAAGCCGTTTGAATTAAAACAGGAATGGTGGCAGTTGAGGCATCATTTTTTAAGTGTTGAATCACTTCATAACCATCCATACGAGGCATGGTAATATCTAAAATAATTAAATCGGGTTTGATGTCATGTGCTAATTTAAGGCCTTCAACGCCATCACAGGCAAAAGAGACATCATCAATGCTGATTAAATTCAAAAGTCGCCCTAACACAGTTTGTGTGCTTGGATTGTCTTCAATTACCAACACCTTGGATGAAGATAAATCTTTGGAAAAGTTCAATGCATTTTGGGAAGAAGTTTCTTCTGAATAACCACTTGTCCACTGGGGATTGCTGGATTCTTTTAATAAAAAGGATAAAGTAATTTCTCGTCCAAAATCTTCAATCGTACAAGAATCGGCCGCCCCTGCAATAATCCGAATGCCTCGGCCTGTTTTGTGCTGCATGGCACAAGATTGTCGCACCGAAGAAGTGGTAGAACCATAGCCCGCCCCTTCATCACGAATTTTAATTTCCAATTTTTTGGTGTTCCAGCTGGTAATGATACTGATGGATTTTTGGGCATAGCTAGGATCATTTAACCGGTCATGCAATAAACGGGCATATTCAATAAAATCTCGGGCCGATTGGCGCATAGAACTGTTGATCTGTAAATTACCATGAACCAAACCATTCACAATGGATTCGTGAAGGGCAAAGTGAATACTTTCTTGTTGATCGGCCGATAAAAGAATAAACTCTTGCAAAGCCGATACAATGTTTTGGGCAATGTTGCACGCATAAATCACAGGACAAGTCAATAAAAAACCCATCTTGTTTTTGCTTTTCAAGGCATCCATGCGTTTTAAGAAAAATTGAACCGAAGCATCTAATGCATTGGCATCTACAATGGCTGTGGGAGCAAGACGGGTCAATTGAACCAACTCTTGTTCGGATGGATTTTTTACCAAAACAGCAGTATGATCGGGCAATTTTTGTCCCATTTGGTCATCCATTAAAGGGACGGTTTTGTTAGGCCAAGGGGCACTTTTTGTCAGCTTGACAAGCCGTTGAACATGATCTTTGGTTAAATGAAATCCGGTTAAATAAAACATAAAATGTCCTTAAAAATTAAACTTTTGTGCCTCGGCTAATTCCTCGGGTGTATTGATATCGGTGGGCGCATCTTCAATCAGTTTAATGGTTGGTACAATCAGCGCATAAATCTGCATGCCGTTTTCCAATGCCCGCAGCTGTTCCAATTTTTCGGTGGCTTCCAAAATGCCCACAGGGCATTCAACAAAGCGTTTTAAGGCCTCGGTGCGATACACATAAATCCCAATATGCCAATAAGCAAAATCTTTTTGGGGATCTTTATCCCGATTAAAGGGCACAGCACTTCTGGAAAAATAAAGCGCCCGACCATAATCTTCACCGTCTTTCAAGCCCATTGCAATCTTCACATAGTTTGGATTTTGAATTTCGTCTGGGCAGGTAATTTTTTTACCGACAGTCACCCAATCAGCCCCAGTTTTTTCCAACAATTCCACCAAACGCATATTTAATTTTGGATCCACATTGATACCATCTCCTTGAAAATTGACAACGGTGTCATATTTTGTGCCGTCAGGGTCAATGGTTTTCAACGCACAAACAATACGGTCTGTTCCAGAAGGTAAGCTGGCAGGCGTTAAAACACATTGAGCATTAAACTTTTTGGCTTCTTCCACAATAGCTTCATCACCGGCCGCAATGTACACATCTTCTTTTGGGTGAACCTGAATAGCATGCTCATAAACATGTTGAATCACGGTTTTGCCGTTCACAATGGCCAAGGGCTTATTGGGCAAACGAGTAGAACCTAAACGAGTAGGGATAATCACAGCAACTTTTGACATAAAATCTCCTTTTTATAATATATAGTCTAGCATAATCTTTTACAGGCTTTTGTCAAGTAAAATCATGAGGCTTGAAGCGCATTAAAAAAATCGGCTTCCAAAGTTCTCAGTTTATGAACCAATGGTTCGTGCTGGTGATAAAAAGCATCCCCTTTGGCATAAATAGCCAAACAAATCGCCTCAAACGGATTAAAAGCCTTTCCCTGTTTTAAGGCATTGAAATAATGTCGTTCAAAATCGGCTATACATCTTAGATGCCACGAATCCAAAGTACCGGGGATATTATATCGTCCCTCCTGTCCCATCAAAGTGGGAAAGAAAACCATCACCCGCTTGGCAGGCGAGGCCAAAGCGGCCCCCCATTGCATCCGATAAAGCCAAACCGGTTGGCATAAATCATCTGTATAATGAAAGCGTAAATCTGTGGCCAGTTGTTGGGCAAAAGCCCGTCTTTTTTCAAAAGGTAATTGTTCAAAAAAAGCCAACAAAGGTGGATTGTCATGGGTGTCCAACACCGCAATGTCTTCTTTTTGTGCCTGAGTTAAATGATAAAGATGTGTACCGTCTTGTGGTTCGTTAAATTGGACAGGCAACATTCGGCCCAAGCGAAAGGTTTTCAAAACCTTATCCATTTGGGGAGGCCGAATACCCAAATCTTCCGGAAAAATATCCATAGGTGAAAGGTGAAAAATATCAATAAACGGCATTAAAAAAGATTGAGTCATCCGTTGGAATAGTCTTTTATCTTTCAAATAAAAAGCCTTTAATAAGGGATGTTTTGGGGAAGAATAAAGCCTGCCGTTGGAATAATTTTTTTTGCCTGTATAAAAACAATAAGGATCAACCCACCCGATAAAATGGTCAATACGAATGCCGCCCCTGTTGCCGGCAAGATAAAAACGCATCAATTTTTTGAACATTCTGCCGGCCGGCCCCAACGGCTGCGTTTTATCGGATGAAAAAAGTTTATTTGGATTTAAGACAGGAAATCCCCATTTTTGGGGTTTATCCGAATATTGATCAGGAGGGGCCCCCAAACTCCAATCTTTCAAAAACCAATCAGGATGGCGTGTGCTGACTCTGGTGGGAATGTTGATGGGAATATCCCCCACATATAAAAAAGAAGTGCGTTGCATTTGTTCACGCAAAAGCTGATTACAAAAGCTGTCAAAAGAAAGCAAAGATTTTGATTTTTGATGGGCTTCGGATAACGCCATAAGATAGTCGGACTCAACCTGATGAAAATCAATATAGCCATCTTTTTTTGGCGTGTACCAGATTTTATTCAAAGTTTTTTTGCTAAGCCATTTGCGTTGAACCAATTTTTCCAAATCAATTAAAAACGGATTGTAATCCCATGAAGATAGATAGGGCGAATGCCAAGTGACCGCACTGGTCTTCCCAATCGGTCCAATCATTATTTTGTGAATAATACTGTGCCAAAAGCGCCATACCCGAGCCGCCCCTTCGCCATAGGGAGAGCCAATGCCTGTGTCTTGTTCTTTGGAAACAGGCGGCATGGAAGAAGCCGGCAAACCCAAAATAAGGGTTTTATTCAAAACGGCCAACCCTTCTTGAATCACAGGACGTGCTTCATCCCAAAGTTTTGTCACAAGGTCTTGTGAAGTCATATCCCCCCCTTTTTTTTGAAATGACTTAACCTTGATGCGGTGGTACAGAATTTTCCATAGGCGTTGATTGCGGTTGCGGTGCAGTCATAGGTACAGCTGTCTCAGCAATAACCTCTTGGGTGTCGCAACCAATGGCTTCGGCAAAAGAATGAAATTTTTTGTTGTGTAAAATTTCAATCAATTCTTTATGAATCTTGTGAATAATGCCAGGGCCTTCAAAAATCAAGCTGGCCTCATCCACGGAAACCAAAGAAGCACCGGCCGCAATATGTTCAAAAGCACTTTTACCGTCAAACACACCGCCACAAGCAATAATGGGAATCCGGCCTTTCAAATGGGTATATAAACGCCGAATAAGTTCGGTGGTATATTCATGTGTGGGTTGACCAATAACCATGCCCGACATTTGATGTTCTTTTGCGCCTTGAATGCGAATGCGTGTATTTTTGGCCAAAGACATAGGGCCCGCCACAACAACACCATCCACTTCACCGCCTAAAAGAGTTTGAGCAACAAGCGGAATCTCCATCATATTCAAATCCAACGGGATTTTAACAAAAACCTTTGGTGGGCGAATAGGGGCGGCCTGTTTCACGGTTTCTTTAACAGCCCGAATAATGGGCAAAATCGTTGAAGCATCCACCATTAAAACACACAGTTCCGAGTTGGTGTGCGAAAAATCCAAAGTGATAAAATCACAATAAGGTGCAATGCGTTGTGACATTAAAACAAATTCATCCACATAAGCAAAATGTCGCCCCTGTTTGATGTTGCTTTCTTCATTTTCCGCAGGAATGGCAATGTCAATCCCAACAAAATGAGGTAAATAACGACGCTTCACAAACCATGGCATCATTTTTAAGATACCAGGGTTGCGATATCCTGTACATTGAGTAATAATAGCCTTATCTTTTTTGAAAAAAAACTTTTCATTGGGGGGCATCTCTTTTTCCAAAGTATAGGGTCCAAAAGTACCAAAACTATATCCCATCTGCATCAAGGTGTCTAAAATGTTTCCCCGTTTATCCACACCGTCTGAAATACCAAGAGGCGTGGATAAATGGCGACCAAATAAATCAATCCCTAAAATCGGATCGGACATATGCCCCGAAGGGAAAGAACCATCTCTTAATCCCCAATATAAAAGTTTATGAGCCCAACGAATGTTCAAATGTTGCACAAGCCACCAAAAAATAATAAACAAAAAATTACCGGTATTGCGTGATTTTTCCATAATTATACCCCTTCATGATGTTTTTGTTTCAAAAGTTCTTTTTCTTCATCCGTAATTTTTCTGAAAAGTGGTTCGCTTGGTGTAAAGGCGTCACCGGATTTCAGTGTGGATAATAATTCTTTTGCCTCGCCACAAGGCCATGTAAAGGAAGGCTCTTTGTTAAACAGAGCCAACATTTTTGTGGCAGTTTGTGGCATCACAGGCGCACTCAGCTGAGCAAACAGCCAAATCAAATTCAAAGCAATGTTCAAAATAGTGCCTGCATATTCTTTATCTTCTTTGACAACTTTCCAAGGTTCTGTCTGGGCAATATAGTTGTTGCCCACGGTCCAAATCTCACGCAAAAGCGCCAACGATTTTCTAAACTCAATGGCGTCCATCTGTTTGGTGTATTTTTGAATCAAGTCATCCAATGTGGCAAACAAAGTGGTTTCCTTTTCGGTGAAAGCCCCTAAAGGTGGCACAACATCCCCAAAGTTGTTATGAGTCATCTTCAAAACACGGTTGATAAAATTGCCCAGCACATCATTCAAATCCTTGTTGATGGTGGCTTGGAAGGAATCAAACGAGAACAACGAATCGTCTGATTCTGGACAGTTGGCACAAATCCAATAACGCCAATAATCAGCCGGAAACTCTTCCAAAGCCTCATCCAAAAACACACCACGATGTTCGGATTTTGAAATCTTGCCACCGGGGAAGTTCAACCAACTTGTTGCTTTTAAGAAATGAACTTGTGTCCATTTTTCGCCCGATCCAAATAACATAGCTGGGAAAAAGATGGAATGAAATGGAATATTGTCTTTACCCATAAACTCGGTATGAATAACTTCATCTGGGTTTAACCACCAATCTTCCAATGAACGGTTAGAAGGGTCTTTATCTACCCATTCTTTTGTAATGCCGATATATCCAATCGGGGCATCAAACCATACATAAAACACTTTGTTTTCATATCCTTCACGGGGAACGGTAAAGCCGTTTTTCAAATCACGAGTAATGCCCCGAGCCTGTAAGCCTTCATTCAGCCATTTTTTTGCGGTTGTATAAGCAATGTCAGACCAAATACCTTTTTTTGTTTCCACCCAGCGATTCAAATTGTCTTGCATTTTATCCACATCAATAAAAAGATTTTTGGTTTCTTTGAAAACGATATTTTTGCTGCCCGAAATGGTGCTGTAAGGATTTTTTAATTCTTCCGGTTCCAACAGCTTTGTGCAGTTTTCACACTGATCGCCCTTTGCTTTTTCATAACCACAATAAGGACAAGTACCCCCCACTTGGCTGTCTGCCAAAAATTGTTCATCATCAGCACAATAAGCCCTCTGTGTAATTTTTTCTGAGATATAACCGTTTTTGTCTAACCCTTCAAAAATACGATAGGTCATTTCTTCGTTTTGTTTGGAATCAGTATTACCAAACGCATCAAAAGACAAATTAAAACCTTCATAAACTTTTTTGTGTTCCAAATGATATTTGTTGATGAAAGCCTCTAAGGATAAGCCCTCTTTTTTGGCTTCTACTTCAATTTTCGTGCCATGCACATCCGTACCGCCCACAAACAAAACATCCTCCCCTTTGGCACGCAAATATCTGGCATAAATATCGGCATTGAGCATGGCCCCGGCCAAATGGCCGATATGGGGCAAGCCGTTGATATAGGTTAAAGCAGAGGTAATCAAGTATTTCTTTTTTGTCATTTTTAATCCTTCTAAAAAAACTTTTTTACACATTATATATGAAACAAAACGAAAGTGCAAGAATGTTTTTTCATTAAAAACTTGATTTTGGATAAAAAATAAGATATACTTATCCACAAGTTAAATTTTATCAGAAAGGATAATCATATGGCACGCAGAACAGTGGAAGATTGTATTCAACGAGTTCCAAATCATTTTGAATTGGTATTATTGGCCTCAGGTCGGGCAAAATCTCTGGATGCTGGGGCAGATCCCGTTGTGGACAGAGAAGGGGATAAAAATCCGGTTGTGGCCTTGCGTGAAATTGGCCAAGACGCCGTTGATTTGAAATTGTTGCACGAAGGTGTTGTGGCAAGTATGCAACGCTATGCCGCGCCAACCGAGGCCGATAATGATGCCGAAGAATTAAAAGAAGTGGAATCTGAATTAGCAGGGGCTTTACAAGAAGATGCCCTGTATGCTGATAATGAATTTGTGGAATCGGAATCTTTTCAAGTCATTGAGGGAACAGACGCTTAAAACAAACCGCTGAATCATGGGGAGGAAAAATGCGGTCGGATGAGCTGATAGAATCGGTTAAGAAATACGATAAAAAGGCAGATATTGAAGGCTTACGCAGAGCCTGTATCTTTGCGGAAAAAATGCATTATGATCAACAACGAGAAACAGGGGAAAAATACCTGATTCATCCGTTGGCCGTTGCCGAAATCTTGTTAGCCTATAAAATGGATGCCGAAACAATTATGGCCGCCTTACTGCATGATACGGTGGAAGATACACCGGCTTCATACGATTCGGTCAAAGCGTTGTTTGGCAAACGTGTGGCCGATTTGGTGCAAGGGTTGACCAAATTGGAAAGTTATCAGTTGCAATCTTCGGCAAGTGGTCAAGCCGAAAACTTTCAAAAGTTGATTTTGGCATCCAGTAAAGATATTCGTGTTTTGTTTGTCAAATTGGCGGATAGACTTCACAATATGCGTACATTGGATATTTGTTCCGCAGAAAAGAAACGACGCAAAGCTCAAGAAACAATGGATATTTATGTCCCATTGGCAGAACGATTAGGGTTGCATAAAATCAAAACAGAATTGGAAGATTTGTCGTTTCGTGTGCTGAATCCGCAAGCCTATAACAATTTAACACAAAAAATAAATGGGTTGCAAAAGAAACAAAACATAAGCATCCAAAATCTGATTCAGGAAATTGAAACGATATTGAGTGTGGCAAAAATCAAAGCTCGTGTGATTGGGCGTGTAAAAATGCCTTATTCATTATGGCACAAATTGCAAACGCATCAAAATCAAATGTCGTCCATTTTTGATGTTTTGGGAATCAGAATCATTACAAAGAATATCCCAGATTGTTATAAAACTTTGGGGCTTGTCCATCAACGATATCGTGCCGTTATGGGGCGTTTTAAGGATTATATATCCACTCCAAAAGACAGCGGCTATCAATCACTTCAAACAACGGTAATGTCGTCAAAAGGAATCCCCCTTGAAATCCAAATCAGAACGGAAAAAATGGAAGAAGCAGCAATGTTTGGAATGGCCGCCCATTGGTCATATAAACAAGGCGAAAAATATGATGGTAAAAATCTGCCTTGGATGAAAGAGTTTTTAACCCTTATTTCAAACACCGAAAGTCCGGCCGAATTTTTAAGACGAGCGAAATTGCATATGGAACGCAATAAAATCTTTTGTTTTGATCACAAAGGGATTGTCTATTCTTTACCTCAGGGCGCCACAGCGTTAGACTTTGCTTGTTATCTTGGGTCAAAAGTGGCCTTAAAATGCACGGGTGTGGAAATCAACAACGAAAAAGCGCCATTAAACCAAAAACTGAATGATGGTGATAAAGTGAGCTTCAAAGTGACAAGCAAAATTGTGGCTCAAAAAAGTTGGTTGAAAGATGTGACAACGGCCTATGCCAAATTGTTGTTGGAAAACTTTTTCAGTGAAGAAAAAGCCCCCAAAAAAGAATCATTTTTCGAAAAAATATGGTCTAAAAAGAAAGTGAACCCCGAGATTTTGGGCTTGCCGGAGGGAATTCCTTATGAATTGGATACAGTGTGCCATCCAAAAGAAAAAGATGCAATAATTGCCATTAAAGAAAACGATAAAGTGGTGATTCACAAAAGAAACTGCCCAATTTTGAAAAGGTACTTTACACAAACGGAAAAATGGATGAGTGTAGAATGGAACACAACACATAAAACCAACAATAAACAGGTAGTTGCATTAAGTATTATGTGGAAAACAAATCCCGAAAGTATGGGGCAAATTGTCAATCAATTGTCTAAAATGAAAGTAGATATTCAATCTATGACAATTATATCCCAAGAACACAGCCAAACAAAAGCCCAAGCGATGATAAAAGTGAAAGGCAAAGATCATCTGTTGGATGTGTTAGATGCAATACGAAGTTGTAAAGGTGTTCAACGGGTTTATGAAACGAAGGAGAAAAAATGATTGTCGGAGTGGGTCTTGACCTTGTTGAAATTGCCCATTTTAAGCGCATTATAAACAAAGGGGGCGTTGCGTTTTATAAAAAAATGCTCACCCCAAGCGAGTTTAAGGAAGTCAAGGAATTATCAACCACAGGCCAAATCAATTACGGGGCAAAACATTATGCAGTGAAAGAAGCTTTTGCCAAAGCGTGTGGTACGGGATTTGGATCATTTGTCGGATTGAAAGATGTGGCTCTAAGCCATGATACCAATGGTGCCCCAAAGTTGAAACTCAGTAAAAAAATGATGTCTCGCTTAAAATATAAGTTTGGGGATAATGTCCAAGCCTCTGTGTCATTGGCAGATGACAAAATTGCCGGTGCGGTTGTTATTCTGACACGGGATTAGAATCTGCTGCCACCTCAGCCATTTCATTCATCTGTTGCACAGGAACGGATAAGTCTTCTTGAATTGCCGGTTGTGTTTCCTGTTCCACAGAAGCGTTGGCATTCAAATCCTCGTCTTTTGGCAAGTCTTGTCCCGCCTGTTGTTGGGCAGATTTTGAAGCCTTCAAAGCATTTTCATTTTCAATGGCAATGTTTTGTAAACGCATATAATGATCGGCATATTGACGAAACTGTTCAGCCAAAATCATATCATTTTGAGTGGCGGCATCTTTGGCTAAAGCCACATATTTTTCGTTGAGTTGTAAGGGCGTTCCACGCAACTTACCAGCAGGTCCGGAAGAATCCAAACAGGTGTTGCGATAAATGGTTTGTGTGGGACGATTATTTCTGTTATTAAAGCGTCTGTTTTGACGATTGTGATTGTTCTGTTTCATAAAGCCTCAAAAAAAATGTAAATTATAAAAAGGCATTCCATAAAGGGAATTGAATGTTAAACCTTTTCAAAACAAAAACAGTATAACAAAAAGCAAAAGAAAAATCAAGAAAAAAATGCACAAAGGCTTTTGCTTCAAATAAGACTTTACAAATAATCGCTTTTTTCTTATGATGAAAAAAGGAGATAAAAATGTCCACACAAAAAATAATTGCGAATGAAAAAATAAATCCACAAAAAGTCAATCAGGCTTGCCAAATCATTGCCTCCCTTCAACAAGAATTAAAAGAAATGATGACACAAGGCTATGGGCCGTTTTTGGCCGCAGTGTATGATGAAAACGGACACTTGATTGCCAAAGAGGCGAATACCGTTGTTCAAACACAATGCAGCCATCATCATGCCGAAATGAATACCATTAAAAAAGCGCAAGAAGTTTTGAAAACTTATGATTTATCGCCTTATAATTTGTCCCTTTATGTGCCAGCCGAACCGTGTATGATGTGTTTGGGTAGGATTTTGTGGTCTGGTATCAAAGAGGTCTATTACGGTGTCCCTTCAAAGCGTGTAGAGGAAATAACCGGCTTTGATGAAGGCTTTAAGCCACGGTGGTTGACCGAGTTTAAGAACCGAGGGATAACTGTCTATGGCAACCTTGAAACAGAGGCGGGGGAACAAGTGTTAAAAGACTATGTCACAAATGGGAAAAAAGTGTATAAAACTCAAAGATAAAAGGAAAGAAAAAATGAAAAAAATAAAAGCTATTTTCTTGGGATTTTGTGTGGTATATACCACTGTCAGCCTGATGTCCGGTATGGTAAAAGTGGCTTGGGCGTTTGATGATTTTGATTTGCGTTGGACAATTGAAAACATCATTTCGGATAAAATATCTTCTTTTAACTATGACTTTAAGCAAGCGGTTGGGGCTGTCGTGGAACAATGCCAAATCACCGAAAATGGCATAGATTGTTGAAAAGTCCTAAAAGAAACTTGATCAACTGAAAAACTATGTTAAATTATAGAAAATCTCTGAAAGGCTGTAAAAATGAAATTAGTTTTACCACAACAAATAGAAGCTGAACGCATTGTCCTGAAAAAACATACACTGGATAAAGAATATATACAGTTATTAGTGGATTCTATTAACAAGTCAAGAGAATGGCTAGGACGATTTTTACCTCATTTTGAAGAACCGATGACATTTGAAAAAGAAGAAACTTTTATTAAAATGGTGTTATCAGAAGAAAAAGAAATAAATTACGGCATCTGGAATAAAGAAACAAATGAATTGATGGGAACAATCGGAGCATTTAATCCTGATAATCCAAACAATCCCAAAAGTATTGAGCTCGGTGTTATGCTTTTTGAACAATTTGCGGGGCAACATTATGGCCCCGAAGCAACAACAGCTTTTGAAAAAGTGTTGTTTGAAAATGGAATAGATTCTGTTATCTTAAAAATTCAAAAAGAAAATACACGTTCTAGAAAAGCTGCTGAGGCTCAAGGTCATATTTGGGACGGTCAAGAAATGGGTATAAGCAGAAATCATCCTAATTTAGAGATGCTTGTTTATAGAAGATTTTCTGATTTAAAAAAGAGATAATTGAATTTTTGCTATTTTTGGATTAGAGAATGGCACAAAATACAACATATTGAAAGCAAATTGTTTTTAGTTTGAGACAGTTTGTTTCTAGGTCTTTTCCAAAATCTTCTTCCGAGCCACAATAAGCACTTAGAAGCAAAAGAAAAAGTCGCCATATTTGACGACTCTCACAACTTGGCTGGGGGGGTGGCTGGATTGTAAATCAGCTTGCCGATTTATCCCTTCGGGACCACCTTCGGTGTCTACTGCGCTTTCGCTTCGTGACCGAACCAACCATTCGTTGGCTCTCACCCCCTCAACCCAACAAAAAAACACCCATAAAGGAGGCCTTTCCTTTGGCTGGGGACAGTGCACAATTCACGAGCTAAATTATGATTGGTTGTAACACATTGTTTTTTATGTTCTACCTTTCTAATCCTTTATATTTTTACAAGAAAATTACTAAATATTGGATGTAAAAAACGAATTATAATTAATATTCTATTGTTACTATTTTATTTTTAACATTATTAGAATTTTGCCAACCTTTAGCTGCACGATTAACTCTATCGTTATATTCTTTACGATCTTTATTTGGTTTTGCAACCCGTCCGCATATTACCGATTTTTTTGATTTAACTATCTCAGGAATTTCCCACGCTTTATTATCTAATTTGTAACGAGCTAAATCAGCAAACAATCTGGCTTCCATATAATCACCAAAAGTTGAGTTGCGAACTTCTGGACAACTAGAAAAGCGATTTAACAATTTAGTAAACTGTTCTTGATGTTCCGGCAAAACATATCTCTGACCTTTTAGTAATTTTTCAAAAGTTTCTTTAACTATGGGGTTTTTCCAGCCTCCACCAAACAAAATCATTTTATTTGGTATTTTTATATCATTAGGTATTAAACTCAAAGCTTGTACAGCGATATAAGCTGCAAAATATTCAAACGTATGAACAACATCTTCAAACTTAAATTTTTTCTGATTGATATATTGAAAAATTTGTCCCTTGTAATAATAAGCGGGATCACCAGATTTTGGTAAAGGGGCTTCATAATATTTGCGACCAAAATTAAATAGTTCTTGCAGTAAAGCTTTATTTAATATTCCTTTTTTGCCGAACGTTCCATCTCTATCAAAAGATTCATCGGTATGGTTGCGAATATAATTATCAGTATATTCATTAAAAGGTCCGGCATCTGCGCCTATTAGTGCAGAGCCATCAACTACCAAAGCAAAGTTTGATGTGTTACCTCCATTATAATAACAACCATCTCCCTCTGTTGCCGAAATATGAGCATTATGGGGTGGAACCAGTGGTGCGCCATCAAAGCCGGCCATCAATGGATCTGAACGAAAATCATAAACAACCGCTATATCTGTTAAATCGGCCAACATTTGTCCTGAACCGATTTGCAAAGTATAAGGTTGACTTCCGTCTAAACAAGCTTTTGATGGCGGATTATGGTCTAGTGTTTTGCCATGAAATCCTATTGCATCAATATTGTTTTTGTCAATGTCGTATTTTTCACACATTTCATTAATACATTCTGCAATTTGGCGAATATATTCATCATGGACAGAAGTAAATTCTGGAAGGGTTTCTATCTCTGTGGATGTTTTATTAAAGACCTTTGCACGCAAACTTTCAACTTTATTCTGCATATCTTTAGAATAAGGTTTTGTGTATGTACAAATGTCTCGCATTATATCACCGTCAAATTCTGTTAAAACTAAATCTATTGCATCCATAGAATTTCCGGTCATATTGCCAATGATACGATATTTTGTCATTTTTCTATCCGTAAATAATTATTATTGATATACGGATAGGGTAGCATGTGTGTGCTTTTTTAGCAAGAAAAAAATAAAGAAATAGGCCACCAGAACTGGTAATAGAAATAAGCGTGTTATAGAAACACTTTTTTCTCATCTAAGCTCAGTCTGAATACATTCAACAATCTCTGGAATGAAAAATTGACATCCCAAGGCAGAAGCATTGAAAACAAAGGCTTTTTTGAAATGTGAGTCCGTGTAGAGCTGAAAAACAGGCTTTTTGAAAAACACTGTACACGGACCTGTATAAGTGATTGTAAAATAATAAAAAGTCACTATTTCTAGCGACTTATCTGTTTTGGCGGGAGAAGTCTGGTAATACGCGGACTGATTTAGAGGTATTCTCAGTAAAAAATGTTGACAAATCTTTCCATTTATTATACAATTTCTTTATAGTATATTAAAATTAAAGGAGAATATAAAATGGCAGAATTAGAAAACAAGTGTTTGTATCATGCCACGCGTTTACACGAAGGTGTTACCTATGGCGGTGGTATGGTTATGTTGGACCAAGTTAAAGGAACGACAGAATTAGTACAAAAACATTCTACATTAGATAACGAAGACAAAGAAGTTGCTGTATGCGCTTCTCTTTTACATAAATGTTTTGAGACAAAACGAATTGCTGAAGGTGTATCTCCTTTAACGCCGGAACAAATTAAGCAAATCGCAGGTCCAAAAGTTTTGTCTGTTATTCAAGAGTTGATGACAGAGCCAGAAGACGAAAATAAAACAAAGAAAGAGCAATGGGAAGAAAAAGCTGAATGGGCAAAAACACTGTCTCCTCAGGCACAAGAAATTTTGTTAGCTGAAAAAATTATGAATTTTCAAACCTCCAGAGATAAGCCTAATCCAAAGAAACCATTGTCTTGGCATCAAGAATATTTCCAAACACGCATGATCTTGGTTGATTCTTTGAAAGATGTCAATCCAGAACTTTATAAGATTGCGGTTCAAACAAAAGATGAAGGGGTAAAAAAAATTGTAGCTATGCAGAAAATGTTAGCTAATGGTGGTCGAGAATAGTTAACAAATTTTCTTTACAAAAAAATAATGCCCTGTTTCTCTTGAAATGGGGCTTTTTATTCTTGTTTTTTATAGTCAACCTTGATTTTACAAAAAATTTAGGTTATGGGGCATAAAAAATTTCCCATTTTTACATCAAATTTGAGTCTGAATACATCTTCCTCTCTCTGGGATGAAAAATTGACATCCCAAGACAGAAGCATTGTAAAATAAGGCTTTTTGGGATTTTGAGTCCGTGTAGGGCTGAAAAAAGAGCTTTTTGAAAAACACTGTACACGGACCAGTATAAGTGATTGTAAAATAAAGACTGCGCAAATAAAAAGTTGCCAGTGGCAAGTTTTTATGCGTAAAGCAATGAAACACAATGAATTCAAGTGGCAACGCAGAATGAATTGATGTTGGAATTGGTCGCCATTTCTGACGACTTGCACGGTTTGGCTAGGGTCATCTTGCAATACACGGACTAATTTTACGTTGATAAAGTGTCTTCTTAAAATCTGTAATAGGTTTTATATCTTTATCAACCATCCAGATTTTTCCATCATTTTCAATGTAAAAGTCAATTTTTCCATTGGTGGACTTAATAATGCTGACATCTGTTTTTCCATTTTCTCTGGGGTTATCTTGCAACAAATAAAATGGACCACATTGGCGAGCAGCCTCAATCAAATCCGATTTTTTATACGTTTCATCTCCTACGACTAACTCATCTGGATAGTTCACATTTGAAGTATTATTATGTGGATAGATTGAAATCCCATCTAGATTTAAACCATCTTCTATGTGAAAATCTGGATATTCCGCACTACATGGGGTAATTATAATATTTTTTGACATCAACATAGCCCCCGCACTCATACCCACCATAATCCCCTTATAATCTTTCAGTTGTTGCATAATTCCCAAATTTTCACACAGCTGTTTTTGTTTAAAGGGACAACCGCCCATCAAAACAATAAAGCTGGCATTTTCACACATTTTAGCTGCTTGTTCTGGTTGTATATTGGGAGTAAAAATATTTACTTGATCAAATTTAATTCCCACATTACCGAAATAATTGGTAAAAGTGGGAACATATTTCGTTTGTACTTTTTCAATTTTGTCCGAACCGCCAGGAATATAGACAATACTCCTAGTATCTTTTAATTCTGATTTGAACATCTCACCCAAACCATGTCCAAAGGCATTATGTACATCAAATCCACTACAGTAGTACCTAATCATTCCTTCTCCTTTTATTTTTATAGACTAACATAATTCATTTGAAATGTCAAACTACTAAATGCTTCTTATAAAAGTCAGTGTAGGGCTGAAAAAAGAGCTTTTTGAAAAACGCTGTACACGGACCGGTGTAAGTGATTGTAAAATCATAAAAAAGTCGCTAAAAATAGCGACTTGTCTGTTTTGGCTGGACTCGTTGTGCAATTTCCGAGCTGAAATTTAGAGTTGAAATATATTTCTTTATAAAGTATAATGAAAAGAAAAAGGAGACTAACCAATGAAAAAAATTATAATTTCAACTTGTTTCTGTGTTTCTCTACTCTGTATTAGCGTCTCTGAGGCAGCTACGTCCCGTTTAGGAGATAGTTGCACAGAGAATTCAGATTGTATTTCAAAAAGAAATCAAAATGGCGAAACTTGCTCTAAAGGGCAATGTTATTGTCGTTATAGAAACACAAAAGTTTATCAAGTTAAACCTCAAGGAACTTGTTCTAAAATGGATAGTGAAGGTACAGTTATAAAAAGTGGCAAAGACGAATATATTGTTATTAGGGATGCATTTGATTTAAAATCAGCCGAAAATGTTTGTTCTTTATATGGAAAAAAATTACTTAGTTTAAAGGAACTTGGATGTCCCACCAGTGGAAGGTGTTCTGAACAAAGTTTGATAATGCAAATAAATGAAAAATTGAATCCAACGAGTATTGGCAGTGTTGGTCCCTGGACTCGAGACAAAAAAGATGAAAAAACAGCATATGGAATTAATATAGTTGGTCAAGTCAAAGAGGATTTTACTTATTACCCTGGTCACGATGCATTGTGTCATTAATTTCAGGTTCGATATGTTTGTACTAGGCTAAAAATCTGATAACCTCAAATTTTAGCCACTTTTGGCTTGGTAAATTTTCCCAACGACTCACTATTGATTTTAAAGGAAAATTTTATGTGCCGGTTCGGAATTGATATTTTTTAGCTATTTTTCAAAAAGGTTATTCCGAGCTGATAAAAGTGCTTGTAAAATAAAGGAAAAAACACCAATAATTGGCGTTATGTGCGGTTTGGTTGGGGTGGCTGGATTCGAACCAACGAATGACGGTATCAAAAACCGTTGCCTTACCACTTGGCGACACCCCAAGATAACTTGGATAGCACACATTATACACAACTTTATTGTAAAATGCAAGCATTATTTTTTTTATTTGGCGCGCCTGGCGAGATTCGAACTCACGACCTTTGCCTTCGGAGGGCAACACTCTATCCAGCTGAGCTACAGGCGCTGATAAAAATCATTATATCCAAAAAAGCATAAAAAAGCAAGTAATTATTTCTTTTCAAACAACGCTTGAATGCGTTCTGCAATCTCAGTGGCAGGATTCAGGGGCGGATGAGCCAACACAGCTTCCCCCCCCACAGGAGCCGCAAAACCATGTTGAAACAGGGTATCATGAAAGCGTTTATGTTTTGCGCTGACCATCCCATCGGGCGCAAAAATAAAAACGGGCACACCGCTGGCACAACATTCGGTGCACATAGACATAGAATCGCCCGTCACAAGAATCATATCCGCCCAGCTGAGTAATCCAAAATAAGGATTTTCACCTTCATCCCCAAATTGATAGAAAAAATAAGGTTTGGGTAAATGCGTTTTAAGATGATGAACAATATCCAAGGGTGTGCGTCTGGAAGTTGTTACCAATACAGAAGCTGGTTTCAACTCTTTCACCGCCCGAATCAAATCATCAGCCATTTCAATGGAAAACGGCTTGTTTTTGGTTGCCCCGCCTACAAATAAACTTAACCGTTTTGGGGGATATTGCTTCATCACCTGTTGCCAGTGCTGTCTTTCCAAGCTCAGTTTTTGGGCAGTGACCCGATGAGGTGTACCAAGCATTTGAACCACATTTTCGGCTTTGCCCCGCCAATTGTCATGAAACGGTAAAACAATTAAATCGGCATCCCCTAAATTGTTCAAAGGATTCATCAGCTGAATAATCTTACACTTTCCTTTTGAAAGGTGCTTAATGGCCCGAGCAATAGGATAGCTTCTGCGCCCCGCACTTAAAAGCACATCCGGAAAATCTTGCATAAGAGCTAATTGATAGGCTTTATCAAGGCCAATAAAGGTGTGCCCTCTAAGCCAATTTGGCAACCGCACCCATTTATTATAGCGGATTTCTTTGCGCTCATAGGGCCACCCCAACGCCTCGGCAATGCCCAACAATTGATTCACATTGCCCGCCCGATCATCAGCCAAAACCCATACTTTTTTCATTCTAATCCTTTCACCACAACCGTTTCAGTGGCAGCCTTTTTTTGAAGTTGTAAAATACCCTTTTGAAGGGCGTTTTCAACAGATTGTGCCTCTAACGCCTCGTGACAAATAGGTGTTTGAAAGTATTGACAGGGCCGACCAAGATAGGCCACATTGGCCGATTTATCTGCAACGGCTTGTTTTCTGCGTTCCAAATCCATCTGTTCTTTTTCCACATAAACAGTTAAAGGCTGACCCGCTTGATTCACCCGATACCAACCGGAAAGAATATAAGGGGGCGCATTCAATGTTTGAAAACGAAAATCAGCCTTGTCTAACGGATTGTGATAAGCACATCCGAAAAAAAGACAACAAGCAAGCCCAAGTAAAATATATTTCATATCCTTAAAGATAGCAAAAAAAGTCTGTGTTGACAAGTAAAAAAAACGATTTTATATGATAACAGACACAAAATCAGTGTCTGAAAGGAGACAAAATGACAGAAAAATTAGACGGATGTGGCTGTGGATGCGGCACGCAAAAAGGTGGTAAATCCAAAGGCGAAAAAAAAGAAAAAAAATAAAGAAAAGTAAAAAAATCCCCGATGCTTTGTCGGGGATTTTCATTGGATAAAATGACTCAGAGCACACAGTACTTTCTTCATAACAAGCCCCAGCACACCAAACAAAGCCTAATTCTGTACAGACAGCTTCTGTTTTTGGATTGCAAACGCCTGTTGCATTGATTGCCCCAATAATGGAAGAACCGGAATGAGAAAAGGCACAGATTTGCCACATCTGACATGGACCGGTTTCATCTGTTGATGCACAAAAAAATGTGTCACTTTTGGCGCAGACACCGTCTAAACAACAGGTATTATTTTGTCCGAATGTTGTGCCATAAGGACAGCACCTGTCAAGGCAAATAAACCCAAAAGAGTCAATAAAAAAATCCCACCCGAAAAGGTGGGATAAAAAAGAAAAAGAACATTTATTTCAAAGCAATGTTCGTGGCACAGGTCTTGCCGTTTTCTTCTTTTAATTCAAAGGTGACTTCTTGGCCTTCGTCAATGCGACGCAAACCGGCTTCGTGCAAAGCAGTGATATGCATAAACACATCCTTTTCGCCTTCATCCGGCACAATAAAACCATAACCTTTTTTGTAATTAAACCATTTAATTTTTCCTGACAACATAATGTCAATCTCCCTTTGTTAAATATGCCTTATCATCGGCTCAAAAAAATTCGACAGTACCGCTTGAAGGCAAAAGATAAAAGCAAACTTTTAACGCAAAACCCAGCCAGCGTCTTTTGTCAAAGACAAAAACAGTATAGAAATAAAAAAAATAAATAGCAAGGTGTTTTTTTGAAGAAAAAGAATTGCAATATAAATAAAAAAAGCATAGGCTTAAAAAAAAAGACGAAAAGACGGAGAGAAAAAATGAGTTCAGTTTTAATTGTAGAGGATAACGAGTTAAATCGCAGGTTGTTTTGTGATTTATTGGCCACACGAGGGTTTGATATTTTTCAGGCAACGGATGGTACACAGGCCTTAAAAATAATGCAAGAAAAACAGCCGGATTTAGTTTTGATGGACATACAATTGCCCAACATTTCCGGATTGGAAATTACAAAACAGGTGCGCCAAATGAGCAATATCAAACAGCCCAAAATTATTGCGGTATCTGCATTTGCCTTAAAACAAGATGCAGAAAAGGCAATAGAAGCTGGGTGTGATGACTATCTGTCCAAACCAATTTCCATTGCCACTTTCTTCACAACGATTGAAAAAAACTTAAAAAGCTAAAAAGTATATTTAACTTTCAGCATCAACCCATGCGTGCGATATTTGGATGAATTGTCTCGCTTGCCATTTGTTTCGGTCAATTCTAAATAGCGATATTCAGCCCCCACCACAAACGGATTGGTTTCAAAAGCATATTCCACGCCCATCAAAGCCTGCCAAGCAGAGGTATTGTTGTGGTCATAACGGCCATAACCCACGCCAAATCCAACATAGGGGTCAATAAACGGAATAAGCGGAATCACGCCTGTTGCGTTAAGCATCAAAGCATCCAATTGTTTCGTCCCCAAAGATTTTGTTTCCGGCCGTGTGCGAAAATATTCCACTTCACCTCTTAAATCAAATAAAGGCAGGGGCAAAGTCACGCCACCACTTAAAGAATAAACAGAAGAATCTTTATAGGTGGACCGATGGGCATTTTCAATCACCGATCCTTTGTTGATAGCCAAACCATAGCCGGCTCCCACATAAAAATCCGCCTGTGCCGAAACACAAAAAGCCGAACACAGTACAGCCAATAATAACAGTTTTTTCATATTTCTCCTCCTTTTCAGAATGAACAAACAAAACATAACATATAAAACAAAAGATGTCACGAGTTTTTTATCTTTTCCCTTGACTTTTTTGTTATAAGCGGCTATACTCAATCACAGTTTAATGAAAAAGATGAAAGGCAAAAAAACATGACTTTACCATTGATGCCAAAAGCAACAGCCGTATGGTTGGTTGAAAATACAGGATTAACTTTTAAGCAAATTGCCGATTTTTGCGGAATGCATACTTTGGAAGTTCAAGCCATTGCTGATGGAGATGTGGCATCTAACATTCGTGGGCTGGATCCGATTATGAATGAACAATTGACATGGGATGAAATTCATCGGTGTGAAAAAGACGAAAAAGCCGAATTGGAATTGTCCACACATCCTGAAATTGACCGGCTGCTTAGCAAAGGGTCACGCTATGTGTCACAATCTAAAAGATTGGCTCGTCCGGCGGGTGTGCTGTGGCTGGTAAAAAATCATCCTGAATTATCTGATGCTCAAATTGTGAAATTGGTTAAAACAACCAAGGCCACAATTGTATCAATGCGTGAAAAAACACATAAAAATTACCACAACATTCAAGCCCGCAACCCTGTGACATTGGGGCTGTGTTCCGAAACTGACTTGAATACAGCGGTAGCATTGGCTGTAAAAACAGTGAAATAGTCATATAAAAAGAAGGGGGAAAAATGACAGAAGAAGTAAGCGTCACAAGTGATGCAGGTAAATTGAATACATTTATTGACCGTATTGAACGCTTGGAAGAAGAAAAGCGTGAATTGGCGGCTGATATTCGTGAAATCTATGCCGAAGCAAAAGGGGCAGGCTTTGATGTTAAAGTGATGCGTCAGGTTTTGCGTTTGCGCAAGATGGATCCTGCTGATCGTGCGGAAACCGAATTTTTGCGTGACGAATATAAAAAATTGTTGGGAATGACAGAATAAACAACCAGACTGAAAAAAAACTGTTTGACAAGGAATAGATGTTTGTTTATCCTAAAAACAAAAAAGGAGAAAACATGAAAAAAATAATCTGCTTGATGTTGATTGTCATGATGTCTGCCACAACCGCCATGGCTCGTCCACTCAGAAGCGGGGTGTATATTGGAACAAAAACCGGTGTAATGCGTACCGAAATGAAGCAAAAAAAGACAACAGCAGAAGATATAGTGGTTCCTTTTGCGTTTGCGCTTGGGTTAAGAATTCGCCATTTTCGTATAGAGGCTGAATATACATTTTCAACAAAAGCTGAACATGAAAAATATGAACAATCCACCGATACAATGATGGCACAGGTGTATTATGATATTCCGTTCAAATCACCCATTCGTCCGTATGTGAATGCCGGTATTGGTCGTCACGAAACAAAGGTAAAAGTCAAAAATGTTTATCGTGAGGATAGAAAAGGCACGGCATGGAACATAGGGGGTGGTGTCACTTGGAATCTTAGTAATGCCGTCAATATAGATATCGGCTATCGCTTTTTGGATGTTGGAGATTTGAAAACGCCGTTGGGAACAATCAAAACAAAACATCATTTTGCCTACATAGGTTGGCGCTATGTGTTTTAAGAATAAAATAGATTTAGGTTGATTTTTTGCGTGCATTTTTCCATTTTTGAGAGTAAAGTATCAAAAGAGGATAAAAAATGATGAGCCGTAAAAACAGATTTGCGCAAATAGCTTATTTGGGTCAATTGGTTGGCATCGCATTGGTGTTGGCTTGTATTTTGGTGTATCTGTGGGCAAGTGCCTTTTTTTCTCGTCCTGTCACAATGTCGTTTTTGTGGTACCAGATAACAGCTCGCTGGCTATTGTTTGTCAGCTTGATTGGATTTTTAAGTTTTTTAATTTTTGTCATTATCCGTTTGGTCTATACAGTACCAAATGTTGTGGCCGATTTGTTTATAGACAAACGATGGCGAGACTTATCAAACGAGAAACGAGCTTTGGAACATGATTTGAAACAATTTTATTCGGCGTTAAAAAGAATCCACATCCCTCTGGCAATTACAAAAAACTCAAAAGTGGTGTGGGCCAACACAGAAATGCAACAGCTGATACCAGAGCAGATAACCAATCTGGATGAATTGGAACGAGCATTTCCAAAGGTGGGCCTGCCAAAGAAAATGATGGATATTGTCAAAGCCCTTCAATCCAAACAAAGTTATGCAAAAAAAGTATTTATAAGGCGTGAAGGGGTGTTGGCTCCGGTTCATTTGTCGGGCATTTGTTTGAAAACACATCATCCGGAACAAGGTGTGTTATGGAGCGTTGCCGATGCGATGGCAGAACACCAAAATATGGTAATGGAACGATATTATGATGTGGTTTTTCATTCATTAAAGTTGTTCCATTTCTTAAAGGATACAGAAGACGAAAAGAAACAGATAAGTAAAATGTTAAAAAGTATCGGGCAAACATATAATTTGACTCTGGCGGGTATTTTAACCCTGAAAGATCACTATGTTGAACCGCATATAGTTTATTCGGATGGCAAGTTTAATAAAATACCATCTCGCTTTGATTTAAGGGATAATGAAGTGAAAACATCGGCCGTTGCCAAAGCGATTAAAACAAAAAAATGTGCCAGCTATGATGATTTATCCCCATTACCGTATTATTCGTTTTTACGCAACACAACAAAAGAAGTGCCACAATCAACCTGTGCCTTTCCAATAATCATCAATCATCAATTGGAAGGTGTGATAACACTTTATGGATCCGAGAGGAACTTTTTTTCCACCCGATTATTGCAACGGTTGAATCAATTGTTTAATGAGGTCTTTCAATCTATTGGAGCATCCAGATTGCGTAGGCAAAATAAAATCACATTGGCAAAGAATGCCAAAAAGTTAAAAGAGCAAGTCACAGAGTTGGAAAAAAGTCGGCGCATTTTGAAAAAGCAAGCCAAAGAAATGAATGGCGTTGTGAAAGATTTAATTGTGGCTCGTAATCAAGCCGAAGAGGCAAATCGTGTAAAAAGTGAGTTTTTGGCCAGCGTCAGCCATGAATTACGCACCCCGTTGAATGCGATTTTGGGGTTTTCGGAGGCCATTCAAACAGAAACATTTGGCCCCATGGAAAATGAACGCTATAAAGAATATAACCGCTATATTTACACAAGTGGAAAATATCTGTTGTCTTTGATAAATGATGTGCTGGATTTGTCGGCCGTGGAATCGCAACGACAAAAACGCATTGAAACCGACCTTTCCTTAAATAAGTTGATAAAGGAAACGGTTGAAATTATTAAAGGTTATCCACAGGGCAATGAAAAACAATATATCATTAAAGTGCCGGAAAAAATACTGCTTAAAGCCGAAGATAGATCTATGCGCCAAATCTTTTTGAATATCTTGTCTAATTCGGTAAAGTTCACAAATGAAAATGGGATAATTGAAATATCTGCCCGTACAAATTCAGAACATAATTTACGCATTGTGATTAAAGATAACGGCATTGGGATTCCAAAGGATAAACTGAAAACCTTGTTTCAACCATTTGTTCAAGTTGAAAATGTCATGACAAAGGAACATAAAGGAAGCGGTTTGGGATTGGTTTTAATCAAAAAATTGGTGGAATCTTATCAAGGGAAGGTAGAATTGTTCAGCAAACAGGGAGAAGGGACAAAAATGGTGTTGATTTTCCCAAAAAGTCGTGTGATAAAAACAAAAAAAGGAGAAGGAAAATGAACATAAAAAAGAGTGTTTGTTATGGGGTGATGTTTGGGGTTTTAATGGCTTCTTCTGTGGTGATGGCAGCCCGACCAAAGCGTATGGCAAACGGTGTTTTAATTGAAGAGCCTGTGAAAGAGGAAAAGGTTGAAATTGATCGTATTGCTGAATGCGGTTTTTCACGCCCCATTCGGGTGGCCACAACGGTGAACAATCGGCCCTTTGGATGGGTTGAATCAATCCGTACAGCAGGGGGCGCACAAAAGTTGCTCAGCAAAGGCTTTACCTTGGATGTTTTTGAAAAAGTAGCAAAAAAGTTAAACCTTAAATATGAAGTGGTAGGATACACCAAAGATCAAGAAGCAATTGCTGCACTGAAAAAAGGGAATCTGGATGTTTTGTTGGGGATTTACACCCCACAACAAACCATTGGTAAAGGAATGGTGGCCTTGTTTCCGGCACTGTTTGCCAATATCTTTACAGTATATTATAAACAGGAAAATGCGTTTCCTGTAAAAAATATGGAAAGTTTAATCTTCAAGCGAGGAATGATGAGACGCACCGAAAACATTTATCCGCTTTTTTCAAGGCACCTGAGTGAAGAGATGGATATAGAGCTAACCACAACGGAAGATGCCTTCAAAAAATTGATGTCCAATGAATATGACTATTTAATCGGAAGCCCATATTCTATTGAAGCGGAATTAAGAAGATATAAGTTGCACGAAGATATTGTTTCTGCGCAAAAAGCATTATTGGAAGCCAGTATGTATATGGTCATCACAAGGGCAACCGATTGTGTAAAATTACAACAGATTTTATCAGACGGATTAAAGGAGTTTTACCAAAATCCGCAAGTGCCGAACCGTATGGTCCGAAAAGTGATAAATGATTGGGGCCTAAGATTCAGGGAGGCGGAACCGTTGGTCAAAACCAAAAACAACACGCCAGACATGGAAACAACTGAAACGGTTAAAGAACAAAACAATTAAAAAGGCTTTTTCTTTTGAACAGGTGGGATTTTACCGGCTAAATGAATGTGAAAATCAGGATGAATACTTTCCGCCCATGATTGGAACTTTTCCAATTCAAAGTCTGTCAATTGAATACTGGCAATTCTGTTATTCCCAAAAGGATTGACAACTTTGCCGTTTTTAATCACTTCAAAATGTAAATGCGGGCCGGTTGAACGACCAGTAGATCCCACATAGCCAATCACTTCGCCCCGCTTGACTTGGCTGCCAACCTTCAAATCTTGCCTGTATCCGTTCATATGAGCATAAGCAGTTTGATATCCGCTTTTGTGTTTCAAGCGAATATATTTGCCATAGGAACCTTTGCGGCCGATAATTTCAATTTTTCCATCTGCTGCGGCAACAATCGGAGTATTGGTAGGGGCTGCTAAATCCACCCCCTTATGAAAGATTTCATATTGTAAAACAGGATGTCTGCGTTTTCCAAAAGCAGAAGAAAGACGGGGCCGAGCCTTTAAGGGGCGTTTCATAATGGATTTTTCGGCTGTTTTTCCCCGAGCATTGTAAAAAGTGCCGTTATAAGCATATTTATGAAAAGCCTTTGTGGCGGTTTTTAAGCCGATATAGAGTAATTGTTTGGAACCGATTTCCAATCCGCCTTCTGTCACCTTATATTCCATCAATAAATCCACCACATCATCGGGTTTAATTTCTGTGGCAAAGTCAAATTCACCATCCAAAGCTCCAATAACCTGATTCACCACATTGGCTGGCACACCCGCTTTTTGTGCCGAACCGGCAAAAGTGCGTTCAATCACAACCTGAACAGATTGTTGTTTTGTTTCCACCCGCCCGGTTTGAGAAAAAGTAATCCACGAACTTTCACCTTCACGCAAAACAGCCAATACCTCATTATCTTTTTGTTGAACGGTAAGTCCCAAAAGTTTGTTGTCTAAATCATGGAAAAACATAAAAGAAAGGCCGGGGCGCAATGACTTCAAATCCAAAATCAATTCCAATGCTTCAACAATTTCCACCCGTTCGGCCGAATCTGTATTTTGATCGGCCAACAATCCCAAAAGTGTATCGCCCTTTTGCATGGTGACCGTAGTCGCTTTCACTTCACCCAACACAGCTCGTTGTTCCAATTCTTTGACAGATGGACCTGTGCGTTCTTCAACGGGTTCATCTCCCAAATCTTCGTGAACAACCTCTGCCTCGGTTAAAACAGCGATTTCCTCTGGGGGTGGCACATCCGATTCTTCGGAGGGTTTAACATCAGAGGATGGTGTTTTTTGAATGGGTGTCAGCACAAGCGGAAGTGTGGCAGTACACAACAAAAGCATCAAAATAACAATTAAAATAAATTGTTTATCAATGGTTGTTAAATGTTGCCGCACCAGCGTTTTGGCGTTCTTTAATTGAGAAGGTAAATCTTGAATTTTATTTAACAATCGTTTCATATCATCCATTGATGACAGAGAATTAAAAAAAAGTCAAGTCCTCATTTTTGTAAAAGAGTCATAATTTTCACAGCATTTTGAATAAAGCCGCTTTGAACAGGGTCTTGCATCAACCAAAAAGACAATTTATTGTGTGAAAGAGTAAGGTTTTGAAGATAAAGTTTATCCTCAACCACCAAATCATGTGTGCCGATAGTTTGTGGGGTTTCCAAAATCTGGCACAAAGAATTGTTTTGAAAAATGGCACGAATCCCCGAAAGACGTGCTGTTTTATGAAGTACAATCTGAACAAAAAACACACCGCCACGCAAAACAGGTGCAAAACAAGAGTGAATCTGAACCGGACAAGAAACAAAACAATGTAATTGGTGCTGAATAAGAGGAATAAGTTTGTGAAAAAACTCGGGAATCAGATTAAAAGCCAAGGTGGGCGAAAAAGAAACCGAAGAAGTTTGCGCAAAGCACTGCCGTGTTTGATAAATAAGTTTGTCCGCAAGATTTGGTTGCGGATACCATGCCCCCAAAATGGCGGTTGCTTCTGCGCTGTCAACCCCATATCTTTCATGAAGAGGATGTAAAACGCTGGCCAAAGCAATGGTGGCAGAATTGGGGGCGCATAAACATTTATGCCCAGCACACAAAATGTTTTGTGGATTCAGGCTTGGAATAATACAAGGGGCTTTGTGTAAGCGTCCTGTGCAATCAATAATCCAGTTTTTGCCATGTAAAAAATGATGTGGATAGCGTTCAAAAATGCGAGGTTCACATAAAAATAAAATATGTGGCTGAGTCATATCAAATAAATCCAACGCAAAAGAGGTGAGCAGTTGGTTTTGATATAAAATATGCCCACCCGACTCTTGGTGTAAATCCAAAGGATGTACAAGTTCTATGGGATAGTTTTGCAACTCCAGCTCGGCTAAAATAGCCTGTCCCACCGCATTTTGAGTGCCTAACACAGCAACAGTATAGTCTTTTGCATTTTTCATAAGCGTAAAATGGTTGAAGGTAAAGCAAATGCGCAACTGTTCTTTGGAATGTTGATTTTTGTTTTGGTTTGTGCTAGGATAAAGAAAAAAAGGAGTAAAAATGACAGAACAAATCAAGCAAAAAACAATTAAAAATGAACTCACGATTGAAGGCGTTGGCTTGCATTCGGGCAAGTCTGTTCAAATGACCTTAAAGCCGGCCCCTGAAAACACAGGCATTATTTTTTATCGGACTGATGTGAAAGATAAAGACAATAAAATTTTTGCAAAATGGGATTGTGTGGTGGATACCCGAATGAATACCTGTATCGGCAACGCTTCGGGCGTGATTGTGTCAACAGTGGAACATTTTATGGGGGCCTTGGCAGCCTTGGGCATTACCAATCTGATTGTCCATATTTCTGCACCGGAAGTGCCTTTGATGGATGGCTCTGCCCGTGAGTTTGTGCAAGCGTTGGAACAAGGCGGCTTGGAAGAACAGGAAGCACCTGTCAAGGCGGTAAAAGTATTAAAAACAGTTGTGTTTGAAGACGGCAAAGGCGCTTCGGCAAAATTAGCACCGGCCGACACAGGCTTGTCCTTTGATTTTGAAATTGACTTTCCGCAAACAAAAGTGATTGGACATCAACAAGTGCATTTTGATTTGAACTTGGCCGGTTTTAAGGCTTTAATTGCGCCATCAAGAACATTTGGTTTTGCTGCCGAGGTGGAACAACTGCGTGCGATGGGGCTTGCCAAAGGGGCAACATTGGAAAACGCTATTGCCATTCAAGGGGATGAAGTGTTAAATCCGGATGGTTTGCGGTTTGAAAACGAATTTGTACAACATAAAGTGTTAGATGCGGTGGGGGATTTATACGAAGCCGGTATGCCGATTATTGGGTGTTTTACGGGCGTAAAATCAGGACACTTCCACAACAACCAATTGTTGCGGGCATTGTTTGCGAACCCTGAAAATTACGAAATTATTGAATTATAATTGCGTGGAAAGTTTTTCACCGGCCAAAATGTGTGCGTGCAAATGAGGCACTTCTTGGCCGGAGTTTTTTCCCGTATTCATCACAAGGCGATAGCCTTCCTGTTCTATCCCCAAAACACGCACAGTTTCCAAAATACCTTGTAAAAACCCATTGATTTCTTCTTGTGAAGCACAAGTTATCATATCTTTGAAATCAATATAAGCTCCTTTGGGAATGACAAGCGCATGAATCTTGGCTTTTGGAGCAATATCATAAAAGGCCAACACAAAGTCATTTTCAAAAATGGTTTGATTGGGGATTTCTTTGCGTAAAATCTTGGCAAAAACATTATTTGAATCATAAGACATATTTTTTGTTCTCCTTTATTGTGTTTTTTCTTGCATTTTGCATTGATTTTACTAGAATATAAGAAAAAGGTAGGAAAAGCAAATGAAAATCAAAAATGTGATTAAAAAAACAGGTTGGGTGTTTGCGATGCTGTGGATGCTGTTGGGCGTTGTACCGGCACAGGCAAACTTGTATAAAATCACAGGCGTTGAGGTGACCGCTGAAAGAGAATCGGCCTTACAAGCCAAAGAAGCGGCCTTGTCTGAAGCGCAAGTTGTGGCTTTTCAACAGCTGATGATGCGTCTGTCACCGGAAAATGTGTCAAAACTGCCTGTCCCAAATGAACAAGAAGTGCTGTCGTATGTGTTGGGCGTGTCTATTGAAAAGGAAAAAACAACGAATACAAAATACATTGGCACAATTGGGGTGGAGTTTAACCCATCTGCTGTGCAAGAGTTCTTACAAAAGGCCGAAGCAACCTATTTGAAAACCCAAGCACCGTCTTTGTTGGTTGTGCCACACTATGTGACGCAAACGCAAAGTGCAATTCTGAATGAACAAAATCCATTATATATGGCCTTAAAAGACAAGGCGTTTGCTCCGTTTTATCAAGCCATAGTGCCAATGGGAACAGCCGAGGAACAAGCCATAGCCGAGAAGGCAATCAACGAATATAAAAATCCGGAACTGTTGATGGATTGGTTAAAAAAATACAACAAAGAAAAATTGGCTCTTTTAACTTTGATGCAAGAAGAAGGCGATTTGTGGCAAATGAACATTGTGTTTTATCCAAGTGAAAAGATGCAAAATCAAACAGTGTTGAAAAAGTTTAGGTTTTCTGCTGGTCACCCTGTGGCAGCAGCGGATCAAATGTCCAAAGCTGTGTTCAAAGAAATGGAACACCGTTGGCGGCAAGATGAAAACAGCAGCTTGAACAAAGACAGAACATTGTATCTGCGTGTCCCCATTGCATCATTGGCTGAATGGAAAAAGTTGGAAAAGCAAATGAAAAATTGGTCGTTCTTTGAAAAGATTTCGTTAAAAGGCATCTATTTGCCTCAGGTTTTGTTGGAAGCGGTTTATAAAGATAACTTGGGTGAAGTAGAACAAAAATTGTTGGCATACGGATGGCGTTTGAATAAGGATTTTATGGGAAATGGTGCAACTTTAACAAAGGTCACATACTATGAATAAAACACATTGGATTCTTTTGGGTATTACAGTTTTAGGGCTGTTTATTTATCGTATCAGCGATATTTTGTTGCCATTTGTTTTGGCACTTGTATTTGCGTTTGCCCTAAATCCGATTGTGGATAAAATGTCAAAAAAAATATCACGAGGTTGGGCAACGGGAATGCTTGTGTCGCTGATTGTATTTTTGGTAATCTCCGTTGTGTTGATTGTGGTGCCGATTTTGCAAGCGCAAGTAATGGATTTTATGTTGCGTATTCCCCGTTTAACAACATTGGTATGGGAAAAATTAAAAGATGTATTGACATACGGTCGCTTGAATATCACAGAACAGCAACTGTATCAGCTGTCGGATTCTGTGTCACAAACAACCTTAAATGTGTTTCAAGGGCTTGGCACGGCAATGATGCGTGTTATTTCGGGCGGTGTGGCAGTGTTCAGCCTTGTGTCTTTGGTGCTGATCACACCGGTTGTAATGTTCTATTTAATGCGTGATTGGCCACAAGTTGCGCAAAGTGCAAAGGAGATGATTCCTATGAAAAAAAGAACCACCGTTCAAAACATTATGAAAGAAATCAATACCACCTTATCTGGTTTTATTCGTGGTCAAGCAAGTGTCTGTTTGATATTGGCATTATACTATGCGATTACTTTGTCCTGTGTCGGGTTGGATATGGGTATTTTGGTGGGATTGCTGACGGGCCTTTTTTCATTCATTCCCTACATTGGCTTTGGGGTGGGAATGCTTTTAAGTATTCTGTTGGGATTATTACAGGGTTTAGGTATGGCTCAATGGATTTGGATGGCGGTTGTTTTTATTTTTGGTCAGGTAATAGAAAGTTATTTTTTAACACCTTATCTGGTTGGCAAGCGAGTAGGGCTTCATCCGGTGTGGGTGATCTTTGCCTTGTTGGCCGGTGGTGTTTTGTCCGGCTTTATGGGTGTTTTGTTGGCGGTTCCTGTGGCAGCAGTTTTAGGGGTAGTTATGCGCAATTTAATGAAATGGTATCAAACAACAAAGTTTTATAAGGGGAGTGAATGACCGAACAGTTGGCTCTTGAATTTCCATCACGCCAAGCCTATGGACGAGAAAACTTCTGGGTAGCAAATTGTAATCAGGAAGCAATTTCTTGGATTGACAACTATCCGGATTGGCCGATGCACGCCCTGTTGATTTATGGGGAAGAAGGGTCTGGCAAAACCCATTTGGCATCCATTTTTTCCGAAGAACGCATAGAAGCCAAAGACCTGACAGAAGATTTCATGCCGCAAAGTCAAAAAGTGGTGGTGGAAAACTTAGAAGAATTGCAAAACGAAAAAGCCTTGTTTCATTTGTTTAACCGAATGCAGGAAAAACAAGGCGGTTTGTTGATGACCGCCCGAAAAATCCCCCAATTTGCGTTGCCAGATTTGCAATCCCGAATTGGTATGACGCCCAAGGCAGAAATTCAAATGCCAGACGATAAAACAATTATGTCTGTGTGTGCCAAAATGTTCACAGATAAACAGGCGGTGGTAGAACCGGTTGTGTTGATGTATATTGCCACCCGAGTGCCTCGTTCTTTTGCAGCCGTTCAAAAGGTGGTCAATATGACAGATGAATTGTCTTTGGCAAAAGGCCGAAGAATCACAATTTATTTGGTGAAGGAAGCGATTGAAAAATTGGCTCAAAATGGGGGGCTTTAATGCAGAAAAAAAAGAAAAAAAGAACAATGCCCTTTTGGGTAAAAGGAACTTTAACTCTGGCGTTTGGACTGATGAGTATGCTCAGTTTAATAAGCTATCATAAATGGGACAGCGCATGGAATACGGCATCTGATTTGCCCACACAAAACTGGTTGGGCTGTGTGGGGGCATATCTGGCCGATGCCTTGCTTCAAATGTTGGGCGAAGCAGCCTTTATGGTACCTGTTGTCTTGCTTGTGATAGGTGTTTTTATTCTGATGAAAAAAAATCATATACGTTGGCGTGTGACGGGCTTGATTGTTGCCTTGATTTTAATAACTTGGTTAAGGGCGGATGCCAGTGCAACAGATTGGTTAAAAGCAGGCAAAGGCGGCTTTGTTGGCAAATATCTAAGCGCATGGTATGCCCCGCAACAAATGTGGATACAAATAACCGGATGGATGATATGTGCGTTGCTTATCATCTTGTCGTTCAAAGTGCCTGTAATAAAATTGGGCAAATGGACAGGGCTTGGTTTCTTGTGGGGTATGAAAAAAATCCCTGTGAAAGTGCCTGAAAAGATGAAAAAACCGTTCAAACAGATTTATGTAAAAGCGCAAGTGAATAAAATCAAAAAATCGGCTCCAAAAGAAAAAGTAAAAGCAACGGTTGTGCATAAGAAAAAAGCCGATATTATGGCCGAATTGAACGAAGAAAGTGCCTATATTTTGCCAAGTTCTGAATTGTTGGCCCCTGTGAAGGCTTCGGCTTCAAGTGCATTAAGCAAAGAAGTGATGACTCAAATTGCCGAAAAATTGGAAAGCGTGTTAAAAGAGTTTTGTGTTCAAGGGAAAATTACAAAGTTTGCCCCTGGGCCGGTGGTGACACTTTATTCGTTTGAACCGGCATCTGGTGTAAAAGTATCCCGAGTTATTTCATTGGCAGAAGATGTTGCCCGAGAAATGATGGTGCCATCTGTGCGTATGGCTGTTATCCCAGGCACGAATGCTATCGGTATTGAAATGCCCAACCCAACACGGGAAACGGTGTATATTCGGGATATGATGGAACAACCGTCTTTCCAAGAACATACAGGGGCATTGCCGATTATTTTGGGAAAAGATATTGGTGGTCGTTCTGTTTATGCTGATTTGGCAAAAATGCCCCACATGCTTGTGGCCGGCACAACCGGTTCGGGAAAATCTGTGGGCATCAATACAATGATTTTGTCACTTTTGTATCGTTTTACCCCCGAACAATGTCGCCTGATTTTGGTGGATCCAAAAATGGTGGAATTGTCGGTTTATAATGGCATTCCTCATCTTTTAACCCCTGTGGTGACAGAACCACCCAAAGCCTTGATGGCGCTAAAATGGGCGGTACATGAAATGGAAGACCGCTATCGTTCAATGAGCCAGTTGGGGGTCAGAAATATCACAGGCTTTAATGAAAAATTAAAACAAGCCAAAGCCGAAGGGATTGAATTAAAAAGGCGGGTTCAAACCGGTTTTGATGCAGCAACGGGTGAACCGATTATGGAAGAACGAGCATTTGATTTAACGCCCTTGCCATATATAGTGTTTATTATTGATGAAATGGCTGATTTGATGGGGCAATGTGGTAAAGAGGCTGACCCATTGATTCAACGGTTGGCACAAATGGCTCGTGCAGTGGGTATTCACTTGATTTTGGCCACCCAGCGTCCGTCTGTGGATGTGATTACAGGTACAATTAAATCAAACTTCCCATCTCGTATTTCTTTCCAAGTGCGCAATAAAATTGACTCTCGCACAATTTTGGATGAACAAGGGGCAGAACAACTTTTGGGCCGTGGTGATATGTTGTATATGCCGGCCGGCAATAAACCCACTCGTGTGCATGGGCCGTTTGTGGCGGATGAAGATGTGTTGGCTGTGGTGAAACATTGGTCACATCAAGGCAAACCAGAATATGTGGATGCGGTTGTGTCCGAATCGGCAAATATGGCCTCTGGCGGTGGTATGTCCGGTGGGGGCAACAGCGGAGATGATTTGTATGATAAAGCCGTTCAATTGGTGTTGCGTGATAAGAAACCCACCACCAGTTATATCCAACGCCGGCTGTCCATTGGTTATAATAAAGCGGCCGATTTAATTGAACGCATGGAAGCCGATGGTATTATCTCTGCCCCCAATGTGGCCGGTAAGCGTGAGATTTTATCCCCAAATGCCACAGGAGGTGAAGTATGAAAAAATGGATATTGTTGTGGATAAGTATATGTATGGCTACACCAAGCCTTGCTCTTGTGGATAAAGATATTGATACCAAAGCAAATCGGGCCATTTTAACAAAGGTGGAAAAGGCTTATAATAAAATGCATTCGTTGCAGGCCAAGTTTGCCCAATTCAATTCTAAAATGAAAGATGAGCTGCACACCGGCACAATTTATATTTCCCGCCCCGGCCAAATGCGTCTTGTCTATGAACAAGGCTCTCCATTGGAGTTTGTGGCCACCCAAGGGGCATTTATCTATCATGATAAAGATATGGAAGAAGTGAATTATTTTGATTTGAACAGCACACCTGTGGAATGGATTTTGCGGGAAAAACTTGTGTTTGATGATGAAGGTTTTGTGGTGACTGATGTCCAAGATGTGTTGGATGAATATTTTATTACCGCCCATAAAAAAGAGGCCAAAGAGTTGGGCGAATTGACACTGGTGATTGATAAAGAAACATTACAGCTGAAACAATGGGATGTGTTGGATGTACAAGGAATAAAATCAACAGTATCGCTTTTTGATATTAAACAAAACATTCCTGTTGACAAAACCATTTTTATCTTTCATAATCCATATAAAGAATAAAAAAAAGAAGGGGGAAAAATGAAAAAGTTTTTATTGTTATCTGTTTGTGTAATCGCTGCATTGCCAGCAATGGCACAAAGAAATGTGGAATGTGTGTTATCACCGTTTCAAGAATTGATTACCAAGGCAAGAAACGAAGAACAAATCAACAATTTAATTGCCCGTGGGGCAGAGTTTGACAAACCGGTGCGTTGTGGTGGTTCAGTGATGCAATTAGCCATTCGCCGAGGAAATCCCAAGATATTGGAGGCTCTGTTGAAGCAATCGCCCAAACGGGCTTCTGATATGGTCAGCTTGGATGCGTTCCCAATTGCAGGGGCACCCAAACAAATCCCATTGATTTTGTTTGCGGCTTGTTATGCGCCAAATGCTGCGATGATGGAATTGTTGATGCAAGCAAATGCGGATGTGTTGGTTACAGATGATTTTGGAAGGAATATCCTTTGGTATTTGTCCAAAAACCCTGTTTTGCGAGATACGGAATTGCAAGATAAACTCAATCAAATGTTGCTCTATGGCGTGACCTCTGTACAACCTGCAACACAAGATAATCAAGCCCAGCCACAAGGACAACCATCAACACAAGGTCAAATACCAAATGAAAATACAAACATGGGTGTGGGGTTGCCACAAGCCACACAAGGCGCTTTGATGGAAGAATAATTAAAGAAGGAAAAGAACAGCGTCTTTCATTTGTAATAAATGGACTATATCTTGCCCCAACTTTTGTTTAAGGATATAGAAATGGCTTTCCAAGGTATGTGTTTCTGCATCGGGATGATATCCCCAAACAGATTGAAGCATCATCTCTTTGGTGCATTGATGGTTCTTGGATTGAACCAAAAACGCCAAAATATCCGTTTCTTTTTCGGTTAAAGAGATGGCTTTTGCGGTTTTTAAGTTTGTAATCAAGCGTAAAGAAGCATCAAAATAAAACCAATCGTTGCGGTAATGCACAGAAGCGGCACTTATTTTTTGAATAAATAATCGCCACTCTGTGCCAGACAAAGGCACCCCTAAATCGGCCTTAGTTAAAATAATGGCATTATTTTTTGGAGGGCAATCATCCAAGCAAATAATATGTGAATAAGAATGGTCGGGATGATAGGCCTCAATCGGTAATCCCTCCGATAAAAGCAATAATTGTGAAACAGTATTTTGATTTTGTGCATAAAGTCCAATCATCTGTTGCCTTTTGATTCAAAGTTTGCTAAAATACCTTTGTATTTTAACAAAAAGTGAGAAAAAATGATAGCTTTATTTTTATACCGAGTGATTTTTGTGTTATTGACACCCTTTTTGGTGGTGTGGTTTTGGATACGCCTGTTAAAAGGAAAAGAAAATAAAAGCAGATTCTGTGAACGCTTGGGACATCCGAAAAAGCCCCGTCCCCAAGGCAAATTGATTTGGATGCATGGGGCCAGCGTGGGTGAATGTTTGTCTATGATGCCCTTGATAAACAAGTTGTTGGAAATGGATTCTGAATTGAATATAATGGTGACAAGCGGCACAGTCACCTCGGCCGATTTAATGGCCAAGAGGTTGCCACCCCGAGCTTTTCATCAATTTATTCCAATTGATTCTCCATGGGGGGCTCGTTCATTTGTGCGTCATTTTAAGGCCGATGCCGTGCTGTGGTTTGAATCTGACTTTTGGCCAAGTTTGTTGACAGCTATTCATAAAGAAGGGATACCGCTGGTTTTATTAAATGGGCGTATTTCGGATAAGTCCTTTGCCCGTTGGCAAAAATCCAAATGGTTTGTTAAATCGTTGTTAAAATTTTTTACTTTAACTTTGGGGCAATCTCCCGAAAACACCCGCAGATTACAGGTTTTGGGCAGTCCGGCAACGGATTGTGTGGGGAATATAAAATATGCGGCACCGCCTTCTCCGTTTGATGCGGCTGAATTGGAAAAAATTCAAAAAGCCATTGGCAATCGCCCCTGTTGGTCGGGCGCCTCAACGCATCATAATGAGGAAGAAAAAATGGCCTTTGTACACCACGAATTAAAAAAGATTTGGCCCAACATTTTAACAATAAATGTGCCACGTCACCCCAATCGGGCGGATGACATTGAAAAAATGTTCATAAAAAACGGCTTGACGGTGGCCCGTCGTTCTCGCAACGAAGAAATCACCGCAAGCACAGATGTATATCTGGCTGATACCATTGGTGAAATGGGCCTGCTCTATCGGTTGGCCCCCATTGTTTTGGTGGGGGGCAGCCTCATTCCATTTGGAGGCCAAAATATGTTGGAACCGATGAGTCTGTCTAAATCGGTGATTATTGGCCCTTATGCGTTTAACTTCAAAGAAATTGTTCAATCTGGTAAGGAAAAACAAGCCTTGTTGGAAGTGAAAGATGAAAAAGAATTGCTGGAAACAATCAAAGATTTGTTAAAGAACCCCGAAAAGCAAGTTCAGTTAAATGAAAAAGCCCATGCCACAGCCACCAGTGAAATGGCTGTGTTGGATCGCCTGTATCAATGTTTGAAAGAACGGGGAATTGTGGCATGAAAACACCAAAGTTTTGGTCAAAAGAAAAAAGTATTTTAAGTACCTTGTTAAAGCCGGCAAGTCTGGTTTATGCGATGATGACAAAACATCGTGTCAAGAAAAAGCCAAAATATCAGGCACAAATGCCGGTCATCTGTGTGGGCAATATCTTTGTGGGGGGTGTTGGCAAAACCCCTGTGGCCATATCGTTGGGGCATCTGTTGCACGAAAACGGAAAAAGTTTTTACTATCTGAATCATGGATATAAAGCCGAAAAACAAGGGGTTTTGGTGGATAAAAGAACGCATTCGGCTATTGATGTGGGGGATGAAGCCTTGTTGTTAAATGAAGTGGCCCCAACGGTGGTCAGCGCCAAACGCTATAAAGGGGCACAAATTGCCGAAAAATGGGGGGCAAAAGCCTTGATTATGGATGACGGATATCAAAATCCAACATTGAAAAAAGATTTTTCCTTTGTGGTTATTGATGGTAAAAAAGGGTTTGGAAATGAAAAAGTTTTGCCGGCCGGCCCTTTGCGTGAACCTGTTTTGGAAGGCTTAAAGCGAGCCAATGCCATTATATTGGCCGGTGAAGATACATGGGGTGTGCGTTTTTATTTGGAACGCAACGGCATCAATCTACCCATAGTGACAGGGCATTTTGTGCTGGATGAAGTGGTGGTATCTATGTTCCGTGGCAAACAGGTATATGCTTTTGCAGGCTTGGGCAATCCTAAAAAGTTCTATGATTCCTTGTCAGAAAAAGGCATTCAAGTGGCGGGCTATCAAGATTTTCCAGACCATTATTTTTATACCCGATTTGATATAGAGGCCATCAAGAAAAAAGCAAAATCATTACCCTTGTTGACTACAGAAAAAGATGGTGTTAAAATTCCAAAAGAAATGCGACAAAGTGTTTTTGTGGTGCCTGGTAAGTTTGTTTTTGATAATCCGGAACAGGTATGGCAGTTGTTAAAAGGAGTGCTGAATGGTACAGATTCGTCAAGCGAAAAGACCTCCACTGAAAAAGTTTATTGAAGACCCTTTGGTTGGGCTTGGGATGTTATTTGTGTGCATTGTATTGCGTGTGCTTCCGTTAAATATGGCCAGAGGCTTTGGCGCTGGCATGGGGGCTTTTATTGGCACTTTTGCCAAAAGACGCAACCAAATTGCCTTAAAAAATATGAGCCTTGGTCTGCCAGATAAAACATTGGCGCAAAAAAAAGAAATCATCAAAAAAATGTGGCGTCATTTTGGCATGGTTTTTGCCGAAGCGGCTCATAATCAAAAGGTACTTCAACAAACAAACTTTGTCAATTTTGATCTGTTGCGTCAAGCCATGAAAACGGGCAAGGGGGGCTTTGTGTGTTCAGCACATATCGGCAACTGGGAAATAGATATCACCAAACAGATTGCCCCCGATTTTCATATGAATCCGGTGTACAGAAAAGCCAATAATCCATGGTTGGATAAATTGTTGTTTGACAGAAGGCAGGGCGTTAAAATCCCCAAAGGCAGTGCAGGGGCAAGGTTGATGATTGAAACCCTATCAAAAGGCGATTTTATTGCCATTTTGTGTGACCAAAAATTGCGTGAAGGGATGGAAGTTCCTTTTTTTGGCAAGTCCTCAATGACCCCAACTGCCATGGTTTCGCTGGCCATTAAAAAACAAGCCGAAATTTTTATGATGAAAGGGATTCGTCAACCCGATAAAACACTGACATTCACTGTCACCGAGAAAGTCAAAATCCCACAAGGCTTGGATTATCAAAAAACATTACTTGAAGTGATGACTCACATCAATAATATCTATTGGGATTGGATTAAACAGAATCCGGAACAGTATTTGTGGATTCACCGCCGCTTTGAGAAATCTTTTTACAACGAATAAGGTGATATTGTATCAAAGCGATTAAAAACAAAATTGGCAATAAGGCCTCACCGCCTTCTTCCAAAATCTTACAGGCAAATCTAACAGGTTCACCCAACTTTGTACCCATATACTTGGCATAGTTTGCAGGAAAACGATCGGCTAATTGTGTCAATATCCCCAACCCACCAAAGGTAGCAATGGTCCAGTAAAGGGGATGAAATTGGAAAAAACCAATAATCATTTTTTTGAAATACTTGATAAGAAGCCATAACACAACCGAAAGAACAATCAGAATTAAAGCTCCGGCAACAACTTTTTCATACCAAGGGTTGTTTGGGTTTGTAAAAAAGCGAATTTTGATGGCGGTAGAATCATGTTGAGTCAGCCATTTTTGCGCCCCCATTTCCCGAAACAAAGTAATCAACCATAAAAACACCAATGCGAAAAAAGTTTTTTGTTTGGGCGAGCGAAGATAGTCCTTAAAGAAAAATAAAAGACCAAGCCCAGAAAGAAAATAAAAGAAATAAGTAAGTACTTCAGAAACGCCCAATTTTTCAATATCAAAAACACCATACGAGGAACGGGCAGAATAGGCTGTAATATAAAAAAGTGTCATCATTACAAAAACAAAAGTCGGTGCACATAAAGGGGATAAAAAAAACTTTTTCATGGGAGCCATCCTTTCATCAGCGGTTATAAAAAAATATCATAAAAACAAGAAAGAAGCAAGCCTTTTGTTATACAGATATATGTAATACCTTGTACACATCTTCTCCGATTCTGTCATCAAAGTAATTTTTTAAGCGTACAGCTTTTTCATAAATCGGTTGTAAGTCGGCCGTTGGATGGCGTTTGGCATATTCATTTAAGCGTTGGTCAATCGTCACAAAGCCATATTTGTTAGACAAAGAATCGGCCAGTTGAATCAATAAATCTTCATCACTGAGGTGGGTGTTGCTTAAAAAATTGGCCACAAAATCATAATCTTCTTTTTTGTGATAAAACATGGGTGCGCATACGGTATAATCCGGAAGCTGATGAAACACAAACATGTGTGACAGCGCAGACCGTGCCGCCTTTTCATCAATGTCTTTTAATTTTTCATATCCTAAAATGCCATGAAAGCGTTGTTCTCTGTCTTCTTCTGTTCTGGAAATATCGTGCAGTAAAGCCAAAACATACATTTCATCCGGATTCATCCCGTCTATTTTTTCGGATAAAATTTGGGCGACTTGCGCCGCCCCAAAAACATGATTGTGAAAAGTGTACCAAGTGTTGGGAGCTCTCCCTAAACTCAATTCTTTCTGTTTTAAGATTTCAATCAGGCCTTCCGCCTCCAAGCGAGATAAAGACACAAGCCACCTCCCATACTTTGGTTTTCTTTGAGTATGCCCCGAATCTTTCCCAAAATCAAGCAAAAAATATAGGCAAATTGATATTGAAATAAAAAAAGCCCTCATTTGAAAGAGAACTTTATCACATGGTGCGGGCTGCTTTGCGCTTATCGGCCCACTATTACAGAAGAATTAAAAGAAAAACTACAAAAAATATGTTGAATAATAAAATAGTTTGACATTTTGATACTTTTTTGTTACACCATTAGACGATAGGAGGTGTCAAATGGAAATTATTCCTTCTACTGTTTGGTTTACAACCAATCGTTCTTGTAATAATAAGTGCAACTGGTGTTATGCACAAAATTTTAGGAGTTCCCATAAATAATGAGTAATATACAATTGATACATCCTCAACCTAAATGGCAAGATAGCTTTATTGATTTATTAAATGAAGCAAAGTGTGCTAATGAGGTTTCTGAATTGGGACACGCATATCGTCCCGATGAGGATTATTCCACAATGTATATGAGATTAAAAAACAGAGAACAAGGTATCAACATTCACCCACGAGATGTTCCTTCGTGTCTGTATTGGATATTAGACATGAAAAGTGGAGTGATTGTTGGTACTTTGGATATGCGGTATAAAATTACAGGCGATTATTTTGAAAGATTAGGGCATGTTGCCTATTATATAAAGCCAAGAGAACGGAAAAAAGGATATGCAACCGAAGCATTGAGACAAGTTTTGGAACTTTATAAAATAAGAAAAGAAAAGAAAATTTTAATAACATGTTATAAAGACAATATTGCTTCTCAAAAAGTAATCCAAAAAAATGGGGGAATACTTGAATCAGAAAAAGAAGACCCCAAGAATCCAAATCATATTATTCAACGTTGGTGGATTGTATTATGAATTGAAATTTCTTTAGTTTCTAACCTCTATTGCCATATCGATAGGGGTTATTTTTGATTTAAGAGTCCGATAATTCTCGATTTTTAGCATTTTTTGATGTTGCCATTATTGGACTCAGCGAAAACCTTACAGTTAAAAGAAAAAGCCCTCATTTGAAAGAGGGCTTTATCACATGGTGCCGAAGAGAGGAATCGGACCCCCGACCCACGCATTACGAATGCGTTGCTCTACCAACTGAGCTACTTCGGCACGCAAAAGAATATAGCATACTTTTGACAAAAAGGCAAGTTTATTTTGCGGATGCTTTGCGGGCCTTCACAAGCTTAATAGACTTTGCCGATACTTTCACGCAACTGCGACAGATAGGCAAGTCAGTTGAATCTTTGTCATGCTCCTGTTTATTCTCCACCCCGCTGGCAAAAACAACGGTTTGAGTCTTAAAAAAGTCAGAAAGTGCTAACTTTTCCTTGGTCATGAGGCCCTCCTTTGCTTATTACTTGCGCAGGAATCTAACACATAAAAAAGCATAAGTCAAGCAAAAAAAGTTATTTTTTCAAATCAGTATGATCTTCGTCCAACAAAATGACACAGCCTTGCACATAAGGAATTAAAGTGCGACAGATAATTTTGCCGTTGGGCAGGTATAAATAAACCTCTTGCGCCCGACTTAAACAGGCAAATTGATCTCGTTGTTGTTTTTTATATTCCGCAAAATCAGACACACGAGAAAGCAGGCCATTATCTTGAATGACATCCCAATAATCTTCATAAGAGGGTTCGGATTGAATCCAACGATTGTCTAAATGCCATAATTTTGCAAAGCTGGGCGAACAGGCCAACAGCTGGCCGTTAGCATTAAACAAACAAACAGCACAGGGCAGTTGCTCACAAAGCCGTCGTTGCGCTCCCACCATATTAGACAAAATCAAGTTGAGTTCTTCTTCTGTTTTGGTGGCTTGCCCATAGGTTAAAGTGTAATATGAATCCCCCAGTTGAAAGGGCAGACTGAGCCAACTGAGTTCGTTCAAAGTGCTTGTTTTTTCGTAATTGACGGCATTGTTGGCAAAAACAGTTAAACCATTTTTGTCCCGTATAAATAAGGGAAAGTTTAGGGAATCCATCGCCCGAGTCAAAATGTTTTTGTGTTGTTCAATCAAAGTGCTTAAATGCAACTTGTTGGCCAATTCGGAAACATCGTGAAATGAAATCAAAATACCATGATAATGCGTGGTGTGAAGGGCAGTTCCATCAATTAGAAAGTGCGCCCCCAGTGCTTTGTTTTCTAAAAAAAAGGAAAAAGGTTTGCCATTGTTGACTAAATCTAAATAGGATTGATTCAGCTGTTGGGCTTCGGCAAATTCAAAACAGGATAAAATATCGGCCCACTTGATGGGTGTTTTAAGATTAAAAGTCAATGCCAGTTTGGCAGAAATAAAAACCGAGCGAGGATGGTGTAAATCCTGATAAAAAAAAGCCACAGAACTTTGTTGAATCAAGGCTTTCAAAAAGTGTACAGAATGTTTTAAGCGCACACGAATCCGAATACTGAAAAGCCATCCGATAAGAAGGCCAAAACCCAAGCCGCAAAGCCCGATACAAATGTTCAGAATCATTAAAACTCCCCTTTGGCATATGATTTTCTGTATGACAGCGCTTCTTCCATGTGAACTTTCAAAATCACCTCTGAAAAGTCCATATCGGCAATAGTGCGTGCCACACGAATCATCCGATGAAAGCCACGACCGGAAAGATGAAGTTGTTCGGCCACCCGAATCAATTCTTGGCGAGCTTCATCCGATAAATTGGCCATCTGTTCCAAAAGCTTGCCGTCTGCTTGGGCATTGGTGTAAATGGGCAGATTCTTAAAGCGATTTCCTTGAAAAGCACGCACGCTTAAAACCCGATTCAAAATGGTGGCAGAATCTTCTTTGCCTTCCAATTGCCCCAGTTGCCACGGATTGATAAGTGGCACCTCAATTTGAATGTCAATGCGGTCCAATAATGGGCCGGAGATTTTAGATTGATATTCTTGGGCGCATCTGGGGGCTCTGGCGCATTCATGCCCTGGCACACCAAGATAGCCGCAACGACATGGGTTCATGGCCGCCACAAATTGAAATCTGGCTGGATAGGTAATATGTGAATTAGCCCGTGCCACAGCCACTTCACCTGTTTCCAAAGGTTGGCGTAAGGCCTCTAATGTCTGACGGGAAAACTCGGGTAATTCATCCAAAAACAAAACACCTCTGTGGGCCAAAGAAATCTCACCAGGTTTGGCCTTTAAGCCACCCCCAACCATAGCCGGTGTGCTGGCATTATAGTGTGGTGCCCGAAATGGCCGAGTTGTCACCAATTGGCCGTCTTTTAACAAACCGGCAACAGAATGGATTTTGCTGACTTCCAGCATTTCTATGGTAGAAAGGGGCGGTAAAATAGAAGGTAAACGGGCAGCCAACATTGATTTGCCAGACCCTGGTGGTCCAACCATAAGCATATTATGCCCACCAACGGCTGCAATTTCCAAAGCTCGTTTGGCACTTTCTTGCCCCTTGATGTCTTTCATATCCAGCAAAGCCGAGCTTTCTGCATTTTGGGGAGAAACAGGTTGTGGTGGCGTTAAAACTTGATGACCTTTAAGATGATTAAGAAAATCCAACAAAGTATGTGGGGCTAAAATCGCTTCATTACCCGACCATAGTGCTTCCGGCCCTTGCTCTTGTGGACAAACAAAGCCCATTTCATACGAGGTTGCGGCCACGCTGGCCGGTAAAATACCAGATACAGGACGAATGGTACCATCAAGACCAAGTTCACCCATCATCAAATAATTAAAAATAGATTCAGGCTCTAAAATCCCCATCGCCCCCATCAAAGCAATGGCAATCGGTAAATCAAAATGCGTTCCTTCTTTCACAACATCAGCCGGTGCCAAATTGACGGTAATATGGTTGGCGGGCAAAGACAAACCAATAGCATGTAAAGCGGCACGCACTCGTTCTCGGCTTTCGGCAATAGCTTTATCGCCAAGGCCGACAATGCTGAAACTGGGAAGTCCATTGGTGATTTGAACCTCAATGCTTATTTTCAGAACATCAATACCTGAAAAGGCTACAGAATGGGTGCAAGAAATCATAGTCAAAATATCCTTTTATTAAATCTGAATATAGATTATACAGGAAAACCCCTCGTAAAACAAGCGTTTTTTCCACAGTAAAGAGAAAGCTGTTTGCATTTTTTTTTGATTGTGATATAATAGGGCAAACTAAACAAAAGAATTAAGGAGTTTTTTTATGAGGGAACATTTGTTAAATAAACGCTTTTCGCCTTTGTTGGCTTCACATTTTTTATCGGCATTGACCGAATCGTTTGTAAGAACATTATTCATCTTTTTCGTCACCTATCAAATGGTACTGTCTGTGCCGGCAGTGGTGATTCCGTCAACGATATTTTTTGCACTCACATTCTGTGTGGGCAGCACCTTTGCAGGCAATTGGGCTGATAAGATATCCAAAAAGAAGTTTTTGTTGCTTGCACGCATAATGGAAGTATTTGTGGCTGCCACAGCATGGTTAGCTTCGGGTTGGGAATCGGCCACATTATTTATGTTGATTGCGGGGGTGATGGGCTTTTTGTCGTCTGTTATTCGTGTGGCAAATTATGCCTTGATACCAGATTTGGTTGTTGAAAAAAAATGGGTAAAAGCAAATGCATGGATTAAAAGTGTGGCCGTGTTTGGTTCATCTGTGGCTGCGGTTGCGCTGTCCATGGTGTTAAAGGATAATGTGACACCAAATTGGATGTGCTTGTCTATTGTTGCGTTGTCATTTGTCAGTGTTGGCGTGACAGCCTTGTTGCCATCTCAAAAACCAGTGGATGCTTCTGCGCCATTGGTTCATAATCCGATGGATGTGTTTGCTCAGTTAAACAAAACATTGCGATTTGAATATGACAAATGGGCCTATTTGATAGGGATTGCATGGTTTTGGGTTGTGGGCGTTTTGGTGTTGATGCTGTCTGGTGAATATGGTCAAAGCATTTTGAAAGCCCGCTGGTCAGTGGTGGCCTTTTTAACGGCAGGCGTTTTCCCAATTGGCTATTTTGTGGGCAGTTTTTTAAGTGTTTATCTGGCCAAACGAAAACCTCTTGGGGCACAAGTGATCTGGGTTGGCACACTTATTTCTGTTGCTTTGTTTGATTTTGCTTTTGCCTCTCGGGCCTTGGCAAATATAGAGGTCAATAAAGCCATTACAATTTTCAAATTGCTGACACAGCATGGTCGCTATTGGCGTGTGATTGTGGATGTGTTTGCGATGGGCGTTTTGTTCGCCATGTATGCCATTCCGTTTTACACATTGTTGCAAAAAAGTACCCCAAAAAAAGTGATGGGGCGTATGATGTCGTTCAGCGGTTTAATCAACGCTATGTCAGTGGCAGGCGCCTTGCTTTTAGTTCTCAGCTTGCGTTTAATCGGCTTGCGTTTATTGGATACGATCATTGTGTTTGCTATCTTAAACTTGTTTGTCACAGCTTATATGGTGCGCCTGTTGCCTGTTGTGAAAAGACGGCAATTGGTGCGACGAGTGTTAAAACTGTTTTTCCGCACAAAAATTGAAGGGTTGGACAATCTTGAAAAAGCCGGCAAACGAGCATTGATTGTGACCAATCATACCTCATATATGGATGTGTTGTTGATTTCTGCCTTTATAGACAGACAAATTGTTTTCACCATCAGCGAACAAAAAATGAATAAGTTGGTTGTAAAGTTTATGACAAGTTTGGTGGATGTTAAACCTCTGGATGCCAGAAGCCCGTTAGCTGTGAAAGCCATGGTGGAAGAATTGCGTCAAGATAAACTGTGCATGATTTTTCCGCAAGGGGTAGTAGAAGGTGGCAACAGCCGGATGAAGATTTACGAAGGGCCTGCTATGATGGCGATGATGGCAGATGCCCCAGTTGTGCCAATTCGTATTCAAGGGGCGTGTTATACCCTCTTTTCACGAGTGATTGGCCGTCATTGTGAGCGCAGATGGTTTCCAAAAATCACTTTAAGTGTGTTGCCACCGGTGTCTTTTGAATGTCCTGATGACATGCCAAATCGGGAAAAACGAGAGAAGTGTTCGTCAAAATTGTATGATGTGATTACACAAATGCAATTTGATACATACGACCTGAACAGAACAGTGTTTGATGCGGTGGCGGATGGGATGAAAATGCGTGGTCGTGGCAAGTTCGTTTTGGAAGATACAGAACGAAAACCGGTTAAATATATGATGATGTTCTTAAAATCATTTGTGTTGGGACGCTTGATTCAAAAAGCCTGTCCAAAGGATAAAGTGATGGGCGTTATGATACCAACATCTAACACCTGTGCTTTAACGGTGATGGGGCTTCACGCCATGGGCAAAGTGCCCGCTATGATAAACTTCACAAGCGGGGTGAAATCCATTGTGGCCACTTGTAAAACAGTGGGCATTGAAACCGTGATTACCGCCAAAAAAGTTGTCCTGCTTGCCAAGTTGGAACCTGTGGTGGAAGAATTGCAAAAAAATGATGTGAAAATCCTGTATTTGGAAGATGTAAAACCGCTTTTGAAAACATGGGATAAAGTGATGGGTGTTTGGGGGGCGTTGTGTCCAAAAAAACTGTATCACCAAACAAAAAAGAATATGAAAACCACACCAAACGATACAGCGGTCATCTTGTTCACCTCTGGGTCGGAAGGATTACCAAAAGCGGTGTTTTTAACACATAAAAATATCTTGTCCAACTGTTTGCAGGTGTGGTCACGCTTTGATGTGACAGACGAAGATGTGATGTTAAACTGTTTGCCGATGTTCCACTCGTTTGGTTTAACGGTAGGTACATTCTTACCCTTGATATATGGGTTAAAAAGTTTTATGTATCCCACCCCGTTGCATTACCGAATTATTCCGGAAATTGCGGCAAGCTGTCGGGCAACGATATTCTTTTCAACGGATACATTCTTGTCTGGCTATGCCCGTTGTGCCAATCCGTACGACTTTAATACATTGCGGATTGTAGCAGGGGGAGCCGAAAAAATCAAAGATGAAACCCGCAAAGTGTGGCAGGAAAAGTTCGGTGTGCGCGTATTGGAAGGCTATGGTGCAACCGAATGTTCTCCAATTATTTCTGTCAACACTTTCTTGCATCAAAAAGGTGGCTCTGTGGGGCGTTTAGTGCCTGGGATAGAATATAAACTCGTGCCTGTGGAAGGGATTACTGAAGGGGGCGAATTGTGGTTAAAAGGCCCTAATGTAATGCAAGGCTATATGCGTCACAGCGAACCGCTTAAATTAGACCCACCCCAAGACGGTTGGTATGATACGGGTGATATCGTCACGGTGGATGAAGATGGTTTTATTTTCATTAAAGGTCGTTGCAAACGCTTTGCCAAAATTGGTGGAGAAATGGTGTCTTTGTTGGCAGTGGAACAAACAATCGCCAAAGAGTTTCCGGATGTTATCAGCGGGGCTGTGAACATTCCTGATGAAAAGAAAGGCGAACAAATTGTTCTGATTACCACAAGTAAGGAAATCACAAAAGAACGGTTGATTGAATTATTCAAACGGGTAGGGATGACCGAATTGGGCTTGCCGTCACGCATTATCACAACAAACGAACCACCCTTGTTGGGAACGGGTAAGTTTGACTATGTGACCGCCAAAGAAATGGCTCTTGCATCGGCCGAATAAAATAAAAAATCCCCGATTAAAGTCGGGGATTTTTTTGTGAATAAGAAAAACTAATAAGGATAACTTTCCAATTGTTGACGAATGCGAGTTGTGCCATTCACTGTTGATAATAAAACTTGATCACCAACTCGTAAATGTAATTCGTTTGACTGAACAATACTAATCATCTGACCGTTGGATTTGCGTACAATAAACTCATAAGCCATGTCTTTTGTTAAGGCTTCTTGTGTTTTGCTACCTAAAAGGCCACCTAAAATAGCACCACCTGTTGCACCAATGATATTGACGGCCGTATTTCCACCAATCATACTGCCTGCTGCTCCACCAGCAATAGCACCACCCAAAGAGCCGATGTCATTTTGTCCAGCAGTTTGAATTTGATTGATTGCTATAATTTGTCCGGTAGAAACCACACCTTGTTGCCCGATTTCATAGCGTTGATAGGTTGTATTGGTATCCCCAATTCCACAAGCGGTAAGCCCAAGGGCCGAAACGGTTAAACAAAAAGCACAGAGTATTTTTTTCATTGCAATTCCTTTCAAGATAAAATAAAATATCAACATTATTTAAGAATAAAAAATCGTAATTGTAAAGGGGAAAAATGACTTGGACAAAAGGGATGCGCTGGCTATATGATAAAACAATGTCAATGATGTCTGGAAAAGGGGCGATTGCTGCTTTGTGCGGACTGTCTTTTGCCGAAAGTTCTTTTTTTCCAATTCCACCGGATGTGTTGATGATACCCTTGATTTTGAAACAGCGTCAAAAAGCCTTTCAAATTGCTTTTTTGTGCACATTGTTCAGTGTGCTTGGCGGTGCCTTTGGTTATGTAATTGGAATGTTTTTGTATGATGCTGTGGCCATTCCGTTTTTGAATTGGTGTGGTTGGATGGACGAGTTTGAAACTGTGAAACAAGCCTATATTGCGCATGGGGCATGGATTGTTTTGGGGGCAGGAATAACGCCTTTCCCTTATAAACTAATCACCATAACAAGTGGTGTGATGCACATGAACTTTGCCCTTTTTATGATGATTTCAATGCTAGGACGAGGTTTTCGCTTTTTCTTGGTGGCAGCAGCATTATATAAATGGGGCGAACCGATGCAAAAATACATTGAAAAAAATCTTGGTTGGCTCAGCATTTTGTTTTTTGTGTTGCTGATAGGGGCTTTTTTCTTGATAAAATTGTTCTAGAAAGACTTGACATTTTTCCCAAAGATACTATATACTTTATGGTACAAAACAAGGAGAATGTACATGCAATTAAAACCATTATTAGATCGTGTTGTAATCAAACGCATTGAAGAAGAAAACAGAACCGCCGGCGGTATTATTATTCCAGATACAGCCAAAGAAAAACCGTCACAAGGGATGGTTGTTTCTGTTGGCCCTGGTGGTCGTGATGAGGCCGGCCATGAAATCCCTATGACCTTAAAAGTTGGGGACAGAGTTTTGTTTGGTAAATGGTCTGGCACAGAAGTCAAAATAGATGGTCAGGACTTGGTCATTATGAAAGAATCCGAAGTGTTCGGCATTTTGGAATAAGGAAAATACGATGACAGCAAAAGAACACAAACCCAGTTTTTCTTATTGATGAGCGTTATTAGCGAAGAAATTAGAAAACCAAGTTTGTATCCTTTGGGTCATAATGTTAAATGAAAGGAAAATACGATGACAGCAAAAGAGATTAAATTCGGAACAGATGCCCGTTCAAAAATGCTGAAAGGCGTTGATTTGTTGGCAAATACGGTAAAAGTGACATTGGGGCCAAAAGGCCGAAATGTTGTTTTGGGGAAAGCCTATGGCGCACCACGCATTACAAAAGACGGTGTGTCTGTGGCCAAGGAAATAGAGTTGGCGGATAAGTTTGAAAATATGGGTGCCCAAATGGTGAAAGAGGTGGCAAGTCGTTCCAACGAAATTGCTGGTGACGGCACAACCACGGCCACTTTATTAGCACAAACAATTATTCGTGAAGGATGTAAGGCCGTTGCGGCAGGGATGAATCCAATGGATTTGAAACGGGGTATTGATATGGCCACAGAAGCAGTGATTGCTGATTTGAAAGCCCGTTCCAAAGAAATATCCACAAACGAAGAAATCGCCCAAGTTGGCACAATTTCTGCCAACGGAGATTCCTCCATCGGTGATTATATTGCCGAAGCCATTGAAAAAGTGGGCAAAGATGGTGTGATTACAGTGGAAGATGCCAAAGGAATGGATACCGAGCTGGAAGTGGTGGAAGGAATGCAATTTGATCGGGGCTATCTGTCGCCATATTTTGTGACCAATGCCGAAAAAATGACGGTTGAATTGGATAATCCGTTTATCTTAATCAATGAATCAAAATTAAATAATTTGCAGGCCATCTTGCCTGTGTTAGAAGCAGTGGTACAATCGGGTCGTCCGTTGTTGATTATTGCGGAAGATATTGAAGGCGAAGCCTTGGCCACATTGGTTGTGAATAAATTGCGTGGTGGTTTGAAGGTGGCAGCCGTCAAAGCACCTGGATTTGGTGACCGCAGAAAAGCTATGTTGGAAGACATTGCCATTTTAACACATGGGCAAGTGATTTCTGCCGATTTAGGTATGAAATTGGAAGATGTGCGCTTGGATATGCTAGGTACAGCCAAAACGGTGACCATCACAAAAGATGATACAACAATCGTTGATGGAGCAGGGGATAAAGCCGATATTGAAGCGCGTTGTAACCAAATCCGTTCGCAGGTTGAATCTGCATCCAGCGACTATGACCGTGAAAAATTGGAAGAACGCTTGGGTAAATTGTCTGGCGGCGTTGCCGTGATTAAAGTGGGTGGTGCTTCCGAAGTAGAAGTGAAAGAGAAAAAAGACCGTGTGGATGATGCCCTGCATGCCACCCGTGCTGCCGTAAAAGAAGGGATTGTCCCAGGTGGCGGCACAGCCTTGTTGTATGCCACAAAAGTGCTGGATACTTTAACACCAGCCAATGATGACCAACGGGTGGGCATTGATATTATTCGCAGAACATTGCAAGCCCCCGTGCGTCAAATTGCCGAAAATGCCGCAGTGGATGGCTCTGTCATCGTGGGCAAATTGTTGGAAAAATATGAATTGACCCAAGGGTATGATGCTCGCAAAGGCGAATATACCGATATGGTAAAAGCCGGTATCATTGACCCGACAAAGGTTGTGCGTATTGCTTTGGAAGGGGCAAGTTCTGTGGGCGGTTTGTTGATTACCACCGAAGCCATGGTTGCCGATAAGCCCGAAGAAAAATGTTCCTGTGGACATGGGAGCGATATGGGCGGTATGCCTGCCGGTATGGGCGGTATGTATTAAACACCACCTTTCTCAACAACAAAAAGCGGTGCATTTTGTGCCGCTTTTTTTATTGACATTCTTGGAAGAAAAGGATAAACAGAAAAAACACTAGGATAACAGCTATCTCCACAAGCAATGTTTTAAGAAAACATTCAAAAGGCAATAAGATTCCTGTGTGTGAGGTTGAATCAAAACTAACAGGCTTTGTCGCTGGAAAAAAGGGGAAGCTGCTTGTGTAGAATGGCGAATAAGGGGATATATAAGTTTTTTGCGGATAAAACTATTTTTTATGAGGCGAACACTTTTCGCAAGTACAAGGAATATGTTCTTGTTGGCAATGGTGATGCTCGGCCTTTTGACAGGTCACACATCCCTTGTGATGTTTGTTGATTTTTTTGTTCAGCCATTGCCGTGGTTTTTTCCACAGCAACAACGGACACAGCAAAATCAATAAACCGGTACAAACAGGGCAAGGACACATTTTATCTACCTCCTTGACGCCTTTTCTTCATCAATAAAGCCGAAGGTTCTTTTTTTTCAAGGAAACGGTCTGGAGCTAACTTGATGCCCACATTTTTTAATCTAGTTTCCAAATTATTCAAACTTTTCAAATCTCGTACTTCCAAATAGGCTGTATTGGCGGGGATTTTGCCTTGTGCAATTCTGTCTCTGTGAAGCACAGATTGAATGCCGTCTGCCGCTAACATGGCTTGTAAGCCTTGAATGGCCTCTTTGGTGTATGCATTGACATCCCTTCTGTAAAGGGGGGAAATGGTATAACGAAAAGTCCCATCCAATCGTTTTTCATGAAGGTTTTTTTTGATATCTGGCATCCATTCTGGTCCGTATAAAAGCATTATATATTCTCCTTTTGTGATTCATTTTGTTCATTCATAATAGGTTGTTGAGTGTCGGTTGTCAATTCTTCCGATTCAATTGTTTCGGCTTCTTCTTCGCCCATGTCGCTGATACAGGTAGCGGAAACAACTTTCTCGTCTTTGCCTAAACGGAATACAATCACGCCCATTGTGGAACGTCCGGCAATGCGAATATCATCCACCCGAGTGCGAATCAATTGTCCACCGTCTGTCACAAGCATCAAATGATCCCCCGCTTTCACAGGCATAGAGGCCACCACATCGGCCGCCCGCTTGCCTTCGTCTGTTTTGATGTTGGTCACACCTTGTGTGCCACGGGAAGTAATACGATATTCATAGGCACTGGTGCGTTTGCCATAGCCGGCCGAAGTTAAAGTCAAAACAAACTCTTCATCCAAGGCCATCTTGTCAAACTCATCAGGGGTTAAAGCGGTGTTCAAAGTGGATTCTGTTTCAACAACATCATCTTCTGTGGCCACCCCTTCGGCACGACGACGAGCAGCCGCTTCTTTCAAATAAGCATCCCGCTTGTCAATGTCGGCTTTGGCATGTTTTAACACAGACATAGACATCACTTCATCCCCATCGGCCAACTTCATCCCCCGCACACCAGTAGAGGCACGAGAAGCAAACACACGCACATCTTCCACAGGGAAACGCACGCATTTGCCGTTTTTGGCAGAAAGCAAGATATCTTGATTGTCGTCACAAATCACAACACCCACCAATTTGTCGCCTTCGTCCAACTTCATGGCAATTTTACCATTTTGATTGACCCGCCAGAAATCAGACAGCTTGTTGCGTCTGACTGTACCGGCCGCTGTGGCAAACATCACAGTCAAGTTGTCACATTCTGCTTCGGTTTCGGGTAAAGTTAAAATGGTAGTAATGGTTTCCCCTTGTTGTAAAGGCAACAAGTTGATTAAAGCCTTGCCCAAACTTTGAGGGCTGCCTTCTGGCAAACGATAGGTTTTTAACTTATACACAATCCCCCGTGTAGAGAAGAATAACAATGGACTGTGCGTACAGGCCACAAACAAGTTCGTCACCGTATCTTCATCACGGGTGGACATACCGGCCCGACCTTTACCACCCCGATTTTGCGTCCGATAGGTGTTTAGGTTCACCCGTTTGATATAACCAGTGTTGGTAGTCGTCACAACCATCTGTTCCCGAGGAATTAAATCTTCCATATCCTGTTCAAATTCGGCATCTTCAATAGTTGTTCTGCGTTCTTCTGGGAATTGAGCCTTCACAGCCAATAATTCTTCACGAATGATAGCCAAAATCTTTTCGTGGCTGGATAGGGTATCCAAATAGCCACGGATTAAAGCCGCTAATTCGCCCACTTCTTCGTGAATCTTGTCCCGCTCCAAACCGGTTAAACGGCTGAGCTTCAATTCCAAAATCGCCTTGGCTTGGGCTTCACTCATCATATAAATGCCATTTTCAACTTTACGGTCAGGCTCGTCAATCAATTGAACAAGCATTTCCACATCCTTGGCGGCCCAGCGTTCATTCATCAATTGTTCTTTGGCCACAGTTGGATCCGGAGCTGTTTTAATCATTTCAACAACTTTGTCCAAATTGGCAACCGCAATGGCCAACCCCACCAAAACATGCGCTCTGTCACGGGCCTTGTTTAATTCAAAGGCCGTTCTTCTGCGAACCACTTCTTCTCTGAAATTCAAAAAGGCCTTGATGATTTGTTTCAAGTTCATCAATTCTGGTCGCCCATTGTTCAAAGCAAGCATATTCATCCCAAAACTGGTCTGTAAAGGTGTATATTTGTAAAGTTGATTTAATATCACATCAGGGAAGGCATCTTTTTTAAGCTCAATAACAACCCGCACCCCTTGACGGTCAGATTCATCACGCAAATCAGAAATGCCTTCAATCACCTTGTCTTTAACAAGTTGAGCAATCTTCATAATCATCTCGGCCTTGTTCACTTGATAAGGGATTTCTGTCACCACAATGGCCGTTTTGTCTTTTTTGATTTCTTCAATGGAACAGCGTCCCCGCATAATCACCGAACCACGCCCAGTTTCATATGCAGAGCGAGCACCACCCCGACCCAAAATCACACCGCCTGTTGGAAAGTCAGGGGCAGGTACATAAGAAATCAATTCATCAATTGTAATTTCTGGGTTGTCAATGGTTGCCACACAGGCAGATAAAACCTCGGCCATATTATGTGGTGGCATATTGGTGGCCATACCCACGGCAATACCACCCGAACCGTTCACTAAGATATTCGGGAAACGAGCCGGCAAAACCACAGGTTCTTCACAAGTTTCGTCATAGTTAGGCATAAAATCCACCGTGTCACGGTCAATATCTTCCAATAACCAATGGGCAGATTGGGCTAATCTGGCTTCTGTATAACGCATGGCGGCAGCTTTGTCACCATCCATGGAACCGAAGTTGCCCTGCGGACTGATTAAAGGAACACGCATAGAAAAATCTTGCGCCATACGCACCATAGCTTCATAAATAGAGCTGTCACCATGGGGGTGATATTTACCCATCACATCTCCCACGATACGGGCAGATTTTCGGAAAGGTTTGTTATAATCATAACCGTTTTCGTGCATAGAGAATAAAATACGGCGATGAACGGGCTTCAAACCATCACGCACATCCGGTAAAGCACGAGCCACAATCACACTCATGGCGTAATCTAAATAAGATTTACGCATTTCATCTTCAATGGCGGTTTGGAAAATATCATTTGTCACAGTGCCGGTTGATAAAGCAGTTTCGTTTTTCATTTCTTCGGTCATTTTATCCTCGTTTCATCTGATGTTTTTATATAAAATCAGCCTAGCATTTTCCAATTAAAAAAGCAAGGAAAAAAACTTAAAAATAAGCAAAAAAATCCAAAAAAGAACCCCCTTTTTGAAAAGAGGGTTTAAGGGTTGTTTTTTAATGTGTTTTAAGCAAAAATACAACAGACATTTTTTTATGAACGACCATAATCGTCTTGATAACGAACAATATCCGATTCGTCCAAAGTATCCCCTGTTTGAACTTCAATAAAAGTCAGCGATTCGTCCGAAGCATTTTCCATGCGATGTTTTTGTTCTTTTTCAATAAAAACAGCTTCGTTGGCAGAAACGGTTTTTGTTTCTTCACCCAAAGTCACTTGACCTTCGCCAGCCACCATAATCCAATGTTCTGATCTGAAATGGTGAGATTGTAAAGAAAGTTTTTTGTGCGGTAAAACCATAATGCGTTTTACAATATAACCTTCGCCCACAGCTAAAACTTCCCAAGTTCCCCAAGGGCGGGTATCCGAATCACCTGCTTTATATAAAACTGTCATCACACAAGCCTTTCTTAAAAAGGAATCTCGTCATTAAAACCTTCGGCACCTGTTGGGGCGGAATCCCAACCGGCATCGGCCACAGGCTCGGCACCATCTGCATTTTCAGAAGCGGCAAACGAATCAGCCCGACCTTCCAAAACAACCAACTCTCCACGATAGGAACCCAACACGATTTCTGTGGAAAACTTGTCTTGACCAGAGGCATCTTGGAACTTGCGTGTCTGTAAAGCACCTTCTACATAAACTTTTGAACCTTTTTTCAGGTTGCGTTCAGCAAAATCGGCCAAGTTCGCATTAAAAATGACAACACGATGCCACTCAGTTTTTTCTTGGCGTTCACCGTTTTTGTCTTTCCACACATCAGATGTAGCAACGGATAAATGAACAATTTTTGCCCCCGTCGTTGTGTGGCGCACTTCTGGATCACGTCCCAAATTACCAACCAAAATAACTTTATTTATGCTTCCAGCCATATTCAATCCTTTCGTTAAATTAAACTTATAAAAAGATTGTACCCAGTTCAAAACAAAAAAGCAAGTTTTTTTATCGTTCCGTTCAAAAAAAAGCAAGATATTTGCCCTAAGTTATACCAAATAAAAAAGTAATTGCCTTTTGATGGATTTTGTTCTAATATAAACAAAACGAAAGGAAAAAAAATGAAACAGGTGTGGATGTTTTTATTGTGTGGATTTTTGTCGGCCTGTGCCGGTGTCGTATCTCATGAACCTGAAACGGCCGAAGAATACTATCTTCAAGGATACAAAGCCTTCCAAAAAACCGATTATGAATTGGCTGCCAAATCGTTTGATGCGGTGGAACAAAACTTTCCGTTTTCGGAATGGGCCGATAAAGCGCAAATTATGATGGCTTATTCGCAATATAAACAAAATGAATATGCGGATGCTTTGTTGACATTGGAACGCTTTATCCAATTACACCCCGGGAATAAAAACACACCGTATGCGCTGTACTTAAAGGGCCTGTGTTATTATGAACAAATTGCCGATCCGTCAAGGGAACAGGAAATGACCGCCAATGCCGAAGCAACTTTCAAAGAATTGACGGTGCGTTATCCGGCTTCCATTTATTATAATGATGCCAAAGCAAAATTGGTAATGATTAAAAATCATTTGGCGGGTCAGGAAATGGAAATCGGTCGCTATTATCAAAAACGCCATGATTTTACGGCCGCCATGAATCGGTTTCAAAGCGTGTTGATAAACTATCCGGATTCCAATCAGGTGCCCGAGGCGTACTATCGTTTGGCAGCCTCGTATCAGGCCTTGGGGATGACAACTCAGGCAAAACAAATTGCCGATAAATTATCACAAAAATTTGAAAACGATGTTTGGACAAAAAGAACCTTGAAATTGGTGGAGTAATTGATGCTGACAGCGTTGGCTATCCAACATTTTGTTTTAATTGACAGCTTGCACTTGTCGTTTGATAAGGGGTTGGGTGTCTTTACCGGAGAAACGGGTGCAGGCAAGTCCATTTTGTTGGATGCACTCTCCCTTGTTTTGGGGGCAAGGGCCGACACACGCTTTGTGCAAAAAGGCGAAGCACAAACGGTGGTTAGTGCCACTTTCAACCTGCCCAAAAATCATCCTGCCTTTGCCTTGTTAAATGAACAAGGGTTGGCGTATGAAGACGATTTGGTTTTAAGAAGAACCTTAACCAAAGAAGGAAAAACAAAGGCCTTTATCTGTGATCAACCGGTAAGCGTTGCCCTGTTAAAAGCCATTGGTGATACTTTGATAGAAATACATGGTCAATTTGCCTCACACGCTTTGTTAAATCCATCCACACATCTGGATACTTTGGATGCATTTGGCAATTTGAAAGCACAAAAAAAACAAGTGGAAGCAGCTTGGGAAAAATATCAACAGGCCAATCAAACAGCTTTGGATTTTGAACGGGACTTGGCCCAGCAAGTGGCAGAAGAAGATTTTTTGCGTTCTGATTTGCAGGCGTTGGAAGCCTTAAATCCCAAAGCGGACGAAGAAGAAAAATTGATAAAAAGACGCACAGAATTGATAAATGCCGAACATATTATAGAAAATGTCAAAAACGCTTGCGAGATTTTGTCCGAAGAAGAATTGGGTGTTTTGCGCTTGATGGGCAAAATAGATAATCAACTGATGAATGCGGATAAAGTGACCGGTGGTCGCTTTGAAAACGAATTAAAAGCCTTGTCCGAAGCGCAAGATATTTTGTCGGATTTAACCTCCGATTTAGAGCATACTTTGAACGATTTGGGGGATACCTCTGAATTGCCCAGTATAGATGATCGGCTGTTTGCATTGCGAGATATGGCCAGAAAATATCGGATTACAATTGCCGAATTGCCTGCCTTTACCGAACAGGTGCGTCAAAAGTTGTCTTCGGCCGAACATGGCACGCACCAGTTGGCAGAACTGAAAAAAGAAGCGGAAAAATTAAAACAGGAATATCATCGTTTGGCACAAAAGCTGTCGGATATGCGTCATAAAGCGGCCGCAGAGTTGGATAAAGCGGTGATGAAGGAATTGCCGGATTTGAAGTTGGAAAAAGCCGTTTTCAAAACGGATGTCAAAGACTTAAATCTGGATGCCGGCAATAAAACCGGCTTGAACGAAGTATTGTTCACGGCCGCCACCAATAAAGGGGCAGATTTGAATGCCATTCATAAATGTGCTTCGGGCGGTGAGTTGTCTCGTTTTATGTTGGCCTTAAAAGTCAATTTGTCACAAGACAATCAAACCACTTTGATTTTTGATGAAATTGATACAGGCATTTCTGGGGCAACGGCCGCAGCGGTGGGGGAAAGGCTGGCCCGCTTGGCAAAGCATCATCAGATTTTGGTGATTACCCATTCTCCTCAGGTGGCGGGCTTTGGCAACCATCATTATCTGGTTCAAAAAACGGATACAGAAAATCAAACAGTGACAAATGTACATCAACTGGATAAAGCCGGCCGATTGGAAGAAATTGCACGCCTTGTGTCTGGGGCAACAGTCACCGATACTTCTCGGGAAGTGGCCAAAGAATTGTTGAAAAGCTGATTATTGATTCAAAGTTTGGCGCAGCGCAGTGGTAGAACGGGCATCAAGCCCTTCTTGGGGCAAGCGTTGGCTGACAATATATTGAATCCCTCTTTCGGCACATAACGCCCTTTTTTCGGGGGAGTCACCGTCTTGATTGACAAAAAAGATGTCCGGCTGAACCAAATCTAATTCGGGTAAAAAATCTAAATACCCACTGCCGGAACCGATAAAGGCTTCATGAACAGCCTTCAAGGCTCTCACCATAAAAAGGCGTTCTTCTTGGGGATAAAAAGTTTTTCTGTGTTTTAACTCCCAAACGGTTTTGTCCGACCCAACAGACACATAAACATCCCCGTAAGAAGCAGCCTCTTGAAAAAAACGAATATGACCGCTGTGAAGTAAATCAAAACAACCTGATACAAAAACTTTTGGCATAAAACCTCCTTTTTGTTTCAGAATAAGCATTTTTTTATTTGGTATCAAGCGTGAAAATCACTTGCAATTATATCCAAAAAAGATTAAACTAAATCACATGGAAAAGAACGAAGAAATCAAACAAGAACTTCAAGATTTGGCGGATAAATTGGAACGCTATGATAAGGCGTATCATCAAGAAGATGCCCCGCTGGTAAGTGATGCCGAATATGATGCGTTGCGCCGTCGTGCGGAACAATTGGAAGCCGAATATCCCGATTTAATTCCCGAAAACTCGTTGTCTCGCCGTGTGGGTTTTCAACCGTCCACCGGCTTCAAAAAAAGCGAACATAAAGTACCAATGTTGTCACTTCAAGATATCTTTACCGAAGAAGATGTGTTTGATTTTATGGACAGAATACACAAGTTTTTGGGGCTTTCATCAGATATCCCAATTGAAATAGTAGCTGAACCAAAAATTGATGGTCTGGGCTATTCTGCTGTGTATGAAAATGGGCTTTTTGTACGAGGCGCAACACGGGGCGATGGCTCTGTGGGTGAGGATATAACGGAAAACTTGAAAACGATAAAAGAGTTGCCTTTAACCTTGAAAAGTGAGGATTTATTGACAATGCCACCCACCTTGCTGGATGTGCGTGGTGAAGTGTATATGCGAAAAGACGATTTTTTGGCACTGAATGAGGAACAATCTCAAAACAAAGACAAAGTTTTTGCCAACCCCCGTAATGCTGCGGCCGGCAGTTTGCGCCAGTTAAATCCCGCCATCACAGCCAAACGCAAGCTCAGCCTGTTTGCCTATGCTTTGGGGGCGTATGAAGGGCCTTCTTTTGAAACACATTGGGCATTTTTACAAACCTTAAAAAAATGGGGATTTCCCATCAATCCGCATATCCGTTTGTGTCATACCCCGCAAGAGATGATTCATTTTTTTAATGAAATAAACGCCATGCGTGCTTCATTACCATATGATATAGACGGTATTGTGTATAAGGTGAACGATATATCCCTTCAAAAACGATTGGGATTTATTGCCCGTTCTCCCCGCTGGGCGATAGCACACAAGTTTCCGGCCGAACAAGCGACAACACTTTTGAAACAAATCCGCATTCAGGTTGGAAGAACAGGGGCTTTAACGCCTGTGGCCGATTTGGAAGCGGTCAATGTGGGGGGTGTTTTGGTGCAACATGCTACACTGCATAACGCTGATGAAATTATGCGCAAAGACATTCGGGAAGGGGATACGGTTGTGGTGCAACGAGCTGGGGATGTGATTCCGCAAATTGTGCGGGTGGTGATGGAAAAACGCCCCTCTAACAGCCAACCTTATCACTTTCCAACGGTTTGTCCGGTGTGTGGGGCGCATGCGGTGCGAGAAGGAAGTGAAGCGGTGACAATTTGCACAGGAGGGTTAACCTGTCCGGCTCAGGCGGTGGAACGCCTCAAACACTTTGTGTCAAAAGATGCCTTTGATATCCAAGGGCTTGGCAACCGTAATATAGAACTGTTTTATGAATTGGGCTGGATTCAAAATCCTGTGGATATTTTCCAGTTGAAACAGGAATATGAATTGGCTCTGATGGGACTTGATGGATGGGGAACAAAATCTGTAAATGCTTTGTTTAAGGCAATAGAACAAGCAAAAACGGTTTCGTTGTCCCGTTTTATCTATGCGCTGGGGATTCCCGAAATTGGCGAAGCAACGGCTAAATTATTGGCCAACAGATTCGTCAGTTGGTATCATTTCAAACAACAGGCAAGTTCTGAAAGGGCATTGGAAAGTTTGATGGGTATAGAAGGTATCGGTCATACAATGGCCATGGATATCATTGATTTTTTCCAAGAAGAACACAATCAAAAATTATTGGAACAATTAGAATCATTATTGATAATAAAAGACGAAGAACAGAGCAACCAAAATCAACCACTAAAAGGCACAACCTTTGTGTTCACTGGTACCTTGTCTGTGTCAAGGGATGAAGCCAAAGCAAAAGTTCAAGAATGGGGCGGAAAAGTATCTGGTTCTGTCAGCACAAAAACAACCTATGTTGTGGCTGGTTCAGAAGCAGGAAGCAAATACACAACAGCACAAAAGTTGGGTGTGCGGATTTTGAATGAAGAAGAATTCAAAAAAATGCTTGACGATTTGGAAAAATAAAGTTATTCTTTGCGAAAAGAGGGAGGCATAAAGTGCCACAAGAAAATAATATGGATACACAACAACCCTATGGAACCGACCCTATGTCGGCAAGACCATCTGCACAAAGTTCGGATTTGTATAATCAAATTGCCGGCGAAGATAAAGATGTTCTGGTTGAAGTGAAAAAAAAGCAATCTCTTGTAATGGAGCTTGTGGTTCTGTTTATGCGTGCCGCCCTTTATATGGATGCATTAAGGCGAACCTATGAACCTGTTTTTCGGGTTTTAAGCGTTTTGTGGACAGTGTTTATGTCGCTTTTGTATTTCAGTGGCATCTTGATTGTGATTTTTGCTGTGTATAATCGTCTTCAATTGCCGATTTATCTGGAAGACCAATTGCGTGAACGTGAAGTACAATACGAAAGTGCCGAATTTGGAATGGACCGGATTATTGTGAATCATCTAACAGCAAAAGATAACAGCTATTCGGTGAATAATATTGTGATTTATTCTACATTTGCCGATTTGTTGCAAAAGCGGATTCGTTTTGTTGAGTTGGATGGATTGCGTGTTTATCTGGATACAAACTCAGATGTCAATATCATAAACGAATTGCCAAAGATTTTGTCGCAAATTCAAAATCCAACACAAAATCGTCTGGATATGGATATCAATGCTTTAACAATCAGTAATGCTAAGTTGATTGTGCGCACCCCACAAAAAGAAATCCCCATCACTTTTTCAATGGAGGCAATTTACGGCTCAAAGATGCAAATTGTTATGCCTTTAACATTGGAAGAACCATCCTTGCAAGTGCAGGCTACTTTAACGACAGATGGTTCAAGTGAAAATCCCGAATGGATTTTAACGATTGCAAAAGGTTCCATCACCTTGCCACGCTCTTCACCTGAAAACATTAAAGGTGTGTTAAGGTTGAATATGGAAAAGCAGCAAATCAAACAAGTCCAAGCTGATTTTCAAATGGGTTATGGGACAATTGAAAAGAACATTGTTGCCAAGTTAAACAGTGTGGATGAAAATGATTTTATGGCCCAGATATTGTGGCAAAAAAATAATTTAACCGAGCCAGACTTGTCCAGTCAAGTGGCGTTTGATATAGAACACCTGTCGTTTATAAATGCAACAACATTTAAGACATGGGGTCAATTTTATGTAAAAATACCAAAACTGTATGGCAATACATTTGATGTGACCGAGTTGAGTGCGCCCCTAAAAATGGATTTGGTTTGTGAAAACGGTTTTAACTGTGTGGGAGATGTGAAACAAGAAGCAAATATCACCATCAAGGATGTGGGATTTGTTTACGAAAACGAATGGCTTGTGAACACAGAGATTGTTCAATTAAAATTGATGCCACAAGAAAAAGCCCTTATATTGAAAGAGGGCAACCCTTGGTTAAGTTTCTCATTGCCAATCAATAATCTGATATATGAAGGCAAAACACTCAATACAGAAAACAAAATAAATGTTGAAGTGGCAGATTTAACGATATCAGGTGATATTTTTGAAGGAATTGAAAAAGCAAGCAGACTTTCTGTATTGGCAAAAGAATTAAAGTTTAATTCCCCGAATTTATTATTTGAAAAAGGGGAAATTAAAGCAAATAACCTTTTGGATCAAACGGCTAGTTTTACAATGTTTGCCCAAGAGGTTCGTTTGCCTGATTTGCCATTGCTGTCCCATCCGTTTGAATTGTCCTTAACAATGTTAGGGCAACAATCCGAAGCCAAAATGGCCTTTAATGGCACACCCATTTCTTTAATCATTCAAGGATATTTTAAGCCACAACAAAAAACATTTGAAGGGCAAATTAAAATACCACCTTTCAATTTATCCGAATTGACAGTAAGCCCGACACAATTGTGGCCAGATATTCCATCTTCTGTACGCAATTTGTCTGGAAAAATGGCAGTATATGGAAAAATAAATTGGTCCTCAGCCCATAATATTCAAGGACCACTCTACATTGGATTAAAAGATGTGTCGTTTGATACGAGAGGTGTGACAGTTTCTGGTGTGAATTCTGTCTTAACAGTGGATAGTTTACTGCCATTTGTGATTCAAAAAGATCAACATTTAACAATACAATCCATTGATGGGGTGATTCCCTTCCAGGATATTGATATGTTTGTTCAATTCAAAAATGATACAATACGCATCAATAATATGTCGCTTGTTGGGGGCGGTATCCCATTGTCTGTGCCGGCAACGGTGATTCCAACGAAAGGGGCTAATTTGTTGGTATATATGAAAAACATTGATCCGATGACACCCGAACAATTTGAACGAGCTGTAAAATTGAATGGTCTGAAACCAACAGCCGGTACAGCCAATATATCCATTCCTTTGTCTATTCAAGAGAATAAACTGTCCATTCCGAACATAACACTGAAAATGCAAAATGTCTTGTTAAAGCGGGATGGGGAAGGATATAATGATATTTTTGGGAAAGAGGATAATTATTTCATCCGAAATGGCCAAATTATCTTGGATAACAATCGGATTATGCAATTGGTGTTGAATGGGCGTTTGCTGCCATCAAGAACAACAAAGGATGTGCAATTGAACAAAGTTGAGTTGCCGGCATCCATTTTCCGACCGCTGTCCAAACAACCTCTGCCAAAGGACATTCAGCAAAGGCAAAATGCCTTATTTGGAAACTAAATCAACAAATGAAGCAAAAAAGGCTTGCAAAAAAAATAAAAATCGTGTATAAATATAGAACATAAAATTATGTTTAACAATTTTTGAAGAGAGTATAAAATGGCAACACCTAAGAAAAAAACATCTAAATCTAAACGTGATATGCGTCGTTCTCATGATGGTTTGGCTGCAAGTTCTTATACAGAATGTCCAAAATGTGGCGAATTGGTTCGTCCACACCATGTGTGCGAAGCCTGTGGCACATATAACAAAAAAGAAGTTTTAGTTAAAAAAGCCAAGTAATTCAACATAACAAAACCAAAGGGGGTGTCAAATGGAGAAACAAACCGTTATTTCCATTGATGCAATGGGTGGTGATTTTGCACCACGTTCAGTGTTAGAAGGGGTTGCTTTGGCGGCCAAAAAACATAAAGATTTATTTTTCTTTTTGTTTGGTAACGAAGAAGTTTTGATGCCTCTGGTTCAAGAAGTTGGATTACCACAGGGATGTTATAAAATCCATCATACAACACAGGTTGTGAAAGCAACCGATAAACCTTCGCAAGCAATTCGTGCGGGGCGTGAATCCAGTATGTGGCAAGCGATAATGGCGGTGCGTAATGGCTATGCCAAAGCGGTTGTTTCAGCCGGCAATACAGGGGCCTTAATGGCGATGAGTAAAATCTGTCTTGGGACAATCCCTGGTGTTGATCGGCCGGCCATTGCGGCGGTTTTACCTTCTGCGAATGGGGATATTGTGTGTTTAGATTTGGGGGCAAATGCCGAATGTGATGCACAAAATTTGGTTGAATTTGCCATTATGGGCGATGTTTTATATAAAGTTTTGTTCAACGAAGAACACCCTGTCATCGGCTTATTGAATATCGGATCGGAAGAAACAAAAGGCCGTGAAGAAATCAAAGAAGCGGCAAGCCAGTTAAAAGAATATGGCGATCGTTTGAACTTCAAAGGATTTGTGGAAGGAAATGATATTGCCATGGGCAACGCCCAAGTGTTCGTATCGGATGGTTTTTCGGGAAATATAGCCTTAAAAACATTGGAAGGAACGGCAAAGTTTATATCAGGCAGCTTAAAAAAAGAAGTGAAAAAGTCCTTGCTGGGTATGTTGGGTTTTGGAATCGCTTCGGGGGCATTAAAAAGATTCAAAGAAAAAGCTGATCCACGCAAATACAATGGGGCAATGTTTGTTGGATTGAATGGTATTTCTGTAAAAAGTCATGGCAGTGCGGATGCCTATTCATTTTCTTGTGCCATAGATGCAACGGCTCGTATGGCCAAAAATGATTTGTGTGAAAAAATCAAAAAAGAAATGACCTCGTTCTTAAATCTGTCTGGCTTGAATGATACCACAGCTCCTTAAAAAATAAATTAAAAACATAAAATAACCACTTGCATATTGTGGACAAGTGTGGCATGATATATGAGATAAAATGAGAGGTAGAAAATGACACAAAAAACAATTACACGAGCAGATATTGCTGAAACTTTGTATCAAGAGCTGGGGTTTTCCTATGCCGATTCTTTTAAGTTGATTGACAAGACATTGTCTTATGTCATACAGGCATTTGAACGGGGAGAGGAAGTAAAAATTGCCCGTTTTGCATCTTTTATTCCACATAAAAAAGCCGAACGGGTTGGTCGTAATCCTAAAACAGGAAAAGAACATGCCATCACCGCCCGTACAGTGTTGTCATTCAAACCCTCAAACTACTTGAAAAATGCCTTAAAATAAGGATTGAGAATGAAATCTGAACACGCATATCGCACAATTACAGAAGTGGCAGAGTTATTACAGGTTCAACCGTCTGTATTACGGTTTTGGGAAACACAGTTTTCGCAAATCAAACCAACCAAGCGTATGGGGCGTCGCTATTATCAATCGGAAGACATTGTTTTGATTTCCAAAATACGGGATTATTTGTACAAAGATTTGTTGACAATTAAAGGGGTTCAAAAAAAATTACGAGGCTCGGATAAATCCGAAAAGGAACTAATCCAAGAAAAAACACTGTCAAATAATGAAGCACAAGTGAATGGGGCTGTCCAGACATTGGTTCAAGAGATGACGGATATCAAAGCAGATTTGGCACAGTATTTGTAAAAGAGGAGCGAAGAATCAAAAAAAAACGGAAAGTGTTGTCTTTCCGTTTTCTTTCTTTTTTTAACCCTTAAAAAGAAATTTTATTTTTTACAACCCTTTTTAGCGCAGGCTTTTTTAACAGGAGCCTTGGGAGCAACGGCTGCCTTTACAACAGGCTTTGCCGCAACCTTTTTCTTGGGTTCTTCTTTTTCGGCTTTCACAACAGGTTTAGCCACCTTTTTGGCACATTTTTTTGGTGCTTTTGGGGCAAACAATTGTTCACAAGCCTGAATCCAACACTCCTTATCTTTGCCTTCTGGGCGTCCGGCTTGCTCCCATATATAATAGGCAGCAACACGGATATTTTCTTCGTTGATTTCGTGTGTCATGGTAATACTCCTTTTCTCAACAACTTGAATATAAGCGAAAAAAAATTATTTTGCAATCACTTTTTTCAAAAAAAGCATATTTTTTTTAAGTAATGTCTTTCTTTTCCTTCAAAAACTCTTTCAATTGATCCAAAGGCAAGGCCCGAGAGTACCAAAAACCCTGAGCATAATCACAACCATTGTCTTTTAACCATGATTGTTGTGATGTTGTTTCCACCCCCTCAGCCAACACAGGAAATCCCAAATCGTGGCCCAGCTTGATGATAGAAGAAACAATGGCCTTGTTTTTATCATCTTTATCCAAAGATTGAATGAAAGAAATATCAATTTTAAGTTTGGAAATGTTTAGTTTTTTAAGGCGTTCAAAGGAAGAATAACCTGTGCCAAAATCATCAATAGAAACAGGCAGTTGCATTTTGGCAAACTCTTGCAAAACGCCATTATCTAAGATATCATCCGTCAATTCTTCGGATTCTGTCAATTCAATTTCCAAATGCTTTGGTAAAAGGTTGTTTTGTTGCAAGGCATTTTGCACCAGTTGAATCAAGTTTTTTTGTTGTAATTGTTGAATGGACAGATTGATAGACACAAAACAATCTGGATTAAAAGCATGAATCTGTGTCAAATCCGATAAAGTTTTGTTTAATAAAAACTCGGTGAATTCGGAAATAGCACCATGTTTTTCCAAAATGGGAATAAAGGCCAAAGGTGGCACAATCCCTCGTGTAGGACTTTCCCAACGCATCAAGGCTTCAAGTCCGATAAGGCGATTCGTTTTCAATTCCCACTCTGGTTGATAATAAAAAGTAAGTTCGTTATTATGTAATGCATTTCGCAGTTCTTGTACTGTAATCGGTTTTTGTTTGCGACCGAAGATTTTTTGCAACAGTGACATTTGACCTCCTTTATCTGTTTCTATAACTTTACAAAATTTTTTAACAAAAAGCACGCTTTTTTTCAAAAAAAGATACACTTTTTTCATTTTTTTGACTATACTTATTACATCATTGTATTAAAGAAACAGGAAAAGAGGAAAAAAATGACACAGAAACCAGTTGTTTTATGTATTTTGGATGGATGGGGCTATAACCCCCAGAAAGAAAATAACGCCATTGAAATGGGGCAATCCCCTGTGTGGCATAAATTGATTGAACAGTACCCATGCACAATGTTGCAAACATCCGGTGCTTTTGTTGGTTTGCCGGATGGACAAATGGGAAATTCAGAAGTTGGGCATATGAATCTGGGGGCAGGGCGTGTGGTGTTTCAAGATTTACCACGTATAGATAATGCCATTAAAAATCACGAATTAGAAAAAAATGCCGTTTTGGTCAATTTGATTTCAAAATTAAAAGAAACAAAGGGTGTTTGCCATTTAATGAGCCTGTTGGGCAATGGTGGCGTGCATGCGATGCAACGCCATGTGGTGGCACTCAGTCGCATTTTGAATGAGGCGGGGGTTCAAGTGGCTATCCATGGCTTTTTGGATGGACGAGATACGCCACCGGACTCTGCCAAAGAGTTTGTTGCTGAATTATCAGCAGATATTCAAACAATGCCAAATGTGAAAATTGCCACAATTGGTGGGCGGTATTATGGAATGGACAGAGACAACCGTTGGGATCGTGTGACAAAAGCCTATGAAGCCATTGTGAACGGCATGGGCCCCCGCTTTGAAACGGCCGAACAAGCCATTCAGTCAAGCTATGATGAAAAAGTTTATGACGAGTTTGTTATACCGTGTGTCATTGGGTCCTATCAAGGGATGAAAGATGGGGATGCGGTGATGATGGCCAATTATCGCACCGACCGTGCCAGAGAAATCACAAAAATGATGTTGCAACCGGATTTTGATTTGGCACCTCGTTCTCGTGTGATTCAATTTGCGGATGCAGTTGCAATGACAGAGTATTCTTCCGAACATACCCAATGGATGAACATTCTGTTCCCACCGGAAAAACTGGAAAACATTTTTGGGAAAGTCATTGCGGATGCGGGCTTAAAGCAACTGCGCATTGCCGAAACGGAAAAGTATGCTCATGTCACCTTCTTCTTTAATGGCGGGCAAGAAACACTGTTTCCAAATGAAGAACGCATTTTGGTGCCAAGTCCCAAAGTGGCAACCTATGATTTACAGCCAGAAATGTCGGCTGTTGAAGTGACGGACAAATTGGTTGAAGCCATTGAATCAGATAAGTTTGATGTCATCATCGTGAACTATGCCAACACAGATATGGTGGGACATACAGGCATCATTCCGGCCGCCATAAAAGCTGTTGAAACAGTGGATAAGTGTGTGGGGCGTGTGGTTCAGGCTGTCACCGAAAAAGGCGGAGCTGTGTTTATTACGGCCGATCATGGAAATGCCGAAGATATGGTGGATGACAATGGGGCCCCGAAAACAGCCCACACCGCCACACCGGTTCAAGCTGTTCTTGTGAATGGGGAAGGCGTGAAAGGCTTAAAAGAAGGGTGTTTGGCGGATGTTGCTCCAACATTGTTGGATTTAATGCATATACCACAACCAAAAGAAATGACAGGCACTTCTTTGATTGAAAGGTAAAAAAATTGAAAATAAAAACTTTAATTTTGGCCGTCTTGTTGGGGATGGGGGAAGCTGTATTGGCTGCCCCCACAGCAAAAGATTTGGCAAAAATTGAAGCGCAAATTAAACAAGCAAAACAACAAGAACAAGAAAATCAACGAAAATCAAAGGAATTATCCGCAGAAGTTAAAAGCGTTCAAAAAGAAATGGTTTCCTTGGCTCAAACTGTGCGCAAACATGAAGACCAACTGTCTTTGTTAGAGCAAAAGAAAAACGAACTGGAAACACAAAAACAAGAATTAAACGAAAAATTGTCTCTGTCTTCTCTTCAAATGGCCAAGATAATGCAAAGTATGCAAACATTGGCATTGCGTCCCAGCGAGATTTTGTTGCTTCAATCCAAAACCCCCATTCAAATGCTGCGTTCACATCGCCTGATGAAATACAGCTTTCCCATTGTTGGGGGGATTCAAAAACAAACACAGGATGATTTGTCCAAGCTGAGTCAGGTGAAAGAAGAATTACAGGAAAAAATCGTTGCTATTAAAGCAGAAGCTGCCAAACTGGCCGATAAAAACATTCAAATGGAACGATTGGCCCAACAAAAGAAAGTGTTGCAGGCGCAATATGCTTCCTCGTATGAAAAATCAAAAGCCAAAGCCGAAAAATTGGCCAAAGAAGCCTCGTCATTAAAAGAATTGTTGGCTAAAATTCAAAAAGAACAACAATTAAAAGCATCACAAAAAAAGTTTGGAACAGGGGCATTTGCAAAAGCCAGAGGCTCTTTAAGTTTTCCGGCTCAGGGTAAAATCACCCAGAACTTTGGGCAAACCACAGGCGCAAGCCAATCACACGCCAAAGGAATGGTGATATCCACACGGCCAAAGGCGCAAGTGACGGCTCCGTTTGATGGAACGGTGGTGTTTGCTGGTCCATTTCAAAACTATGGCAAATTGGTTATTATTGATCATGGCGATAATTACTTGACGGTTTTGTCTGGAATGGATATAATCAATACAAGTGTTGGTCATCAACTATTGACGGGGGAGCCGATTGGCAATATGAGCAATACCTATACGAATCTATATTTAGAGGTGCGTCAAAACGGTCAGGCAATCAACCCCCGTCCATGGTTTATCTAAGGTTAAGGAGAAAAGATGAAAAAGATAGTTTTGTTTTTGATGATAAGTGCCTTTCCGGTGTGGGCTGCAACCGAAACGAAGCCGGAAACAGCACATGAAAATGTTTATGTGCTGATGGATATTTTGGGGTCATCATTAAAATTGATAAAAGAAGATTATGTGGAAGAGGTGACATACAAAACAATGGTTGAAAAAGCCATTCATGGCGTTCTAACAGCGCAAGATCCGCATTCTGGTTTTTTGAATAAGGAAGAAATGGATGAAATGAACACCCAAACCAAAGGGGAGTTTGGTGGCGTTGGCATGGAAGTATCATCTGAAAATGGCATGGTGCGTGTGGTGTCTCCGATTGATGATACACCGGCCTTTAAGGCTGGGATTCAAGCGGGCGATTACATCACCCATATTGATGATGTTTCGGTGATTGGTTTGTCGTTGAACGAAGCGGTGAAACGCTTGCGTGGCCAACCTAAAACAAAAGTAAAAGTGAAAATATCTCGTAAAAACCAAGAACCGTTTGATTTAACCTTGGTGCGTGATATTATTAAAGTAGAACCGGTAAAATATGAAGCAAAAGGTAATATCGGTTATTTGCGTGTGTTGACCTTCAACGAAAAAACCACACAAGAATTGCACAAAGCCATTGAGTCACTACAAAATAAATTGGGCGATAATCTCATTGGCTATGTGTTGGATATCCGCAACAACCCAGGTGGACTTTTGGATCAGGCAGTTGGCGTGGCAGATACCTTCTTGGCACAAGGCGAAATTGTATCCACTCGTTCTCGCAAACCCGAAGAAACTTTGCGTTTTTCCGCCAAAACACCGGATAAAACAAAAGGCTTGCCGTTGGTTGTGATGATCAATGAAGGCTCAGCCTCGGCTTCTGAAATTGTGGCCGGTGCCTTACAAGACCATAAACGGGGCGTCATTGTGGGGTTGAAATCGTTTGGTAAAGGTTCGGTTCAAACAGTGCGTGAAATTGCCGGTTTTGGGGCAATTAAAATCACAACAGCCCGCTATTTTACGCCATCAGGCCATTCCATTCAAGCCAAAGGTATTACGCCGGATGTAGAGATTCCTCGTGCCGAATTAAAAGAATTGCCTCGCATCACAGGTTGGGCAGAAGGTGACTTTGATGGGGCATTATCGGCCGAAGAAGGCAAAAAAGCAAAAGATATTGAAAAGAAACAAACAGAAAAAAGTTTAACAGAACAAGACACACAATCAGACGATAAGAAAGACTATCAATTGGATCGTGCAATGGATATCTTAAAGGCGATGGCCGTGTTGTCCGAACAAAAGGAGTCAGATGTCCGATAACTTAATATACAGATATTCCATTGGTTTTATGATGATAGACGCACGCAAAAGGGTTTTCGTGGGCAAACGGTGTTGGCCAAAGGATTCGCCTTATCGTTTTCAAATGCCCCAAGGGGGAATTGAAGAAAATGAAACCCCTGAACAGGCACTATATCGTGAAATGTATGAAGAAATCGGCCTAACACCGGATAAGGTAGATATTTTGGCCGAGTCCAAAGATTGGTTGACTTATGAATTGCCACAGGAAATGCGCACAAACATAGATGGCAATAAACAAAAATGGTTTTTACTGTATTTCAAGGGGAAAAAGAAAGATTTTGTGTTCACTCATGAAAAGCATCCTGAGTTTTGTGGGGTCAGATGGGCGCAACGCCACAAATTACCCTATCTTGTCATTCCGTTCAAAAAGCAACTCTATCACCAAGTGCTGAAAGAGTTTAATCCGTTGATTGAAGCGTTTGAACCGCCTATTTCGTCACCACAACCATAGCTTCACGCAGCACACGGTTTTCGCCAATCATATAACCGGTTTGAAGTTCTTCAACGATTGTGCCATTGGGTTTGGATGGATCTTCCACCTGTTGAATCACTTGATGTTTTTCGGGGTCAAAAACATGGCCGGAGTCTTGCATTTTTTTGACATGGTTTTTTTGTAAAGCATCTTCCAATTGCTTATGTACCATCTCTACCCCTTGTAAAAGGCCCACAAAGAAAGGTTCGCAAGGCTTGTCAGATTTGCCCATTTCTACCTTAGCGGATTTCAAAGCCCGTTCCAAGTTGTCCATCACAGGCAACATATCCAAAGCAAAATCTTTGTTGGCATAGCGGGCGGTGTTTTGCATATCCAAAGCACAGCGTTTGCGCATATTTTCCACCTCGGCCGCATTTCTTAAAGCTAAATCTTTCCAATGTAAAACTTCTTCTTGTAAATGCAATACTTGATCATCAGCCTGAGTGGCAACTTCTTTGACATTTTCTTTGTTTTTTTGTTCTTTTTTCTTGTCCATAAAACACCTTCCTTGTTTGTATACCTATATATGTAGGATAAGAAGTCAAAAAAATCAAGAGTCCTTGCCTTTTTTTATAAAAAATGATAAACTTTACAATAAAAACAAAGGAGAAAAATATGACAAGACCATCTGGACGGGCAAATAACGAATTGCGCCCTGTTGAAATTCAAACAAAAGTCAATAAATATGCCTCAGGTTCATGCTTGATTCGCTGGGGGGATACCCATGTGTTATGTACGGTAATGATTGAAGATAAAGTGCCGGCATGGATGAAACAACAACAAAAAAAAGGCGGATGGTTGACGGCTGAATATGGGATGTTGCCCCACGCGGGTAATATACGAAAAGACAGAGATGCTGTCAAAGGCAAACAAGATTCTCGTTCCATTGAGATTCAACGCTTGATTGGTCGTTCTGTGCGAGCCATTGTTGATTTGCAAAAACTGCCAAATAAAACCATTAAAATTGATTGCGATGTGTTGCAAGCAGATGGTGGCACACGCACCGCCAGTATTACAGCCGCCTATGTGGCCTTAAAACAAGCGGTGGATGTGGCTTTACAAGAGGGGCGTTTAACAGAATCCCCATTGATAGGGCAATTGGCGGCCGTTTCTTGTGGAATTGTGGAAGGTGTTCCTGTTTTGGATTTGGATTATGCCGAAGATTCCACAGCCTTGACAGACGCCAACTTTGTGATGACAGCCGATGGCCGTTTAATTGAAATTCAAGGCTCAGCGGAAGGCGAACCGTTTTCAAAAGACGAATTGGCTGCCTTGTTGGCATTGGCTGAAAAAGGCATTGGCGAGTTGATGGATAAACAAAACGCAGCGTTGGCAAAATAAATAACCAAAGGAAAGGCCGATGGCAACAAAAAAAACAAAATCTTCCACACCGCTTTCTATGGATGAAGTGCTGGTCTATTTGCAAAAACAATCCAAGCCTGTCACAAAGCGGGATGTGGCCAAAGCCTTTAATGTGAAAGGGAATGACCGCATTCATTTGAAAAAAATCCTAAAAGAGTTAAAAGAGTCCAGCGCCATTCAAGGGGGGACAGGCGGTCGCAAAATTGCCCTAACGGATGCGTTGCCAGAAAGAGTTGTCACGGAAGTCACTGGCTTTGATTCAATGGGAGAATTGTTGGCACGGCCGTTGGAATGGACTTCGGACAAGCCCATGCCCCAAATTATTATTGTGTCGGATAAGTTAAACCCACCGGTTGGGATAGGGGATGTGGTTCAAATGCAGGTGAAGCCCTTGGGCAATAATCAATATGAAGGCACAACACTCAGGCGGGTGACAGCGGGCGAAAACCGTATGGTTGGGATATATGAAGATGGGGCGATTTATTCGGTGGACAGGCGTTTATCCAAAGGCTTTGATTTGATTCGGATTCCGCCCTCGGTCAAGTTGAAAAACAAAGACATTGTGTTGGCCGAAATCCCGATGGTTCGGCAAAATAATCCAAAAGCCACTTTCATAAGCAAAATTGGCAACTTTAACGAAAGTTTTGCCCCCACATTGATTGCAATTTATCAACACAGTTTGCCGGTTGCCTTCACAGAAGCCACCGAAAAGCAAGTGCAACATTTAACTGTGCCACAGGTCAGCCAAACGCACGAAGATTTGAAAGACATCCCCTTTGTCACCATAGACGGGGCCGATGCCAAAGATTTTGATGATGCCGTCTGGGCGCAAGAAACACCCGATGGTTTCCATGTAATGATTGGCATAGCCGATGTGGCATGGTATGTGCGTTCCAATACAGCCTTGGATACAGATGCCCGTCTGCGTGGAAACAGCACTTATTTCCCCGACCGAGTGTTGCCCATGTTGCCGTTTGAATTATCCAACGGTGTGTGTTCGCTTAATCCGAACGAGCCACGGGCCGCCATGGTGTGTGAGGTGTGGTTGAATAAAGAAGGGAAAAAAACAAAGCATAAGTTCAAACGGGCCATCATTCGTTCCACCCGTCGTTTAACCTATCCGGAAGTGCAAGACGCATTGGACGGAAAAAGGCCGATAGCGGGCTTGGAAAAAGAAATTGCCACTTTGCATAATGTGTATCAAGTGCTGGCAAAACAGCGTGCGAAAAGGGGTGTTTTGGAATTGGATGTCCCCGAAAGGCAAGTGGTTTTGAACAGCCAAGGAAAAGTGACGGCCATCCGGTTGCGTGATTCATTGGACAGTATGAAGTTGATTGAGGAGTTGATGATTTTGGCAAATGTAGCGGCCGCAGAAACCTTGGAAAAAGCCGAAACACCTGCCATGTATCGTGTACATGACAGACCTTCTGAAGAAAAACTGCAACGCTTAAATGCCTTTTTAACAGGGCTTCATTATAAATTAGTAAGTCAAGAAGCACGTCCCAAAGATTTCAACGCCATTTTAATCAAATCAGAAGGAACAAAGCAAGATTATGCCATCAATGAAATGGTGCTGCGCAGCCAATCTCAGGCCGTGTATTCACCCGAAAATATCGGCCACTTTGGTTTGGCTTTAACGCATTATGCCCATTTTACCTCACCGATTCGCAGATATGCGGATGTGCTGGTTCATCGGGCGTTGATAAAAGCCCTTAAATTAGGCGAGGGCGGTTTAACAAATGAAGAAATTAAAGACTTTAACGATTTGGCCGAGCATATTTCTGCCACCGAGAGGCAATCGGCCGCTGCGGAAATGGATGCTGTGGACAGATATACCGCCTCGTATTTGGCTGGTCGGGAAGGCGAAGTGTTTGTGGGGCGCATTTCAAGCGTCACCGCCTTTGGCTTGTTTGTGGCCATAGACGAATATGGCGCAGACGGATTCATCCCTTTCCGTATGATGACAGGCGATTATTATGAATATGATGACGAACACCAACAATTGATGGGGCGAGGGTCTGGCAAAGTGTATGCGATTGGTGAGATGATAAAAGTTGTTTTAATGGAATGTGTGCCGGAAACGGGCAGTTTAATCTTTAAGCCATTGACAAAAAAAATAACTTTATCCACAAAGAAAAAAGCCCCAAAAAAGAAAAGAAAATAAAAAAACTCCCCGATTTTTGGGTCGGGGAGTGCTGTGCGTTTAGGCAACTTGTTTGTTTGAATATGGTTGAGCCATACGAATCAAACGTTGGACATATTCAATCACAGATTTATCGCCATGATTATCGGCATTATCCCGATTGATATCCAATGGTTGTTCGGCCAAACGCAAACCGTCATACCATTTTTTGTCTAATGAGGCATAAACATCATAAGACACCAACGCCCGATTATCTTTAACAAACTTCATGTCTTGAATCGGATAGATATTGTTCAAGCGGCAAGAAGTAAGAATGTTATCGGCAAACAAGTTCATATGGTAATCAGTAATGATGTTATAGAATACCACATCTTCTTCCACCACTTTCTTTTCCACCAAAGTCACATATTCACCCTTGGCATTAAAGGTTGTTGTGCCAATGGGGGTTTCATCAGACATTGGATAGGTGAACTTGCCGGCTTCTTTGTTAAAGATACGGTGTTGATTGATGGTTTTTAACACCGAACCGTCACTGAACCTTAAATAGTTATATTGGTGTGCAGTTTCGGCAACTTTAATCCATAAAGGATTGGACGAAGCAAAGCGTCCGTTGTCAAAATCCCACACGAGCAGTTCATCATCATAGGTGATTTCATCGGCCCGCTTCGTTGTGCCATCGGCCAACCGAATAAGTGTATCAGCCGGAAAACATGTATAGACACAGACACATCGGCCAAAAGAGTACATAACCCCACCAAAGGGACCAGCATCTTGGTCTTGGGAAGGAAGTGTTGCTACACATGCCGCTTCGTCCGTTTGAAGGTGGGCATAAACTGTTTGACAACGTGTATTTTGTTCGGCACAGTAAGCGTTATTCTCGGCTGTACAATTATCGTCCCACCAACACTGGGCCCCCTGGCAACGAAAGTCACAATTTTCGCCTTCGTATCCCTCATTACAAACACATTCCCCTTCTTGACAGGTGGCATTGTCTGGACAAGTCACATCAGCGCATGGATCAATCGGGGTTTCCGGTTCTGTACCGGTGCCATCACCCGAACCTGTGCCGGAACCACCTGAACCATTGTTAGACAGGGGGGATAAATCTTGATTAAAGGTAATTGTTGTACAGTCCTCATCTACTCTAAATATCTGTTCTTTACCCAACACAGATTGTAATTGCGCACAAACAGACGGATCCATCTGTTTCAACCCAAGTTCAAATTGACCGTTGTTCAAAGCACTTGCTTGTGTAAAATGGTCTGACAAAGAAGCCTCAAGGGGCAGAGTGCCAACAGTAGCTCGGTTTAATTGAGTGGCCAATAAAATTGCCTGTTTGCTTGTGGCGGCAAGTAATTCATTGGCCCGATATTTGTTCATGGCCAGCGTATAGCCCGAAATGCCACCCACAGATAACACCCCAATCACAGCCAAAACGCCCAGCATTTCAACCATAGAACGGCCAGACTCTTGTGTTGTTTGTTTCATTTTTGCTTTCTCCTTTTTTGAATAAAAAAAACACGCCTTGATGAGAGGCGGTTGGAAGTTAGAAAGCTATCAGTTGAATAGTGCTGCATATTGGACATATTTGATACAAATACATCTTATTCTGCAACCTTCCAACCGTTAGGGTTGGAATTTTAACGTCACACGGACGCAACTGAGTGGCTTTCTACACCACAGAACGAGAATCACTCATTCCAAAAAAAAAGTATAAAGAAGATATTTGCAAATATCAACCTATTTTTTAACATTTTACAAAAAAAAGGCGTTCTTATCGTAAGAACGCCCCCTTTGTGCTTCATCCAGTTTTAGAAATAATACCGTGCAGAAAGCATAACATCATGAGATTTGATATCTCGTTTAATACGGCCGGAACCGTCTTTGAATTTAGAACGAGCTTCGCCTAAATCAACAAAACGATAGCCTAAATCCAAGCCCCAGCAATCGCTTAAACGATAACCGATACCGGCCCCTAATGTCCACGCAAAGGACATTTTGCTGTCGCCTTTTGTTAAAGAGGTGCTGTCAGCCTTGTTCCAAGCAGCACCCAAACCGCCCATGATATAGGGTTCAAAGTGTCTGTATGGCATAGAGGCGTAAACATTCATCAAGGCCGGAATTGTCCAAATATCCGAGCTGATACCGGATTCTTTGACTTTACCCCAAGCACGCATACCAACTGTTAAGTCTGATTTCAAATAACGGTTCAAATGATAACCGCCACCAACGGCAAACACAGCCGATTCTTTATAGTCTTGATGCCCAAAACCCATACCGGCCTGCATAACGGCATATCCGTCAGACATATTCATGGTGTTTAAGTCACCATCGGCCGCTTGTACTGTGGTTGTTATCCCAAACAAACCGGCAATGGCTAAAGTTGATAATAAATACTTCTTCATGTGATTCTCCTTTCTTAAAATGATCATTTGAAGCAAAATAACTTTGGGGTGGAAAAAAGAAAAAATCTAGCCCTAAATATGAAAAAAATATGATTATATGTCAAATGGTTATCTATGTATGATAAAAAATCAAAAAAACACTTTTCATTTTGTAAAAAAAAGGATATACTGAGTCAAAAATGGAGGTCACAATGAATAATAATAACATGATAGATGAAATGATGCATTCAGATGAAAGTTTTATCTGGACCGTCACAGGTTCTGTGCGGGATATGAAATATCAACCCCTGACATGGTTGATTGTAATCGGATTGATTGTCGGCTTTGTGCCAATGGCAAGGGCTGGCTTTTTTTCTTCGTGGTGTTGGTGTGTGGTGGCTGCCATCGGTATGATTCCCATCGTCTACTATAATCGGATTTATCATTCCTACACTTTAACAAATAAACGATTGATAATCATTTCAGGGATTTTCACAAAACATGTGGATGAAATTGAATTGTTCCGTGTGGTGGACAGCACGGTCAGCCAATCTATGATTGATTTATGGGCTGGTTTGGGTACGGTTCGTGTCACTTCGGAAGACCAAACAGGAACGGTGAAAATGAAAAAGATTCAACAACCAAACAAAATTCGTGAATCTTTGCGTGAGGCATATATGAAAGCCAGAAACGAAAAAGGAACGGTGTTGATGGAAAGTGTCAACAGAATGCCGACGTATTGAAAAGAAAAAAGCCCCAACGAATGGGGCTTTTTTTGAAAGGGATGTGATTATTTATCAGCATCAGCTGCCACTTGCATCTTAACAATAATGTCTGGATTGACAGGTGGTTCGCCCCGTTTAATCATATCCACAAACTCCATACCTTCGGTCACTTGTCCCCAAACAGTATATTGGCCATCTAAAAAGCCGGCATCTTGAAAACAAATAAAGAATTGGCTGTCGGCACTGTTCGGATCCATTGCTCTGGCCATAGACACAGCCCCACGCCCATGATGTTCCCGATTAAACTCAGCCGGCAATTTTTGGCCTGATCCGCCCATGCCTGTACCGGTTGGGTCGCCTGTTTGCGCCATAAAACCTTCAATCACACGGTGAAACTTGATGCCATCATAAAAACCTTGGCGCACAAGCTCTTTAATGCGCGCCACATGTTTTGGGGCGGCCTCTGGCAACATTTGAATCACAACACGACCATAGTCCAAGTCTAAATACAGAGTGTTTTCTTGATCCATAGAGTATCCTTTCGTTGAAATAAATAAAGTTAAAAATAAAATGAAGAATCTTTTCATATCATACCTCCGATTAAATGAATAAAATTCACCAATCATCATAACAAAAAGCAAAAATTATTCAAGAAAAAAGTTTTTCTATTGCATTTTGAAAAAAAATTGTTTAGCATTAAATTATGGGGGGAAGGGTTTCCTCAAATATAAAAAAAAGAAAGGATGAAGATGTTAAAGAAAAGTTTATTGATGCTGTCTGTGATGTCAATGGCAACAGCAGCAACGGCTGCGGACATTACAAATCCGTTTTATTTGGCACAAGACGGACAATTTGGGTCTGTGACAAGTGTGGAAACGGCTCGTTTAGTAGCAAAAAATGTACAAGATTATTCAAAATCCAATCAAATCATTGCAACAGAAGAAATCCGCTATGGTTTAACCGATACAGTTGCCCTTAAAATGAGCTTTGGCAATGTGTGGGATAAATGGAAAGCCAACTGGACAGATGTGCCTTATGAAACAGAAAAAGATAATGAAAACATTCAATGGAGTGCAGGATTGGGATGGAATGTCTTGTCCGGACCAACACGGTTGCAATTGTCTGCAGAATATGGACAAAACCGCTTAAACAACTTTGATGGCGAATATAAATATGTGGCTGGGCAAGCCAAAGTGGGCTATCAATTCAAAACATTCTTGCCCTATGTAAGCGGTGGTGTTGAAATCCCAGTGGGCCAAAAATCCGGCATCAAAGGAATTGCGGGAGATAAGTTCATCTATGATGCCAAAGCAGGTGTCTATCAAGGCAAATGCGAAGTGTGGGCATTGGATACCGGTGTTCGGATGACATACGATGAAAACACAGAAGCTCGTTTGGTCACAGCCGAAGCGGAAGCCTCGGTGTATTTAACACCAAACAGCGCAATTGGTGTTTATGGAACTTATGCTTTAGACGGCAAAGCAAAGTATGGCACAGATATTTATGAAAAATCTGTGGGGGCTCGTTTGCGCCTGTTCTTCTAACGAATAAAAAAAACAAAACTCCTCGCTTGTCGGGGAGTTTTTTTATGCACCAATGGCAGATAGCCCTCAAAAAAAAGACAATAAAAAAATCCCGTGGAAAACCACGGGATTCTTATTTTCGGTTGATACCGCCAGATTATTTAATAATCTTGGACACAGCACCAGCACCAACTGTACGGCCACCTTCACGAATAGCAAAGCGCAAGCCTTCAGCCATAGCAACTGGCACAATCAACTTCACTGTCATTCTGATGTTATCACCAGGCATGACCATTTCAACGCCGGCTGGCAATTCAATAGTACCAGTCACGTCTGTTGTACGGAAGTAGAATTGTGGGCGATAGTTTGCAAAGAATGGGGTATGACGACCACCTTCTTCTTTTGTCAAAATATAGCATTCACATTCAAATTCTGTGTGTGGTGTGATAGAACCTGGAGCAGCCAACACTTGACCACGTTCAACTTCTTCACGTTTTGTACCACGGAGCAAGACACCGATGTTATCACCAGCTTCACCTTGATCCAAAAGTTTGCGGAACATTTCAACACCAGTACAAACTGTTTTTTGTGTTGGACGAAGTCCCACGATTTCAACTTCTTCACCAACTTTGATGACACCTTGTTCCACACGGCCAGTCACCACTGTACCACGGCCGGAAATGGAGAACACATCTTCAATTGGCATCAAGAAAGGTTTATCCACAGGGCGGGCAGGTTGTGGAATGTGAGCATCCACAGCGTCCATCAAAGCCATAATGGCATCTTTACCCAATGTAGCATCGCCACCGTCCAGAGCAACTTTGGCGGAACCACGAATAATTGGTGTATCATCACCAGGGAATTGATAGGAGTTCAACAAATCACGAACTTCCATTTCAACCAAGTCGATCAATTCTGGATCGTCCACCATATCCATTTTGTTCAAGAACACAACGATGGCAGGAACGCCCACTTGGCGAGCCAACAAGATGTGTTCACGTGTTTGAGGCATTGGACCATCAGCAGCAGACACAACCAAGATAGCACCGTCCATTTGAGCAGCACCGGTAATCATGTTTTTCACATAGTCAGCGTGCCCTGGGCAGTCCACGTGCGCATAGTGGCGTTTTTCTGTTTCATATTCCACGTGAGCTGTGTTAATTGTAATACCACGTTCTCTTTCTTCTGGAGCACCGTCAATTTGGTCATAACCTTTGAATTCGGCTTTACCGGCATCAGACAACACTTTTGTAATAGCAGCTGTCAATGTGGTTTTACCATGGTCCACGTGACCAATCGTACCGATATTGCAGTGCGGTTTAGTTCTTTGGAATGTTTCTTTTGTCATTTTATTCTTTCTTTCATTAACTGATCAGTTAGTAAAATAAGGCTTTTCACCTCGGTTCTTTGATGTTAAAGTGTTTTCTCACTCTACAAAGGAACAACTGGAAATTGCCCTTTATATTTGGAGCGGGTGATGGGAATCGAACCCACGTATTCAGCTTGGAAGGCTGCTGCACTACCATTGTGCTACACCCGCACCCTATTTTAACAAAACCCCGTTGAAGGGGTTCAGTAAAAATGGTGGAAAGGGCTGGATTCGAACCAGCGAACTCAAAAGAGGACAGATTTACAGTCTGTTGGCTTTAACCACTCACCCACCTTTCCAAAGGCGTCTTTCACAGATATCAAGTGAAAGTAGAACTATTATGCCTTTTTTTTCTTGCTTTGTCAAGCGTTTTTTTCTATAATATAAAAGATAGAGCAAGAAAAAGTGTTAAAAGGCAATAAATACAAAGCCAAAAGGCAAAAAAGATGAATAAAACAAAAGCGATTTTTATTGACTGCGATGGCGTGTTATATGATAAACAATACTGCACATATGAAGATATTGCGGTGGTGGCACTGGAAAAAACATTGGCAAAATATAACATTCCCTATTCTGAGTTTCAAACAAAACGAATTGAGCTGCGCAACAAGGGTGTTCATGGCTTGATAAATACCATATTAAAATTGTGTAAGTCAAAGGGCATTCCGTTTGGTGAGTTTTCAAAAGAAATGGTTAAAAATACCGACTATTCCCGCATTCCAAAAGATACGGAAATGTTAAAATTACTGCAACAGGCGGGTACAGTGAAAGCCATTTATATTGTCACAAACAATACTCGCCCGCACTTGGAAAAGGTGTTGTCATGCTTAAAAGGCGAGGATACCCCTGTTGAGTTTTCAAAATTAAATGTGTATCCGATAACCATTGAAGAAACGCTGTATGATGGGATGTTTCACCCCAAAAAAGTCACAGGCCAATTCAAAGACTTGTGTGCGGCCGTTGGGGAAAAGCCCCAAAATGTGTTGATGTTGGATGATACTCAGGAAGTATGTGATGCAGCCATCAATCAAGGGGTGAAAACTTTTTTGATTCAATGCCCTGGTGACACAAAAACGATATTAAAAGGAGTTATCAATGAAAAACCAAAATCCAAAAGACATTTTTCTTTATGGCAAACATGTGGTAAATCTCGCCCTTAAAAATCCGAATCGGCAAATCAAAGAAATCTATATCACACGAGAAACAGCTCAGGAAATGGAGATTCCAAAGGGAATAGCGGTGCGTCCTGCCGACAGACGGTTGTTGGATTCTATGGTTGGTCAAGGGGCGGTTCACCAAGGCGTTGTGGCCAAGTGCGCCCCGTTGGCGAATGTAGATTTGAAAGAAATTATTCAACAAACATCACAAAAAGAAAGATGTTTAATTGTCATTTTGGATCAAGTCACCGACCCGCATAATATCGGGGCAATTATGCGTTCAGCTGTGGCCTTTAATGCCTCTGCGGTTATTGTGCCGGAAGCGGGCGCACCGGCCGAAACAGGTGTGTTGGCTAAATCGGCAAGTGGGGCCACCGAATTGATTCCCATGGTGCGTGTGGCAAATCTGGCCCGCACAATGGATACCTTGAAAAAAGCCGATTTTTGGTGTGTTGGGCTGGATGGCTATGCCGACAGCTATATCACAGACAGCAAATTGCCCAAACGCTGTGTGATGATATTGGGGGCAGAAGATGGAATGCGTCGCCTAACAATGGAAAATTGCGATATCGTTGTGAAGTTGCCAATGAATCCGGATATTGAATCGTTGAATGTGTCCAATGCGGCCGCTGTCGCTATGTACGAATGGAATCGGTAAAAGAAGAAAAAAGTAAAGAAAATCCCCCGATTTTTGGGTCGGGGGAAGTTTTTTTTGTAAAGTAATTCTTTAATCCACCACGCAACAAGCATAGGACGGTTCGCTTGTGCCACCATTGGATTTAAGTTGGTCTGTGCGTACATTTCCGCCAGTGGCCTTTGATGTTTTGCACTGTGTTTGCCCTTCAAATCTGTCGCTCACAAGACAGTGGTTGGTTATGCCACAGGCTTTTGTTGTATCACATGCCCATGTGCCATCCGCTTGTTGCGTATAGCCAAACTCCGCCAAAGTTGGCATGCGGGCGCCATAGGCTTTGCATAAAGCATTGGCTTCATACCATGTGGCATAACCATTTTTCACCCAATACCATTGTTTGCCATTTAGGATATGGCCTTTCTTAGAGGGGTCTCTGGTCACACATCCGGCCGAATAATAGTCACACATGGTATCTTCTGTGTTGGTGGTGCAATAACTGTTTTGCCCACAATGCGCATCAGTTAAACAAGACACACACACATGCCATGGTGTGTTGCAATAAGGTGTATCTCCACCACAATCAGCATCGGAATTGCAATCTACACAATGCTCACTACCATCGTCTGCTAAAACTGTTCCATCGGGGCAAGAACTACCCACTTCGGCGTCTTTGATACAAAAACCATAAGATGTCCCTCTCCAATTAGTACTAGGTTTATATGTATAAGCACCGTTGTATTCTTGATAATATAAAGAACCGTCTTGCGTCCAACGCCCTCCGCCACCATTGATAACAGTGCGATACAGAGTTTTCCATTCGTTTATTGTGGGTAAGCGTCCGCCCAATGCTTCACAATATCTTTGGGCGTCATTAAAGGTAATAGGAGTCATAGGACAATATATCAACCCATATGGATATTTTTTACCATCAGTAATGGAAACGCACGTTTTGGCATCTGAATATGGTGGAGAATAACCCGTTCCATCAAGTAAACAAAACTCGCCCTCCTCACAATCGTTATTCGTCACGCATTCGCCACACACTTGTTTGTCGGAATCACAAACTAAACCCTTGCCACATTCGGCAACGCATTGGCGGTTTTGGCACGAAGCACAGCCCACACAATCAGAATCAACTTGACACAATGCCGGCAACGCTTGAGTCGGGCTAATCGCACTAAAATCCGCATTAAAGGTGAATAACAAGTTTGAATCAGAACAATCTGCTGGCCGAAGGGAAGCCATTTTCCAATTAAGATTGATAATCTTTTCACACACTTCTGGTGGCACATCTTGAACGGTCATAGAAAAAGTTTGCCTGTCGGGCGGAACAAAAAATCGTTCGCCATTGTCCATTTGCGCCAATTCATAATCGCCGGCATAAATTGAAAAACCACTTAAAGAAGGGGATTGACCAAATTGAATCTGTCCCGATAAAACGATTGCCCGTTTGCTTAAATCAGCCACCACAGCGCTGGCTTTGTGCTTGTCCATAGCGTTTTTATAGGCCGCCATACCACCCACAGATAATACACCAACCACAGCCAAAACGCCAAGCATTTCAACCATAGACCGGCCGTTTTAGGAATAAGTGTTTGATTTTACACGATTATTTTTATGAAGG
>JAZUQR010000009.1:0-6521 GCA_045605805.1 Alphaproteobacteria bacterium | reverse complement strand
ACCATTAGCCCTGACACAGCAGAAGGGTGTGATGGAGGCGATATGACCTTCACCTATAATAATGACCTCAGCCCTGTCACCGGCAGCGGTAGCACAGGCGGCGAAGGCACGGATACCCCACAAGAACCCACTTGCGAAGGCGAAGGCAACGGTTGCCAAAAATGTGAAAATGGCGCATTGGTGGCGGATACAGATAAGAACGGCTACTCGTGTGACGCAGGCGTGTGTACGGATGGTACATGTGGGTGTCCTGATGGTCCAGATGCCGAACCAGGAGAACTTATCGGAGGCACTTGTTGTTGGCGTGGGATGAAGTATAGTATTGCCGATTTAGACTATACAGATTGGGATCCGCAATTTTGCGGCTGTCCACCTGTTTGGAATGCACCTGCAGAAGGAACGCCATTGGCTTATAATGAGGAGTACAATCAATGTTGTGTGAATGGATATTCATATAATTTAGAGAATGGCGTATATGATCTGTTTTCACCGGATATTTGTGGATGTCCGTACAAAGACTATGAAGGCGGTATGATGAATATAGAACTGCACGACTTCGTCAATTGTTGTTCAGATCAAAACGGTTGGATGGGACTTTGGAATCCAGAGAATGGGTATGACTTTGGACAAGAGGGGTATGTGGAGGATACAGAGGGGGTTTGTCCATAGCATGCACTGGTAAATAAAAAAAACAAACCTCTGTCCCCCGATACACCATCGGGGGATTTTTTTGCTTGAACAGGGACAGGGGATAAAAAAACTTGTGTTTTGGAAAAAGTGTGATAAACTATAATAGAGGCTGAAAATCAACAAAAGGAGCAAAATGACAAGAATTCAATTGGCTCGCAAACAAGTAAAAGCTCGGCAAAATGGCAACATGGGGCTGTTCTTCTTTTTAATGGCGATTGGTGGCTTTATGCTGGGCGGACAAACGATTTTATCACAGGCGTCAAAGATGGGGCATTCTTTGAAATCTCAATTGAAAAACCTGTCCGGTGAAAAAGTTTTCAAAGAGCTGGGGCGACAAGTGACGAAAGATGACATCCAATTTGTTGTGGAGGCCATGGATAAGAATACCAACAACAGAGATTAGATTGTGTTTGGAACTTAAAAAAAAACTCTGGGCGAAAACCCAGAGTTTCTTTTTTGTTTGTTCCTTGAAAGACTTATGCTTTCTTGGCGGCAACTGCGGCTTGGGCAGCAGCCAAACGTGCCAATGGAACACGATAGGGTGAGCAAGACACACCGTTCAAGTATTGGTTCAAATACTTGATGGAATCAGCATCACCACCATGTTCACCGCAAATGCTCAAATAGATATTTGGATTTGTGGCTTTACCAGCTTGGCAGGCCATAGCAATCAATTTGCCCACACCGTTTTTATCCAAAGATTGGAACGGATCACGTTCATAAATGCCTTTGGCAACATATTGTGGCAAGAAAGCACCTGCGTCATCACGGCTCATACCCAAAGTTGTTTGAGTCAAGTCGTTTGTTCCGAATTCAAAGAAGTCGGCCAATTCGGCAATTTCATCTGCCAACAAAGCAGCACGAGGCAATTCAATCATTGTACCAACTGTGTATGCCACTTTTTTGCCTTTTTCAGCGAAAACTTGCTCCGCTGTTGTGTCAATAATCTTTTTGCAGATTTCCAATTCTTTGCGAGAAGAAATTAAAGGAACTTCAATTTCTGGCAACACTTTGATGCCGGCATCAGCCACTTCCAAAGCGGCTTCAATGATAGCACGGGTTTGCATTTCGCAAATTTCTGGATATACCACAGCCAAACGGCACCCACGCAAGCCCAGCATTGGGTTGGATTCGTGCAATTGTGCTGTACGAGCCACGATTTCTTCCACAGAGACACCCATTTGGGCGGCCAATGCTTCTTGTTCTGCCTTTTTGTTTGGCAAGAATTCATGCAAAGGTGGATCCAACAAACGCACTGTCACTGGCAGACCGTCCATAATTTTGAACAGGTCAACAAAGTCTTGACGTTGGAACGGCAACAATTTGTCTAATGCCTTGCGACGGCCTTCTTCATCGTTGGCCAAAATCATTTCACGCATGTGGTTGATACGGCTTGGGTCAAAGAACATATGTTCTGTACGGCAAAGACCAATACCTTCTGCGCCAAAGTCTTTGGCTGTTTTGGCATCCAATGGTGTTTCAGCGTTGGCCCGCACCTTTAATGTGCGGATTTCATCAACCCAGCCCATGAATTCACCAAAGTCACCAGCCATTTCCGGATTCACCAATGGCAATGCGCCAGCCATCACTTGACCAGTTGTTCCATCAATGGACAGCATATCGCCAGCCTTTAATGTCACAGAACCAGCTGTCAATGTTTGGGCAGCATAGTCAATGCGTAAATCGGCCACGCCAGACACGCAAGGAATGCCCATACCACGAGCCACAACAGCAGCGTGCGATGTCATACCACCACGGGCGGTTAAAACGCCTTGGGATACATGCATACCGGCAATGTCTTCCGGAGATGTTTCCACACGCACCAAAACCACTTTTTTGCCTTTGGCAACTTGGGCTTCGGCTTCGTCAGCGCTGAACACGATTTCACCAACGGCAGCACCAGGAGAAGCAGGCAAACCAGTGGCAATCACTTCACGTTTGGCAGATTTGTCAAACATTGGGTGCAACAATTGATCCAAGTGACCAGGTTCAACACGCATAACGGCTTCTTCTTTTGTGATAAGGCCTTCATGAACCATATCCACAGCCACTTTCAAAGCAGCCAAGCCGGTGCGTTTCCCATTACGAGTTTGCAACATGAACAATTTTCCGTCTTGAACGGTGAACTCCATGTCTTGCATATCCTTATAGTGTTGTTCCAACTTTGTGCGGATTTCACACAATTGTTTGTATGTTTCTGGGAACTCATCTTCCATGCAAGGCAGGTCTAAATGACGACGTTCATTACCAATGCGAGAGATTTGTTGCGGTGTACGAATACCGGCCACAACATCTTCCCCTTGGGCGTTCTTTAAGTATTCACCGTAGAAATAATTTTCACCGGTTGCAGCATCACGGCTGAAACACACGCCTGTGGCGGAGTTATCACCAGAGTTTCCGAAGACCATACATTGAACATTCACAGCTGTACCCCAATCGGCAGGAATGTTGTTCAGCTTACGATAGAACACGGCACGTTCTGTCATCCATGAACCAAACACAGCCCCGATTGCACCCCACAATTGTTCATTCACATCTTGTGGCACAACTTTGCCTTCTTGAATGCCGATTTGTTTGTATTCTTCAATCACAGTCTTTAATTGTTCAACTGTCATTTCGCTGTCGTGTTTATAACCGTTTTCTTCACGCACACGATCCAACACCGCTTCAAACTTATGAATATCCACACCCATAGCTGTGTCAGAATACATTTGCAAGAAACGACGATAGGAGTCATAAGCAAACTTCGGATTGTTGGATGCTTTTGCCAAACCTTCAACAGTTTGATCATTCAAACCAAGGTTCAAAATTGTGTCCATCATCCCAGGCATAGAAACACGAGCACCAGAACGGACAGAGAACAACAATGGATTTTCGGCATCACCGAATTTGCGGCCCATTAAGGCTTCCACACTGGCCAAACCAGCTTTAACTTGTTCTTTTAATTCTTCAGAATAAGATTTGTCATTTTGATAGTAATATGTACATGCTTCTGTTGTGATGGTAAATCCAGGAGGAACAGGACAGCCGATACTTGACATTTCGGCCAAGTTAGCCCCTTTACCGCCCAACAAATTGCGCATATCGGCATTGCCTTCGGCTTTGCCGTCACCAAATGTATAGACCCATTTTGTCATTTAAGATTTTTCCTTTCATAACCGGCTTTATTTGGGTAAAAAAACCGGAGTTCATCAAACAAAAAAACCACAACTGAAATCAGCTCTGGAAAATCGTCTTTTTTTGATGCGCTATTATTAGCATTTTTTTTCAAAAAAAGCAAGTCTTTTTTTTTATCAAAAGGATTTTTATGTTCTATTTGAACTTATTGCTTCTGGGGAAGCCCACAGGAGGGAAGTGTCCCACGCCAGCCCGTTTGCCCAGCCACAAAGTCATATCCGGTTCAATATGAATACCGTTGCCGGACGGATAGGGCAGACCTTGCGCCCAATTAAAGAACTTGACATCCGACAGCTTGGCCCCGTTATAGCGTTGAAGCATAACACCGCTGCCCCGTACCATGGTTGGGATTTCTTCTGTTTTGAACACCAAAAGTTTGCGGTTGTTGCCGATAACAGCCACAGAATCTGCGTCTGCTGACCGGCACAAATAGGCCTTATCTTTATCGCTTAAGTTCAAAATAATTTTGCCGGCCCTTGTTTGGGCAATAATGTTGGACGAATCCACAATAAAGCCTTTGCCAGATTCACTTGCCACAAGCAGTTTTTGGTTGGGCTTGAAGGTAAACATTTCAATAATGTCGGCATCTTCGGGTAAATCAATGCTTAAACGCACCGGTTCGCCAAAACCTCTGCCTCCTGAGATGTTGTTGCCCAAGATGGAATAGAAACGACCGTTGGTGGCAAACAGCATAATATGATCGGTGGTATAGGTGTTCACACTGAACGCCAAAGAATCGCCCTCTTTGAACTTTAAGTCGGCCACAGGTGTATTGCCCTTTAAGGCCCGAATCCATCCGTGTTTGGAAAGGACAACGGTGATTGGTTCTTTTTCAATCAGTGTTTCAATGGACATTTCTACTTCTTGGACAGCACCGGCAATTTGTGTTCTGCGCTTGCCTAAAACGGTTTTTGCACCAAAATCTTTTTGGATTTGTTTAATTTCTTCGGCCAATTTTGTTTTGCGCAGTTGGTCGTCTGCCAACAGATTTTCCAAACCGGCTTTTTCCAAAGCCAATTCTTCAAACTCGTTGCGCAGTTGTTGTTCTTCCAAACGCCGTAAAGAACGCAATTTCATATTCAAAATGGCTTCCGCCTGTATATCGGATAAATTGAATTCGTTCATCATCAAGGGCTTGGGTTCATCTTCGTTGCGAATAATTTCAATCACACGATCCAAATTGATATAGGCCGCCAAAAAGCCTTGCAACAATTCCATCCGATGGGCAATTTTTTCAAGGCGATAGGTGCTGCGCCTGATAAGCACTTCCTCACGGTGTTGCAACCAAGCAGTAATCACTTCGGCCAAGCTCATCACATGGGGGGTATGATTGGCGGACAAGACATTCATATTCAGGTTGAAGTTTGTTTGCAAATCACTGTTTTTGAACAGGTGTTCCATCAATTGTTCGGGGATAACCAAGCGGGATTTGGGTTCCAATACAATGCGGATAATATCACTTGATTCATCCCGAATATCCGCCAAAAGGGGTAATTTTTTTTCGGCCAGCAATTTGGCAATTTTCATAATCAAATCGGATTTAACAACGCCATAGGGGATTTCGCTTATCACAATTTGATATTGCCCATGGCCCAAATCTTCCCGTTCCCATTTAGCACGAACCTTTAACGGGCCACGCCCTTCGGTATAGACTTTGATGATGTTGGCTTTATCTTCAACCAAAACGCCACCTGTTGGAAAATCAGGCCCTTGCACAAAATCAATCAGTTTTTCAGTGGAAGCATCAGGGTGCTTTAATAAATACAAAGCCGCTTCGCATACTTCGCCCACATTATGGGGTGGAATGTTGGTAGCCATCCCCACAGCAATCCCATTTGAGCCGTTGGCCAACAGGTTTGGGAACGCAGCAGGCATCACAACCGGTTCTTCGTCTTCTCCGTCATAGGTGGCATCAAAGTCCACCGAGTTATCATCCAACCCTTCCATCAACGCCAAAGCCACAGGGGTGAGGCGAGCTTCTGTATACCGCATGGCGGCCGCACCGTCACCATCAATGTTGCCAAAGTTGCCTTGGCCATCCACCAAAGGATAGCGCACCGAAAAGTCTTGTGCCAAACGAACCATGGCATCATAAACTGAGCTGTCACCATGAGGGTGATATTTACCAATCACATCACCCACCACACGGGCACATTTCTTAAAGCCTTTGTCGGGATCAAGTTTTAATTGGCGCATAGCCCACAACAAACGACGGTGAACGGGCTTTAAGCCGTCACGCACATCGGGTAAAGAACGGGCAACAATGGTGGACAGAGCATAGGCCAAATAGCGTTCGGATAATGCATCCGCCAATTGTTGTTCTTGAATTTTTTGTGTTTGTTGTTCTGTCATAAATCCTATCTTATGGGAAATAAAAAGAAAAATCAAGCTCTTTTTTCTTGACATTCTATAATATATAGAGTAGAAAGGATATGTGAAGGGAGGCACAATGCTTCAAGTAAAGATTCAAGAAAGAGTCACTAACCCCTTGAAAAATAACGAAAAAATTGTTCGGGGGGGGGGGTATTGCCAATTCTTCATAACAGGGGGCAACGCCCGCTGTTTGATAAACTTTAACCGCACCGACCGGATGGCCACAAGCCATCGGCCGGTGTTTTTTTATAACAAAAAAAGGAGAATAAAATGAAACAAAT
>JAZUQR010000008.1:0-107252 GCA_045605805.1 Alphaproteobacteria bacterium | reverse complement strand
AACTAAAACAGTGGATGATGAGGTAGAGGATGAACTGGACGAACCCCACTATAAACACCAAGCAGAAGATACGAAATACATTGTTAAATGTTATAAGTACCTAAGAAAACTTGGTCTTGTGGAATCCCAATACCAGTTTAGCGAGCAGTTCCTAAACAAGAACAAATACTATTTTGGTATGATACTTTGTGAACAGAGACATCCCTCAATAGATTCCATCCATAATCTGATACGAAATCTATCAGACCTGAATGATGGCCTTGTGAATAGGATGTATTTAGAAAGGCTTTATGAAGAAGGGCAGGCCATGATTACCAACCGTCTTTTGAGATATTTTTAACTTCTGACAAAAGAAGATTTTTGGCCATGTGATACACCAGCCATATTCACCAATTTGCCCCCATGGATAATTAGTCATATAAGATACATAAAAAAATGACACTCATAACCTATGTGCAGGAGTGACACCCCATTTCAAAATACCCCTAAAAAAGGCAGAAAAAAATCCAATCTTTCCAATTGTTTATTTGGTTTAACCCCTAGGCTCCCGTTAGGGTCGCCAAAAAGGAAATCCTCACTTGTGTGGGGATTTATTTTTGAAGATTTCCGCAAGGAAATTGAAACCGTAGGGGTCGGCCGAAGTTTTAACGCAGGCAACGCCAAAGGCGGTAAATCCCGTTAGGGTCGCCATTAAATGCAAACGTCCTTCAATGGGCGTTTTTCCTTTTGTTTCGAGTCGCTTGTACGAGTTCGTAAGTCAATTTTTAGAGCAAGCAAAACAGCTGGCCTATGCAATTTATAATCCAAATTCTGAAACACCGGATAAAAAACTCTTTTTATCCTGCCAAAAATGGATTGAAATGGTGTTAAAAAAAGGGCAGTAAACCTGCCCTTTTAAATTACACCCTACCCTTATTATTCTGTGTTGGTAAAAACTTTTTAGAGGCCTCTTTTAAAGTATCAAGAAGTGATTTTTTTGGTTTTTCTCCCAATTGATTCATCATACTTTTTATAACTGATTCTTGAATAGAGGGCGCTACTTTTGCTTGTTGCATCATAGTCGCAAGTAAAGAATTCCAAAGCTGAGAATCAGCAGCACGCTTAATTGCATCCGTGCTATAAGAAAATCCCATTTTTTCAAAATAATCTTTTACCATCTCTATATGAAGGGGTTTTAATTCCTTAGCATCTGTGGGGGAAAGATTTTTCCCTGCTGATGTAAAATCATACATGGCACCCCATACATCTTTTCCAATTCTGTCTGGATTTTTTGTTCTGGATTTAATCCATGTTTCTTTATCCATTTTTTCGGTGGGTGCTTTCGTTGGTTTTTGTGGCGCAGGAACACCTAAACCTAAAACTACACTGAGCCCCATTTTCATAGCTTCTTGACTTTGATTTAAATCTGTATTTCCCATATGATTCAAAATAAGTTTCCAATTTGAATCATTCACATTAGGGGGAAGTCCCATTTTAATTAAAAATTCCCTTTCCATATCTATATAAAGGGGTTTTAGTGCCTTCATTGATTCTGGAGGAAGTTGCATACCTTTTGATCTCAATTCATAAAAAGAAATCCAAACATTTCGCCCTAATTTATTTGGATTATCCGTTCTGGATTTAATCCATGTTTCTTTATCCATGATTGCTGTCATCTTATGCTCCTTTCGTTTATTCTTTGATTCATTTTACCAGATCTTACTGCTTGCATACCGTTTTGCTCTGCCTTTTTCAAAGTGTTCATAATCTTCGAGATTTTTTTGGGACTAATTACTTTTCCAAAAGGGTTATCTTTATCTTTTATTATCACAGATAAGGAGTTTCCTTTTTCATCAAAATCTTCATGTCGAATACTTATGGGCATTGTTTCACCATCGCAATACTCGTACTCTTCGCTATAACGCACACGAAGCCTTTCTCCTAAGCCTGTTTCCTTTACCAACCTATTTTGACGATAAATACGGCTCAAATAGGGGGTTTCTTCTCCTGCTTTACCTTCAAAAAATAATGTTTCTCGGTTTGTTTTATCCCGATAATCTGACCAATAGTCAGCCCACATCAAGGGGCTCCCCTCACCTTGCCGATAATGATGTTCTGTAAGTCCTGTTCCACCATTTTTAGCCCTATATCTTTTAATCAGATGCCCAGCTCTATCATAGAGTGTTTCCACATTATCTGGTTCCTCACCAGGAAAATACATTTCACCCATTTTAGTTCCTTTCGTTTAAAATCGCTGTGATGCGAAAGCGACTGGACGTTAGAACCTATAATTAGACAAAATAGTACGGCATATTCAGCCAACGGCTTTATTCTGCCGTCATCCAGCCAAGGGGCTGGCATATCAAAACCGAAACAATTCGGCTGTCTAATTTTGGGAGTTCTAAGTCCCACAAGATGGCATCACATTAAACACCTTGCAAACTAAGTTTACTGCATTTTATATCAAACTGCAAGCTCTTTTTATAAAAAAATCCCCAAAAGAGCTTTTATATTTATTGCTGAGTGCAAATACCACAAGAATTACCATATCTCATTCGGATTATCTTTATTCTTTTAAATCAGCACCAAGAAATCAGCTCGCGCCTTGCAAGATACCCCTCGCCAAAAAGATTTTTGTCAAGATTATTGACTTTTGGACAAAAATAGGATAAACTCTCCTCAATTTTTCACCTCTGCTTAAATTAAAAGGAAAATAAGATGGCCAAAAACAAAACACAATATGTGGCAAAAACAATAACAAAGTTTACAACAAAAGCCATCAATACAACCGCATTCAAAAAACAATGACAGATAATTTCTTTATCTCAAAATACTGGATTGGGAAAAATCACACAAGCAAACCTTGAACCAAACCAATAAGACCGGCCAGTGCAATAAAGACAACAGGATGCCATTTGTATTTGAAGGTCAACCACACATAAAAGAAAAACAAAACAAAACTTAAAAAACCAATTTCACTGTCCAAGGCATGGTCAAAAATAACCCATATCAAACGCAAAACAAAGCCAAAGATCATCATCGCCACCGCTGGGCGTAACCCCAAAAACAAGGCTTTAACCCACCTGTTTTTGCGCAACTTTCTGTAATAATGTGAAAGAATCCCAACAACCAACAACATCGGGCTCACAATCCCCAATGTAGCCACAAGACCACCAAACACACCGGCCACGTGCACCCCGCAATAAGTGGCCATATTGATACCCAAAGGCCCAGGAGTAGACTCGGAAACAGCAATCATCTTCACCAACTCAGAAACAGAAAACCAATGTGTTGTTTCCGACAATTCAAACAAAAAAGGCACAGTCGCCAAACCACCGCCAACGGCAAACAAACCAATCTTAAAAAAGGATAAAAAAAGCTCTAAAAAAATCATTTAGACCTCACCGATAACGCCTGTAAAAAACAAACAAACTGATACCGGCACAAATCAACAAAATATAAACCGCCGGCATCCCACACATTGCCAATATAAACGACAACAACATCAACTCTATCCCAAACGCAGTGGTCGCCCGATCTTTAATCATGCGAAAAACAATCGGCAGCATTAAAGCAGGTATCATCAACTGAATACTTGCTACAACACTTTGCATCAAAGGATACGCCCACAAAGAATCTAATCCCAAAGCAAATAAAGTAATAATAATAACAGAGGGCATCACAATGCCTACCATAGAACAACAAGCCCCTTTCCACCCCCGCAATTTATAGCCAACAAAAGTAGAAACATTCACCGCAATAATCCCAGGAGTAATCTGTGAAAAGGCATAATAATCCAGCACCTCTTTTTTGGATACCCAACCACGAGCAACCAAGTCACGCTGTAAAAAAGGCAACATAGCATATCCACCACCAAAAGTGAACAACCCTATCTTAAAAAAAGAATAAAATAATCGCCAATAAAGTTTCATAAACTCCCTTTCAGATGAAACCACTATATAAGAAACAAAGCCTGTTTGTCAAGCAAGAAATAAGTATGTTCTCTTACGATTTTATGAGTTGACTTTCATTTTGCTTACCCCCACCTAAATCTTGTCAAGAAAATAAGGAGGTCAAATGAAAAAAACACAAGAAAAATCAATCTGTTTAACAACAGAGGAAAAGAAAAAGCTGAAAGAAGAAATCCATAAAGTATGGTCCCAATTTCCAGTGGAACTGCGCAAAGTAATTTTTGAAGCAAAAAAACATAAACTGAACATTTTGTATATGATAAAGAATTGGGCAGATGAAAACCATAATGCCATAATCTCAGAGTTATTGGTAAAGAAAATCAAACACTCCGAAGAAAAATTAGAACAAATGGAAAAAGAATTAAACAACTGAAGCAAAGGGGAAAAGGCAATGAAACCTTATAACAAAACCGATTATGCATTGGAAAACGGCCTTTTCCTGTCCCCACGGCAGGTAGCAGTTTTGGAACAACTTGCTCTTGGACTGAGCAATAAACAAATTGCCCATAAATTAGGGATTGCCGAACCAACCATCAAAATGCATATCAGTGCTTTATTGCGTGTCATGGGCGTGCAAAACAGAGTCCAGATTCTTATCAAAGCAAAAGAATATGGCTTTGTGTAAAGAAAACCCCGATACCGCATTGGAATCGGGGGACTTTTTTATTGTTCTAAATCCGTAAAACGGCCAAACTCACCGTTAAAATATAACTTAACCGTTCCAACAGGCCCATGCCGTTGCTTGGCCACAATCACTTCGGCTTGATTTTCAAGTTCCAACTTCTTTTGTTCCAATTCCGCCAATCGGATAGCAAACTTCTCGGGTGTTTCATTCATATGCCGTTGCGGTTGTTCACTTTTCAAATAATAAATCTCACGATAAACAAACATCACGATATCCGCATCCTGTTCAATAGAACCAGATTCACGCAAATCGGATAACATCGGACGCTTGTTATCCCGCTGTTCAACAAGACGAGACAGCTGTGACAAAACAATCACCGGCACTTCCAATTCTTTTGCCATAATCTTCAAAGCACGAGTCATTTCTGAAAGTTCCTGTACCCGATTTTCTGAGCGACCATTGGCAGAAATAAGCTGTAAATAGTCCACCACAATCAAACCAAGCCCCTGCTCTTTATTACGCAACATCCGCCTTGCCCGATTCTTGATAGCGTTCACAGTAATCCCCGGCGTTTCATCCACATACAAAGGCACTTTTGATAACAGATTCACCCCAGCCGCCAATTCTTCAAATTGATCCTCGGTCAATTTACCTGTCCGCATCAAGTGACTAGACACACTGGCCTTAGATGATAAAATACGCCCCGCTACCTGTTCCGCAGACATTTCCAAAGAGAAAAAGGCAACCGATTTTTTCACAGCCCCAGGCTTTTGATTTTCTTTTTCAAAATGTTGCGCCGCATTAAAAGCAATGTTGATGGCCAACGCCGATTTACCCATAGCCGGCCGACCAGCCAAAATAATCAAGTCTGTATTATAAAGACCACCCAACAGCTTATCCAAATCCACCAAGCCAGTTGGTGTGCCCGCAATACCCATGGGATTTTTCATTGCATCTTCCGCAGAAGTTAAGGTTTGATGCAAAGCCAATATCAACGATTGAGGCCCACCGTTCAATTCTCCTTGGTTGGCCAATTCAAACAAAGATTTTTCTGCAAATTCAATTTGCTTGGTTGAACCTTCGTCTAAATTACGGTCATAAGCTTTGTTCACAACATCTGTTCCCAAAGAAATCAACTGACGCCGTGTATAGCAATCCAAAATCTCCCGAGCATAATCCACCACATTGATGATGGTAGAAGCCGAGGAAGCAAGTTTTGTTAAATACTCCACCCCACCCACATCATTCAAAGTATCATCATGTAAAAACAACGGCTTCAAAGTCACAATATCTGCGATTCGGCCCTGATTGATATAATTTTGTGCTGCCTCATAGATTTTGCCATGCACAGCATGCACAAAATGAACGGGTTTCAAAAAATCCGAAACCTTTTCAAGATTGCGGTTATCAGACAAAATCGCCCCCAAAACAGCCTGTTCAGCTTCTAAGTTTTGCGGTGGAATCCGAGGTGCATCATTTAATATCGCCATGACAAATCCTTTTTTTTAACCAATTTTTAACCAATCATACAAAACTTTTTTCCAAATTGCAACTCTTTTTATTTGCATTTTTCTGATTTTTGGTTAAAGTAGAACAAAAGGAGAACATAAAAATGATTGGAAAATTGACCGGATTGATTGATTCTTTTTATGATGGATACCTTATTCTGGATGTGTCTGGCGTAGGCTATCGTATCTTTTGCTCGTCAAAAACAGCCTCTAAAATGCCCCAAGCGGGTGGCACGGCTTCGCTTTGGATTGAAACGCAGGTGCGTGAGGACCATATCCACTTGATTGGCTTTGCCGATAAAACCGAACAAGAAATGTTCACGATTTTAAGCACTGTTCAAGGCGTAGGTGCAAAAGTAGCATTAGCTATTTTATCCGCCCTCTCGCCCAACGAGATTCAAATGGCCGTTATGGCCGCAGATGGCAAAGCCTTCACCCGAGCTGGCGGTGTGGGCCCCAAATTAGGTGTGCGCCTTGTCACAGAACTAAAAGGCAAAATGGGAAGCATCGGCTCATCCGAATCTATGCAAATCTTAGGAACACAAACCACACAGGCACCACAACAAAATCAAGCAATGGAAGATGCTATTTCGGCCTTGTCCAATCTGGGTTATGCCCGCATTGAGGCGGGGATGATTGTGGCCAATATCTTGCGCCAAAATCCAGATTTAGAAACTGCGGAACTCATCCGTCTGTCCTTAAAAGAAATCGGCAAAGGGAGTTTATAAATGAAAAAAATAATTGCCCTAAGCTTAATTTTAATATCATTCACAACTCACGCCAAAATCTACGAGTTAAACACACAAACCTTTGTAGAGAATAATATCATCAAACACATACCTGATTATTCCTCCTATCCATCCGTAAAGCGCAGCTTTGATGATATGGTCACAAAAACACTCGAACAACATATCTATCAATATACTAAAAATACATGTCAACAACTCGGTGCCCCCTTACAAAAAGATGATGTAATGAATGGCATACACAAGTGTTCATCTGCATATCAAACAAAATGCTCACAAATTCTTGATCAGTGTACCACACTCGCAAAAAACAAATACCCCAAAAACGAAATACAATCTTGTCATAACAAGCACAACACTTGTAAAATCAACATATCAAAGATGCTAACTGTTCCAATGGAAAGGCACAAAAAATCCATAGATAAATGGATAAATGATTTTTACATCCAAAATAAACAATTGGCACAACCATATACCGGCAAATTATACTCAAAAGATAAAACACACCTATTGATAATTGAAAAAGGTGTTCAAAAAGCGGCATATCCTATCACAGAAATCCCATCAGACAAATCCTTAGAGTCGCATGGTTATACAATACATCAAGTCTACACAAAAGAAGGACGTTTCTATGCCTTGCTTGATACCCCTAACCACAAACAGGACAAACCGTTCTCGGGTGAAATAACAATACATCTCAAACCAAGCAACAACTGTGATCAGCACGATATCGCAACCATTCAAAAATATCTCAACGGAAAGCCCGAAGGTCTTCCCTATCAAAAAAACATTCCAAACTCCTGTGTTGCAAAACCTATTATTTATCTGTATCCGCAAGAGGAAACAGAAGTCATTGTGAAAATGGGCTATCCCAAAAAACTAACACATACTTATCCAAAATACCCAAACGATGGATGGCATATATTGGCCAAACCAACTGGTGATTTAATAGACCTGAAAACAAAGCGAAACCTGTATGCCCTATATTGGGAAGGACACAATACCACCACCACCCAAAGCAACAATGGCTTTATAGTCAAAGGCGAAGATACAATCAAGTTTTTGGAAGAAAAACTGGCACAGTTGGGTTTGAATGAACACGAAGCGGAAGAGTTTATCATTTACTGGTTGCCAAAAATGGAAAACAACCCTTATAACCTTATTCGCTTTGAAAGCATCAGCCAACAAAACGAAAATATGCCCCTTCACATTACCCCAAAGCCAGACACACTGATTCGGGTTTTAATGGTATATAAACCACTTGAAAAGAAAATAGATCTTCCGGAACAAATTTTACCTCCTACACCAACACGCACAGGCTTTACCGTAGTTGAATGGGGTGGTACAGAGTTAAATTATAAACAAGGACTAAAAAAATGACAGAAAACAGAATTATCGCCCCACAAAAACAAACCGGAGATGAAGAACTTTACAAAAGTCTGCGCCCCCAAAGTTTAGACGATTTTGTCGGCCAACGCACACTTTGCCAAAATCTGCGTGTGTTCGTCAATGCCGCTCGTGACAGACAAGAGGCAATGGACCATGTCTTACTGTTTGGCCCACCAGGGCTGGGTAAAACAACATTGGCCCAAATTGTGTCCAAAGAATTGGGGGTCAATTTCCGCCCTACTTCCGGCCCAATGATTTCAAAATCGGGCGATTTGGCCGCCATTTTAACCAATCTTGAACCACGAGATGTGCTGTTTATTGATGAAATCCACCGTCTGAATCCGGCTGTGGAAGAAGTCCTTTATTCCGCCATGGAAGATTATCAATTGGATATCGTGATTGGAGAAGGCCCAGCCGCCCGCTCTGTGCGCATTGACCTGCCCCCCTTCACATTGATTGGGGCAACAACCCGTTCTGGCCTGCTTTCCACACCATTGCGTGACCGATTCGGAATTCCGCTTCATCTCAACTTTTACGAAACAGATGATTTGCAAAAAATTGTGGAACGCAACGCCCATCTGCTGAATATGAATATGACACCAGAAGGCGCCCATGAAATTGCCAAACGTTCTCGTGGCACACCTCGTATTGCCGGTCGCTTACTCCGCAGAGTGCGTGACTTTGCCACCAATCAACCCGTCACCCCCGAATTGGCCGACCTTGCCCTCAATCGTTTAGAGGTGGATAAACAGGGGCTTGATGCAATGGACAGAAGATACTTGCGCTGTATTGCCGAAAAATATGCGGGAGGTCCCGTTGGGGCCGACACTTTAAGTGCTGCCCTGTCCGAAGAAAGGGATACATTAGAAGAAGTGATTGAACCATACCTAATGCAATTAGGATTAGTCATGCGCACCCCCCGTGGTCGTATGCTTTCACCTCTTGGCTATAAGCATTTGGGTCTTAAAACCCCAACACAATATGTTCAACCAGATTTATTGAGGGATAATGAAGCATGAAAACACACGAATTTGAATTCAGAATCTATTATAAAGATACAGATGCAAGTGGTATCGCCTATCATGCAAACTATCTGGTCTATGCGGAACGAGCCAGAAGTGAATGGTTTAATGAGGTTGGTCTCCCAATGCCGATGCTGTTAGAACGAGGAGATGCCTTCGTCATCGCGCATGCCGAAATTGACTATAAACGCCCTGCTCCATTAAACAGCGTTATCAAAATCAAAACAGTTGTCAAACAAATTAAAGCAGCCAGCTGCTTGACCCAACAAACCTTTTGGTTGGAAGACCAACATATTGCAACTGTGTGTGTGGAAGCCGTCAGTGTGGATACAACAACCCTGCGTCCAAAACGCATTGCCCCCGACATTAAAAAAATCTATGAAGAATATCTGGAAAAAGGAGAACAATAAATGCAAAACGAAGTCGTACACTCATCCATCTCTATGATGACGATGTTTCAACAAGCCGATACTTTTATGAAGCTGTTGATTTTGGGATTATTATTGGCATCTGTTTGGTGCTGGGCAATCATCTTTGACAAGATGATAACCTTAAAACATATCAAACGAGGTATGAAACGCTTTGAAGAAAAGTTTTGGAAAACAACCTCACTGGAACAATTCTTTAACGAAGTGGCTCAAAAAGCCAAAGACCCTCTGTCCTTGATTTTTACCACCAGCTATCAAGAATGGAAACACAGCCATGAAAATAAAAACACGGAAGGGGTCAAACTATCCGAACGCCTAAACAAAACCATTCAAATCACTATTGATAAACAAGTGGAAAAACTTGAAACGCATATGATTTTCTTGGCCTCCACTGGTTCGGTAGCACCATTGCTGGGGCTGTTTGGAACAGTTTGGGGAATTATGGACAGCTTTAACGCCATCGGGGCAACCCAAAGCACAAACATCGCTGCTGTTGCCCCAGGCGTGGCCGAAGCTCTGTTCACCACAGCAGTTGGCCTAATTGCCGCCATCCCAGCCTTAATCGGATATAACAAAATCACACACGATATTGACCGAGTGGTGGGCAAAATGGAAACATTTTCTGATGAACTGACAACAATTTTGGAAACACAAAGGAGCCATAAATGAGGCACAGACGCCATACCCACACCATTAAATCAGAGGTCAATCTAACCCCCTTGATTGATGTGATGACCAGTTTGTTGGCTATCTTTATGATTACAGCCCCACTGCTAACAACAGGCATTCCTTTAACTTTGCCAAAAGGGGATGGAAAGGCCATTGAAAGCCAAGAAAAAACATTAGATATAAGTATTGATAAAGAAGGAAAGATTTTTATTTCAAATCAAGAAGTTAAAATAAACTCTTTAACAAATAAAATAACTGCAATTGTCAAAGAAAATCCCAAGATACAAATGATGATTTCCGGTGACAGCCAAGCCCACTATGGTCAGGTGATTGAGGTGATGGCCCTGCTCAGAACCGCTGGTTTTACACAAGTCGGCTTAAAAACAGATGCAAAAGTGATGGAGATAAAAAACAACTGATGCAAAAACAAGCCTTTTTACTTTCGCTCACTCTACATGCATGCATCCTTGGCTTGATGATGATAAACTTTTCTTTGCCCACTGAAAAAGAAAAAACACCACAGGCTGTGATGATGATAGACTTGACAAAAGTTAAAATTGCCGAAAAAACCAATCTGCCCCAAAAATCCATCAAAAAAAAGCAACAACAAACAAAGCAACCTGTCCAACCCAAACAGGAAAAACAAAAAACGACCCAAATCACACCCAAAAAAGAGATAAAAACCCCAACACCAAAACCAAAACCACAAGAAACACCACCACCAAAGCAAGCGGTAGCCGTTCAGCCACCCAAACAAGACAAGAAACAAGAAAAAGCTCAGCCTAAACCACAACCAAAGCAACCAGAAAAAAAACAAAATTATAATCTAAAATCATTATTAGCCAGTGTGGAAAAAGTCCGGCAAGAAATCTCCCCTTCTGAACCACAGGAACAGCCCACACAACAAGAAACTATCTCAACCAGCTTAGAAGGACGCATAGATAAAGTGCTGACAATTTCCGAAAAAGACTTCATCGCCTCCAAGTTGCGTGAGTGTTGGAACATAGACGGTGGTGCCCAAAACATTGAAGAAATTATCATAGAAATTAAAGTATTACTGAATAAAGACGGCTCTGTCCGAGAAGCCACTATCTCAAATAATATGAATCTTCCTGCATTCAAATCTTTGGCTGAAAGTGCCCGTCGGGCTGTCCATATTTGCGCCCAAAAAGGCGAAGAATCACCTTTCAAAATCTTGGCCAACACCTATGCCGAACATTATAATGATTGGAAAGAATTACACTTGCATTTTAATCCAATGGATGCTAATGTGTTCTAAAAAGGGGGAAAAATGAAAAAGCTGATACTGTTATGCCTGATTTGTCTGTCCGCTCATGCAAGGGCTGCTTTGCGCATTGATATAGAAGGCGCAAAATCAGACCCAACCCCAATAGCCATAAGCAACTTTACCGCCACAACAAACACAAATCTTGGGGAACAAATTACCCAAATAATTACTCAAAATCTGGAAAAATCAAATCTGTTTCGCATCATAGATAAAGAAGCGCATATCCAACAAATGGATTCCTTACAAACACAACCGCACTTTGCCGATTGGCAAGCTCTGAACGCCCACGCCTTAATTCATGGCGAAATAAGTCAAGGGCTGGACAATAAAATCTATATTTCCTTTCGCATTTGGGATATCTACGCCCAACAACAGCTGGAAGCAAAGCGATTGTCTGCCCCATCAGATAATTGGCGCAAAATTGCCCATGTCATTTCCGATATTATTTATGAACGGTTGACAGGAGAAAAAGGTTATTTTGATACAAAAATCGCCTTCATTTCCGAACGAGGAAACGCCCAAAACCGTCAAAGAAGATTGGCCGTTATGGATCAAGATGGGGCTAACCTACGCTATTTAACAGACGGAAAAGATATGGCCATGACACCTCGCTTTTCACCAAACATGAAAGAAATTGTCTATATGTCCTACGCCAAAGGCAAGCCACAGCTGTATATTATGAACACGCAAGATTTAACAACAAAAGCATTGGGAACTTTTGAAGGCATGTCTTTTGCCCCTCGTTTTTCACCCAACGGAGAATACTTGGTCTATTCGCAATCCAAACGAGGTAATTCAGAAATCTATCTGTATCATTTGAAAACCCAAAAACGCACCCAATTGACAAACCATCATGCCATTGATACCTCACCCAGCTTTTCCCCAAATGGCAAGCAAATTGTTTTCAACTCGGATCGTTCTGGCAAGCAACAATTATATGTGATGAACACAGATGGCACAAATGTGCAAAGAATCAGCTTTGGCGAAGGCAGTTATGCCACCCCTGTTTGGTCACCACGAGGGGATTATATTGCCTTCACAAAAATCAAAGACGGACAGTTTCACATTGGCCTTATGAAACCAAACGGATCTGGAGAAAGACTCATTACAAAGGGTTGGCTTGTGGAAGGGCCAACATGGGCCCCCAATGGGCGTATTTTGGCCTTTTGGAAGCAAACACCAATGGATAAAAAAGGCAAAGGACAAACCGCAAAACTGTTCACCATTGACATCACAGGCTATTTTGAAACAGAACTGCAAACAAGCACAGACGCAAGTGATCCGGCTTGGTCGCCCTTGCTTCATTAAATTAAACCCGTATTAAATGAATTTCCATCAGAGGTTTTTTGCCGTATTTTTCAGACAAGAATTGGCGAATAGTATGACGCATTTTATCCTTGATTAAATTGTCATCATCCAATCGTTCCGGTGCCACTTCTGCCATGGCGTTTGTGATACGCACCAGCAATTCTTCCTGCTCTGCCCCATCCGCAGCAAGTAATCCAAAAGTAGACAATTGAGGCTGTCCCAAAACTTGTCCCTTTTTATCAATAACCAAGGTCAATACAGCCGTTCCTTCATCCATCATCTTTCTGCGTTTTTTAATCACTTCGGCATTAAGGGGAATAATCTGTTTGCCGTCCACTGCCAAAATACCGGCTTGAACTTCTCCTAAAATCTCTGGAGCATCACCACTCAGCACCAAAACTTCACCATCTTCCAAACAAAAAACATAGGGTACCCCACATTTTTTGGCCACATTACTGTGGTACACCAACTCCAAAGCCTCACCATGCACCGGCAAAGCAATTTTTGGCTTCAAAATGGCATAAAGTTTTTCCAAATCTTCGCCCGCATAATGCCCCGACACATGAACCAAATCTTCTCGATCTGTAATAATTTTAATACCCTTGCTGGCCAAGCGTTTTTGCAAAAGACTAATCGCTTTTTCATTCCCTGGAATAACACGAGACGAAAAAATCACCACATCATCTGTCCCAAAATAAACCGAGCCTTTATTCGGTGTTGTAGCCGCCAAATTATTCAACGCAGAATAAGGCTCTCCCTGCGAACCGGTACAGATATAAAGCACCGAACCACGAGGTCTTTCCACAGCTTCCTCTTCCGACAAAAACTCAGGAATATCATCAAAATAGCCTGTGGCCCGCGCTGCCGCATCAATCCGCCACAAACTGCGTCCCAATAAACAAACCTCTCGCCCCGCAGCATTAGCCGCATAGTAAATGCTTTTCATCCGAGCCACATTACTGGCAAAACAGGCCACAGCAATGTGTACATCCGGATGGTCTTTCACCAATCGTTCCAAAGTCACACGCACATCAGCCTCGGTGAACTCAGATGCTTCACCCGAAGCATTGGTAGAATCACAAACCAACGCTAAAACCCCTTCTTTACCAAAGTCCTCCAATGCCTTAAAATCAGGGGCTTGACCCAAAACAGGATCCGCATCCAAACGCCAATCACCCGTATGAACAACAAGCCCTTCTTCGGTGCGAATTGCCAACGCATTCGGCTCAGGCAACGAGTGATTCATTCTAACAAACTCCACTTCAAAAGGCGATAAATCCACAATATCCCCTTGGGCCACAACATGCACATCCGCACGCCCCAAAAGGCCCATCTCACTCAATTTAGATTCAACTAACTCATTTGCAAAGGGCGTACAATAAATCGGACAATGTAAATCATGCCACAAATAACCAATCGCTCCAATGTGATCTTCGTGTGCATGCGTTATCACCAAACCAACAATATCTTCTTGTCTTTCCGATAAAAAAGACGGATCAGGCAATAAGCAATCCACCCCTGGCAAGTTTTCACCAGGAAAACCTATTCCGCAATCCACAATCAACCACTTACCACGATAGCCATAAGCAAAAAAGTTCATTCCAATATCTGTTGCCCCACCCAAAGGAAGAAAAACAAACTCATCTTTTGGAATCACAATTTTATTTTCATTTTTTTCATTATTTTCCATATAGTTATTCTTTCATATTAAAGTTATACATTAAATTAAAAAAACATCTCCCACAGTGATATTTTGAAGGCCTTTTTTGGTTTTTAACAGTAAAGCACCCTCTTCACCTATCCCCTTAAAAATCCCTGTTATCTTTTTTGTTGGCAGCTGAACTAAAATCGTATCACCCACACCAACCGCCAAATCCAACCACCGCTTGCGAATCTTATCAAAGCCTTTTTTCTGGAAAACATCCAACAAAGCATCCAATTGAAGCATCAAACGGTTCAACAAACCCATGGCAGTAAAACGCCCAGACAAATCAGCAACCGGATACAGCATATCTTTTTCCTCCGGATGAGAAACAAGATTCACACCAACACCAACAATCACCTTATCATCCACAACTTCCAACAAAATACCAGCCACCTTTGCTCCATTCAACAAAACATCATTTGGCCATTTCAAACGCACATTCAGCTCTGGCAAACTTTCTGCCAAAGCCAATCCGGCCAAAAAAGAAAGATATGGGACATAGCAAGCATTTCTATCAAATACAAACGAAGCATATAAGTTGCCGGCTGAACCGTGCCATATCCGACCATAACGCCCACGACCATCGGTTTGCACATCAGCCAACACCACAGTACCCACAGGATAATCCCGTGCTGTTAAATTTGTGCTGGATAAAGAATTAAAATGCTTGATTTCCCATTTCATTTTGTATAATATAGCATAAAAGAGAAAAAAATGCTATCTTTTTTTCATAAATTAAAAACAGGAGAAAAAAAATGACACCAGCAGAATTGATGGAAAACTTTCAAATGTTGATGGATTGGGAAGATAAATACCGCTATCTGATTGACCTTGGAGATCATATGCGCGCCTTTCCTGAAAGCGACAAAACAGACGCAAACAAAGTGGAAGGTTGTCAATCACAAGTATGGATTACACACTATACAGAGGGCGACAAGCACTATTTCAATGCCACAAGCGATTCGCATATTGTAAGGGGATTAGAAGCAGTACTTCTCACATTTGTCAACGGTCGCACCTCAAAAGAAATTCAAAATCTGGATATGTTAGGCATTTTCAAACGACTTGGATTGGAAGAACATTTGTCCCCTTCCCGCAGAAACGGCTTTTTAGCTATGACAAATCGTATTTTTTCACTAACTTTTTGAGCCCCAAAAAAGCAAAATCCTTTTGTTTAACAAAGCAAACAGGGATATTCTTCAAAATCGGTCTCATCGTGGGATGAGCCAAAAACTTTTCAATAATCTTAAAGTTTTGCAAAGTATTCTCATCCAACATATTACCCGCAAAATAAACACCACCCACAGCTTGAAAAGTAAGTGCCAAATTCATCAAAGTCCGCCCTAAATACAAATAAAACAACTCGTATGTTTCCAACGCTGCTGTTTCTTTGGTCTGAAAACGCTTAAAAATCTCCGAAGAAGAAACACCTTCTTCACCTTTAATATCTGCGTACAAAGCCTTAAAACCGGTGGCGGAGACCATCTTCTCCAAAGGCATACCGTCTTCCAACAAAGTCTGACCATATTCCGCAGGAAAAACTTGTCCATCACACACAAAACAAACCCCAAGCCCTGTGCCAACATTCGCAAGAACCTTCACGCCCGTTCTGGCTTTGCCTTTTTGTAAAACCATAAAATCTTTTTTGGATAAACAGGGCAAAGCCTCACCTTGAACAACCAAATCATTCTTCAAAAACACTTGTTGAAGGTTAAACATCTTTTTTAATTTTTTTTCATCCAACTGCCAAGGTCGATTTGTCCAAGAAACAGATCCATTGACAACCGGCCCCGGAACCCCTAAAAGTACCGAGGAAACATCCGGCACATAAGCATAAACAAAAGAACGAAGCACCGCATACGCCTCCCGAAAATCATCACATGCAAAGCGATAAATATCCGACATTTGTCCAGAACGAAGCACAGCCAAACGAATGTTTGTTGCACCAAAATCTCCCACAACAACAGCCATCTAAAACAAACCTCCCAACACACAAAAAACATTGGAAAACACACACCCTAAATGCGCCCATATCCGTCCCCAAAAGGAATGAGAACGATTTCCAATTTCCACGCATTCAATCAAATCATAAGTACAACGAGATGTAAAATCCGGTGTTAAAAATAAAGCAGCAATAAAAATAAATACAGCACAAATTGTTAAAGGGAAAATCCACTTTTTCATTGTAAATCTCCTAATTGAACATGATGATCTCGTAAATAAGCATATAAATCCTCTCGTAAAGACGATTGCGCACTGTCCAACCGAGAGTAAAGATATTTTTCAAACCGAGCCAACTCCAAACTAGAAATAGCCATTTTAACCCCACCTAAGGCTTCGGGACTCATAGACAAAACACGATATCCCAATGCCACCAAAGTCAAAGCATCAACGGGACGAGAAGCCATCTCACCACACACGGAACATTTTACATTGAAGGCTGTACACATATCAGCGACATATTTCAACATCTTCAAAAATGCCGGTGATAAAACATCATAGCGATTAGATAAAAGGGCGTTTGTCCGATCGGCAGCAAACATAAATTGTGCCAAATCATTTGTCCCAACCGAAACAAAATCAACATAGGGTAATAATTTTTCCAATTGAAAAATCAACGATGGGACTTCCAACATAGTTCCAATCATAATTTCTTTTGGTACTTTTTCTTTGCGAGCCATTGCATTTTTCACTTCAATGTCCAAAGTGCGTTTAGCCTCCAAAAATTCGGAAACATCCGTCACCATTGGGAACATCACACGCAAAACATCCCCAGCCGTTGCTCGCACCAAAGCCCGCAACTGATTCCGCAACAAAGCCCGTCTGTCCAACACCATACGAATAGAACGCCATCCCATGGCCGGATTTTCTTCTGTCTGTTGTGTTAAATACGGCAATACTTTATCCGAACCGATATCCAATGTTCTGAACACCACTGGCAGCCCTTTGGCCAAAGCCAAAACTCGTTTATAGGCTTCTGTCTGAGCTTTTATATCCGGAAAAGACTTGGCCGTCATAAACAACAATTCCGTTCTGTACAACCCCACACCATCACAAGAAGGCAGTTTATCCAATCCAGCCGACAGCCCAAGGTTTAACATCAAGCAAATACGCTCACCATCTTTGGTAAAGGCGGGTTTATCCCGATGTCTGGCCTCCATTCTGGCCAAACGCAATAAATGTTGTTTTTGAACACGAAGCGTCTCTAACACTTCATCAGTAGGATGCAAATAAATCACCCCTCGTACCGCATCCATAGCAACCGGTGCAGAATCGGAAAACATTTTAGCAACATCTTTTACGCCACCAATCAAGGGGATGCGATACGCCCGAGCAACAATCACAACATGGGTAGTTTGAGAGGCATCTTCCAACACAATCCCTTTAATATGCTTCAAATCGTAATCCAACAGTTCAGAAGCCCCCAAAGTATCCGCCACCAAAATCTTATTTCCAACAATTTTTTTTCGTGTTGATTTCTGTTCCAACGATTGCATCAAACGCACAGTTAAATCTTGAAAATCCTTTGCCCGTTCACGCCAATAAACATCGCCAGAGGAACGCATTTTATCCATCATTTCCTCAGCCACCTTTTGCAAAGCAACCTGTGCCGTCAAGCCCGATTGAATGGAAGATAAGACCTTGCCTTTCCAAACAACATCATTCAAAAACATCAAATAGCCGTCAAATAATTCTTTTTCTTCAATAGGCAGTCCTGTACGATTCAAACGCTTTTTCAAAAGTCTCTGCACACGAGAAAATGCCCCATTCAAGGCTTTAATTTCCCGATTTGGATTATCTGTTAAAATAGATCCGGTCACTTCAAAACGACGATGAATTAAAACCGAGCCCAAAGCAAAGCCACGCACCAAGGGAATACCTTCTATCTGTGTGCTGGGACTGATATTTCCAAGTTTTTCAGAAGTTTTACCCACTTTCAATTCAGGCAAAAACTCCGCCAAAATCATCGCTACATTTTCAACCGCTTCTATCACTTCATTTGGCAACGATTGAACTTTATCAGATCGCATTTCCAAAACAGCCACCACCTCGCTGCCCCGCAAGACAGGCACAGCAAACACTGTTTTATTAAAACCGGTTTTGGCATAAACAATCCGCAGCTTTTTACTTAAAGCCACCTCACCAGCCACAGCCTCACCTAAACGCACGAAACAAGGCAGTTGCCCTGACTGACCAACCATCATATAGCGTTCTAACACCTCACCGGGACGCATCATATAAAAAACAGCCGAAGGCATATGCAACTGCTCACACAATAAGGTTAAAATAGCCGACAAGCGACGAGAAGCAGACATTTCTTTCTGCATCACAGAGCGCAACCCTGACATCAAATCAGAAACCGAGTAATCAAGAATCTTTTTCAAAATCCCCCCTTTGTATAAGTTCTATTTTAGTCTTAGAAACGCTTCAAGGTCAAGTTTTTTCTTAAAAAAATAAAAAAAATTAAAAAAAGGCTTGCAAAAAACTTTTTTTTATGTATAATAGGTTTTGTTCTAAGCAAAAATGACCCCATCGTCTAGAGGCCTAGGACATCGCCCTTTCACGGCGGTAACGGGGGTTCGAATCCCCCTGGGGTCGCCAATCAAAAGCCTTTGATACTCAAAGGCTTTTTTTATGGATATTAAAAACGAATTAATCCCAACTGACTGAAGCCATTAAAGAAAATTAAATCAAAATATAATTGGCAACATTTAATCAGATATGGAAATGGCAGAGATTTTGCTTAAATTTGATTAAAATATCATCCATCGTGTGATTTGAGGAAGTCCTGACAGACAGGAAAATAATCCTAAAAAAAAGCATAAAAAAAGCCTTGAAAATCAAGGCATTACATTTTTAATGGCGGGATTGAAGGGGCTCGAACCCTCGACCTTCTGCGTGACAGGCAGACGCTCTAACCAGCTGAGCTACAACCCCGCAATCACGAGAACAAAGTTATCATACCCCATTTCAAAACAAATTGCAAGTACTTTTTTTCAAAAAAAATTTATTTTTTTCCAAAACAAGCAAAACGCACTCAAAAATAAAGAAAAAAATCCCCCGATTTTTTGTCGGGAGAGTTTTTATTATGACGCAAGACCAACAGGGGTTAGGCATTTTGGCCTTTGCCCTTTGTACGGGCCACCTTTGCCACACGTTCTTCGGCTTGTTGTTTGGCTTGCAACTTATCATCCAAACCTTTGCCATTACCCAGCGATTTTTGCGCCTCTACCGGTTGTCTGGCTTGCAACTTGTCATCCAAGCCCTTACCATTACCCAAAGATTTTTGCGCTTCGGCTTGTTGTCTGGCTTGCAACTTGTCATCCAAGCCCTTGCCATTGCCAAGAGATTTTTTAGCCTCTACTTTGTCATTTTCGGATTCAGAAGCGACACTCGGTTGTTCTTTAATTTCTTCGGTATAATCTTCTGGAAGCAGTTTTCCGTCTTTATCTTCAAAACGAACAGTCTCACGACCATCTGGCTCTTTCACAATTATCTTATTGGTCTTTGAACCAAACTCTTTGGTCATAACAGTTCCATTCGCAAATTTTGTTATTTGAGTTTTTGGCTTTTCACCAACCCCAAACTCTGTTGTTGTTGTCACACCAGCACCTCTGGAAACTTCTTTATACTTATCTCCTTTTTTATCCGTATATTCTTCCACAACGGTTTTACCATCAACAATGGTATCAATACGCCTGTTGCCTTTATCAGACTTCCATTTTCGTTTGCTGGGCTCTATACCTATATACTCCCCTAATGGTTTTGGTGAGTCCCATCTCTCAATTAGGTGGCCATTTTCATAGCTACAAACACACTTATCTCCATTCACAAAAGTCACATTTGCTTCTTTTAGTTGGCCTTTTTCAAAGCTATAAACACACTTATCTCCATCCGCATAAGTCACATTTGCTTCTTTTAGTTGGCCATTTTCATCCAAAGTACATACACACTTGTCTCTATCTTCATCTTCAATCGTGATTTCATTGCCTTCTTTAACCCAAGAAGAGATTATGCTACTACCAAACCCCAAATCAATCAACTTCTGTGCCAATTCATGTTTCTGCACACCGATTGTACTTCTTTTCCCTTCCTTGGTAAAACAATTTTCGTATCCTGGGATTTCTTTGGTACCCGTTGCCATAGCATGAACTTCCGGCCATGTAACATCTTTACGCATACCAGTTCGTTCACAAACCACGTCAACCCATGCCTTTAATGCCGTCAAATTTCCCGGCCCTGAACGTTCCCCCAACCCCTGTCTTTGATATAGAGGATACTTCCCCAAATTGTTCAACACACAAGAAAATTGTTTTTCTTTAATACGACCCATAATTAAATCATATTGTGGATGATTGGTGTCTTTTAATTTTATAAAATCATCTGGTGTCATATTTTCTTTAAGGACACCACTTTTTTTCAAATCTTCCACAACGGCGTCTAAATCATCATTCAAAGAGTGTAAAAAACCTTTAAAATTATCATTTCTACCCTCGGTCACTCCATCACAAAACTCCACAAGCCGTGCCTGAGCCTCAACCAACAAGGCATTATACAAGGCCCATTCTCTGTTAGATAGATTTTCAACATCCTCCTGACCCAAATGACAAATCTCATGAGGAATAGTATTGTTTTTATTCCAGTCACCCTGATTTTTCCAACTTTCTTCTGAAAGCATAATCATTGAGCCACCGGTGCTGGCCCAACCACCAGCACCATTCAAATCTTCTTTTGTACCCAAATGAATTGAAAATTTTCCATCGTCTCCCCCCTCATAACTGCCCATGGCAAGAGCAATATTTTGGCGTCCCTCTGGGGTATTACACAACGCTACCAACCAATCCAAAACCTCTTTCTTCAGTTCATCAGAAGGTGTAATAATGTCAACATGATTCGTAATAAAATTTTTTCTCTCGTCGCCTGACATTCTGGCCATGTCTGATGCAATTTGTTCTGCCTCTTTTTGTTGTGTTTCCATATATTCTTTCATCGCTTTATAGCAAGGATCATTGTCCAAAAAGGGCCCAGGTCTAGCCGATCCTTTCACAAGTTTTTCAAAAAAGTCGTGTGTAAAGGGACAAAAAAATTCCAAATTTTTATCAACAATCCCTAAAACTTTTTTCTTTGACCAGTTAAGATTGACCAAATTATACCAAGTTTCAATTTCCTTTTCTTCCATTTACATTTTCCTTTCTTATTTCAAGAATGATTGAATGGTTTCAGACGAATTCAAGGCAACGGTTTGTGCATCCGGTACGATTCGTTTAATCAAACCGCACAAAACATTTCCCGAACCGCATTCTATAAACGAATTCGCCTTTGTATTCAAAATCAATTCACGCCACCGCACAGGCGAAACAATCTGACGAACCATCAAATCTGAAAAACACCCCACATCCGATTCTGTTTTGGCCGTCACATTAAAATAAACCGGCACTTTTGGCACACTAAACTTGGTTTCATCCAAAACACAGCGCATTTTTTCTGCCGCTTCCTGCATTAAAGGCGAATGAAAAGCCCCCGCTACTTGCAACGGCAAAGCCCGTTTAATACCCATTTCTGCGGCACAAACTTTTGCTTTGTATAACGCCTCTTGAACACCGCTTAAAACAATCTGTCCCACCGAATTATCATTGGCCACATAACACCCGCATTTTTCGGCAATCTCATACGCTTGTTCAGGCGTTGCCCCCAACAAAGCCAGCATGCCACCTTGATTGGCCTCACACGCCTCGGCCATCGCCTGCCCCCTAGCCTGTAAAAGCAACGCCGCCTGTGACAAAGTAATAACACCGGCAGCACATAAAGCACTGTATTCTCCCAAAGAATGTCCGGCCACAGCCAAAGCATGATCTTGCAACGCATAGCCTTCCGATTCCAACACACGAACAACAGCCACAGAAACAGCCATAATGGCCGGCTGAGCATTTTGTGTTTGAGTCAATTGCGCCAAATCCCCTTCAAACATCAAGGAGGACAAGTTTTGATGCAAGGTCTCATCCACTTCTTCAAAGACGGCTTTTGCGACCTTAAAGTCCCGTGCCAAATCAGCCCCCATCCCAATGGATTGAGCCCCTTGCCCCGGAAACATAAAAATTGATTTTTCCTCTGTCATAACTTGACACTAACATAATAATCAACCAGTGTCAATAAAAAAAACGCCCTCAGGCGTTCAAAAAATGGTGGGTGTGGCAAGACTCGAACTTGCGACCTTTACGATGTCAACGTAACGCTCTAACCACCTGAGCTACACACCCTTTCAAGTCGGATAACAATATATTTACACCATTTTTTCTCAAAAAGCAAGAACTTTTTTCTTGCATCTTCATTTTTTTTTGCATATAGTGATGTTCATGTCATTATTAAAAAGTATAGCAACAATCAGTTCTGGAACCGCAGTCAGCCGTGTCGTTGGCTTTGTGCGGGATATTTTAATAGCTCGTTTTTTGGGGGCAAGCATGATGGCAGATGCCTTTTTCGTGGCTCTGCGTTTTCCTAATTTATTCCGAAGCCTGTTTGCCGAAGGCACGCTGAATGTGGCCTTTGTCCCCCTTTTTACCGGAGAACTACATAAAAGCAAACAAGATGCCATAAACTTTGCCAAAGCTGTATTCAGCTTTCTGTTCTATATTTTGCTTGGCTTTGTTCTTATCATGGAAATCATTATGCCAGCACTGATGTTTCTGTTTGCCCCAGGATTTGAAGAAATACAAGGCAAATTGGAACTCACAACAACACTATCACGCATCACATTTCCATTTTTACTCTTTGTGTCATTAGTTTCCTTATTAGCTGGTATACTCAACTCTATCGGCAAGTTTTGGGCAGCTGCCTTTACCCCAACCCTGTTAAACATTTGTATGATTGGTGCCTTATTATGCCTAACACCTTTTATAAATAATCAGTATGCCCCCGCCTTCGCATTGGCATGGGGCGTTGTCGGTGCTGGTGTCATAGAACTCATCTTCTTGGGATGGCACATCAAAAAAGCCGGCTATCTGTTTGGCCTGATGTCCCCAATCAAGGCCTTGTTTCATATAACTGGTGAAGTAAAAACCCTGCTTAAAAAGATGGCCCCAGGCGTTTTGGGTTCGGGGGTTTATCAAATCAACCTATTTTTGGACACCCTTTTTGTGTCATTTGTTGGAGCGGGCGCCATGTCATGGTTAAACTATGCTCAACACCTGTTTCAACTGCCCATTGGTATTATTGGTGTTGCCATCGGTACAGCCTTGTTGCCGGTATTATCGCATCATATTAAAGCAGGAGAAAAAGAACAAGCCAATACACAGCTAAATCGGGGATTGGAACTGTCAATAGCTTTGTCCTGCGGTGCAATGATTGGACTGATTCTGTTGGCACAACCTATTATCCAAACTTTATTCCAAAATGGTATGTTCTCAGCCAACGATACAATGCACACCTCTCGTGCCTTAATTGCCTTTGCCATCGGCTTACCTGCTTATATGATGACAAAAGCCCTCTCACCATTCTTTTATGCCCGTGGGGATACCACAACGCCTGTTAAAATTGCCATCGTTGGTGTCATCTTAAATGCCATTCTTGCTGTATCTTTAATGTCATTTTGGGGCTATGTCGGTATCGCCCTGGCGACCGGCATCACAACATGGATAAATGCCTGTCAATACTGGGTACGATTAAAATCACACAAAGAGTTCACTTTAGATAATCTGTTCAAATATCGCCTCAAACGCATTTTGATTTCATGTATAATAATGGCTCTTGTAATTTCTGGCACACAACATATTTTGCCATCAATTTCACAAACACACTCTAAAATAACACAAATTATATATTTATCCATCTTGATTGGCATAGGTGGAATAAGTTTTTTAATAAGCCTCTTGACAACAAAAGCATTTTCCGCTAAACAATTAGTATCTTTATTACGCAAAAGAAGGGGGAAATAAATGCGAAAGCTACTCATCGCCTTATGCCTATGGACATTACCGTTATCCGCCCAAAATCTGGATAAGGCCATTCCAGAACTAATCAAAGAGCCAAAGGGTCAAATTGTGACCCCACAAACAACAGACGAATTAAAAGAACTTTTCAAAGATGCCACCTTGACAGAAGTCCCCCGCATCTTTGTTGACAAACTACCTGCGGACTTTGCCCAAAACGGTTCACCGGAACTCTATACACAAATTATAACAGCTTTAATTTTGCGTGAAAATGAACAAGCCTTAAAAGAAAAAATGCTTTTAACAGTCTTGAAAAATAAATATGACAGCGGCAAAGAATGGAGCAAAACGGAAACAGATTTCTTTCATATGCTTGTTGAAAAATATGATGTCACCGTCACAAAAACAACAGCTACAAAACTGACACAACTGCAATTAAAAGTGGATGAGGTCATCCCCACCCTTGCAGTAGCCCAAAGTGTTTATGCAACCGATTGGGGCAAAAAGAATATGACACATCCTTATGGACAAATGGGGTGGCTGGATGAAGAAAATTACAACGAACTGCCATATGATTCTTTAATTGAAGCCACAAAAGCCTATGTCAAAGAAATGAACAGTGCCGCAAACTATTGGGAATGGCGTACACACAGACAAAAATCAAGCCACCGGTACATTAAAGAAAATCTTGGTTATACATTAGCTGCAAGCATACAGGTCTATCGCCCAGAAGACCCACTTTACAAAGATACAATTCGCAAAATTATTATAAACAATCCCCCTCTAAAAACTTTATACAACGCAACTTTCATCAACAAAGGAGAATAACATGAAAAAAACACTTAAAATATCCATCATTGCGCTGATTACAATATTTTTGATTTCTTTTATCTATATTTACTTTTGCGGAAAAACAAAACTCACCATTTCAACCGAAAATGGACCAACATACTTTCGTGTAGAAAAAGCGATTACGCCACAGCAACAACAAAAAGGCTTAATGCACAGACGTTATCTAGCTCCTAAAACAGGAATGATTTTTTTGTTTAAGCCCGTGCGCCATGCCCACATGTGGATGAAGAACACATTGATTCCTTTGGATATGATTTTCTTTGATCATAACGGAATGATTGTTCACATTCATTATAACGCTAAACCGCATGATTTAAGTGTTATCACCCCAAACCACCCTGTGGCAGGTGTTTTGGAAATCAATGCCGGAGAAGCAAAAAAATATGGTATTGTTCCAGGCAATAAACTGGACTTATCCAAATTTTAATCAATACATACCACAAAAAAAGCCCCAATCAAATTGGGGCTTGATTTTTATAAAATAGAAAACTTTTATTTATATTTTTCCATTTCTTTTTGAATCCAATTTTGTGCAAATGAGACAGCCTCCTCCACAGGAATCAATCCTTTTTCATCTGTTCCACGCACTTTATATTCAATCATCCCTTGCGCCAACGCTTTGGGAGCAACAATCAAACGCAAAGGAATACCTGTCAAGTCCGCCTCAGCAAACTGAACACCAGCCGACAAATTACGATCATCATATAAAACCTCAATGCCTGCTTGTTCCAAATCCGCATAAAGTTTTTCGGCCACTTCCTGAATACCTTCTTTGTCCAAACCCATTGCGTTGATTTGAACTTGCCATGGAGCAATAGATAAAGGCCAAATGGGACCATAATCATCATGTTTGGCCTCAATTACAGAAGCCAAAGAACGCCCCACACCAATACCATAACACGCCATCAAGGGCACTTTATCTTCCCCATTTTCATCTGTATAGGTCATATTCATAGAAGCGGTATATTTTGTACCCAACTTAAAGATATTACCAACCTCAATGCCCCGAGTTAAACGCAACTTTGCCCCACACTTTGGACAAATATCCCCATCCTTCACTGTGGCAACATCCACAACTTCTGCCTCTGGCACATCTCGTCCAACATTAAAGTTTTTCAAATGATACCCTTCTTTGTTTGCCCCACAAACAAGGTTATACGCACCTGACACAGATTTATCGGCAAAAACCTTACAAGAAAGACCCATCCCTGTTGCAAAACCAGGGACAGCACCCACCTTCAAAACTTCTGCATCCGTTGCAAAGTTAAATAAACATTTCAAAACCTTGGCCAATTTTGTTTCATTGATTTCTAAATCGCCCCGAATCATCACGGCAACAGTTTCATTTTGTTCGGTTGTATAAAAAACAATCTTTGCCATCTTTATTGCGGGAATCCCCGTCAATGTCACCAAATCATCAATTGTTTTGACATTGGGTGTTTCAATTTCTTCCAAAGGCAACAATTCTTCTGGCATATAGGTATAATTGGTATGTGCCACTTCCAAGTTCCAATAAGAATGACAAGTATCACAAGCCACAATTTTGTCTTCTCCGGCATCGGTCACCAATTGATATTCATGGGCAACCTTGCCCCCCATCATACCGGTATCCGATTGAATGGCCACCACTTCGGGAATCCCAATCCGACGATAAACATTGTCATATGCCTTTGCCATACGGTTATAATATGCATCCAAATCGGCTTCATTGGTGTGGAAAGAATAAGCATCCTTCATAGTGAACTCACGCACACGCACCAATCCCCCCCGAGAACGGGCTTCATCCCGATATTTTGTCTGAATCTGATACAACATAAAAGGATAATCACGATAACTTGTCACCTCTGTTCTTGCCAAGGCAGTACAAGCCTCCTCATGTGTCATCCCAAGCAACATATCATGCCCTGTTCTGTCCTTAAAGCGCAGCAATTCCGGCCCAACAGAATCCCACCGTTGCGACTCATCCCATAGCTCACGAGGCATCACCACAGGCATCATAACTTCTTGCCCATCCACTTTGTTCATTTCTTCACGAATAATGGCTTCAATTTTTTGTTGAATGCGTTTTGCCGGAGGCAATAAAGAATATATCCCATTTGCCACAGGGCGAATATAGCCGCCACGCAACAAATAAATATGACTTGCCAAAGTGGCATCAGCCGGTTTTTCTTTGTGTTTTTTGGAAATAAGTTTTGATTGACGCATGGGTGATCCTTTCCGTTGATTGCGTTTGAATGGGTATATTATATCCGTTTATTCGCAAAAAATCAATTCTTTTTTGCCAATTCCGCAAACTTTTGAATCATATCCCGCACCCCTTTCAAGCGACTTTCAACTTTTGTCCAAGGGCGCATCACAATCAATTTTTGATCCGGCCGCAATTTCATAGTGCCCAATTGGCTTTGAATATATTGAATCATACCAGCAGGATTAGGAAAAGTATTGTTAAAGAAAGTCACCGTTGCCCCTTTATCACCCGCATCCAAACGTTCAATATGGGCCTGTTTAGCCAACACTTTAAGCTCCAAAGTTAAAAACAGATTTTCCGTTTCTGTTGGATATTGTCCAAAACGGTCAATCAACTCTGCCCGCATAGACTCTATCTCATCAAGGGAAGAAAGTTCACTCATTCTGTGATATAAATCCATACGCACATCCAAATCGGCCACATAAGTATCCGGAATCAAAACAGGCAAGCCCACAGAAATCTGTGGCGAAAAATCTTGCACCACATCTTCTTTTTCACCAAACTTTTCTGCCCGTAAAGAGGCCACTGTCTCAGCCAACATTTTTTGATAAAGAGCCACACCGATTTCACGAATATGTCCCGATTGATCATCTCCTAACAGGTTGCCAGCCCCCCGAATATCCAAATCATGACTGGCCAAAGCAAAGCCTGCCCCCAAACTATCTAATCGGCCAATCACTTCCAATCGTTTGCGTGCCATTTCGGATAAAGTTTTGTTTTCTGGTGTTGTTAAATAAGCATAGGCTTTAATCTTGCCCCTGCCAACACGACCACGCAATTGATATAAAGCCGCCAAACCAAACATATCCGCCCGATAAACAATCATTGTATTCACAGACGAAATATCCAAGCCGGACTCAATGATACTGGTTGCCAAAAGAACATCAAACTTCTTTTCGGAAAAATCTGTCATAATTTTTTCCAATTGAGTAGCGGCCATTTGTCCGTGTGCTTGAACCACCCGAATATCTGGCAAAATTGCCTTCAAAACATCGGCCACCTCTGCCATATCAGAAATACGAGGCACAACAAAAAAGCTCTGCCCGCCCCGAAAATGTTCTCGTAAAATAGCCTCTTTAATCACAACCGCATCAAAGGGCATCACATATGTTTTAACCGCCAACCGATCCACAGGCGGTGTGGCAATCACAGATAATTCACGCACACCCGACAAAGATAATTGTAAGGTTCTTGGAATTGGGGTCGCTGTTAAGGTCAACACATGCACCCCTGTTTTAAGCTCTTTCAAGCGTTCTTTATGAGCCACACCAAAATGTTGTTCCTCATCCACAATCACAAGACCCAGATTCTTAAACTTGATATTTTTGCTTAAAACCGCATGAGTCCCCACAACAATGTCCAAAGTCCCTTGCTCTAACTCTTTTTTGATTTGTTTGCTGCGTGTCGCACTCACCAAGCGGGAAAGACTGTCAATCCGCACAGGGAAGCCCTTGAATCTGTCCACAAAGTTTTGAGCATGCTGTCTGGCCAACAAAGTAGTTGGAGCCACAATCACAACTTGTTTGCCACTTAAAACAGCCAAAAAGGCCGCCCGCATAGCCACTTCTGTTTTGCCAAACCCCACATCTCCACACACCAAACGATCCATAGGAGTCCCTTTGGCCAAATCTGTTTCAATTTCTTGAATAGTGCGCAATTGATCTTCTGTTTCGGCATAAGGAAAACGGGCGCAAAACTCTTGATATAAACCATGGGGGGCCAAAATACGATCTGTTTTATTCAACAGGCGTTGAGAAGCAATATCCAACAATTTGTCCGCCATAGCAAATAAATCTTTTTTTACCCGTTCCTTCTTGTTTTCAAAACTGTGAGACCCCATCCGATCCAACGCCACTTCGCCCGAACCATATCGGGACAATACATCCGCATTTTCAACCGGCACAAAAAGTTTGTCATTGTCCGCATATAAAATGCACAAACAATCATGGGCGGCTCCATTTAATTGCAACGGCACAAGCCCTGCAAATTGCCCAATACCATGCACAGTATGCACAACCAAATCACCCACAGATAAAGCTGAAATATCTTGAATAAAGTTTTCCGCTCGCTTTTTCCGAACAGTCCGTTGAATCCTCTCGCCAAACATATCCGTTTCTGTAATCACAATAAAATCATTTGTCTGGAAGCCACTTGTAAAGGGGCAAATAAACAAACTGGGAGCGTGCGTGTTAGCACTTTCCCAACTATCAGCCTCAAAAAGAAAAAGATTCTTTTCTTTTAATTGAGCTAAAATCCGTTGCCCTGACCCACCTGTACAAGCCGTCACAATCACTTTTTTATCCGAAGTGCGAATAAAGTCTGCCACCGCTTCAAAAATATCCCGATCATTTTTCACCCGCACATCAACAAAATCTCGCCCCATGCGGGCGCCTTGATCTTTTGCCCCCACATCTTGGAAAGGCGTAAAGATTAAAGAATTAAATGAAGAAATTAAATTATCACTTTGATTTTTATCAATAAAAAATAATTCTTTTGGAATAGGATAATAAGCTGTTTGGGCCATATTTCTATCATGCATCGCTTGTAATCTTGCCTGATAATAATCTTCTATTTGCGCTTCCCGAGCCGAAAAAGATTGATAAAATTGGGCATCAAAAGTAAAAACAGCCTGCGAAAAATAATCCGTTAAATGCACCATTTTTTCATAAAACAATGGTAAATAATGTTCCATTCCTTGAACATAGCGTCCTTCGGAAACCGCTTGATAAATGGCATCATCTCTTACCTCACCAAATAAATCCCGATAACGGCTTCTAAACCTTTGCTGTGTTTTTTCGTCCAAGAAAAACAAACGGTTTGGTTTGATACAAAAGGCATCAATTTTGGCCAAAGTCCGTTGTGTCACCGCATCAAAAGTGCGAATAGAATCAACTTCATCACCAAAAAAATCCAACCGCACAGGTTCGCCCATGCCGGCCGCAAAAACATCTAAAATACCACCCCGCACAGCGTATTCACCCGATTCCATCACCACATCAGTGCGTTGATAACCGTTCTCATTCAAAAAAGAAAGCACCGTATCAAAGGAACACATCTCGCCCTGTTTGATTTTTAACATTCTGTTTTGAAAAAAATCTTTTGGAGGCAACAATTGTGACCAAACCGACACCGAAGTTAAAACAATTGTCTCTTGAACACCTTGAACAGCCGCCATCAAAACATCCACCTGATTTCCAATCACCTCCGCAGCCGGTGCCGTTCTGTCATAGGGCACAGTATCCCATGGGGGCAAAACCAACACTTTTTGTTTTGGGTAAATCACCTTCAACAAATCCGCCAAAAAACGCAATCTGTTTTCATTTTGAGCCACATGAACCACAACATTGTGTTTCTTTACAAGTTTTTTCAAAACAAACGGTTCAAACCCAGATGGAATACCCGATAATTTATTCATATTCATTCCTTAAAAAAATGTCAAATCCACCATAAACAATTTTTCGGCATCACGCACATATCCTTTTTCAGCAAAAACAAAAGCAATATCACCGGCTTGAATCATCAAATCGTCATCCGGACACATAAACACATCCTCACGCAAAATACCCCCTAAGATAATTCCTTTTGGGATTTTAATACGTCCCAAAGGCGATTTTGTAATCCGAGCCGTAGGTAAAACTTCAATCTGCAACACCTCACCCAAACCGGATTGCAAGAAATAGCCATCTTGCACACGACCTTTGCGCAAATGCTGTAAAATAGCCGACACCATCACAGCATTGGGATTGATAAAACAATCAATACCCAAACCATTCAAATAATTCATGTATAAATTATTACGAATCAAAGCACAAGACCTCATAATGCCATTGCGTTTGGCCAACAATGACAGCAAAACATTGTTCTCATCATTATGGGTTGTTGCCACCGCCATATCAAAGTGTTTGAAATCAATTTCTTCCAACAATTTATCATCAAAACCATCACTTTTCAAAATAATCGCTTCATCTAAATGAGAGGCCAAAAAGTTTGCCCTCTCATCAGACTTTTCAATAATAGTCAAATTTTGCTTATACAGTGGGGCTTCCAATAACTTACCCAAACGATAACCAATATGTCCGCCGCCAAAAATCACCACATTATCTGGCGATTGAACAGTATAACCAAAAATATCCAATACCCTTTCCAAATGACCAGAGGCCACGAAGAAATAGATATCATCCCCTGCCTTGATGGGCGTTTCTTCCAAATCAACCAACTGATTTTTGCGATGCACTGAAACAATGGTAAAATTGACATTACCCAATAAATCACGCACCTGACGCACAGTTTGCCCAACCAAAGCACAGTTTTTGCGACATTTCAAACCAATAAACTCCACTTTTGAATCAGCAAAAGAAGTGACATCAACTGCCCCATGAATACTTAAATCGGCCAAAATGCGTTTAGCCGTTTCCTCTTCCGGCGAAACAACCACATCCAAAGATAAACTTTCCAAAAAAGCCGCATTTTTTTTATCAAGATATTCCGAAGAAGTCAACCGTGCAATCCGCTTATTCACATGGAACAAAGTCTTTGCCAACATACAAGAAATTAAATTGACCTCATCATTTCCCGTCACAGATAAGAAAATATCCGCATCTTTTGTACCGGCTCGGGTTAAAACAGAAACAGAAGTACCAGAACCAAACACAGTCTGAATATCCAACTGTTCTGAAAGATATAAAAGATTTTCTTTTTTATCATCCACCAAAACAACTGAATGGTCCTCCATGCGCAAATACTTTGCCAACGCAACACCAACTTGACCAGCACCCACAATAACAACTTTCATTCAACCCTCCCCTTAAAAAAAATCTTGAATCATCTTGATAACTGCGTGTTCATCTTCTAAAGAATACATTTTTTCACGCCACTTTGCAACACCTTTTTTATGGGTGGCGTACCATGCCAAATGCTTACGAGCCACATATAAACCAGCTTTTCCATAGTGTGACAGCAACAAATCCAAGTGTCTTAAAACGACATCAGACAAACACACCTTTAACTTGCAATTTTGTTCAATTTCTGCCAAACGCCAAGGTCGGCCCAACAACGCCCGCCCCACCATCACAGCCTCTGCACCACTTAAATCCAGAGCATCAACGGCTGAAGAAAAATCTTTAATATCACCATTTACAACCACAGGAACATCCACATTCAAAGCCTTCAAAAGGCCCCAATCAGCCTTGCCTTGATAACCCATTTCCTTTGTGCGGGCATGAATCTCAATGCGTTCTGCCCCTGCCGAAACAAGCGCAGGCACAAAATCCACAAAATCCTGCACTTTATCCCATCCCAAACGGGTTTTAACCGAAACAGGCAAGTCCACACAAGATTTCACAGCCGCCACCAAGCGGCACGCCAAATCCACCTCTTTCATCAACATAGCACCCGAGTGATTCTGAATCAACTTTCTAACCGGACACCCCATATTGATATCAATGCCGCAAGCACCCGCATCTGCGACAATCGCTGCAGCCTTTGCCATAGACGCTGGCTTTGCCCCCACCAATTGTACAACCACATCCTTTTCTTTATCAAAAGTAAGCATCTTTAATGTCTTCGGATGCCCATGAATCAAGGTTTCCACCCCAATCATTTCAGAAAACAAAGTCTGATTGCCAAACTGACGCAGCATTTGCCGAAAAGGATAATCCGAAATCCCCGCCATAGGTGCCGAATAAACCCGAATGTGCTTCATCAGTCAACCTTTGCTTGCAGTTTAATGTGTAATTCAGCCAATTTAGGCGAAACTTGGTGTAAATCGGCATGTGCAGGAAACATGTTTCGCATAGCTTTCTCCAACCAAGAATAAGCCAAAGCATAATCCGCTTTTTCTTCATAATAAGAAGCAAGATATAATTGAGCCGGCACAGCCCCTAACGCAGCTGCCTGTTCATAATAGAGAATAGCCTGCGAAGTATTATTTTTTGTCCCATACAAACGAGCCAATGCCATCACGGCTGGCACATAATTTTGATTGGCCGCCTGTTTGTAATAAAAGGAAGCCCGATCCAAATCCTTTGGAACTTTTTTACCCTCTTCCCATAATTGAGCCATATTATATTGACTTTCGGCATCCCCTTGCGCAGCATATTTCATATCCCATGCAAGCAGATTTTGCTCATCATCAAAAGCAAACGAAGGCAAAGCACATCCCAACAACAAAGCCACAAGCAACACTTTCAACATATTCCAAGTTTGTTGGGCAAACCGAGAGCAAGGGAAGTTTTTAAGCCATCCTTTGGCAAATTTTTTGGCCAAACGCTTTTTGGTTTGAGCCAAAGCTAAAATCGTTTTATGAATCCTTTTTTCCAAATGTTTTTTGTTGGGTTTTGAAATTAAAAGTTTGAAATAAATCCCCAAAGCCTCTTCAAAGTCCTCAGTCTGCTCCAATAAAATCCCTAATTTATACAAACTGCCTGAATGATTAGGATCATGTAAAATAACCCGTCTGGTATGCTCTAATGCCAAGGCAAAATCTCCTTTGGCCATCAAAACATTGCTTAAACCGTCATGTGCCTCAATTAAACTATCATCCAACGCCAAAGCCTTGCGATAAGAACAGGCAGCTCCATCTAAATCCTTGGAATGTTCCAATAAAAGCCCTTGTTGCACAAAAGCCCCTGTATTATAAGCATCCAAGTCAATGGCCTTTTGCAAAGCAACCATGGCCTCATCCGGACGCTTTAAGCCTTCCAATACAGCCGCAAACAATGTCCAATCACGGCTGAAAATTAAATACTCTTTCAAAATAGTTTCGGCCTTTGCAAAATCTTTTGCTCGCACATAAAACAATGCCAATTGATAGGCTGTATTCTCATTCGCTTCACAAGAAAAGGCTTTTAGTAAAAAGTTTTCTCTCTCCTTTTTATTTTTAGCAAACATCGCCAAACCCAAATAAGCCGAAGCAATTTTTTCATCATCTTTCAAAGCGGTATGGAAACATTGTTTAGCCAAAGCCATCTTCCCTTGTGATAAATAAATAAAACCTGCTTCTGTGCGTACTTTTGGATGATTCATTTGTCTTAAATAAATGTCCAATGCCTCATCCAACAACCCCTTTGCCCGCAAAACTTCGGCATAAGCCAGCTCATAATTGACAACCGCCGGATACAAAGTCACCGCCTCATGCAATAAATCCAATGCCACATTCAACGATTTCTCACGATAGGCAATAAGCCCCAATAAATAAAGAGCATCCCCATGTGTTGGCAAAATACGCATTGCCTCACGGCACAAAGTTTCTGCCAACCTTAAATCATTGGTATTAAAAGCCTGAAAAGCCTTATCCAACATCAAATCAACATTATTCATCATCTATTGACCCCAAACGCCCAATCACCATTTCTTTATTGATGGCCACACACTCCATCAACCCAAAACCAATAAATAAGGTCATCATTGCCGTTCCGCCATAGCTTACCAAGGGCAAAGGAATACCCACCACAGGCATTATGCCCATGACCATGCCCATATTGATAAACACATACAGCGAAAAGTTCACCGTTAAACCCAAAGCCAAAATCTTACCAAAAAAATTGGTGCATTTCAACGCAATATAAACACCATAACATAAAATAGCCATATATAAACCATATAAAATCAACGAACCGAATAAACCAAACTCCTCGGCCAAAACGGTAAAAATAAAATCGGTCTGTTTTTCCGGAATAAAACTTAAACGACTTTGTGTCCCTTGCATAAAACCTTTGCCCCAAAAACCACCCGAACCCAAAGTGATTTTAGATTGAGTAATATGATAACCAGCCCCCATCGGATCATTTTCGGGATTCAAAAAAGTCAAAACACGCTTTTTTTGATAATCATGCAAAAAGCTCCATATAATCGGCAACGAACATAACCCAGCAAGACCAACCACAAGGAACTTCCAAACTTGCACACCAACCAAAAAGAAAATAGCAGCCGTCACAAAAACCAACATCATTGCCGTTCCTAAATCAGGCTGTTTCAAAATCAATGCCACAGGAGCCAACATCATCAACAAGGGGGGGAAAATAAACTTCATTTTGCGCACATCCTCTAAACTGGCCCCATGAAAATAACGAGCCAAAGCTAACACCAACGCAATTTTCATACATTCAGAGGGTTGTAAATGAATCACACCTAAGTTCAACCAGCGTTGCGCTCCCATGCCAACATGACCAAACAATTCAACCGCAATCAGCATCAAAAAAGTTGCCCCATAAATCCAATAAGCATATTTCATAAAAAAACGCAAATTAAAAAAAGCAACCACAATCAAACAGCACAAACTCATACAAAAACGCATTGCCTGTCTGCTGGCCCAAGGCGACCAATTTCCCCCGCCAACAGAATACAGCATCCCAATACCAATAAAAACAACCGAACAAACCAAAAGCAAAAGCCACCAATCAAACCCTTTCAATTTTTCCGCAAAAGAAAGGTTATAGTTTTTCATATAACAGTTTCTGTCCTTAAAAAAGCTCATGGTTTAGTGCCTCCTGTTTTCATTTTAACAGGCTTATCTTGTAAGTTCAAGGCCTCTTTTAAGATTTTTGCGCCCACCGGAGCTGCTGCGGCCGAACCGCTACCACCATGCTCCACAACAACAATCACAGCATAGCGAGGCTTATCTGTTGGAGCATAAGCCGCAAACAAAGCATGATCCCGACTTTCCCATTGCATATCCTTTTGCTGTTTTAAGCCTTCTTCCCGTTCTTTCAACGAAATGCGCCTCACCTGCGTTGTGGCCGTTTTGCCCGCCATTTTTTTGCCGCCTTGCGTAAAACGAGAAGCATAAGCAGTGCCTTTTTCCTTATTCACCACATCATACATACCAGCCCGAATCAAGCGCAAATGAGAACTTTTGAATAAAGAAGATTTGTGTTTTTGTTCAACATTATTTTGAATAAAATGCAAATCCGATAAAGTACCATCACCGGCAATCGCTGCCACCATACGCACTAATTGCAAGGGCGTTGCAAGCAAAAAGCCCTGCCCGATACTTAAATTCAAAGTATCCCCCATACGCCAAGCATCATTTTTGTTTTTTTCCTTCCATTCTGCATTGGGTAAAAGGCCTGTTTTGTCTATATTCAACTCTGTTTGAACAGCCTCGCCAAAACCCAATTTTTTGGCCGTTGCCACAATTTTTTCCACCCCAATTTTTTGGGCAGTTTCATAAAAATACACATCACAAGAATGTTGCAAAGCCTCTTGCAGAGTTAAAGCACCATGACCATCCTTTTTCCAACAGTGAAACTTTTGATTGCCTAATTGTGTTGCCCCATCACAGGTCACTTTTTTATGGGCAGAGATATCCCCGCTTTCCAAACCAGCCAAAGCCACCACCAACTTAAACACGGAACCTGGGGAATATGTCCCCGTAAGTGCCTTATTTTGTAATGGTTTTTTTTGATTATTCATCAATTTATTCCACTCCTTTTGGGAAATAGGAGCCAAAAACAAATTTGGATCAAAGGACGGTGTGGACACAAAAGCCAAAATATCACCCGAATGAATATCAATCAAAATGGCTGTTCCCGCCTCTTTGCCCAAAGCGTCATAAGCCACCTTTTGTAAACCAATATCAATGGTTAAATGCAAATCCTGTCCCGCAACAGACTCCCCTTCTTCCATAAGGCTGACCGTTCGGCCCATCGCATTGATTTCTGTTTTTTTGAAGCCGGGTTCCCCCCTTAAAACAGATTCCATAGAGTTTTCCAACCCAGTGCGCCCAATCCGATAACCAGCCAAATCAAACCATTTATCTTCCACATCCTTATCTCGGTCATTCAATAAAGAAACATAACCCAAAAAATGTGAAGTTAAATCCTTAAAAGGATAAGTACGAATCATGGTTTCTTCAATTTGAATCCCCTCCAAAAGGGGGGCATTCAAATGAAGCAAAATCACCTGCTCTTGTGATAAATTATCTTTCACCTGAACCGGCATAAACGGCCGCTTAAAGCGTATTTTTTTCAAAACCTCCTCTTCTTCCTCATCAGTCATGGGAATCAATTTTTTGAAATTGGATAAAGTGCGTTTATAATCATCCGTCTGTTCTTTAATCAAAACAGCCTGAAACACACGTTTATTTTGGGCCAATATCACCCCGTTTCGGTCATATATTTTTCCCCGATCCGGCATTGTTAAATGAAGGGCGGTTCTGTTTTTTTCTGCTAACACCAAAAAACGATCGCCTTGTAAAATCTGCAAATAGAACAATCGGCCAATTAAAACAAAACTAACAAGTACAAAAAAGCCCACCAAAGATATGGACCGCAGGAAAATAACATGTGATTTTTCATATTTCCAAACGCTCATGAAACCTCTCGTGTTTTCTTGTTCAAATAAGCACAAAAACGCATTAAAAAAGGATATAGCAAACACACAATCCAAAACTCAACCAAAACAGGATAAAAAACAACAGGATTTTGCCCAAACAAAGCCACCAAAGCATAATTGATACATTCAACCATCAACAGCACACCGGAAAAAACAATCCATAGGCCAAAAAAATTAAACTCAACAAAATACTTTCTGAAAAAATTCGCCATAAAATACATCAATACAAAGCAAAATGGAGTCACACCAAACACAGAAGAAGTCAATAAATCAGACACAACACCCAATAAAAAAACTGCCCAACAGCTTAAAACCTTGGGATTAAAAACAGCAAAATAAAAAACGGGAACAAAAGCCAATTGAACAGAAAAAGGAAAATAAGGCAACGAATAAAAAGGCGATAAATGGCATAAAATCAATGTCAAAACAAATACAAAAGGCAATAAGCGCATAAAGAAAAATCGCCAACGAAAGGAATGCATCGCCCTACTCCTGACACTCTGTTTTTAACAACACATCCGATAAACCGAAATCCACCAAACGAACAAACTCTAAACCTTCACCGCTTTCAAACAAGTCCACATAAATATCACCTTGCTTCACCGCAGCCACAACACCCACAGCCAAACCAGAAGGATAAACCCCTACTTGCCCCGAAGTCAAAACAAGATCGTTTTCTTTGATATCAGCATCCTTCTCAACAAAAATCAACTTTGGCTTCAATGAATTATCACCCGACAAAATAGCCGGTACCCGTTTTTCACCCACCATCACAGGCACACGTGACAAATAATCCGTCAACAGCATCAACCTTGCCCCATGATCACCTACTTCAATCACTCGTGCAAACAAACCATTTTCCGTTAAAGCCACAGCCCCAACCGAAATACCATCTTTCACACCAGCCAAAGCAATATAATTTCTTGAAAACTTATCTCCTGTATCCAACACCAACCGAGCTACTTTTGAAACAGCTGTTGGATATGGCACATAATTGACCATTTTTTTGATTGCATCTTGTTCCGATTGCAATTGTAACGCCAATAACCGCCACCGCTTTAACATCTTATTTTCTTCTTCAAGCACCTGATTTCTGTGGGATAAAAAGGCTCTTCTGTGAAAACCGTCTTTAACAGATTTCACCCACCGTGCCGGTGCCGATAAAACATAACCCACAGGCGATAAAAAATCCGCCACTTCATGCCGCACAGCTACCACAACAGGGTTTTGTGTTTTCCATAACACAACCAAACATAAAGAAAACATTAAAAAAACAATAGGAAGCAAGCGTCGTATCTGAGAGCGAATCCTTTTCAAACGAAACTGTTTGTTCTCCATACGGCACCTCTTTGGCGTTAAATCAGTACATACTGGTCAAAATGTTTTCAAACTTACCAACTTCTTCCAAAGCCTTTCCAGTTCCCAAAACCACACATTGCAAAGCATCTTCTGCCACAGAAACAGGAAGCCCTGTGGCCGCCCGCAACACATCGTCCAAACGGCGCAATAAAGCACCGCCACCGGTCAGCATAATGCCTTTATCAACAATATCCGCAGCCAATTCAGGATCCGTATGTTCCAACGCAACCTTCACCGCATCCACAATCTGCCCCACAGGACCAGCCAACGCTTCGGAAATCTGGCGTTCCGTAATAATCACTTCTTTCGGAATCCCATTCATCAAGTCACGCCCCTTCACAGGAATCTTTTCACCATCACCTTTTCCAGGCATAGAGGCAGCCCCAATTGTCTTTTTCACACGTTCCGCAGAGGCCTCTCCAATCATCAGGTTGTGATTTCTGCGAATATAAGAAATAATCGCCTCATCCATCTTATCGCCCCCAACAGGCACAGATTCGGCATAAGCAATACCGCCCAAGCTCATCACAGCCACCTCTGTGGTACCGCCACCAATATCAACCACCATACTGCCGGATGGTTCATGCACCGGCAATCCAGCCCCAAGTGCAGCCGCCATTGGTTCTTCAATAAGAAAAACCTTGCGAGCATGACTGTTTTCTGCCGCTTCTTGAATCGCACGGCGTTCCACCGCAGTTGACCCCGATGGCACACAGACAATAATCATGGGCCGAGTCAAAGAATGTTTGTCTAATGCCTTTTGAATAAAACGACGAATCATTTCTTCCGCCACATCAAAATCGGCAATCACACCATTTTTCAACGGACGAATAGCTTGAATCTGACCAGGAGTTTTACCAATCATCTGTTTGGCTTCATTCCCAACAGCAATCACCTGTTTTTTACCACGATGTTCGGCAATTGCCACAACGGAGGGTTCATTTAACACAACACCTTTTCCCCGCACACAAACCAATGTGTTAGCCGTTCCCAAATCAATGGCAACATCCGAAGAAAAAATATTCAAAAATCTTTTCAAACTTTTTAAGCTCATCTTTCACCTTTCTGTTATTATCTTATTCATACACCAAAGCAAAACAAAATACAAGTATTTTTTGCATTTTTTTACGATTTAATTTCTATACACACAACATCCGGAACCTCATTCACCATCTCACCCTCATCATCTTCCGACCGACAAGCAGTCAGTTTAGTCATACAGTTGTCTTTATAAACGCCCACAACACTGCCCGTTTTAATCTCATCCCCCTCAGCCACAGAAGCCAATAAAGCCTCACAAACCGCAGGATCCAAAGGTTTTCCGCCTGTCCCTTCAAGTTGTCCAACCCAAACTTTCACGGTACCATCTGAACGGTTGACTCCAGAGTTATTGTCCCCAATACCATACCCATAAGAAGTCACACTCTTTGCACCGCCGCCTTGGGCATTAAACATCCCATATGTATATCTGCTGCTTGTTTTTCGGTCCGCCACCAAAGCCCGTTTGCGCACTTCCTCTAAAAGATTATTCAATCTAACCTTTGCCATCGCTTGGGTGTATAACGAAGTACCACCCACCGTCAAAACCCCAATCATGGTAATCACACCAATCATTTCCAGCAAAGTCCGCCCATTTTCAATTTTTCTGAACATAATACAATCCTTTCATTATAGAAAAGGTTTTATCACATAAAGACCCTTCTGTCAACAAAAAACCCACCATTTCTGGTGGGAGAAAAGGAGGAGCAACAAAAAGAAGGGGGAAAATCCAAACTTGTTTGCAAGGTTGAGGAGTATTACACAACAAGCCTCTTTGTCACTCCAACAAGATATTAACACTTTTTTAACTATTTGTCAAGTATTTTTATCTTTCTTTTGAAATAATGTGCATTTTATTGGTCACAGCCGGATTTTCAGGCACTTGTTGTTGAATGGCAGGGGCTTTTGGCGGAGCAAAAACATACTTAACCGCTTTGATTCCACCAGCCAACCATACACCAAGAGCTATTAAAGCCCCTAAACCACCAATAACCATCCCATTATATTGAGAGCCTGTTAAAATCATTTCCGGATCCACATCTGATTGATAAAGCCCCGGACGAATTTCAGAAAATCCCAACCAGTCTTTCTTTTTAGGGTATTCGTCTTTTTTAATTTGATTATCATTTTGTTTAGACATATTTTCTCCTTATTTTTGGTTATGTTTATAATGATACAAAAAACAATCGGATTTCAAAGAATCAGAACTTGTTTTTTTAAGATTTTTTTGGCAAGAATCTTGAATATTTTTGGAAGCAGAATATCTTCTGTATATGGCTTGACCAGTACTCCAACCAGATAACACCATCCCCAAAGCCAACAAAGCAAGCACAAGGCTTAAATCAACAAGATTCTCATTTCTTTTACTTTTGCAAGAGTGAAAGTTTTGACGCATCTCTATCTCCTAAAACAACAAATAAATTATATCAGAAAAAGATTTTTTGTCAACATTTTTTTAATACAATAGAGGCAACACTTAAAAAAAGTACTTGCAATTTACCACAAAAATAAGTATTATAGTTGCTATCGGAGCGTAGCGCAGCCTGGTAGCGCACTTGTCTGGGGGGCAAGTGGTCGTGGGTTCAAATCCCGCCGCTCCGACCAGTATTAAAAAATAAAAACGGATACCTAAAAGTGTCCGTTTTTTCTATACCCTCTTAAAGCCCAGTTCTAGCCACTATTCCCGCTTTTGGAATTTTGCACGCCGTGTCTGTCAATTTGATTGTTACCCTTTAAAAAGTATACCTATACCCTAAAAGTATACCGAACCATATCTGCCAAACAAAAAGTGCCGCTTCGTTCTTAACTCATTGATTTGAAATGTTTTACATACAATTTTATTGCTCTTGTGTTTCTAATCTGCTCAAGAGAGGTTGACATTGAGTTGGAAAATACCCTTAATCCATTGAGAAATAACGATTAATTAACTTTTCTCTTTTTCTGATTGCAAAAGAGCTTGGCAATAATGAATGGCCCCGTCTTCATTAATATAAGTTGAAACACCTCCGAGAGGCAAATAACCTTTATTTAAAAATTCCACAACCTTGTCTTCAAAAGTATCGCGATACTCTTCATCAATGATGATGTATAATTTATTGCTGTCGTATTTCATTTTGTGTCCTGTTAAAAAGTAAATTCTTCATGATGATACATGTTATAAAAAATTTTTTCAAGTCCTGATGGTAGTATCTGATTTTTTACCAAATTCAACCACACCAAGCCTTTCGGATTCAAAAAAATAAGGAAATTTTTTCATTTCCCTTGCAATTATTTAACGATTTGGGTATTTTAATAGCCATGTAAAATTCAAAAAAACGGAGCACTTTATGCAAGAACTTAATATTAAGAAATTAGACGGCAAGAGTTTGGATGTGGCAGAAACTGATAAGGAACGCTTAAAAGCCGTCTTCCCGCAATGTTTTGTTGAGGGCAAGCTGGATATTGATAAACTGTTGTCACTATGTGGCGAATATATCGACAATGACTTTGAAAAGTACAAGTTTGAATGGAAAGGCAAATCAGAGTGCCTGCGTATCGCCGGAAAACGTTCTACAGGTACACTCCGCCCGTGTGTTGAAGAAAGTGTGGACTTTGAAAATACCAATAATCTGTATATTGAGGGCGACAATTTAGAAGTATTAAAGCTGTTGCAAACGGCTTATTATCGCAAAGTTAAGATGATTTACATTGATCCGCCGTATAATACCGGTAATGACTTTGTTTATGAAGATGACTTCAAAGATCCGCTTGCAAAATATAAAGAAATTACCAGCCAAACCACCAAGTCTAATCCTGAAACAATGGGACGTTATCACACCAACTGGCTGAACATGATGTATCCGCGGTTACGTTTGGCCGCCAACTTGCTCCGTGACGATGGCGTTATTTTCATCAGCATTGATGATAACGAGGTGGATAACCTAAAGAAAATTTGTAATGAGGTATTCGGAGAAGAAAACTTTATTGCGCAAATTACACGAGAAGCCATTAAAGGTGGCAGTCAATCTAAATACATCAGAGTTACGCACGATTATGTTCTCATCTACTCTAAGAATATAAATGATGTTGAATTTGGTGGTGTAGAGGTAGAAGGTAGGACGCTAAATCTTCAAGATGAAAAAGGTGCATATGCGAAAGGTCGCGAATTAAACAAATGGGGCGCAGGTTCAAGACGAGAAGATTCTCCATCTATGTATTTTCCTATAAAAGGTCCGAATGGCGAAGATGTATATCCTATTCGAAATGATGGGACAGAGGGTCGTTGGCGTTTAGGTAAAGAAAAGATGCATAAGAAAGTCAGCGAGGGAGATGTAATCTTTGAAAAACGCTCCGATGGTACTTACATTGTTTACGAAAAAATCCGCGATGATTCAAATCGAGAAAAACAATTTATATCAATATTCAAAGACGAATACATAAATGCAAAGGGTACTGAAGAAATTAAAAAATTATTTCAAATTGAAAAATCATATTTTGATTATGCAAAACCAGTCAATCTCGTAAATGACCTAATTTTAATGTCAAAAGTGTCTGATGGCGACATTGTTCTTGACTTCTTCTCGGGTTCGGCCACCACCGCCCATGCGGTTATGCAACTCAACGCAGAAGATGGAGGCAAACGTCAATTTATTATGGTGCAGTTACCTGAACTGACGGACGAAAAGTCAGAAGCTTTCAAAGCCGGATATAAAAACATTTGTGAAATCGGTAAAGAGCGTATCCGCCGCGCCGGTGCAAAAATCAAAGAGCAAAACGCCGATGTGGATGTTGGCTTTAAGGTTTTGAAACTGGATACATCAAATTTGGTTAAGTGGGATGATACACCGCTGGAAAGCTCCGAGACAGAGATTTTGAAAGAACGCTTCGATACAATGATAAAGAGTCTTAAAATTGACCGCTCCGAATTAGATGTGGTTTATGAAGTTATGCTGAAGCTTGGTATTCCGGAGACTTATAAGGTTACAGAAAATAATTTGAACGGCCGCAAAGTTTATTCCATTGGCGAAGAAGGCTTGGTTCTTGTTTGCCTGGACGGTTCAAATGGCGGTATCACACCGGAAGACGTAACCGCGATGTGCGAATTATCGCCGGCTAAAATTGTCGCGGCTGAAGAAGCGTTCAAAGATGATGTGGCCCTATCCAACGCTTATTACATAAGCAAAGACAGTGGCGTGGAAATTATGTTGCTGTAGAGGTGGACGATGTGTGATTTTTTGAATTTGGAAACTGTTGAGAAAGTAGCATCCATCCTTGGTAATTTGGGGATATTTGTTTTAACTGCTTATGGCTTTTGGCTTTACCACTTTTCAAAAAATCTTAAAATCACATCTTTCGGAGAAAATCATAATTCTTTTGAAGGGAGTGGTTTACATTGCACGATATTCAATAAAACGCTCTCTCCGAAAACGATTACGGCCATCTCTGTCGTATTCAACAATAAATACCTAATGACACTAAAAACTTTTGATGAGCCATTTTTGTTGGAACCTTTTCATGCATATAACATTATGGGGAAAAGATACTCCTATGAGCCTGAAATCCCTATGCATAAAGACATATATTTTAGAGTTCAAACTCCCGAAAAGACGATTTTTATCCCGTTTACTGGTAAAATCAAAAAAAAGAAAAAGTTGGAAACCATTACAACGCACAGCGTTACGTTTGATAATGAGGTTATTTCCGGCTCCATAAGGTATGCGATCCTCTACTGGAATAAGAACGAAGACAAGCGTCATCGTATTCTGATAAATGATGTAGGCATGATGGATAAAACAATATTAAATTTTAATCAATTGCCTAAAGAAGTTGTGAATAATGACAAGAAAATGGAATCTTTCTTTAAGGAGCAGTTTTCGAATCCTGAAATTAAATATGTAATTTATAAAATAGGTAAATGAGCATGAAACTAAAGTTTAAGAATCAAGAATTTCAAACTGATGCCACGAATGCGGCGGTTGAGTTATTCAAGGGCCAAGAAAAAGCCAACATGACTTTTTCAATCGCCGATAACTCCGCGCAGGCTTCTTTCCTGCAAAATGAATTTGGGTTCGGTAACAAGTTGCTGTTGGATGAAGAGACAATAAACAACAATCTTCATGCAATCCAAAAGGCTCATTCTCTGCCGCAAACCAACATTGACGGCATAAAGGCGGTGCCGCTTTCAATTGAAATGGAAACCGGAACCGGCAAAACTTTCGTTTATACAAAAACAATTTTGGAGCTTAACCACCGCTACGGTTTTACAAAGTTCATCATTGTTGTACCGAGTGTAGCAATTCGCGAAGGTGTAAACAAGTCGTTTCAGGTTACGGAAGAGTATTTCAAAAATCAATATGACGGTGTGCCGTACCGCTACTTTATTTATAATTCGGCCAAGCTCTCTGATGTGCGAGCCTTTGCAACTTCCAGCAACATTGAAATCATGATCATCAACATCGATGCTTTCAAAAAGGCCGAAAACATTATCAATCAAGAGCAAGATAAACTGAACGGCGAAACCGCTATGCGCTATATTCAGGACACAAATCCGGTTGTGATTATTGACGAACCGCAAAGTGTTGATAATACGCCAAAGGCAAAGGAAGCCATCGCGATGCTTAATCCGCTGTGCGTGTTGCGTTATTCCGCTACCCACCGCGAAAAGCAGAATCTTGTCTATCGTTTAACACCAGTTGATGCGTATCAACTGGGATTAGTAAAACAGATTTGCGTTATTTCAAATTCAGTTATCAATGATTCAAACAAACCCTATATCGCCTTAAAGAACGTTTCAAACGCCAACGGCTTTTCGGCCAAACTGGAAATTGATGTGGAAGACGACAACGCTCATATTACGCGTAAAGTTATAACGGTTAAACCGGACGATGATCTGTTTATCAAATCCGGCCATCGCAAAATTTATGAAGGCTATGTTGTTTCAGGGATTGATTGTACATCAGGCCTTGAGGGTGTGGAATTTGCAAACTCGGAATATGTTGCCCTGGGTAAAGCCATCGGTAGCGTTGATGAAAAAGTTTTGAAACGTGCGCAAATTTATCAGACCATTAAAACCCATTTAGATAAGGAATTACGCTATTTTGATATGGGAATTAAGGTGTTGTCCCTGTTCTTTATTGATGAGGTTAAAAAATACCGCACTGAGGATGGCGGCAAAGGTATTTATGCCAAAATGTTCGAAGAATGCTATAACGAACTGATCAATAAACCACGTTACGCTGAGCTAAAAACCAAGTTCGATACAGACGTAAACAAAGCACACAACGGTTACTTCTCCCAAGATAAAAAAGGTAAATATAAGGATACCAAAGGCGATACGCAGGCTGATGACGACACCTACAATACCATCATGAAAGATAAAGAGTGGCTGTTGTCGTTTGAATGTCCGCTCCGCTTTATTTTCTCGCACTCTGCCTTAAAAGAAGGTTGGGATAATCCGAATGTCTTCCAAGTTTGCACGCTGATCGAGCAAAAATCGCTGTTTACCTGCCGTCAAAAAATCGGTCGTGGCTTAAGACTTTGCGTTAATCAGGACGGAGAACGGATTGAGGATAAGAACATCAATGTTTTGCACGTTATCGCCAACGAAAGTTTTGCCGAGTTTGCCGATAAATTACAGAAAGAAATTGAAGATGAAACCGGTGTTAAATTTGGCGTTTTCGAGTTGGATATGCTTGTCGGCTATTCTTACGATGAAGAAGTAGAAGTTGAACGTAGAGTCAGCGAAAGCGAGGCCACCGCTATTGTTGAAGATTTACAAAAATATGGCTTAATTGATGATGGTGGCTACATTAAACCGGAAGTTAAGCCGGAAGAAATTAAAATCGAAAATATCCCCATGCCTGAACCTGTAAAAACACATGTTCAAGATATGATCAAAACTTCAAAGCCGGTGTCGGTTGCCGCGCTTGCTAATACAACATATAAAGAAACTGTTGTTGAGAAAAAGACCTTCTCGTATGAGGAAGCGGCCGCGATTATGGATGAGCTGAAAGATAAAAAGGTTATTGACAGCAAGAACAAGATTAAAGACACCATGAAGGCACAGCTTGCGGCCGGTACACTCAATTTAAGTGAGCGTTGGTCAAAAGCCGCGCAACGTGCAATTTTGCAGTCCATGAACAAGGCTGATAATAAGCTCAACATCCGCGATGCTTCCAAGGATGTAACGGTAAAACTCAATAAACGTGCGCTATTATCACCGGAATTTATGGAGTTGTGGAATAAAATTAAGCAAAAGACCACTTATCGGGTCCAGTTTGATTTAGATAAACTGATCGCCGACAGTATCAAGGATATTCGTAAGATGCCGGAGATTGCTTCGGCCCGTTTACTCAGTCAGACAGCCTCGGTTGATATTCAAAAGTCAGGCGTAACCGCCCAAGCCGGTGCGATGTTTACCCAAAACCTGGAAAAGAGCTATGATGTTCTGCCGGATATTTTGCGTTTAATCTCTACCAAAACATTGCTGAAACGTTCGACCGTGAATAAAATCATTCAAGAAAGCAGCCGGGCCGGAGACTTTTTGAAGAACCCACAAGACTTTTACGAAAAGGTTTTGGAGATCATCCAGCGCAATCGCCATGCATTGGCCATTGATGGAATTAAGTATATTAAATTGGCCGGCGAAGAATATGCCGTGCAAGAGATTTTCTCGAGTGAAGAATTGATTGCTAACCTCGATCGTAATGCTGTCGCGGTTAAAAACAGCGTTTATGACTATGTTATTTATGACAGTAGCACGGTTGAAAAGCCGTTTGCCGTGGCTTTGGATGAGGATCCTGACGTTAAAATGTTCTTTAAAATTCCAAGCCGGTTTAAGATTGATACACCTATTGGAACCTATAATCCGGACTGGGCCGTATATTTAGAGAAAAATGGCGAACAGAAACTTTATTTCGTGCTTGAAACCAAAGGAACTGATTCGTTCTATGGCCTGCGACCGGAAGAACAACAAAAGATTCATTGCGGCGCACAGCACTTCAAAGCTCTTGATAATGTTATCTACTCCGAACAGCCGGTCAGAAATTGGCAGGAATTTAAGAAAACGGTGTAAATTATGGAAGAGACTAAGCCGTATCGTTTTGTATCCGAATTTGCCGCTATGGTGGAAGCCAGACGATTGGCCAGTTTTCGCGATGACGATAATTTACTGGCGGTTTATGCTTCTTCAAAAATTAAAGTATTACCTTATCAAATAGCCGCGGCCCGTTTTGCCCTGCGATCTAGGTTGATTAAAGGTTGCATTTTATGTGATGAAGGCTCACTCGGTAAAACTTATGAGGCTTTGCTTGTAGTAGTTCAACGTTGGTACGAGGGAAAAGAACATATATTGGTTGTTTTACCCCAAAACCTTATGGCACAATGGCAACAAAAACTTGATGAAGAGTTCACCTTGCCGGTTATCAAATGGGCCGAATATACTGCCGATAGTAAAGGTATTTGCCTTGTCACATACGATGATGTTATCCGTGAGGCAGAAAAAGTCAAAAGCATTCGTTGGGATTTGGCCGTGTTTGATGAGGCTGATTTTCTTTTTAAGCCGGACAATAAATCAGTTGCAACCATTAAGGGTGCTGTCGGCGATGCTTTCAAACTGCTTTTAACGCCAACGCCGATCACAATGAGTATCATGGATATTTACGGATTGATACATTTTATTGATGAAAGCGTTCTGCCGGATCCTGACAGTTTTTATCGCCGGTATTTCAGAAAGCCCGAAAACTATCCAGAACTATCAAATTGGGTATCACAATTCGCTTTTCGTACCCTTAAAAGCCAAGCGAGCCAGTATGTAAACTTTACACGTCGCTTACCGATTGTTTTGAACTACGTACCAAAAGATGATGAAAAGAAAATTTATGATTTAACCGAAAAATACTTAAATTTAGCTGAAAAGCAGGCTTATCCGCAAATGGATAATTATCAACTGACTTTGATGTTTTACCACATTTTGGCCTCATCACCACAAGCATTTGCCACAATGTTGGAAGCACCTATTGAGCGAACACAAGGCGATGAACGTGTTATTTTGGAATCAATGCGCGATATGGCGGCAAAAATTACGCAAACCGCCAAAATGGAAGAATTTCTAAAAGCTATTAAAACGACATTTGCACACTTAAAATTGCGTAAAGAAACACAAAAAGCGATTGTGTTCGTGGATAATCTTGCCACCGTGCCAGTTTTGGCAAATTTGCTTAAAACCGCCGGATATAATGTCATCAAGCATACAGAAAATGATGCTCTGCCACGTTTTCGGGCAGAAAAAGATTTGCAAATTTTAATTTGTAGTGATGCTATGGCCAAAGGCTTGGATATTGAATATTGTCCAGTTGTGGTTAACTATGATTTACTTTATAACGCCGTGGAAATGGAACAGCGTATCTGTCGTTGCCACCGACAAGGCCAGCAATCCGATGTTTTAGTTATCAATCTTTTAAGCAAAGAAAATATCTCGGATGTCCGTATTTTGGAGCTGATAAACAAGCGTACCCTGCAATTTGAAGGCATTTTTGGTATGTCGGACGATATTGTCGGTAATTTTGATGTTAAACTGGAAGATGTTTTGCAAAAACGCCGCACGCTTAGTGATATACGCGCAGATATGGAAACAAACTTGGAAGTAAACCGCGAACCGAATGAGCGCATTGTTTCAGCGGCTGAAAGTTCTCTCTTTACCACTTTTACCAAAGATATTGCCGAGAAAGTGTCCGTTTCGCCGAAATACATAGAGGAACAAGCGGAGTTCTTGAATAAAGATTTATGGGAAGTTGTGAAGTTTTATTTTGCGACAAAGCATCCGGAATATGTGATCGATGACTTCAATCAAACGCTGACTTTACCGGACGATGAAGAATTGCCGCACATGTTTTACTATTACACCGGCACAAGAAATGTGCCATACACCGGTCGCAGGACTTATGGAATGAGTAAAGATTTTAAGCCGGTCGCAGGGCGCATCACTTTAACATCCGTGCTTGTTCGTGGTATTTTACAAGAAATATCATGCTCTGACAAAGCGGACATTAAAACCGTTGAGCCAACAGAAAAATGCAATATAAAGTTCTATAACATCGTCTTACGTAATCGCCGCCGGCAGTATTTATCAGAGTATGACATTTTGGTTGGTACGACACCTGATGGACGGCTCATGACTGATGAGGAATGCCAAAAAATTATCAATCAACCGGTTAGTGAATTTATAGCTGAAGAAAAGAGGAATCCGTATTGGCTAAAAACGACTGGCGGTTCATCGCGAGATTTGTTAGATACACGCATCCAGCGCGACCTTAAGGAACGTTATGTAAATGATTATACCAAAAAGTTTGATACGGATGTTGATTTAATTAAAATAAAAGCCAGCCGCCAAAAATCTGTCCTAGAGCAAAACATTTCAGAAGCAAGGCAAGAGGTTAAAAAAATTCGTGAGACAATATCCTCCGCTTCAGACCGGCTCACGGAATTAAGAATTCAAAAACAGCTGAATGTCGCTGAAAAAGAGCTTAAACGAAAAGAAGAAGGCTTGTTTTTAGATCAGGCCCGAATTGATGTCGCCGCCGAAGATGAAATAGACCTCATCAGAGGCGTTGACGGTATAGAATTTGACCTTTATCAAATTTTTGAGGCTAATTTATATTAATTTAACACTTTCCCATTCATCGCCTAAGAATGGCGTTGTACCTTATCTTCCACCTCTAGAAAGTGGAGCGGCCGTCTGAATATACGACTGAAGTTGTCGTTCAGAAACCTGGATGACTTTACCACAGCATGGATTAAAATCTTTATTTCCATAAACTATCCAAATAACATTCTTACCCTTTAAATCTTCTTTAGGCATTGTTCCTGGGCATGGATATCCGTCTGTAAAAATAATTTTATTCACTTCTTTTTTCTTAGAAAATGCCCGGACAGCCGCATCCCAGTTTTCAGTCCATTGAGATGTTGCCGTAATTTGAAAATGATCAATATCTTCTTTTGTCTTTATTTCTTTAAAATCATAAACAAACTCATCAAAGCAACCGACCTTTAATTTAGAGGATTTAAGTAACGGTTTAAGTTGTCTTAAAAATTCACGTAACAAGCGGATATTTACAGAACCGCTGACATCCAACATAACCTCAGTATCCGGACGGCCTTCATCTTCCAATTCTTCTACCCGAGCCATATAGTCGTTTTCAGAACCGGAACGACGATAGGACCAACGATCACGCTCTTCATCAAAAGATTTTTTAAGCATTTTTTTCCAATCAACCACCGGCGTTTGAGTTTCCCCAACATCCCCGACTGTGGTATGATCATTTGATTGACGGAGGCTTCCTTTTATCCTGTTTAATTGTTCGCGCACCTGTTCGGCCATCTCATGACGTTTTTCTTGATTTTCTGCCAAGAAGCCTTTTTCATACGCATCCATGTTTTCATCTTGCGGTACAGGAGCTTCTTTTTCTTGAGGTTCGCCTTGCTGATCCTCTTTAACTTCTTTTTGCCCCATGTTCTCTTTTAGTTTATCCCATAAACTTTTCTTTTTGGATGCTTCCTGTTTTCGTTGTTCTTCACGTTCTGCTTGCTCAACTGCTTCTTTCCAAATATCATGTGTATCGTGGCCTACTTGTTCATCTTCATTGTCCCAATCGATATTGCTGTCATCCCAGTCGGTGTCTTCTGATTGAGAGGAAGAACCGGATTGCGAACGTTGACCACCTTTTTGAGGTTTAGAGGATCCTTGTTGATTGTCGCTTGATTGTTCGGAATTTGAATCAGATTGATTTTCGTCTCCCTGACCGGAAGAACTGTTTTGTTCAGAGTTTGAATCACCATCTTGAGATTGATCTTTCTGTTGTTCGGATCCTTCCGAGCCTTCTGATGAATTTTTGTTTTGTTCATCTTGATTTTCTGAACCGTCTGATTGTTGATCGGATTGTTCTTGTCCCTTTTGCCCGTCTTGATCCTGAGGCTGGTCTTGTCCGGATTGATTTTGTCCGTCTTGATCCTGAGGTTGTTCCTGTTCAGGCTGATTTTGTGCATCCTGATCCTGAGGCTGGTCCGTCCCACCGGATTGTGATTGTTGTTGCTGTTGATCTTGCTCTTGATTTTGCTGTTTTTCCTGATCGCGCTGTTCTTTCTTTTTCAAAAGTTTTTCGTACATTTCCTCGGCCGAATGATTGACAGCTTCTGCAATATCAACGCCACCTTCCGCTAATGGCAATTTTTCATTTTTCAAGATTTGGTTGATAACAGAATCGGTTGCGATATTCCACAATCTTTGATTACGACCCTTACTGCGCAAAATATGGTTAAAAGCGACATGCATCACTTCATGCGCAAAGACAAATTGTTTTTGTTCGTCCGATAAGGTGTTAAAAAACTTTGGAGAATAGATAATTTTATGTCCATCCGTGGCCGCTGTCCCAATTCTATCATCAGGAACAACCGACAAAGGCATCATCGTCACACCAAGTAAGGGAAACTTGGCTAAAACCTGTTCCTTGATATATTGAATTTCTTCTTGTTGTTTTAAAACATCTTTGATCATTATACCACCTTCAGAGGAAATATCAGAGATTTTATCCTTTTTGAAATGTCTTCAATTTTTTTCACAGGAACCAAAATTTGAACTTCATTTGGCAGCTTACTGGATAAAATCTGCCGATCTTTTAACAAGGGGACAAACTTTTCCTGTTCAGATTCAGGTATATTGTCTAACCCATCAATGACCAAGAAACCTTTATGATCTTCCGTTTTTTCAAACGTATCCATATATTGAATCAAACGTTGAACTGAGATATCAGCCTCTATCTTCGGATATTCTGCAAAATCGGATGCTTTAGCTCCGACAATCAACAAAGCTCTATCATCAATAAATTCCGTTTTGATTTGATTAATCTTTTCGGCTTTTGTTCGGGCGGGTTTCGGACCAAGCCATCCTATATCAGGCCCAATGACTAAGCCATTCTTGCGTTTTTTCCGACTTTTTTCGAGTATTTCTTTTAATGACATTTTATCTTCCTCCCTTTAAGTTATGTAAAGTGGCAATCTGCATGGCGCGTGTATCATCCTTGCCCACCCAAACAGAGTCAAAAATCGCACGATTTTCTGCGCCTAACTGTGTTTCAACAAATTGACGTACTTTCCCGACTTGTTTCGGTGTTGCATGACGCAAACTCAACGCCAACGCCAAACGGGCATCCTGTCCCGTAGGAATATCCTCGCGGGTATATTCGCCCTCAATCACTTCTTCCAGGGATAGCGGCGGATTTTTAGCATAAGACAACAAACTGGCCGCCAACTCAGGCCCGATATCAGCTTCCAAAATCTCACGGCGCATCATACCCTTATTAGCGTAGATTTTATCTGATACTTTTTCCCATTTTCGTGGGTCAAGTGCAAACTTGCCGGGGTTTTCTTCATCATACTCGGAATAGAACACTTGCCGTCCGTAGGTTGCCACAAAACTGGCGACTAATGGATGGATGTTTAAGCGATCCGGATCTTCCGGATGGCTCTTGCTGTGTTCCGAGCCCCATTCCAACCAATCCTGAATATTCAAGTCCAAGTAAATATGGCTTAAACGTCTGAACAACGGGGCCGGCATGTTATAAGCGGCTCCTGATTCTTCCTTGCTGTTACCGGCCAATACGACCACAGCATTATTAGGCAGTTTGCCAACGCCCTGGGCAATTGATTTTTCCAACGCTACGTGATAGATCAAACTTTGTGTTGTTTCACGCGCATTGGTCACTTCATCGATAAATAAGACGTGCTGTTTGTCCGGTTCTGTTTCGCATTTTCTGCACAAATCCGTGTACCACTTAGGCGGCACCCAAACACCACCGGAGGCCCCATCGGCTCCCACGCCGTTTGGATAGATTGTTTTACCGATAACATCTTCAGGCAAAATTCCGTTACACAGCGTAATTGAGGTCAAATCCGGATCAATTTCTTTCACACGTTGTGATTTACCGACACCGGACGGGCCATGGAGCATGAAGCTCATTCCGTTTTGAATATAGAAGTTTATTTGGTCCTTGACGGGCATAGGCTCATCAGATACCTCGATCCCGTATTTCTTCTGTCTGGCTGTCGGTTCTTTCTTTTTAACGGGTTCTTTTCTTTCCGGCTCTTCTTCATAGTCTCTTGATACCGTTCTTGCGGCCACACGTCCGGTTGGCTCCATTTCTTTGGCAAAATAAGTGTCCAAATAGTGTTTCATGGACGTTTTAGAGAAGTCACCGTCATATGAGCTCTTTGTATCAAATTGAATACCGGCGAATAAGCATTTTTTGGCGACCATTGTGCCGCTTCTATCCATCAGCCATTCTATCGGTTGGACCTCAACCCAGTAGGGTTTTCCGGACTCTACCTGTTCCCCAGTAGATAGTTTGCTATCGTCGTCAGCAGGCCGTCCAGGAACGCGGATATACCTTTTGCCATCCATTTCATATTCCTGATAGGATGTGGCCTTAAAAGACGTGTCATAATCGGTTAAACCAACTGAATCAAATGTGTAATTTTTTCCGGTCGGACGGAGAGATCTTGAATCATGTAATCTTTCTAATTTCTCGCTGGTGCGTTCATCGGCGACCGTTTGCGGGTATTCCCCATATTCCGCTACGCGGATTCCAGCGATAGCTCTCGCTTCGCTCGGGCTGATTTTAGATGCCTCCGATGGAGGCAAAGCGGGGCGCGCCGAGATCACACGTCCATGCGTGCCACCCCAGTGCTCATCGCCCTCACAGCGGACGCAACGCACGCCTCCATGTCCATCTGAAGACGCGGACCAAGAGGCACAAGTTAGATCATCTTCAGAAGTACGATCACCTCCACCAGTCATATAACCACCCAATATGACTGTCAGATCCGTTGGCGCAACCTTCGTGCCATAACGCTTCATTACATCTAGGGCACCATCGCCCCATATCTGATCTTCCTTCAAAAACGTAAAGTCCATATGAGCCTCCTAATTTAGCTTATACTCCCAGTATATCATACAATTTATTGTTCTGCAACAATTTTTTTTGTACGGCGTTTCTCGTGTTTTAAGGAAGCCAAGCGGTTGCTGATATGGATCCAGTTCTTAGTCCCCTTTAAATGCCCGCGAAACGAGGCTAAACGGACGTCTAGGTACTCATCATCCAGGACATCATTCAAATAGTAATGACGGATGGTTTTCAGGTATTTTCTTTGGCGGCTTTTGGCCGATCCACGCAAAGATTTGATAATCTTACCTGTGGCCGATAATTTGTGGTTAAATCCCAAAAAATCAATACCATCCGATAACAGCCCGATTTGTGTCTTTTGATTTAAGGACAGCTTTAATCCTTTGACATATTCATCAATTTGCTTTCTACACAGCTGTAATTTGGCTTTATCTTCGCTTAGGATAACAAAATCATCCATATAGCGCACATAACAGGACATACGCAGACGTTCTTTAATCAGCCTGTCCATTCCGTTCAAATAAAGCAAGGCAAACCATTGGCTGGTCTGATTACCCAAAGGCAACCCGATGGAACCGTGTGATTCAATGATCATCCTTAAAAACCACATCTCATCAGCCGAAAAACCGGTCTTGGCCAACAGTTCCAATAAAATCTCATGATTGATGCTTTGAAAATATTTCCTGATATCGCATTTCAAAAAATAAATCCGATTTGTTTTGTTTTTGATGTACAGCTTTCGCATAAATGAATGCAATCTCTCTACCGCAAAATGCGTTCCTTTTTCTTTGCGTGAAGCGGCATTGTCATAAATCAGGTGTCTCTCTAGCCGGGGAGCTACCGAATGCTGACAAAAGCACATTAAAACCACTCTGTCTTTGTAGGGTAACGCTTCAATTAATCTTTTCTTCGGATCATAAATGGTAAAGGATCTGTAAGGACTTAAACGATATGTTCTAGCCGTCAATTGTTTGACCAGATTGGTGACATTACGCCCCAATTCAATTTCAAACATGATTGTTCCTCGTTTATGTTGCTTACTCAGCCGACATGCTTTGTGGGCCGCAACCAAGTTTTCAAATGTAAATATCTCTTCTATCTTCATCGTTCTCTTTTGTTGTAAAAAAGGGGTACCCGATAATATATTAAAACAAGACGTGTCAATATATGTGATACCCCATAAAACGCAAACTTTGCATTTTTACTTCTTCCACCGCACTGAGCATTAAGCTGACAGCGGTTAGAAAAGAGAAAGTTTCCTTTGCTTTAAGCACGGGCGGATTTTTTCTAAAATCCACATATCTGGCTTGTTTCAGAGATCTGTGTCTTTGCCGACCACATTTTGTTGTTCTCCTTAAAAGCAAATCGGGGCGCGCCGAGATTTTACGTTTATTCGTGTTATTCCAGTTCTTATCGCCCTTATAGTTGACGCAACGCACGTTTTCATTTTCATTTGAAGACGCGGACCAAGAGGCACAATACGCATTATCAACTTTCCCTCTTTTGACCCTTTCGGATTCAAAACTTTTTTGTTTGCCATTGTTTATCATCACTTTTTTTCCATGCCATAATCAGGTTAATAATTTCACCAACCTGAATTGATATTTGTTTATACTGCCTCATCAAAATACACTTTGCATTTTCCGACAGCATTGCAACATATGCCACCATTTTTAACTGAATGAGTGCATCCGTTTGATGCTTTTCTCGCTGGGCTTTATGTTCGGGGCTATCCATCCGAATAAAATTAGCATTCAATAAATTTTCCAAAGCCGACAAGCTGTAATTTTGCATCCGATTGATAAAAACAGGTCTAAATTTGGCCGGCGATTTAACCGTCACGGCTAGAATATAAGCCCCCAGTTTTTTAAGTTTCGTTATAACAATTAATTCGCTTGAATCGCTTGGAATTGTTGAAATTTGATGCAATTCCGGATCTTCTTTGGTTGCTTGATCCAGCGCATCAGCATATTTAAATCGTTTGTCATTAGCTGTTGCAAATGCTTGCTTTACAGAAGCAACATCCACAGGTAGCATTAATTGCCCCGAAACGTTTTCTACCTTCCTGGGCATATGAATTCTTTGATTACGACTGACTTGATCTTTACGCATTTTTACACCATTCTTTATGAGTTTTTACCGGGCCAATTTTATCCGTCTTCCCTTGCGAAGTCAACCGTTCAGCCCAAATGTGACGTATGCCTGCTTGGTTCATGCTCTCACCTCTATAATCTGTTTATGGTGCTTTTGGGCGTATTCGATAGCCGCATAGGCTCCACCCATTTTGTATTTGATAAAGCAGACGATGTAGTCAGAATTATCAGCAACCCAATGATTGCGAGTTACAATGCAAGCCCGTTTGGGGGCCGCTTCTATTTCCGGAGGCATCAAAAAATCCGTGAAGGCACATTTTAAGTATTGCAACTCATTTGGATAACATAAAACAACAATGATTTGGATGTTAGGATATAAACTTTTCAGATCATAGGCTACCCGGCTGGCAAAAATATCAAACTCACCATGATTGCCAACGTAAAAGGTATCAACACCTTGTCCGATTAAATTGATAATGACTTGCCTTAATTGTTGGGCAATACGGTCCGATTGTCCATATAAATGACTGTGTCCAAAAAACGAGCATATCTTGCCCATGATCCACCCTTCATACGCCCCATATCAACAATTTACCCACCTGTGATGAGGCGGGTGGATGTCGATAAACTATTATCAGTATGAGAAATAGTCCTGCCTTATTGGGGTGGATACCTTATTCGGCAGGCATCCACCCATGAACTAACACAATCTTTCGGCGTATCCATGGCGGATGCCGACAGAAATACCTTCTGCCCATACTGATAATCGGATTTATCGAATCCTAGCCTGATTGGGCATAACTAACCAAGCTCGGTCATTATAACCCATGGCAGATTAAAATGCAACAAAAAACCTCACGGGATAGAACCTGTGAGGTATATTAAGACAAATTTGGCTTATTTTACAGCTTTTTTCAAGACTGCGCCGGCTTTGAACTTAGGAGCTTTTGATGCCGGGATTTTGATTTCTTTACCGGTAGCAGGATTGCGACCTTTACGAGCGGCGCGTTTTGCTACTTCAAATGTACCGAAACCAGTGATTTGAACTGATTCACCTTTTTTCAATGCTTTTGTAACAACAGCTACAACAGCGTTTACCAATTCATTTGCGGCGGCTTTAGAGGCTTTAGCTTCTTTAGCAACTGCTTCAACAAATTCAGTTTTATTCATGTTTAATTTTCCTTTCTTAATATTAAGATTACAGAGGTTCATGACACCTCCGCTTATGATTCGAGCCATTTTTGCAAGAAAAGTCAAACAAAATCTTTTAATTTGTACATAAATCATCGTAAATCACATTGTTTCTATCAATTTGACGGACCGTTTCCGGGGTATCATGCTCATAATCGGCATACACCGGTTCATATAAAAGGCAAAAATCACCGTTTATATTTGTTGTGCAACCGCTTAACGCGCTCAGGATCAGCCAGGCTGTCCCGACTATTCTTAGCTGTTTTAACATTGTCCACCGTTCCTTTCATTACTTTGACTTGTTCTTTTTCCTTGCCGCGCCGATAGCCGAGTATGTATAAAACGGCCACCGCTCCGGCAATTATCCAGTATTTACCTTTATTCCAAAGGTTTGTTATCTGATACCACATCTTGTTTTTTCCTTTCCTTTAACCCAATATCTCGTACGCCACTGACACCGAGTAAAATGCCCATGGCCGTTAATAAATACTCCCAGTCCACTACCGGCAGGCCTGTTATAGGCGAAATCAGGCAGTTGTGCAGAAACCCGTAGCACAGGATCCACCCGAGGACCGGGATCCAAAGCCGCTTTTTCATGCCATTTGAATTCCTTTCAATAGAGTTTCATTAGAGTATGGTTGTATGCCGTTCTCATGTCTAATGATTGCTTTTATAAACACCATCAAAACACCATCTTCCGAAAGGTCGACCGGCGTGTCCGGCGTGATGTTCAGTTGCCACGAAACGCTGTCAATATATGAAACTGTTTCGTTTTCGGTCGGTGGCGCGTACCGGCTGATTATCCGATAAGGCGTGTTCAGGCCATAAAGCCGCTGATAGTTCCGGAGTAATTTGGCCAACGCCCGGATACCATATTCAGGCGTTTCAAATACACAAAAGGACGGATCCTGTTGCTTTCCGTCCTTTTTTAATCCTTTCCAGTCCGATCCCCACCGGATATTTCCGGGGTTATTATTTCTTATGCCGCGAGGTGTGTTCATTGTGCATCTCCCATAAAAGCTGATGTAATTCATCAATCTTTGTCTCCAGGCGATTGATGTTAACCTGAGTGGCATACTCTTTGGCCACCGCAACTTTGAACTCGTTGAGGTCGCGCTCAAGAGTTTTTAATTCTTTGCGCTGTTCGCCGAGCTTATAAAAAAACCAGCCAAAGGCCGGTACGCAGATGATCTGTAAAAATTGAATCCAATCCATGATGTGTCCTTTCTTAATTGGCGTGAACTCTGTTGTCCTCAATGACGGCGGTAATTTCAACCTTGCCGGAGCGTGGTTTAATCCCTGTCACACGAGCTAATGTTCCCCATTTGTCTTGAGTTCCAAAGGCAAAATGAGTTCGTTCTGCATCGGTCCCGGTATCGATAGGAATATCGGGAGTATCTAGCAAAATAACCTCAGTCGGAAGCGAACCGGCTTTTACCCGGTACGGTCCTGATAGTTCCCCGGTTCGAGTTCTTAAAGCCAAATAGTGAGTTTGGCCCTCGGTAAACTCAACCGGCTCGGATAGCGTTAAAGTCATGTCATTTTTTGACAGGATTTCACCACCTGAACCCCAATGCGGCATATCATGCGTAATGGAAATCAAATCCCCATAGCTCGGGATCAGACCTTCCAATTCGGTTGAAAATGTCACAATTCGCCGGCGATATCGGTTAGCCAACGCCATATAGATGGCCTCCCGGAGAGCTTGGTTTTTATCGGTACAACCGAAAAGCTCAACCGTTGCCGTCTTATCTGAGGTGGAGCCTTCAAAACTGCCGGTTATCTCTGAGTTCTTCCAAGTTCGGTCCGAAAAATACTGAACACAAACGCTGTCCGCTGTATCTTCAGAGGGCATGATGTATTGAATTGTCAGGCTGTTTTTGACGATGTTTCTTGGCCCGAACAATGCAACCGGTATTGATTTTGGCTCATCCCGGACAAAGCGAACAATGCCGCCTTGAATGTAGGGAACGGAACGTCCGACTTTGCAGGTTCGCGACAAGGCATCATAAACCGTCAATTTGGAATCAAAGACGGCATTAAACGTATCACCCCGTGCGGCCCAAATCTGATCCAGCCGGTATAAACCTTCAAGATCTATGGACTTGTCAGTCAGTCTTGCACCATAGTTAGCTTTTAAGATGTCGGCTATTGCCCAGGCGATAGAGCGTGTCGGCACTCTGCCGGTCCAGCCACCAGACGGTGACCAGGTCGGCAACTTCCTTGTCACAATACAGTTAACCATACGGCTTGAACGTTGCGACAGGTTATTTGTGGCTTTCATCTTAATGGCGAGCAAGGTTACGTCGCCGTAACTCGGATTTGATACAATAAAGCCTTTTGCCGAGGCCCAACGGAGTTCATGTCCAGCGCGTGAAGATGTATCTTTATCATCTAAACGTGTGGCCCGGACTTCGTATCTGCCTTTTGCCACCGAATAACCATATGTCCGGTAAAGACCGTTGACCGTATTGGCTGACAATGTTTCGGTCCCGAGAGTGAACCAGTCACCCAAGGGATTATCCTCATCATCAATTTTTCGGGCATCAACGCGCCATTGAACCGATTTTGTGTTCAGGCCGCCGCTGTCATTTGCGTAATAAAGGCCGCGCTGACAAGCAACATCAATTTCCACCCGGTCAATTTCACTTTCGGTCGGGTTTAAGACAAACGGCCCGATCGTGTTTCCTTTCAAAAGCTCTTGTCCGGCAACCTCCGGCGAAGTTACCACATCATCACGAAAGAGCGTGTTCTTCTCGCCCGGATTGATAATCTGATATGTTATCTCTTCAAACGAGCTGATTGGCGTGTCCTCAATCCGGATTTTCTCGATGTCATAGTAGCCTTGGCCGATGCAGTGCACTTGATAAGTGTATTGTTCATCGTTTGCATAGCCGTAATAAGGCTGACTGGCAAAATCCGGATAAATCAGGTGTCGGCCATAAATAACCGGTATCGGACTGCCAAGCCGGGCCTGATTACCTTGTGCTTGCAAGGAATAAGTCGGACTTTGTGCCGCTATTGAGTTGGCCGAGCCGGACCCGTTAAGAGAGGCCTTAGGTGGTGGAACGAATGTGTTGACAAGAAAGCTTCCGCCAATGGAAACTGCCGCCGCCGCAACACCACCCCAAACAGCACCATAGGCCGCCGCCACAGCACCACCGGTATAAACGGAAGCAACAACAACCGCGACCATTAAAACAACCTGAACTGGATTTGAGGATTTACCGCCGCCACCGCCTTCCGGAAGCGTGATAAAGCAAACAAGCGAATCTGGCTGAACAAGGTCGTTCCAAAACTTTCTGAGGACTGCACCACCGTTGATCATACAAATTGTCGGGCGTTTCAAGTCAACTTTCTGTTCTTCGACCAGTTGCCAGACCGTTTTCCCTTCGTCAAGGACACGATCTATCCGACCCTTATTCGGCTGAAAAGGGTTTGTAATATGTGAAAAGTAAATCATTTATTTTCCTTTTACTCGGTAATAGCTGTCAATTTGCCACCCGCACAGGCGCATAGATGGCAAATCCTGAAAAACAACACCGCCATCGCGGCAACAATGTAAAATTCCACCGCCGTCTGCATCAAGCCATAAGCCGGCATGAACCGGATGTTTTGATTGACGAAGCAGAACGACATCGCCGTCTTGCGGTGTTTGAACTTCCTTAAAGGCCCGAAAAGCAGGATCCTCTCGAAAGGCGATCAAAACACTCCTTAAGTTGTCCGGATTGACATTGACCGCCGGCACATCTACGCCGTACTCATATTTAAGGATCCAGCGCACCATTCCCCAACAGTCAAACTGGTCAGGGCCTTGTGCGCCGGCCACCCATGGTTTACCAATATATTTGCAAGCAAAATGTGTCATCGTGTTAATCCCGGATATTTTTTAACGGTGTAATTCTCGCCCGGAAAGGACCGGTTGCCGATGTCCATCATGCGGGCTGTTGCTGTAATTTTATAGCAGTCCACGTGAATATCGGTAATAACCAAGGTTATCGGCGGGTCCATTTGCGGGGTTGTCAGGTCATCAGACAGATATGGCCGATATGTCAGCTCAATCATGTCCTGAGTTTCTACGGCCCGGTCAAGATAAGAGATCATCTCTGTTGAAACGTTATCAATCGTGACCGAAATTTCAGGTGTCGGCGTGTTATTGACCGGTGGTAATTCCAAATCAAAGGCCATGGCGATGAACTCAACGGGTTGGCCCGGGTTAAGCGGAGCCGAGTTTTCAAGCGTACAGGTGTGGTTTATATGGTCCCGCACAACCCGGATAGCTGTCGGATTACCGTTGTCATCAATAAAGGTCGGGTGCCTCAGTTCCAAGGTGTGCAACAAAATCACATCACTCGGGGCCGAGGCGTACGCTTCCTTTAATGCTTCCGAAAGTGTGTTGTCGGTCATTGTTCCTCCGGAACCTTGAATTCGACCCATTTTACCTCAATGTGATGTTCTCCCTCATTGAAGCTTTCGGCACAATAAGCCTCGCCGTCTTGTGGTGGCTCATTGATCGTTTTATAGCCTTGTGCGAATGCTTCCTCTTCGGTAATATCGCCTAATTCATAATTGTTAAGTATAAAGCCATTGATTAGTTTGTGATAAACAGTCATTTTAATCTCCTATATTGCTGATCATTTCCAAAAATTGCCACTTGGTTGGGGTTTGTTTTTTCAAATCGTCCGGTGGCTGTGTAAATGTGGAATCCTTACTTAGATCCCTTGTATACGTTGTTCCGCCAGCCGTAACGGTTGTCGATGTTGTGGCTGTAATTGTTGAAGCATCCTGGAGGCTCACTTTCTTGTAGGCAATGTAATTTGTCGCCGGATTTTCAACAGTGTAAACTGTTGACCTTTGGATTGAACCGGCCCCGGAAAACAATATATTTCCGGACATGGTCTGAAAAGAACCATCAATTGCAAATACTCTTGTTGATAAAACATAAACACCATCTTCCTTCAAGAAGAATCCTGATCCTAGTGCAATTACATCTGAAGTGATAAGGCTTTGATTACTGTACATCCTACCGTCTTCAAGCAGAAAATAACTATCAGAAATTTGCACAATATTGGCGGGGAATGTATATGTAGTAGATGGCCCCGTTGTATAACCATTGACAATTGAATTAATCGGATACACGTCACAGGTATTGCCATTGCAAGCATAAATATAGTTTGAGTTTCCGCCGTAAAGGGTATAATCGGTTTTTGATGCCAACTGCACAAGATGCCCGATAATCATTGTCCCATTTGAACCCTGGCTGGTTGCATAATAGGCATACCCGTCCCTTAGACCGACACAATAACCATTGCCGGATGTTATAATTTGAGTCCAAACACCACCACTGTCAATTATTCCCCATGCGATCGCGGCACCTGTATTGGATTGGGTTCCAAAAGCACCTAGGGTACCATTTTTAATACCAAAGCCATATCCTATGTCTGTCCATGTGCCACCTTGATCTATCCATTTTGCATAGGTTGTGCTACCAACAAAGTAAATACCAGTTCCCTTAATTGCAACGTTTTGCATAGCGGCTTTATAATTGGTATCAGTTCCAAATTGAGTTAATGTACCGCCATAACTATTCAAATAATAGAGCTTTCCATCTATTACAATGTAGTTTCCGCCGTATTTGTAGAAGCTGTTACACGCAATGGGAGCTATTAACTTATACCCGCTATTGTAATAAATTATCTGCACCTGACCACTTGTTAAAGTTTGTGACCATGTCCACGCATATGCTTTCCGGAGTTGTGCAGACAGAAGACCAAGACCGCCTCGACCTTCTTCAGATTTCTTCAAATATGTGCTGGCGATATTGTTACCATCAGCATCAGCAGTTGCTTTGGCCGCTGTCTCTGTTTTCTTAAGATAAGTGTTCGCGATATTATTTCCGCTTGCATCAGCAGTTGCTTTGGCCGCTGTCTCTGTTGTGCCTAATTTACCTGCAAGGGCGGTATAAACCGCCCCTGAGGAAATGGCATTACTAGAACCTGAAGTTGGACTTGAATCCACTCTTACTTTGCCAGCGACCGATGCAGATCCTGTCGGTAGATTATCCGTATATGGGTACAGATAATCCCCGTTCAGGTTTTTAAGCTTCACGTTTTTGTTTGCCATGTATTACTCCTTTTTAAGCCATTTCTTCATAAGAAATCGCGTTAGATATTTTTAAGTATGTTGTTGAAATTGTATTCCCGTCTGCATCAGCGGTTGCTTTTGCAGCGGTTCCGGTTGAGGCTAATGCACCAACGTCAGCGGCTGAAAGCGTGATGTTAGTTGACAATGCTTTACCATTTACCGTTCTTGTGGCTGGCACATAGTTCGTCAGATCAACCTTTTCGGTTTCAAGAACAGCCACTTTATAGTAGCCGATCTGAACAAAGCCGGCAGATTGAATGGCCGCAACCAGCGCATCATCTGTTGTGTAAGTATAGGTTGAGCTTGAACTTTCAACCGAGTAAATCCACAAATCAGGAACATTTTTTGCCTGAATAAAGATGTTGTCACCAACTTTGAAGTCTGTGGCGGATGCCGCATTCAAAGCTGTAATCATAGCCTGATAATCAGCATAGGCAGTCGCACGTACACGACCTTCAGCAATGCTTTTTGCTTCATTGGCTGTTGTTTGAGCCGTTTGAACTTCTGTTTTTGTGGCATACGTTGATGTAATCGTATTGCCACTGGCATCGGCTGTAGCCTTGGCGGCTGTTGCAGATGTGCCTAATTTACCATCCAAGGCAGTTTTGACTGCTCCGGATGTCAGGACTTTTGAGGAGTTCGCTGTGGGCGTTGTTTCAAGTTGAACGACACCTTTAGCGGAAGTTGTTGCGTCCGGAACATTGGTTGTATACGGTTCCAAATAGTCACCGGTTGCGTTTTTAAGTTTTATTCTTTTTGTTGCCATGTTAAATTTTCCTTTCTTAAAGTTAATCTTCGTATTCAAAAGTGATTATGTCGCTCAATTTTGCATACGTTTGGTTGATAATATTGCCATCGGCATCGGCAGTTGCCTTGGCAGCTGTATCAGTCTTTCCCAACTTATCCTTAAGGGCATCAAAAACGGCCCCCGAAGAAATAACATTGGAACTGCCTGATTGCGGTGTGACATCAAAACTTTCGTTAGAAAATCTTGATGCCGGAATTTTACTGGTATCGGTCATTAAGCATCTCCTTCTACTTCATAAACTACACAGTCGATAACGCCGCCCATGGATTGCAGGTCGTACAAGCATTTCACGCACCATCGCTCGCCGGCTGATAACGGATTGGCAAGAACAACTGCTTGTCCGCCAGCCGCCAACGTATAGTTTTCCGGAAGAAGTGCTGTGTTTTCTACGATAACGCACAGAATTTGTTCATCACTGTTTAGCGGTGTGCTGAGGTTAAGCGGCAAGTTTGTTTGGTTTGCCGTAGCGATACCTGTTTTTGACATTGGAAAACTACCAACGGTTGCCTGACGGGCCAAATTCACCCATTCTCGGCAAGAGTGCGTTCCGCCTTGGCCCGAAACTTCCGTATCTGTTCCTTCAGACCAAATCCGCGCTTTTTCTACTTCGGCTTTAGCGTTTTGAACCTCTGCCTTTGCGTTCTGTACCTCGGCTTTTGCATTATCGACTTCATCTTTTGCGTTTTGAACTTCCGTTTGTGCATTGATAACCTCGGCTTGCGCATTTGCCACTTCGGCCTTGGCTTTGACGACTTCCTGAGCCGCTTTGGCCACTTCACCTTGTGCATTCAAAAATTCGGTGTGAGCATTGGCGACCTCTGTTTGAGCGTTGACCACTTCTGCTTTAGCGTTCAGCACCTCATTTTTGGCGTTTTGCACTTCAGCCTTTGCGTTTTCGACTTCATCTTTAGCTTTTTGAACCTCTAATTGTGCGTTCACAACCTCAGCCTGAGCATTTGCCACTTCAGCCTGCGCAAGCGAAATGAAATTGGCACCGGCGGCTTCGAGTTCTTCCTTTGCTCTTTGACCTTCCTGACGTGTGTTGACGACTTCGGCCTTGGCATTTTGGACTTCAGCCTGAGCAAGCAAAACGGAGTTCGCCGCATCGCTTGCCGCCGCTTGTGCCATATTGACCAGGCTTGAAGTCTGTCCGTACAGCTCGTCTCGCACATCTTTAAGAGCCTTTGCAACTGTCGGAACTTCGCCGTTTTCGGTTGTTACCGTTTCTGTATCGGTCCCATGCACCATGTCATGAAATAGCGAGGAATCTGTTTCAGTCCTCTCAATGGCTGTTTCCAGCCGCTCTTGCATATTTGGCATTTTGTGTCCTTTCTTAATTTAAATTGATTGGAAGCGTCCGATGAACCAAAATATGGAGCCGGTCGCACGTTTTAAGCAGTTTGTTGTAATCGTTATCCATAACGATCGCCATCGCATCCTCGGTCAAAGTCGGACGGTCACGAATTTCAAGCTCGGTCGTAATTTCCCACAAATAGCCGTTTAAGAGTTTGGCTTCAAATTGTTGTGTAAAGCGGGCCTCTTGGTTACTCAGGCCCATACCGCCTAAAAGTGTGATGTAGAACCATTCGCCACCTTCTTTGGCATGGTATTTATACCAGGCTTCAAAGATGCAGAATTGGTCCGGGTTCATCAGCCAACGCACAGAAATTTTAGACGGCGTTTGAGTGTAACGCCGCCTTTGACGTGCCGGACCAGCTTCCATATCTGTCCGGATAATTGCTTCACCCGGTTTAATTGAGTAGTTTTCAACGGTCGGGTAAGGTAAATGTGGTGGAAAATAAACGCTCATCTATAACTCCCATAGGCGGGGTTTAAGGCATATCTTTGTTCCAAGATAGGCGATAAACCTTCACCTTTACTGATGTTTTTACCAATGGCACCTTCGATCTGCTCAACGATGATGTCCAGGTTGACATTTCCGTTCAGGTCGCGTGTCGGATTTGCGGTTGCTTTTGCGCCTGATGCCTTATTGACAACATTCACATTGACGTAAACCGGCGGTTTAGAATTGAGTTCAGCTCCGAGTGCTTTCATCTGTCCCGGCGTGAATACCGTTTCACCTTTTTGCGCGATAATCGGGACTTCGCCGCCGACCAAGCCCCCGGTATGAAAACGGGGAGCATTTTCAAAAACACTTGGACTAATAACCTTAGTAGATAAAGTATCCGTACCAATGACACCTCCTGTATGTGCTGTCGGGACACCGAAGTAAGCCATCACGCCACCCATGATCGGTTTGATCACAGCGTATTGCATGGCCATTCGGACCATTCCCTCGACAACTGAGTTAACAAAGTCTCCAAAGTTCGCTTTCCCGGTCATAACAAAGTTTGTCAGTGTATCTTCCATTGACTTGAACGAACTTTTAACCAGGCTTTCGGTCATTGAAGCCATATCCGAGGCATCATCATAAACACTCTTCATTCCTCGGGTTACGCCGTCCTTCCAGTCCTTTGAACTTTGAAGAGCGGCTTCACCGGCTTTTTTGACCATGTCGTCATAAACTCGGTTCACATCGTTTTTGAAATCCTCGTAGCCGGCTTTGGTTTTATCCAAGTTTTTAAGTGCATCATCACGCCATTTGGCCGCTTTTTGCATGGCCTGATCATAAGGATCCTGCAATTCAAAGACCTTTTGCTTGATGTCCTCAATGGTCTTTTCGTAAGCTGATGTGTCAGTTTTTGGCAGAACTGGTGGTTTTAGAGCTTCCGGCGTTTCGGTTTTAGGTCTTAGTTCCGGATTTTGAATATACTTTAACTCGTCACGAGCCTTTTGTGCATCTATCTCGGCGGCCTTTAAGAGCAAAAGTTTTTCTTGGATCTTGTCCGCCTGTGGTTTAAAGTCCGGATATTCAGAGGCTAAGTTCCAAATCTCTCGTTCATATTCCTGAAGGTTATACTTTGACTCGCTTAGAATTTCTGCCAACTCCTTAGCAAAAATCTCGTGTTCCTTCATTAAGAAATCCGGTCGGTAGCGGTCCCACATGGAAAGTCCGCCCGTTGCTTTCAATTCTTCCTTCAGATCGCGGATATTCTTTTCGGCCACCTTTAACTTATAGGACCATTCGGCAATAGCTTGATTTTTGGTCTGAGCGTTCACAAGGTTGGTTGTTTCTTTGACCGTTTCGGCCATCTGTTCCTTGAGCTTTGCCAGGGTGTCCGCGTGATCCTTTGCCGCGCGTTTGGCCACATTATGACTGTCAATGAGCTTATAAAGACCATAAACGACAAGCAAAATTAAACCGGCCGGACCACCAAGAAGTGCCATTATTCCTTTCAAAAGGCCAACGGCACCGGCCAAAACTTTAGCCGCCACCGCTGTTGCATACATTTGAACTGCGGCCACTTTGGAAACTTGCCACATCATTTTAAGGCCAAGCGTGGCTGAGGCTCCGGCGGTTCCGGTTCCCATGAGCGCAACATTTAAGGCATAAACACTTGCTTTTAACAGGTCTATTCCCTTGGTAATCAGGCTCGCGCCCAACCGGACGGTTAAGAGTGTGATGATCGGCTCAATGTATTTGGCCATTGTAAAAAAGGCCTTGCTGGCAACATTAACAGCCGCCGCCAAGGTTTGGCCAATGGCTTGTGCCGCTTCACCAGAGCCGTCTAACAACTCGTTAAACTGCAAAAATGTCTCTTTTAAGGCTTTGTTCAGACCGTTTTCGCCAATGGACCGAATGAGTTTGCTGATAGCATCCTGAATGTTGGACATGGCACCGCCCATCGTGTCCATTTGTTCTTTCATCGCACCGCCGAAGTTCACAAGGCCGATGGATTTGAGGTAGGCTTCAATTTCTTGTGCACTTTTGCCAACAGTAGTCGTTATCCCTTGGAATGTAAACCGGACTTTATCGCCCTCGACCTGGGTTTGAATACCAAAGGTACGGAGCGATTTGAAGTTCAGCATCACCGCCGAAGAGACAGCATTCGTAAAGTCCAAGATGTTTTTACCAAACGCCGAAGCGGTATTTCCGTATGATGTTAAGGCTTCAGATGTGGCATCAAGGCCCAGTGCCTTTAACCGGGTAAAAGCCTCAATAATCTCTTCCAGCTGATACGGCGTGTCCAGCGCAAACTTTTCGATCATTGAAAAGGCTTCTTGAGCACCTTTGGCCGAACCGGTCACCGTTTTTAAGGACCCAATCAGGCTTTCAAACTCTTTGTTTGTCTGCACAATACCTTTGAATGCTGATGTCAGTCCGCGTAACCCGAAGTATGCTCCGGCCAACGATGCCGCCTGTTTGAGGGTATTATTAAAGGCCTTGGCTGTGTTGTCCAAGACCTTTAAGTTATCGTTTGCCGGTGTGATGACCTGAGTTATCCGCTGAAAGGCTTTTTGTCCGTCCGAGCCAATGTTCTTGAACTCTTGCCGGACCTTGTCGCCGCCCACCGCTTCAAGTCTGATTGAAAGTTTTTTCGCTGTGTTCATTTAATCCTGCCTTTATACCTTGTATGCCAACGGACAATAACTCCGTCATGATTTCACTTTTTAATCCCAAATTATCTGCCACCGTCAGCGCGACACCAAGGTCAGGCTCAGAAAGTTTAAGCAAAACCTCCCAAGCCTGATGTCCTTCTACGGTGTTTAAGGCTGTTTCGACGTATCGGCATCTGTAGAAGGGACAGTTGATTTCGTCTTCACCGCATCCTTGGCAGTAGTTTCGCCCGGAGCCGAAGTGCCACTTTGCTCGGGCGTATATGCGTTTTTTTCGGCCTCGAGTATTTCTTGAATGCCGCAATACTGTTGCCTGAATGTTTCGGCGATACTCCAAAAGTTCGTGAAGAGTTCCTCAATTTTGGCCGGTGTCAGCGGTGCTTTTTCATCGGTGTCGGCCTCTAAAATGCCGTCCCATTCAATAATGCCCGCCAGCGCAAGGCCTAAAATCAGTTGGTGATCTGCATAGGCTTCGCGCTTTGTGATGTCCTCTAAATCAGGCAAATCTTTATCTTTGGCACCGTTTTCGCGCACGTCTTTTAAGCGTTTTGCTACCTCGGCTACCTTAGAATTCATAAAGGCTTTTGCCTCATAAAAGACCGAAGATGTACAGGGTTTGACTTTAACCCGGACACCCATTCCCAAATCCAACCAATAAGGCTCATTCTTAAACTTCAACTTTAACATTAGTATTCCTCCACATCGTTAATCAATTGAACGGTTACCATTTTGCCGAGTTCCGCATTCTTTGCACCTTGGAAATCATAAGTGCACTCAATGCCACCAGGGCCTGAAATAGAACGTTTCGGCTTTGGCAAATAGACTTCGTGGCAAGTGATAAGCAATCTTTGTGTGTTGGACAGTTGATATCCCAGTTCCAAATCAATAGGAATTCCGGCGCGCGCTTTATCCATCAGAGCATTATCGCCGTAACGGACCGCAATCGAACCGGACAAGGAAGCAACTCCGAGGTCAATGGCTTCAACTTTACCATCGCTTCGGATCGTTTCAATTTTTTCAAGGTTATTTGAATAGGTAACCGAGGCACTAGTCACATTAGCCAACGTTTGGCCAAAGGACTTGATGTAGCCTTGGAACTGTGAAAACCGGGTGTAATCTTTAACCACAGGTTCCTCTGAGATAGAGGTTCCAGCGGCGGTTTCACTTTGTGCCATTAATGAAACTGTGGCCTGTGCTTCACCGGATCGGGCGAAGTTAAAGGCGATAGAATTGGCACGTGCGCCAAGGAACCGGATGAATTCCGGAACTTCGGCTAGGCCTAATTCCAGGGAATAACTCGGCAAAGAGGTCTTTCCGCTTTCAAATGTATGCATGACAAAGCCTGTTCCTGCCGTCGTTGTGGGTGTACCGAAGACAGCTTTCAGCCAAATTCCGATGTTTCTGAGGTCAACCGGAACAGCCAGGTCACCTTCAACATTGATCACATCTTGGAACGGAGTGGTCGGGTCGCGGCCAAGTCCCAAAACGTTTGAAGAAATCAACCCTTGTTCGCTGTCAATTGCGCTTGATGCAAACGGCACTTGGGTATAAGGTCCCGAAGAAAGAGTGCCGTAGGTGCTTTCTTCAGCAATAAGTAATTTGGCATTCCAGCCATATGCTCGTGACATAATTGTCTCCTTTGTTAAATTAAGTTTGAAATTGAGGTATATTCTAAAACGATGTGAACGATTGCGCCTTTGATGGTTACGCCACCTTCGACCGGTTCTTCCACAAACTCGGGTGGATCCGCGTGCATATAATCAACTTCACCGCCCAGGCGAGGATCCTCTTGTAAAAGCTCACCGATTTCCACTAACAGCCAGTCCAAGGCCTGATCGCGCTCGGCCGGTGTTTCCTTTTGAACAATGACTTCCAATTCGGCCCGGTGTGTGAAAATGTAGCAAGTCGGGGATAATAAAATCTCAGGCTCACCGACATTACCATCGCGCAAAATAACCAAACCGCCATCAGGAATTTTCTGCGGCAGAAGGTCGTTTCGCTTAACGGTTACATCAAGTGTAGAAAGTCTTTCAAATAAAGCGTTTAATACGATTTCTCTTTTACTCATCTTCGCTCCAGTTTTCTAAAATCAAGCTCGGCACTTTTTCTTGCCAACGCTCGCTTTCGGTTGCAAAGTTAATCAATTTCGGCATTTTGACCTGCGGCACCAAGATAAAGGCGATGACCGTCTTTTTCTTTTTGGTATGCACCAGTAAAGAACAGGCGTTGCGGCGATACACAAAATGTAGCCGCACGCCTTTCATCTGTTCATAAAGACCCGGTGTCATGCGTTTGCCGCGTGCTTTTTTCGGGATTGCATCGGTCGGAATGGCAAGCCAAAGACCGTTTTTGCCTCGGATAATGCTTGCGTATTCAAAGCCCTGCATAATCTTTTCGGCATTAGAATAGACCTGACCGGCCGCGCTGATACTCGGCTTTCCTTTCGGATAGACGACACCGCGCCAAGTGTTGGCCATGCGGGAACTCATACCGGCCGAGCGGACCTGTTCACGCAAAGACGTTTTAAGTCCATTCGTTGCCGCCGATATTCCTAACGTCACAGCCTTGGCACCTTCTGAATAGTGCTTTTCCATGACATCAGACAGTTTCCCTTGTAGTGCAAGTTTTAATTGCATAGCACATCAACACTCCATACTAGATTATGAATATCTTTGACCGGTTCCGTATGCACCCGATAAGTTGCCGCATCTGTTTCTATCGTGTCCCCGACAGCTAAATCAGGCGCATCAGAAATCCGTATCTTCATAAAATGCGTATCGGTGTGAGCCTTAACAAAACCCACACCGACAACTTCGTCCGGTTCAATCAATAAAAAAAGGACTTCTCGTCCTTGATAATTCCCGATCGTTCCGCACCGATTAAACAGGCTGTCCACCGCCTTTTTGAGAGGAAGGGTCATCTTTACCTCCTGTTTCATCAGGTTTCTGTGGTTGCTGTGGCTGTGTTGCCGGCTTTTGGCCACCTTTAACAGGCACTGCAAAACCGCGTTCTATCAGACTTTTTGCATCTGCTTCGTTCAGGTCATACTCCTTACCGGGAGCAATTTCTCTGCCGGCAGATACAACTAATGTAATCAAGGCCTTAATACGCATTTATACCTCCTAACCAATGGTTGCACAGAATGAAGCATTTGGACGATAAGGAACGACCAAAGGCGCAGACTGCAATAACAGCCAACGAACCGATGGATCTTCCTCAACCCATGACTTCGTAAAGTAGCGATGGGCTGTCCAGTTTGCTTTTTCATCGTGGATCGCGCCATAGCAACGGGTTCCTTCAAGTCCGTCTTTGGCTCCCATGATGACGGTTTTGGCCGGCAAGAGTTTGCTTTCAACGCCGGCATCATTGATATAAAGGTCATTATAAACATAGATATCAAAGTCACCGATAGAGCCGACAAAGCGTACTTTGGAGTTCTCACCACGAACGATCGGGTCAATATGCAAAGTGTTATTAGTGCCTCTGCGGTAATCCAAGAACTTCTTCACATCGTCCTTTGCGCGGAAGATTTTCCAAGCTTCAGGATCCATGACGACCGTTTTAGCAACCACACCGGACTTGCTTTGGATTAAGTCAGCCCAGTCTTCCAGGTCATCAACTGGATTAACCGATGATGTTTCCCATGTGGCAGAACCGGTTAAGGCCTTGGTCAGAGCCGCATCACGACCGAAGTTAACCGTTGTTGACGGATAACCATCGCCGGAAACAATCACTTGTCCGGTTCTTAAGATTTCGGCCGCCATGACTTCTTCACGACGGGTCAGGTTTTCTAACTGGTCGGTCAAAGTTGTGGCCAAAGCGCGTTCATAGCGTTGAGCCGGAGCCAACGAGCCGCCGATAATCTCACCGGCAACGCGTTTGTATGGAATGTTTGCATCAAAGCGGCGTTTGTCTTTCACATAAGCCGGCTTGAATGATTTGGTCTGATAACCACCGCTATCAACAACCTTGCCGGGAAGAAGTGGAGAAACAAACGGAGAGATGCGCGGCTTGCTGTCCGTTACATCAAAAAAGATCTCTTCTTTATCCGAAGTTTGCACATTCGGGAAGAAGGTGTCGAGCAAGAAAGACGAAGGCGTGTGTAAACGTTCAACGACTTTTGCGAGCACGTTTGTAGAAAAAATATCCATTATTTATTCCTTTCAGTATGCTTGATTTGTTTTAATAAAGATGTTTTTCGCTCTGAGTTTGGCCTTTAAGCCGTCAGCGGAAGCACCGCTTGCCACAGTCAGAGCCGCGGAGTTAAACTCACCGGTTAAATAGACGACGGCTTGTTTATCTTCGCTTGTTGCATCAACAGCCTCAGCCAAAATGGCTTCAGGAGTGTCAGATGCACCACAGATGGTCAAAGCATCACCTGATGCTTTTAATACTGTGCCTCGTGTGTAACTGCCGCCGGTAATGGTGGCAAGTTCAGAAACGCGAGGGAATTCGCCGGCCAATAAGTTGTCGGCGGTTGTGGACCCTTGATCCGTAAATCCTTGTACAGTCATGTGTTAACCTCCAATTGTGTAAGAAGCGATGCGGTTTGCAACGTCTTCGGGTGTTTCTTCTTTATCCTCGGCAGATGGTGTGATCGCCGGGTTTTTGATTTGTGCCATTGCCACATCAAGCGCATTGGTTTGTTTGGCAACCGGCACCGTGTCTAAAATGGCCAAGATGTCAGATGCTGACAAATCGGTCTTGGCAAGCAATGCCTGAGCAGTTGCTTCCTTGCCTTTGACATTTTCGGCAGAAAGAACTTGAGACATACGCTCGCGTTCCTGTGCTTTGATGTCAACGGCTTGATTTTCTAAAGTATCATTCATGAATGATTTCTCCGTTGATTGAGTGTTAAGGTCTGAGATGATGGCTTCAAACGAAGCTAAACTGTCCGCCAGACCGATCCGAACAGCATTTTGGCCCACAAAAACATCACCGCCACCGAAGTTTTCGATGACACTTTTCGGCGATATATCCCTGTGGATCGCAACTTTATTGATGAAAACCTCTGCCAGCGCATCAATATGAGCCTGGATTTTGGCTTTCCCTTCTTCTGTTTCCACGTCCGGCCGCTTGTTCGGGCTTTGCGAGGAAACAATCTCAATGGTCTTTTTCTCGTCCTCTTTTTCAAAGATGGACACAACCCCGATAGAACCGAGGATAGCCGTATCAGCCGCCATAATCTTGTCGCAAGCCGAGGCGATCCAGTACGCACCCGAGCAACAAGAGCCTGATGCATAAGCAAGTATCGGCTTTTTACCGCGAGCGTTGTAGATCATATCCGCCAGCTCGGAGCAACCGTTAACTTCGCCGCCCGGACTGTCCACATCAAATAAAATGGCTGATATGTTCGGGTCGTTCAGGGCTTTGTTAAAGTCTTGCGCCAAGAGTTCATAAGATGTCGCGCCACAGACCGCCGTCAAAAGGTTGGCATGTCTGAATAGCGGACCAGTTACCGGAATAACAGCAACGCCGCCTCGAGTGGAGACGGCGTAGGTGTTTTTCATATCGCGGCCCATTTCTTTGGCTATGGCCTCAGGGCTCTTGTTCGTTTGGTGCGCTATCGAAATCATTGTCGAGAGCATCTCGGGCGTTATTGCCCACACTGTCTTTTGCATGAGTTTCATTTTTTTTCCTTTCAAAAAATTAAAAACCTTTACTTTCTTTTTGAAAAAGTAAAGGATAATCAAATAACCTTTACTTTTCCGCTTGACTTGTAAAGGATAATTTGATACATTTAGGTTTGTTAAAACAAAGGAGATACCATGAAACGTGATATTCAAGGCACTTTAGTCAAATGTTCAATAACATCTGAAACATATCAAGCCTATGTTCCAAACCCATTACCTCCGAAGCCAGATATTGATTTATCAGAAGTTTCGGTATTGCTTGAAAAAGCTAACCAAGCTATTGGTCAATTAAACGGTGTCGTTGAAACTGCCGCAGATCCGTCTATTCTTAATTATATGTACGTCCGTAAAGAAGCAGTTCTTTCCTCGCAAATTGAGGGAACTCAATCAACATTGGATGACCTCTTGAAATATGAATCAGAGCAGACACATGGTATTCCTGTTGCTGATGCATCGGAAGTATCATCTTATGTTGCGGCCTTAAACCATGGGTTACAGAGAATTAAAGAAGGTTTTCCTTTGTCTTTACGTTTGATCAGAGAAATTCATAAAATTCTTCTCACAAATTCTCGCGGTCAAACAAAATTGCCGGGCGAATTTCGTTCGTCACAAAACTGGATTGGTGGAACACGTCCTGGCAATGCTCGATTTGTTCCTGTTCCTCCGGATAAACTAATGGCAGTTTTAGGTGACTTGGAACTTTTCATGAATAATGAAGATACTATTCCAGATCTGATAAAAGCGGCACTTATACATGTACAATTTGAAACCATTCACCCGTTTTTAGATGGAAATGGAAGACTTGGCAGACTTTTAATAACATTCTTCTTGTGTGTAAAAGGTGTTTTAGATTCTCCTTTCTTATATCTGAGTTTGTTTTTCAAAAAGAACCGCGCGCTTTATTACGATGCCCTAAACGGTGTTCGTAAAGATGGCGATTGGGAAAATTGGATCAAGTTTTTCTTAGAAGGTGTTATTGAAACCGCCAATGATGCCAAAGCAACACTTATCGCGATTCAAAATATTTTTTCAGCAGATAGTGAAAAAATTAAAACACTTGGCCGTGCATCTCAATCAGCTCAGAAAGTATTTACAGCCTTTCAAAAGAAGCCTATGTTGACGGTTGCAGAGATCGTAAAAATGATTGGTTCTACAAAACCAACCGTTATTAAATCTTTAAAGCACCTCATGGACTTGGGCATTATTGAGAATAATTCTGAGAAAAAATGGGGTCAAATGTACACTTACAAAGGTTATACAGACCTTTTATCGGCAGATGTTGATCCATTGTAAAATTACCAAGTATTCTAAGAAAAATTACCAGATTTATCTGTTTCTTGTGATGTTTCAATCTCCTTTTGTGTTGAATTTTCAGTTGTTAAACCTAATTCGGCGAGTTTGGCTTTTTCTCTCGCCCGTTGTTCCAAAACTTCTTCCCAGTCCAAGCCTTGACCGGCGCATTCGGCCTCTAATGTAGAAAGTCCGATGTCCATTCGGATTTGGCAGGCCTGAGCTTCTTTGACCGGGTCAACCCAGCCGCGACCCGGACCGATCCACTTACATCTTGTGTAAGCATAGCGGTTCTCGTAAAAGTCCGGTGCATCAACCAAGCCTTTATTGACGGCTTCTTCCAGCCAAAGCTCATAAACCGGCGTGGCCCAGTAAGTGGAAAGCCATTGCCGGCGACCGTTAAAGTATCGCCAAGCCTCGAGCAATGCCGACCGGGCGGACGAATAATTGGTCTTTGAAAAGTCTTTCAAGAGCAATTCATAAGGAATGTTAAGGCCGGTTCCGATATGTCGGAGCAAGTTTTCAACGAAAGCTCCATAAGCCGAGTTCGGTCGTGAGGGCGTGAATGGCGCGACTTTATCACCAGGAAAAACGGGGATGATAGAGCCACCTTCAAGTTTAACCTGCCAATCCTTTTTGGCATTCAAGTAATCATCACTTGACCCGCCGAACAATTCGTTCAGGCTTTCGCCATCCATCGGTGTTTCTATAAATGCGGCAATCATTGCGTTGACGATTGCGGCTTGAAGCTCGGATCGCTCGTAATGGTCCAACATTTTGAACATCGGCATGATGGAGCTGAGGACAGGCTTTCCACGAGATTGACCGATACGGCTGATGTCGTGAACGTGTAGAACTCGTCTCCGGCCAAAATGAGTAAATGCCGGAATACGCTCCCAAGACGCAGTTCCTGTCCAATAGTCGCCGGGGTGGTCCTTTTGAATATAATAAGCAACGGGTGCGCCATACTTATCTATTTCAATACCACCGCGGAGTGTTTTGCTATCCGTTTGGCCGTTTGGATTAGAGAGCCGATCCGGTTCCACCAACTGAATTGCGGTAGAAAACGGACGGTCTTTAAGCCAAAGCGGTATGGCTAAAGCCTCGCCATTAATTAGGCAAGACTTGAAAACTTGTGTCGTCAGGCCATGAAAAGTTAAGGACTTGGCCGCATCACATTCAAAGGTTTCGGACCATGATCGCCATAGACTCTCAACGTGTGCTTGCCATTCTTCTTCCCATTCCTTGGTTTTGCCGAGTGCCTTGTAATCCGGCTTGGCCGATAGGCGAAACCCGGTGCCGACAATGTTATCGGACAAGGTCTGCATGGCACCGGCGGCAATTCCATGATTACGCGTTAAATCGCGCGACCGGGCAACGATCGTGTCTAATTCCGGCAGTAAGTCGCTGTCGGCTGAACCGCGGCCCGGGAGCCATGAGGCAATTTCTCGCAAAGTTTGCGAAGCTGCTTTGTGTGATGTGTCTGTCATTAAAAACTCACTTTCAAAATCCGCCGGCGACAGGTTGATGTTCCTTCAGCCGCCGCGATTTGCGATTTAAGAGAACTGATATAACTTTCAAGGGCTGTCCGGCTCGCTTGGTTATAGGTGGTCGAGCCAAAGTTGCCAACGCTGACCGAGACTTCTTTTTCGCCGATCATCAGCTTGTGATAGGCTTCTTCGGCCTCTACCAGTCTTGTTTTCAAAATTTCTACGTTTGTTATAGCCATGGGTCATTCACCTTTGTTGGTTGGATTTGAATAAATTTCGGTTGCTTTTTAACTTTTATCTTTTGGTTCGGTTCCTTTGGAATAGCCGCTTCCAGTTCCTGCCAGCCGCGCTCGGATATCCGGTCAAGACCGTAAATCGCCGCACCGGCACGTGCATAAACGCGGCAGTCCAAGGCTTCGTTTCGCCGGGTCGGGTCTTTTTCCCATACGGATTTCGGATAACCGTTGCTTACCTTAACCACCTGACGTTCAGCGGTCAGCTGTTTGAAATACTCTTCAGCATAAGCCGGGAAGTGACAGCGGCCGAACTGCGAAGCATCTTCGCCGACACGTTCCATCTTCAGCCACCGGTAAAGCTCGGTTTTAATCACCGGACCGGACACGTTCCACACCTTCAGGCCTTTCTTTTTCGTGTCAGCCTTAGAGGTCGAGAGGATCATCGCTGTATCGCGGCTTTGACCTTTAATAGCAACAACAGTCCTTGGCGCATTGGCCCTGGCACCGTTACCACCCCAAACAGCCTGGTTAAACTGACGGACAAAGGTGTAAACGTCCTGTGTGGCATAACCGGAGTCAACGCACATCACCCGGATCGGCATCGTGATCCCGCTTTCGTGAGGATAGTCCTTGTTGACCACATCGGCCAGTTTACTCCAAACCTCAGGCTTAGCGGTGTCGCCGTCTAATACATAATAGTCAACAGACCAGCTTTGTTTTTGCCGACCCCAAGCCACAACCTCACATTCAATACGGTTCTTTTGAATATCCACGCCGGCGGTCAGGAATAAACCATCGCGCGGCACGACACCCATCGGATAATTTTCCCGGGTTTCATAGAGCCTTTGCCATTCCGGAGCCTCGCTCTCTTGCTCATAAGTTTCGCCTAAAATCGTATTCCGGAAGCCTTGCATCAGCGTGGCATCTTTTTTGGCTTTTTCGTAAATCTGCACGCATTCGGCCCAAGACAGCCACCCGATCGGGGAGTAAAGCGAGGACAGATGAAAACCGGCGGTTAATCCGTCAATTGACTGCGCTGTAGCTTCCCAATGTCCGGCTTCCAACATCTGCGTTTTATAATGCTCGGCAATGAGCTTATGGCAATGTTCGCATTCATAAAAGACGATGCCATCTTCTTGTGGCCGGATTTGCTCCCATTTAAGGGCTTGAAAGCCGCCACAGAACGGGCAAGGAAGTTTATAGAACCTTTGGTCCGAGTGCGAAAACTCGCGCTCAATGGCCGAAACTCCCTTTATTGTCGGCGTTGAAACCAGGAATATCTTTTTCTTGGTGCTGAACGTCGCTGTTCTTCGCTCTGCCAGCAGGATCGGATCACCTTCGCCCTCGATGTCGGCCGGATAACCGTCAATCTCGTCCATAAACAGGTATCGGGCCGGCATAGAGCGAAGTCCAACGGCCGAATTCGCACCGGTCATCACCAAAACTCCGCCTTGGAAGTCCTTTGACAACATGGTGTTGCCTTTATCGCGTGACCGGGCGGTACTGACCAGGTTTTTAAGTGCCGGACAGTCCTCGATCAGCGGATCAATACGCTGGCGCGAGTTACGCTTGGCCATTTCCACAGTCGGCGAGATGGCCATAATCGGACCGGGTGCCTTATGTATAATGTAGCCGATCCAGTTATTGCCGCATTCGGTGCCGCCGATCTGTGCGCCTTTCATAAAAACGACCTTTTGAATTGGCGACCTTGGCGACAGGCAGTCCATAATCTCTCTTAAGTAGGGCGTGCGTTTGGTTCGCCACCGCCCGGGTTCAGCCGCTGACTTTGATGATAAGGTCCGGTACGCATCAGCCCAGTCCGATACCGACATGTAGCTATCCGGTTCTAAACCTCTGAAGAATTCGTAGGCAATAAAGCTCTCTACATCAAAGTTTTCGCTCAAGGAGTTCTGCGCTGTTTGAAAGGAGTTCACTGATGTATTTCTCCAAAATTAACGTTGTTGTATGTTCATCCGCACCTAATTCCGATGCGATAACTGCGCCATAACGTACCGGGAAGCTCAACATCAAGTCTCTGATAGAGCGGCCGAGCATGTATGCATAATTGGCGGCTTTTTTCTTATCGACGACTTCGCCATTCAAAACCCTCAGTTTTGCCTTGGCTATCATGGCCCGGTAATAAATATCGGCAGTTTTAGCCTGTTGGAATGTTCCCATATTATTCGGTCGACTTCCGACTTGCGCTTCAAACAAAGGATCGGGCTTTCGCTGTTGTGCAGGGTCCGTATTGATGAACCAATCACGATTGGCTTCCTCTACGTCAATCTTGCCGTCAGGGTCGGTATGGATGCGACCGGACTTAACAGCCGTCTGAACAGCGTTAAGATTAACCCCACGCAGTCGGGCATATTCCCGCATTGACACTTTATTTGCCATATTTCTTCACTTTCTTGCATTATTTACTGGATATTCTTTCAAAACCAAGCATGTATTGTGTTGTGTTAACCAGATAGAAAGGATAAAAACATGACAACACAAAAGAAAAACCCAGTGGCTAAGGCTACTAAAAAATCAACCTCCAGTATTACAATTAATGAGTTGAACAACGTCCTGACCGAAACCTTAAACAAGGTGGCGGCAGAACCTGAAGCAAAACCCGAGCCGGTTAAAGAGCTTTCAAAACGCGGCAAGACAGCCTTGATGGTTGTGATGCTGAGCCGGCCGGAAGGTGCTACCTTAAAAGAGATGGCTGATCAGCTCGGCTGGAAAGAAAACTCGATCCGCGGTGCGATGTCGCTTTACGCTAAAAACGAAAAGAAAACCATCGCCTCCGAAAAGAAGGACGGCGTGCGGACTTATTACCTTAAGGCCAACGCCTAGATTATTATCCAGTAAAAAAGGGACCGACTAAAATCGGCCCCTTAATTTTATCCTTCTTTTTCCATTCTTAACCTGCGCTCTAGCAAAGTCTCGCCTTGGTATTCCCAGTAGGATGTCCCTTGTGGCTTATATTTAGAATTACTCAGCTTTTGCGCTAATGCTGACAATGATGTCTCTTTACCTTCGTATTCAACCGTTCTCTTATTGTCCTTTACGACACATTTTTTCGTTTCATCATATATATAGGTCAATTCAGCACCAACCGGAATTTTAAGGTTCCGGAAAGTCATTTTAGATCGGCGCGACGTTTGTGCAATATCATCTTCTTTTTGCTCTTCTTCAGATGGAACTACACGCTTCAAGTTTTGTAAATTATTGTTCAAACTAGCTACACGTTCCAAAACCGAATAAGCCTTTGAGGGTGACACCTGGAAAAACTCACGAACTCTTTTTTTACCATGTCCTGTTTCCTCAATTGAGTGTAAAGAATCGTCAATCAAATCAAACAGAGCGTGTACATGTTGTTCAATTTCTCTTGGATTTTCTACAGCCAATGTCGCGTATACGCGAAAACTCAACGGTACTGCCGTGGAACTATTCAGCTCTTTTAATCTCTGATTAATATCCTCATTATCGGTAAAACCAATTTTGACCCAATCCGGCATCGATGGATTTGTGAGTATGTATACAAGACCTTTTTTCATAGTGCGCTCCTAATTATTTATGAGAGTCTATCCCAAAAAAATTAAAAAAGCAATACTACGAAAAAATTTTACTCTACCTCAAACCATTCCATGCAGGTGGCAAGCAAATGGTCGTAATTGCCCGAGGTCGCTTCCGCCTGAAAGGCATCGCGCTCTTCTTGGCTCAGTCCGGCCCGGCGCATAGCCCGTAAACATATACCTAATATATAAAATGCGTTACCGTCTTTACCGGTCAGCTGGACCGTAATATCAGGATATTTTGGCATGTTGTTCCTCCATTTTTTTGAGTTCGTTAAACACATCTAGGCGGCGGTTAACGGCTTCCTGCGATACGAAAACCGTTGCACCGCCGTCTTTTAGAGCCACAAAGCAGACCAAGAGGTCAATGTTTTCCTTTGCCAGTCCGTCATGGACCTCGTTGAACGTGTGGCTCAGTTCCTCGAGCCGTTTATCTGCCACCTGGCAGTATTTCTTTTTCTTCGGCTGAGGTTGGGGTTGATAACCATAATATTTTTCTCCAACAGCGATAAGCATGGTATCAACCGCACAGTTGTGTTCGTTAATAGTGCCGGCGGCCTTTTTAATTTTGGCCATTAAATCTTCAGGTACTTCTTGATACATTTTAATCCCTCCAAATCGGTAATATGTCACCGCTGTCCAGGTCTGAGCTGTAACCCAGGAGCTTTTTCATTTCGTCTTGCGAGTGCAGACTTACGCCGCCGATGCACTTTATCGTTACACCGTAGGTCTTGCAGAGTTTGGTTAAATCCTTGGCGAAGTTCTCATAAGCGCGGGGCTTTACGTCCGGGAATGCTTTCGGGTCCACATAGTAGCGGAACTCCTTAATCAACCGGATCGTGCTCATTTGCCTTTTAAATACCGAGGCGAATGTTTCCAGGTTAGTGCTGAGTTCTTCGGCGAACTCGTCAGCGATGTGGCGGCCCCAGCGGCTGTCCATCAGGCCCAGGGTCTGTTGCGGGGTTAAGCCCTTGGATTGGATTATCTCGGCGGCCTTATCCCAAAATGCCTGCATTTCCTTTTTATGTTCTATATGGTTGCTGGCGGTTCCCCAAAATCCCCAGGTTTTGTTTTGTGTCTTTAAAATCTCAGTCATTGTTTTTCCTTTCTAGTTAATGCTGATTTCAAATCTTTGGCTTTCGTTTTCCGGCTTTGTTTTTAAGACCCCGTTGCGTTCCAGGACCTCGGCGATTTCGTCCCGGTCACCGGACCAGGCAAGGTAGCATTCACCGGTTTTGTTTAATTCTTCGGTATCTTGCCTGTGGTAAAATACCACCTTTTTGGCATCCATCGGTACCGCGGCCCAAGCGCAGGATTGACAGCACCAAAAGTTCTGTCTTGCAAAGTATCCGAGCTTGCGGAGTTCTTTAAAGGCTTGGTTTAAGTTTGCTTTCTTGTTCATCATGGCGACCTCCTTATTTAACCTCTATGCCTAAGTATCTGCAGTAGCTTGATCCTGACGGGTCAGCATAAAGTGTCGGCTGGCCGTCTGCTGTTATTTCAACCACCTGGCGGTATTCGTGCTCATCGCAGTAACCACCTTTGCCTTTTAAGAAGCCGTAATCGTGTAATGGGTTGCGGCATACTCTTTTATGTTCGGCCGGTGTCAGGTTAATGGTTTCAACCACCGCCACAGTTTCAAGTCTGTCGCTGTTGGCTCTGGTTATGCTCTTTACTTCTGCAAGGTCTGAAGGCTTCCTGACCATGTAAGTTTTAACTGTCTTCATTTCGTATCCTTTTGTTTTTGTTTTTGCGCGGGCCACCATGCCTTTGCTTACAACACAACAATCGCTCTTATTCGAATTTATATCCAGTTATTTCTGCATTATTTTTAACAATAAATACTTGATAAATAATGATAATTAAAAATCAGCCAAATGATGCGGGAAAATACCGCCAATGTGCGCCTGCAACTTTCTTTTCAGCATATTGTCGGCCTAAACGTTTGGCTCCCACAGAACCGCCTTTTCCCCAGTCATTTCTTCCCAGCGTTTGATGATCACATCGCAGTATTTCGGGTCTAATTCGACGACTCGAGCGACTCGTCCCAGCTTTTGACAGGCAATTAGTGTGGATCCGGAGCCCCCAAATCCATCCATGACAATGTCCCCGATTTTGGAGCTATTTTCGATGGCCCGCATAACCAACTCCACCGGTTTCATGGTTGGGTGTAAATCGTTCCGGATGGGCTTGTTGTATTCCCAAACATCGGACTGATTTCTGTCCCCACACCAGTGGTGTTCTTTATCCTTAACCCAGCCGTAAAGGATAGGCTCATATTGCCGTTGGTAATCAGACCGACCCAAGGTGAAGGTATTTTTGGCCCAAATGATAAAGGTGGACCATTTACCCCCAGCCGCTATAAACGCGTTGTAAAGGGTATGTAGCTCCGAAGAACTCATACAAACGTAGGCGGCCCCACGGCAGTACATCAACATATTGGTGCAGGCATCGTAAAGAAACTGTTCGAAATTCTCGCCAAGGTTGTCGTTCATAATGGTGCGGCCATGGTTCGGACTGGTGTGATAGCGGAGCTTGTCTTTCATCGTTGCGCCGTAGTTAACATTGTATGGCGGGTCGGTAAAGATCATGTCGGCCACGTCGTTCTGCATCAGCTTTTTGAAATCATCTATCATAGTCGTGTCTCCGCACATCAGACGGTGGTTTCCCAACTGCCAAACGTCACCACGTTTTGTTATCGGTTCAACCGGTGCCTCGGGTATCTCATCGTCTCCGGTATTACTGGTATCCTGAATGTTCCCAAAATTTTCAAAAGCATAAAGCTCTTCACCGGAAAAGCCGAGCTTGGATACGTCAAAATCTTCCGCCCTGAGCCTTCCGATTTCTAACGCCAACATCTTTTCATCCCAACCGGCGTTCATGGCTATTTTGTTATCGGCAATAGCCAATGCCCGGCGTTCCGTTTCAGTTAAGTCCGAGCAAATGAGGACCGGAACTTCGGTCAATCCCAGGCGTTTAGCCGCCATAAGTCTGCCATGACCGGCAATAATGACGTTATCTGTGCCGATCAGAATTGGGTTTCTAAAGCCGAACTTCTCAATACTGGCCATAACCTGTTCGATTTGCTCTTCATCGTGCGTGCGTGTGTTGTATTCGTAAGGTATAAGTTTATCTACTGGAAAGTATTGTTGATACTCCATTTTTCCTCCTATCTTTTGAGTGAAAGTATATATTTCGGGGCAGTGAATATGCCCAAAATATATACCTGAATTATGTTTTAAGATGAAAATTGCTCGGGGTGACCAGCCGGATTTTGAAAGTGACCAGCCCGAACTTTTTCGTAATACTATAAATTATTGATTTTACATGGTTTTTAATGTATGCCCGACCAGCCGGATTTTTTGTGTTTTGCTAGAAAAATGCCGCGGCTTGGAGCCCCGCATACGATCCGAAGTGAGGAAGGACCCGCCGGCCTCGGCCGCTCGAAGTTGAGCGACCAACTGGCGGAACTTCCTGGGAACTTCGGGGTTAGGCAACAAGTTTGTCCTTCTGAACCGGAACGATTGCCAACGCCTGCAAAGTCTTACGGCAGAGCTTGGTGTAAATCGGTCGATCCAAGCCGAAGAACTTGATTAAAGTGTTGGGTTTTTCATTGCAAATGAGCGGACTGTTCGTGACAATGCCGTCCTTGACCGTCCGGATCAAACCGCTGGGGAGTTCTGATTTGCCAATGCAAGATGAAAGGTAAACGAAGCACTCATCATTGTCACCAAGATGTTCGGTTGCAAGGTAACGGGCGTAGACATTCAAGGTTAAGTCTGCCTTGCTCGGGTCCTTGGTCCATGGCGAACCACCGCCAATCGGACAGGCGGTAGAATAGAAGTCGCACGCCAATTTCCGACCGGTAATACCACAGTCGGCAATGGACGAATGGAACTGATAAATGCCTGTGCCATTCACGATGATGCACTTTGGCTCTTGACCGAGGGCATCAACGACAAATGGTTTGATGTCTTCCGGCTCAAGCATAGGTATGGCAACGATGGCTGTCACTATGTCACCGGTTGCATCATCTATGGTAATTTGTGTTTTTATGTCGAGGCCGAGGTTAGATGATGTCTTCGCATGTTCATAAAGAGCATCATTTAGTTTGCGGGCCAGCCATAACTCGCGGTTGATGAGCCCCGGACCTTTGCAGGCATAGCCCACAAACACGCCTTGATCTCCCCATCCATCGCGCTCGACACCTTGATTGATGTCGGCCGATTGGACCCCGATTTTGTTTATGACCTCTATATGTCGAACATCTATGGCATAATTTTTCCATATGTCTGAGTAATGTTCATCATAACCGATTTCTCGGAGAGCATTGCGAACATATGTTTCAATGTCAGACATATCCACCGCGCCTTTGACTTCGCCGCCCAACACAACGGTGTTGTCCTTGATTAAGACCTCCACCGCGTAATGAACGCCCGGATCCTGTTCGATAAGTCTGTCTAAAATGTAACTTGAAATGTAATCGGCTGTTTTATCAGGGTGGCCGATGGACACCGCTTCTGCTGTTTTAAGCATAATTTATTCTCCTGTTTAGTCCGTTATAGTAGGACAAGTTGGCCTAAATCCACATCACCTCATCACCCGAAGAGGTTGCTCTGATTATGGCAGATTAAAAAACAAAATTCAACAAAAAACCCGCTGGGTTGCCGCCAGCGGGTATGTTCACAGAAACAAAAAACACAACCGGAAGTGCCTGTTTACACAATCGCTCCCGATTATACCAATTCTTATAGCACAATTTTTCAAAAATGTTGCATACTTTTTTGTTGCAACATTTTTTGTTTGGATAAAACGAGTATTTTTGAGAGTGCTCGATCATATTTTCTCCAAATAGTTACGCGGTCCGCGCCGAACTCACGACATAAAAGTTTCCATGGGATATGTTTGGCTCGTTTCCAAACCAGCCGAACTTCATCAGGTTCAAGTGCCGGTAACCATTCTAAAACTACCTTTTCCCAAATGGATATTTGCTCTTGTGTTGGGTGCGGTGGAACCGGGCGGCGATCCATGAACGCAATTTCTTGCGGAGTATATACCACTTCTGGCCAAAATCCTCGATATTTAGGAAATTGCACAGGCGGCATTAACCGCTCCACATAAGCGGCCGTTTCCAAGTCGGCCTTGATTTGTTCAATTGTGACTGGCTTCATCTTGCGCCCCCTTTACTTTGCTAAGTACATCGTGGCAGATGTCCGAGATGGTCTCCATTTCGGAGTAGGACAAACCGTTTTCTTTGCAGAACCATTTTCGAACTGCTTTTCGCCAATCCAGCGCGATGTATTTCTTGCCATTCATCCAGCCACGCTCGGTATTCCAATTCACAAACGCTACCGGGTCGATTGTATATCCGCTTTCCTGACAATAAACCGCCACTTCTTCTACAGTCGGAGCACCAACGTATCGTGACTTATCCACATTTTCCCGCTCTTTATTTCTATCTTTTTTATTTTTTAAATCATTATCGGACTCTTTATCTTCATCTAGATCACTATCGTTCTCTTTATCTCTATCCTGTGTGCGGTCGGTTTGCGCTGGTGTAGGTTGTTCGCTGACATTTCGCTCAGCGGTCGCTTTGCGACTTGCACCTCGCTTTTTTGCATTTTGTGCATTAGTTTCGCAGGTTTTAAGCCAACGCGAATTACGCAATTCAATAATTTCTTGAATCGCATCGAAATGAATTTTTTTCATGTCCGTTAATTTTACAGAAGTGCATCCGTATAAATTAAATTCACACAGTGCAACAATTAAATCTGCAATCTCACTTTTCTTGTAGTTATGCACAGCGGCCAAGAAGCCGGCGGTATCTAGCAAAATAGTCGTCTTTTTTTCCATGTTAGACTCCTTTTGCTTGATCCATCGTCTTGATTCGGATAACACCTTGTACCCAGCGCAGAGCCAAAACCGCGCGGTGGTATTCCTTCGTCTTTTCTCTGTGCTTCAGAGTGTGGCCAATAACTTCCTCTTTCAGCCGCGTTTCGAAGTCACGTAGCTGTGGAAATGATAGAGCGACCATGCTGTCGACCGGGATTGTTTGAATGATTTCATAAACAGTTTTTGTTTTTTTAACCATGTTTTTCTCCTTTTGTTATGGTTGATACAAAAGGTAAAAACCCCGGCCATCGAAAAAAAATCCCACCTAAAATAAATTTTTTTTTCATTTTTTTAATTTTTCTTTCTGAATGCGTTTTTCAATTCTTCTCATCACATCATGACCAACTTTTAGTTTTGTCTTTGCTTCATTAACTGGTACTCCAGAAAAAATCATATCTACAAATTCTTGCTGTTTTTCACTTAGGCAAGATTTTAGTTCTGAAAGAGCAATAGAATTTTCTAGATCAGATAAAGAAAAAGAGGATTCAGGCTCAAAGCCTTCATCCTCTGACATACTATTTAATGATTCGGTAGTAAAAAGACCCGATTGCATATCTCGCAGTCGGGTCCGAATGATGTGTGATGCCTTAGTTCGGAAGGCTGTAAAAAGCAGGCCGTCCGGCACATTTTTCTCGTTATAATGTCGCTCTAAATAAAAGAGGACTAAATCTTGAATTAAGTCCTCTCGTTCTTGGCTATCAAAAAGCCCTGTTGAATACATATGTCGTAGATGTACCTTTATGTAGGTTACCACCGTAGGCGGTAAACCGTCAAATAGATATTTGTTCATGTTTTTAACCTTTTGTTAATGATTTATACAAAAGGCTATATATACATTAGTTGAGTTCCTTTCAACAAACCCTTGAAAAGTTTAATAAAAATAATATCTGTGTATGTTTTTTTCGCATACACAGATATAAAGAATGTAAATTGTTTATTATTTTATGCGGGATCAAAACCGAGTTCTCGTCTTTGTTCATCCCATGAATATGGAAACCTTTCACGAAGTAATCTGCGAAGTGTTAAAAGTTTTGGTTGTCGCCCTTCAATAATGGCCATGATGATATCCGGAGCCAAAGTGGTAAGCCTAATTAATTGGCCGATATAGGTATGATCACAATGCTCCCGGCGTGATAGTTCTGCCAACGATATTTTTTTCGTTTCCATTTCATTTTTTAGATAATATGCTTGTGTAATCGCATTATAGAGTTTTTCATCACGAGCCGGTGTATCTTTTGTTGGATTTGTAGGCTCAACAATTTTCATGCTTCCGCGCTTCCTGCCAAATTTAACAGGATACTTTAGAATCATGCATTCTTTACAATAACATTCATCATTTTCCGTGAGCTGATTTTCAAATATGTTTGCTCCGTAAGGTCTCAGTTTTATTTCAATAAAATCTTGATGCAAAATTACCTTTTCAACAACCTCGGCAATAAAGTCATGGACTGTGGCAGGTTCAAAATATTGGAATACTTCACCTATATTATTTGCCAGATTATATGCATCATTCGCAGAATATTTTGGATTTGCCTCTTCAAGTTGTTTTGCCATCTCACGCATTATTTCCGGAGACTTAAATATCTGTTGTATTTTTTCTAACACAAAGGTGTCTAATTCACCGGCCGGCACGCTTCCTATTTTGCACGGATGATTTTTTGCTCCTTCCTTTACAGACTTAAGTGTTGAATAATACTCGTAGTATTTATTACCTCGCTTACACCGTGTTGGTATCATCGTGCCACAACATTCACACTCCAACAATCCTTTTAACAAACTATTTTTAACCGAGCGCGATGGACGAAATGCATTTCCGGTATTTTCATTTTTCAGGTTTTTGGTGCGATCCCACAATTCTTGTGAAATAATTGCTTCGTGCTGTCCTTCATACAATTCACCTTTATAAGGCATTTTTCCAAGATAGAGCGGGTTGTTAAGAATTTTATTTACCATCGCATGATTAAATTCTTCTTTGTTTCTAAACCTTCCGTCTTTTAATTTTCTTTCTTTAGGTTTATATCCCCGAGCTATAACGTTTTGTGTTGTGTGAAGCTCGGAGCGAGTGCGCACATAATCTTCAAAAACAAACCGAATAATTTTTGCCTCTTCGGGATCTATAATTAATTTTTTATCCTTTAAAACGTATCCCAACGGAACGGAACCGCCAGTCCACATACCTTTTTTACGACTGGCCGCAATTTTATCTCGGACACGCTCAGCACTAAGTTCTCGTTCAAATTGCGCAAACGACAACAGGATGTTTAATGTTAACTTGCCCATGGAATCACAAGTATTAAAGTGCTGTGTCACCGATACAAAAGAACAATGGTGTTTTTCAAACGTCTGAACGAGCTGTGCAAAATCAAGAAGTGAACGCGTTAATCGGTCAATTTTATATACGACAATCATGTCCACTTTGCCTTTTTCCACATCTGAAAGCAATTGCTTTAATGCAGGCCTTTTAAGATTACCACCGCTGAAACCTCCATCATCATAATGATCCGGCAGAGCTATCCAACCTTGATGTTTCATGCTTCTGATGTAATTTTCTCCAGCCTCGCGTTGGGCTTCCAAGGTATTAAATTCTTTTTCAAGCCCTTCATCTGTTGACTTTCTTGTATAAATCGCGCATCTAATTTGTTTTTGTTCCATGGTTGCTCCTTTTATTTATCTATTCCAAAAAAATGTCTCCCGGATATTTTCTTTCCGGTAATTTTCTTTGCTATGGCTGACAGAGTTGGAAACTTCATTCCATTGTATTCAAAGCCGTCATTCAAAATAGTAACTGAGTGCTCGACTTGATGATATTCACGGACGATCCGCGTTCCTATCGGCGGAAGGTTTTTGCGCATTTCAGGCGGCACATACATTTGTGCAATTAGCTGTTGTTGCTCGCGTGGTAATCCTCCGTAAGCTAGTTCCTGAATGCGGTAGGCTATTCGGGATATAAAATATTCTTTACTTTGAACGGTTGTTGGTTCGTTAAAGTATTTTTTCCATAATTCTTGTAGTTCCAGTACAGACTTACGTTGAAGTAATGCTATTTGAACCGCTATTGATTGCATTGTGAGCCTCCGTCGATTTCCAATTCTTGTTCATCGTCACAATGAATGCTTGGATTTTTTCTTTTATCCAGTCTTTTCTGAATAATTTCGCCACTTTCTACCATTTCAAGGTACCGGAGCAAATCCGGCATGATTATTTTAACTAATTTTTCTACTTGGGTCATTTTTGACCTCCTTTCGAAAGGTAAAAACCCCGGACATCGAAAAAAAATCCCACCCAAAATAAAAAAATTTTTTGCCCATACGAAGCGGGCAGTATATCTCATTGTAATTAAATGAAAAAATTGACTTCAAACAAAGCGGGCAGTATCAAAAACTCAACCCCTACAGTGTGGATTAGAAGGTCTGCCCGCTTTGATAAATTTTTTGTAAAAAAACGCAAAAAAGGCCTTGTGTTTTCTGCCTTTTTCTGCTATAAGTATTTTATAAGTATTTCGGGTGGTATCCGTTTTCTAATTTAGAGGGGGTCAACCCGACCAAATCAGAAAAGGCCACATTTTGAAATGTGGCCTTTTTTTTTGATTTAGCCGAAGTGTAGCGGGTTTGAAGGCACGAAGAAAGTGGGTTCAACCGCTGAAAAAAGGCGGATGGAAAGACGCCGGTTTTGTATCACAAAATTTTTCAAGGTCTGCGAAGGCTGAAAGCCAAAGCAAAATCCCGCCGCTCCGACCAACGAAAAAGTCCCGTTTATCGGGGCTTTTTTTGTTGGTAGAGTGTGTGGGTGAATGAAGCCACTGGGTTCGGCCGAAGTTTCAACGAAGGCAACGCCGTCAGGCAGCCCGAAGGGTGAGGCATCAGCCGAATAAATCCCGCCCAAAACAGCCATTTTCAGCCATTTACGAACTCTTGAGCCAAAAAATCCTTTAAAATCAATATAGGCAGTCTGGGAAGCAAAAAAGTCAATCCCAGAAAATAGGCCTAAAAATTTAATTTCTTGTTCCTTGCAAAATGCGTTGACATTAGGATGATTGTTTGATAAAATCAGATCGTGAATAACTTTAGTGAAAGGTGGCAAAATGACAGATACATTTGTGGAAAATTATGAAGAGCGCATGAAACAACTTGCGGATACAGTGAAGGATGCAGAACAGATAGAGAAAAAACTTGAAACCGCATCTCCTGAGCAATTAAAAAAATTGTTTAATTCCCTTTCTATTGAAAGTTCTAAAACACCAAATAAGAGATATTATCGAAGTAGATATGCTCCACGTGAAGGAGGATATACTGTACAAAACGATGAAAATGGTAATATAAAATGGATGGCCACAAAATTAAATGACGGAACTGGACTTGGGGTTTTAAAAACAGAAGATGGATTTGCTGTGTTGAGGGGAAAAATAAAAGAATTAGGAGGTCTTCTTTTTAGCGTAGTAGGGAATGAGTTTTCTTATTATGATGAAAATTCAAATTTACTTAAACAAACAGTGTATGAACCTGATGATTCTTACAAGGTGCAAAAATTTGAAGGTGGGAAATTAAAATCCACTTCTTTTTATGATAAAGATGACAATCTTATCAAGAGAATAAATAAAAAAGGGGATGCTGAACGTCGTACAACTTCGGATGCTTTAGACGCATTGAATGAAATGGCGCCATCTGGATTGCGCCAAAGATTAAAGCGCGCAATGGCAAAGGAATATCGCCAAACACATCCAAAAACAAAACGAGGTTCGGAACGTTAAAGTTGGACTCGCAATTTGTAAGCTGATTCCGACCAACGAAAAAGTCCCGTTTATTGGGGCTTTTTTTGTTGGTAGAGTGTGTGGGTGAATGAAGCCACTGGGTTCGGCCGAAGTTTCAACAAAGGCAACGCCGTCAGGCGGTCCGAAGGGTGAGGCATCAGCCGAATAAATCCCGCCGCCCCAAGCAATAACAAAAGACCGTCCATTTGGGCGGTCTTTTCTAATAGGTGCATAAACCCGCTGTATTCAGATTTTACCACCCGAAGGTGATACCGCCCTTAAATGTTGCAGAACCATTGCCACCATAAGCAGCGCCAGCATTCAACAACACACTATCGTTGATATGATGGAAAGCACCCAAAGCAAAGCCTGTTTCACCACGATAATGTCCTGTACCAACAGAGATTTGAGTATCCCCTGCTACTCTGGCATTTGGCACTAATGCCGACAAAGCAGCCAAGCTTGCAAATCCAGATTTCATTTCCTTGTGCATCTTGTTTGTACGATTTGTCAAAGCATCCAGTTTTCCTTCAACACGGCCCAAGTTGCTGTCTAAGGCACTCACCGCAGAGGCTAAATCACTGCCCGAGTCAATATAGTTGATACTTGTATAGGAACGATTACCAATTGCCGCATCCAAAGAAGTTAAATGTTGCTCTACCGTAGTTCCTTCGGCCAAATTGGTACCCGCATCTTCGTCCGCTAATTTATCCCGCAAACCATGAATAGTGCCCAATGTTGCATCAATATTGTTTAAGGCTTGCACAACGGTTGTGGGTTTTGTATTTGTACCGTTCATTAATGCATTCCCTTCATTGATAGTGGAAACATCACCAACATCTTCATTTAAGTCTTGAATCGCTTCTGTATTAGTCTGAATATTATTCGTATTGCTAACAATGTCTTGTTTCGCTTCATCCACATCAGCAGCATTTGCCTTTGTGTCCAACTTTGTATCCACTTCATTTTGATTATAAACTTCGCTTTTAGTATAAACATCATCAGCATTTGCTTTTTTGTTCAACTCTGTATCCACTTCCGTTTTTGTATAAACAGTATCAGCATTTGCCTTTTTGTTCAACTCTGTATCCACTTCCGTTTTTGTATAAACAGCACTAGCGTCTGCCTTTTTGTTCAACTCTGTATCCACTTCCGTTTTTGTATAAACAGCATCAGCGTTTGCCTTTTTGTTCAACTCTGTATCCACTTGCGTTTTAGTATAAACAGCACTAGCGTCTGCCTTTGTGGCCAACTCTGCATCCACGTCTGTAATCGCAGTATCTAAAGCATTGATAGCACCAACCACAGTGGTTTGTTCACCAACTATGGCCCCGTTTAATTTGTTGATTAAAGAATTCGGTGCCTCTGTATTTGCAGGATTGTTTGCGATATTAAACCCCAAAGTAGCAGAAATATTTGCTTCTTTTTCTGCAATCAATTCGCCAATTTCTTCCGTTACAGCATCAACCGTTGCAATTGTTTTTGTTGTTTCATTCGTTGCAGGCTGTATGGTATAGGTCGCTAAATCAGTATCTGTAATGGCTGCCATTGCCGAAGTTGCCCCCATTGTGGTGACACACAGACCGGCAATCAGAACCATCCGATATAACCGACTTAATTCACGCAAAGCTGTTTTTGATAATTTCACAATCATATTTTCCTCCTTTTATTTATTTTTCATCACCAAACCAACCGCCATGGGAAGAATAAATCTTTCCTTCCAGCCGACGATTTAAGTTTCTACAAGATGCCTTGTGACAAACAGGTTCCATTTCCCCCTTAAACTCCACAATGATATGATCCGGATTCACACCGGCTTGCGCAAGATATTTCTTCACAACCAATGCCCGTGCTTTGGATAAAATCAAATTTTTATCTGGCCTACCCCCAAAATCAGTATGTCCAACCAATTTTATATATTTTGACGGCCAACGACGTAATTTTGCAGCAGCCCAATCCAAGTCTGCTACAGTATCCCATGTCAAACGCACACTCTGCCGATCAAAATAGACAACCGGATTACAACTGCGCAACAAACTGCCCGAACAACCAGGAGCTTTTTCAGGCATTGACGAGCATCCAACCAAAGCAAAAATGCATACCAACAAAAATACTTTTGATTTCATAAAGCCTCCTCACTACATCATATAATATCATGATATTCATAAAGACAATTGTATGTCAAGACTTTTTTTCAAAAAATGATACTGGTCGTATTTTGCAACAAAAAAGCCCTGTTTTTTTTCAGGGCTTTTTTTTATATTAAAAACATAAAAAGTATGTTTACGGCACAACTTTTTTCACCGAATGAACATCAATTTCATCTGCAAAAATACCTTTATCTAACTCACCGGCAATTTCCACCACATCATTGGGCGTCACCGTCACACCACGCCATTCATCATCATCAATTTCTACCCGAATAGAACCTGTACCATCCACAAACAAATAATCCTCTTTTGAAAAGCGTTTTTCAATATGTCCATTCAAAACAACATAGGAATCATCTGGCAAATCTTTCAAAGAGGCCACCGTCTGAATGTTGCCACTTAAATCCTTAAAACCGCCATCTGAAACAAATTGAGCCACAGCACAAGTTGTCATAAAAATAACAGCCCCACATAACAATAATTTTTTCATCATATAAACCTCCTTGCTTGAACAATCATAGACAATATATAAGATAAAACAAAAAAGATGAAATGCAAGAAAAAAGCAACATTTATCGTTTTTTGGCATATAAAGCCGCCACCTGAACCAAACGTTGACGCACTTTTTTATCCATCTTCGCATTCTTTTGCACGGCTGAGGGCAAGTTTTCTTCTGCATGAGAAATATCTGTTTCTGGTGCCACCCGTTCGGGCATAAAACGCCGCATAAAAGCATATAAAGCCGCATCTATATCTTGCACATCATATCCGATTTCACGCAACAAAGTTCTGCTGCGCTTACGGGAAATAATCGCCTCTTGTGTTGGCCATAAACCAATTTTTTCGCCTGCCATCTCCTGCCATGGAAAAGCCGTATTAGGGTCAACTTTGCGAACCACCGCCACATCAGAGTGTCCCACAACATTGTCGGGTTTAATGTGATGACGTTTCATAATATCCTTTGCCAAAGTCACAAAAGCATCCATCTGAGCTTTGGGATATTCTGTCTGCCCAAGCGACATATTTTGTAATTCAATTCCTATAGAAGAACCATTCAAACTGTCTTCGCCCCGCCAATGGCTTTTTCCGGCATGCCAAGCAACCTTGTCCTCTGGCACCAATTGAATAATTTTTCCATTTGTATCAATAATATAATGCGGCCCAACTCCCAACTCATGACACACTTTAATCATTTCCGGCACTTCCAAAGCAAAGCAATGCACCACCAAGTATTTAATGCCTCGTTTTGGATCTCTGTCAGCAAAATGTTTCCAATCTTTACATTGTTCAATTTTCATTTGCCTTCCCTTTCATTTGATTTAACACTTCAACAGCATCATAATCAGACGCCAGCGAATGTGTTTTTTGCCCAAGTGCTTGATACCGTTCATAATCCGTTTCTGAGACATTATTTTCATAAGGTTGAGAAACAATCTGGCGAATTTTTTCCAATCGCCCCAAAGCCAAGTCGGTTAAAGGAGGTAAAGCCCCCACAACTTCACTCAACTCCTCCGGCCTGCCCAAACAATAGCAAACCGCATCACAGCCCGCATCCAAGCAATTTTTCACACGATGCGTTAAAGAACCACCCAATGCTTTCATATCAATAGCATCAGAAATCAAAAAGCCATCAAAGCCAATTTCTCGGCGAATAATATCCGTAATAACTTTTTTAGATTGAGTCACAGGTTTGTCGTCCAGTGCCGACAAAACAATATGAGCCGTCATACCCGCCACAGCCTTGTTAGCCACAGCCATAAACGGATAAAAATCTTTTTTAATCTTATCCAATCCATCGCTGATAATCGGCAAATTCAAATGAGGGTCCATCTTTGTCCGCCCATGCCCTGGCAAGTGCTTGATGCACGAACAAATCCCATTTTGGCGATAAACATCCAACAAAATCTCACCACATTTGGCCACAGTTTTTGCATCTTCCGAAAAAGTGCGACTTTTCAAAACATCTGCTGTTTGTTCATAACGCACATCCATCACCGGTGCATAATTCCAATTGACCCCCAATTCATGCAAATCCCTTGCAATCAACCTTCCATGCAAACGAATCAGCTCCTCCTGCTCGGCCCCATTCAAAGAACCAAGAGCATATTGCGACAGATAAGCATGCCACTCAGGTTCGGCAAAGCGGCATACCCTGCCTCCTTCTTGATCCACAGCTATCAAAACATCATCACGGCCAATCACTTCTTTTACCGAGTCTACAAGTTGTTGAACCTGATTTTTACTTTCTACATTTCGTTTGAACAAAGTAATCCCCATCGGATTGGCTTGCTCTAACAACCTTTTTTCAAAGTTATTTAATGAATACCCAGAAACAGAAAGCATACCCGCCAAAATTGGTTTCATTTTTTTGCCTTTCCCTTAAAAACACCAAATCTAAGATACATAAATTATATATAAAAAAATAATGTTGTCAAAAAAAATCCTGCCGGAAACATCATCCCGACAGGACATAAATGCAACTGTTTGAATTACACAGCGTCTTTCAAAGCTTTACCAGCTTTAACTTTTACAACCTTACGGGCAGCAATTTTAATTGTTTTGCCTGTGGCAGGATTGCGACCATTGCGGGCAGCACGTTTTGCAACACCAAATGTCACAAAGCCTGTCAATTGAACTGTGTCACCTTTTTTCAAAGCTTTTGTCACAACTGTTTGAGCAGCAGCGATAACGGCAGCAGCAGCAGCTTTGCTGGCTTTAGCTTCTTTAGCAACGGCTTCAATAAATTCTGTTTTATTCATTTTAATTCTCCTTATATCTTGTTAAACAAACAGCCACTTATGTGCCTGTAATATCATTCTAGGCAGATTTCACAGGCCTTGTCAACAAAAAAAATGCATTTTTACATCAAAAATCAACACTTTTTTTCATTTTTTTTATAAAATAGCCCGATTTTACTGTTTTTTAAGATAGCACACTCATCAAAAATTCACACAAATAAAGGAAAATATACCGATTCGCAAAAACAATCTAGTAAATATAAGGCCGCACAGCATCTAACCCCACAGCATGAGTCGCCTCCGGCACAACAAAAATCGTTTCTGTTGGAACAATCAAACGGGCAAAGTCTGGTGGCACAACTGAATCATTTTCACCCACAAAATGCACCTGAGAAACCATCGGCATTTGACTTAGATTCAAAGAATCAATCAACGGAGGCACTTTGTGATAAGCAGTCCATTTATCATGATTCAAAACCCCTGCAATAGTCACCCACCTTTGTACAAACAAACTCAAGTTGCGAGAAATAATCAACCCAGAAATCATCGCCCCACCGGAATAGCCAATTAAAACAACCGGCCGTCCATTGGCGATTCGTTCAACAGCCAAAGACATAGAATCCACCACAGCTTTTGAAAAACGCCCAGTTGTCCAATCCAAAGGCGTACAGTGTTCATCTGTCACATATTGACAAGGGCGAGCCAAATACACCACATTTGGATTGGGATCATTAAAAGCCAATTGACGCATAAAAGGATTCTTTGGTGTTGGATTGGAAGTTGCCTGCCCTCTGTGATTAAAAGAATGTCCATCACCTTCTATATAAATGCGCACAGGGGCAGCGGGATTGGTATTTTTGTGCCACGAAGCCAAACGATATTGACCCGACATCATCTCTTTATATTCAAATGCATCTGGGGCCTCAACAAAATCCGAAACAACAGAACAACCAAACAGCAAAAAAAACATCATTATTATTTTCTTCATATTTTCACTATATCATTTTTTACCCATCTGTCAAGAAAAAAAGCCCTGTCTAAAACAGGGCTTTTCGACATAAGGTCAGGTCAATTAGAAATTATATTGTGCTTTCAACAGACCTGTGTGACTTTGGTAATCTTTACGATAGCCCCCAAAATAATCCAAAGACACATCCCAAGCCCCCACAGTGGCTGTCACCCCTACACCAGCTTCAACACCAAAACGGTGTAAACGCTCACCTGTGATTTGATAGTTTCCACCGCCAACCACTTGCACATTGGCTTCGGAATCCTCGCTTTTCACATCATATGTAGCCGCTAAACGCAAACGAGGCACAAATGCCACATCATCCGTTTTAACAACAGCTTGATATTTCACACCAGCCACAGCCGTTAAAGTATCATTTTTATCGGATTTAATCCGTTGCAAACCATCATTATAAGCATCTTGATCTACCAATAAATAACGAGCACCGGCTTCTGTCATCAAACCATTTTCAAAGTCATATCCCGCCATATAATGGGCAGCATAAGAATGAACATTATATGAGGTCTTCATGCTTAAACCGGCAGGCGTTTTAGTTTCATCATACTTGGCATAGCCATAGTCTAACAACCAATGAGCATACCATGCGCAAGGTTTATATTGGCCGTATAAAAACACATGATGGCCTTCAACATCCACATCACGAGCCCCAGCATCAGCATCAGTATCCGTATAACCATATCCGATACCAACCGTCATAACTTTACTAAGTTTGCCATCTAAACCCACAGCAATACCACGTGTATTGGCTCTAAATCCTTCGGAAGAAGCAGTGGCATCTTGTTTAGAACGGTTATATAAACCTTGAGCCCACATACCGAACCCTTCAAACACATCACCACCGGCTAATCCAACAGGATTGATACGATCAGAGGCCACATTTGACAACATAGATACAACATCCTTTGTCACACCAACCACTTGTTGAGAGGTTGTCGGAGCCAAATCTTCAGCAGCTTTGGCAGCGGTTTTGACATCACCGGTCTGGACAGCTTCTGTGATTTTGTTTAACACGGGGTGATCCAATGTTGTGTCAGCAATGGCAGAAATTGTAGCCGCTTCTTGCGCTGTTGCCCCTTCGTTCACCAAATTATCAACAATTTCATCCGTGGACTTTTTGGAAATAGTGTAGGTTGTTGTATCCCCTTCAACAGATGGCACAAAATCATATAAAGAGTTTTCTTTAAAATTCAAAGTATTCGTGGTGGCCTGCAAAGCAAAACTTTGACCAGCTGCACCATTTCCGAGAACCAATTCTGTATTACCTGTAATTTCTCCTGTTCCAGAAATAATTGTAGAACCGTTCAAAGCTGTTTTCAAAGAAGAACCAGATTCAAAATTAATCACGCCAGAATTCTTAATTTGACCATTATATGTTAAAGTACCAGCTTTAACATTGATTGTTCCTCCATTATTCTCAATATCTCCATCGATAGTGTTATCTCCACTGATATTTAATACCGCGTGTGTTAAAATATCTGCAGCCGTGGCTGGACCTGGGGTACCAATTTCTATCTTCCCTGTAATTTTTGAGTTTTCAAGGTTGACAAAAACACCCTCTGTATAGAAAGGCACCCAATACCAAAGGTCAAATGCAACTTCTCCTGTCTTCGCCAAAATGGTTGAATTTTTGATGTTTACCGTTCCTTGATTATTAGAAAGAGCATAACTTCCGGGAACAGAAAGATTACTTCCATCAATGACCATATTTTCCAACGTTAAATTAGAATAATTCTGAATACCCATCCAAAAACCAGTAGTAGCATCTTCTGCAACTTTAATTGTGCCATTTTTAAAGGTAATATCACTTCCTTTTAACAATTGAAAAACTTGATTTCTTGTACCGCTAGAACCTGCTGGATTTTTATAACCAGCATAAGTTTTTCCTGCAAAATCATACGTGATATTTTGATTCTCTTCTGAAACAACACCTGAAGCTTTGGACCAATCTGAACTCGAAGCCAGAGCCTCTCCAAAACTATCAAAATGAAGAGTTTCATCACCATATATTGTAGCAGCAGAATCTGCCATTGCCGGCAGGGCCACCGCTGTTGTCAATAAAACTGCGGCATTTAATAATGCACACTTTTTTAATATACTTCTGTATTTATGTGATAATTCCATTAAAGTTGTTTTTGAATACTGCATACACACCTCCTTGTTAAAAATAGTACAGCATTTCTAAAACAAAAGTATATACCTTATATTAAAAAATACAAGCATTTTTTTTGTTTTTTTTATCATCGCCTAAAACTTGGCAACAATATGGTATAAAACACGTAAATAATCTCAAAAAAAATCGCCCGATTTTCTCAGGCGATAAAACTTACTTGGAACGATCGGCTGGTATCTAGCGAAAACAAGTATTCGCACCATTCAAAGGCAATTGAACCCCTCCTTTGTAAAGCACTTTTTCAACCATATGGCACAGATATTCTTCACGATTGAAAAAGAAAAACATCAAGAATCAGCGGCCGGCACTATTTGTTTTGTGTTTTTCAAAACTCAAAGCAGCCTGCATACAACCTCTGGCAAAATTCAAAATCTTTGGAAACTTTTCATTATCCCAATAATTTTCAAACGGCCCAAGCGCTCCCACCTGTTGTTTCAAAGAATGTTCCCATTCATCTTTACAAAAATCCTTCAAAGATTGACCATTTTGTTTAGGCTGAGTCAATAATTCAGCAGACAAATCCAAAGGCATTTTTTTGAAACGGAACTTGGCCAACATTGCTTCACCAATTTCCAATTCACGGTTTTTGATATCCGGATGAGCATACAAAATATGCAAATCATATAAATCCCTAGGCGAGCATCTGTCAAACAAAGAACGAACCTTTTCGGCAAACATTCCTTGTAAAGAATAACAGCGAGTCTGTAAATCACTTTCTTTACCTTCTAAATTCGGATAGGGATGATAAATGGGCAAGACATCAGGCCTATACACCACTTTTTCATCTGCCGTAATATCAATTTTCAAGGTTGGAGCCGAAGTCACAGGCACTTTGCGACCTGTACGTTCCTCTTTTTCCTTTGCCATCTGTAAATTGTGTAAATACAGCGGCCCATGATATTTTAATGTGGCCCGAGAATTGGTTTTTGACGATTTAACATTAAAGTGCATTGGAAAATCTAACGACTCCAAATACAGGCCGTGTTTTTGATAAACATAATCGGCCACCTCAGAAAAAGCCTCTAATAATTTATCCGTGGACATCAACTTTTTATAAACAGTTAAATCAATATCCGAAGAAAATCGTCCATGCGTAAAATAAGGATCTAATTGTTTTGGATTTACGGGTTTTTCAAAAGAAGTAAAACACTTATGAACACAGGTTCCCCCCTTAAAAATAATCTCTTTTTTTGTTTTTTCACACCGAGAAAGCCCATCCAAAATCAAACTCATCACATAATCCCGTTCCAATCGTTCCGGCAAAATATGGGCTTTTTTGGCAATTTTAATTAAAGAGTGCGCATCAATCATAAAACCTCCTTCACCAATTTCATTAAATGAGAAATATCCTCTGGCTTCAACAAAACTTTTGCATATTTTAACAACAATTCTGGTTGATAAAAAGCACTTTCCGCATACAGCGAGAAAAGATAATCAACTTGTCTTTTGCCACCGGCCAAGTCTGGGAAGGCAAAGCAATCCACAATCGATTTTGTGGGAGAAGAAATCATAAAATCTCCATCCAAAGTTTCTTGCTTTTCAATATCAAAAAAGAACTGTTCGGGCACCTGATAGACATCCACATCTACATCCGCCAAACAAGCTGTTTCTGTTTTGTTTTTGGAAAACAAAATAACCTTGCGTGGCAGTTCGTCTATTAAATCCCAAAAACCGGCCGCACTCCACGAAGCCACATAGCAATCGGGATACGTCCGAGCAATCACAGCATAAGGATTTTCATAAACGAACTGAGCCATCTGTTATCTGCCCCCATTCACCGATGAAACCAAAACAGGGTTGACAGGACTTTTTTTCTTGCCTTCATCTGGGTTTGAATCAAGCTGCTTGAACGAGTCTCTCTTATGTAATAAAGGCGCAAAAAGAACATTCAGCTTTCTGTGCTTCAACAACAGCTCAGCAAAATAATCTTTCTTTTTGTTCATAACAATATCCCCTCTAAAATTCTGAATAAGTAGTATTATTCCACACACACAGGATTATGTCAATTTTTACCCTTATTTTTTACCTTTCTGAACCATATTCACGGCGTCGTGCAGGCAGTGGCTTCTTCTCAAAATGGTCATACATAAAAAGATCTGTCATAAAATTCGGCACATCCAACTCTTTGGGCTTTACAATCAACTGAGCATATTGGGCGGCGCGTTCCTGTATCTTGATTTCGGATGAATCCAACACCGCAACCAAACCATCCGAACAAAAATCTGCGGCTTTTATCTGTTTGGCTTGTTGTTTTAATTCATCATATTCGTTTTTGCCTTTTGCAGAGGAATGATCGTCCACATGCCCCAACAAAACAGCAATCCGTTTACCCTCTTTTTCAAAAACACGCCACACATATCTGCCTTTGCATTCCCAAGTATTTTGGTTTGTATCCGCTTGGCATACAACAAGGCCATTTTCCTCTTCCCGCACCCGAGAGTTCGCCTTTCCACGAAAATAGTCTTCAATATCTTGCACGGCTTTTTTATATCCCTGTTTTGACTTTTTCAATTTTTTCAAAGCCTTTCTATTAACAGCATAAATCGCCCTACCCTTTGACGGCATAAAATAAAATAAGCTGTCGTATGTCTCCCATGAATACATTGATTGTGGCTGGTCAACTATCAACTCCGAAGATGCTTTAGACTCAATCATATCGATTATACGTTCTGGTCTATCAAAATCCAATAACGCCTTTGTATACGAAATAACCGAACCATGCACAGGAAGCGACAAAACCTGATTCAATTCATTAAGAACAGCATTTTCAAACTGTTCATTCGGAAGTTCATTTCTAATAAGGGCAGCTTCATGAACAAACCATTTAAGACTCTTTGCCATCATTCTTAAAGACAAAGCATACAAAGATTTTTCATAAAAACCTATTTTATTTTGATCCAAAATAGAACCATCTGCCCCCCGCTCATTATTACCAAGCAGAGCAACCAAGCGTTTCATCAAATCTTCTTGATTTTGTCTCATTTCATTATTATTTTCGTTTTTCATCTGAACCTCCTAAAACTTATAAAACAAACGAGTAAAAACTATTCTACCACAAACTCTTATTTTTGTCAAACTTTTTCAAAAAAAGCTGACTTTTATGTTTGCCAAAGATGATTTTGTCCGTTGAGATATTAAACTGCGTTCAATTTCAGCCGATATACAAAAAGCAAACGCCATTACTTTTAATTGAATATCTGCGCCTAGCCTAAAATTTTATTTTATTTTCCATACATTTATAATTTTAGATAAAAACATGGAAAAAAGTGCTTGATTAAATCGTTGGATTGTGGTTAAATATCTTCGGATTAAATTGAACGGAGTAAATGTCTTGGAAAACAAAAAAACAGTATCTTGTTTTTTGAAAAAAGTCGGCTCAAATATGCGAGAGATTCGTGTGGGCCGAAATATGACACAATTGCAAATGGCTCAAACATTAAATATGGCAAAAGTAAGTTATGGGTCTGTTGAACGGGGACAAAAGGGAACGACATTAAAAACACTTTTTAATATAGCATCAATTTTGGATGTATCTCCGGCTCAGTTATTATTGGACAAAGATGAAATCTTTTTGACCAAAAAGGATATTGTTGCTCTTTATGCTCAGGAGAAAGAATGCCAAAAATAAGTATCGTTATTCCTGTTTATAAAGTTGAAGCATATTTACCGGCGTGTTTGGATTCGGTGTTGGCACAAACTTTTACTGATTGGGAAGCGATTTGTGTCAATGACGGTAGTCCCGATAACTGCGGTAAAATTTTGGCCGAATATGCCCAAAAAGACAACCGTATCAAAGTCATCACTCAGGAAAATCAAGGCGTTTCGGTGGCACGCAACAAGGCTATGGAAATTGCCCAAGGGGAATACATTTGCTTTTTGGATTCAGATGATGAATTAGCCCCGACTTTTTTACAAAAGATGTATCAGGCCATCACGGATACAAATTCAGATATGGTTTGGTGTGATTTCCAACAAGGTGAAGTAAAAAAGCCATGGCAAGAACAAAACGGCGATATAACACTTTACACAAATGCCTTTGATAAGTTTATAGAAGAAAACCCCAATATGGGGGCGGTTATTTGGAATAAATTATACAAGCGAGAACAAATCCAAGATTTAAAATCACCGGTTGATATCCGTGTATCAGAAGATTTAGTTTTTCTGTATGAATCAATGTATCGTTTTAAAACCGCCACCCATATTCCGCAAGAATTATATTTTTATCGCAAACGGTTGGGTTCAGCTATGAATCATGGATTATCAGAAAGACTCATCCGTGGAAATATAAAAGCGGCGGTGGCATTTGAAAGTTTCTTTCGGGATAAAGACCTATCCCCCAAAACACGCAGGATATTAAATCAAAAAATTGCCAAGCGGATGTTTAAGTTTGCCGTATTGGAACCCAAGCGTAAAGATAAAGAAAATTTAGGTAAGTGGTATGCGTTGACCAGACCGTTGTTAGCTGAATTAAAAAGACAAGGCATTTACCAACCAAAATACCTGAGCCTTAAAAATCAAGTTAAATCGTATCTTTTTTTGAAAGGAAAGTAAAATGAGTCAAATCAGTATTATTGTCCCGTGTTATAATGTTGCCGAATATTTGCCCAGATGTTTGGATGCTTTGTTGGCACAAACATATCAAGATTGGAAAGCCGTTTGTGTAGATGACGGTTCCACGGATAATACCTATGATATTTTGAAAAAATATGCCGAAAAAGATAAACGCATCATCGCCATCCATCAAGACAACCATGGTGTAGAATGGGCCAGAGCCACCGCCATGGAACGTATAGACAGCCCTTATATTATGTTTTGTGATCCGGATGATTGGTATGAACCCGAAATGTGTGAAAAGATGATAACAACATTGGAACGAGAAAATGTAGATATCGTTATGTGCGGAACGAACATTGTTGGCATGGAAGATTACGATATGCAAAAATACTTTGCTCATATGCCGAATGAGGGGAAATATAACAATCCAGCTCAATTCTATAATATGGGTGGATTAGCGTTGTGGCGTTTTATTTTTAGGAAAGAACATCTTGATACGTCTGGATTGTTTTTCCCAAGAGATAAAAATGTAAAGCGAGGATATGATACTTCTTTTATTATGCAATACTTGATGTATTCAAAATCAATTTATTTTATACATGATAGATTGTATAACTATTTTCAACGAGAAGATTCTCTTGTACATTCATTTAATACTGGAAAATCTAAAAACAAATTTGATGTATGGTATGGATTTGAGTATTTATTAAAATTTTTGGTTCAAAATAATTTATATGATACTTATAAAAAAAACGTTTTTGATTGGATTAATAAAAGATTTTATTATTTATTTATTAAATTGTCAGATGAAGGAAAAATCAAAGCGCTAGATATTATTTACGACATTTTTATCCCATATAAAAAAGATATTACATTAAAGCATAATTGGCTATATTTAGTGATTTATAAAAAGCATCAAGCAATTTTAAAAAAATTATTTAATATACGAGAAGTTAAAGTCGGTAAGCTTTGTATTTATAAGCGTATGCGTGATGGGAAGAATAAAAAGGTCTATATATTAGGCATTCCTGTTTTTCGAAAAAACAAAGAAAATGGTTATAAAGAAATATATTTAGGTAAATGGTGTATCTATAGGAGAAAGAAAAAATGATTAAAGTCAGTATTATTGTTCCATGTTATAATGCAGAAAAATACTTAAAACGATGTTTAGATAGTCTGGTAAATCAAACGCTTAAAGAAATTGAAATTATCTGTATTAATGATGGTTCAACGGATAATACCTTGGATATTTTGAACAAATACGCCAAACAAGATAAACGGATTAAAGTCATTACACAAGAAAATTCAGGACAAGCTGTTGCACGTAATCAAGGTTTAAAAAAAGCCACTGGAAAATATTTAATGTTGTGTGATTCGGATGATTGGTACGAACCAAATATGTCCCAGGTAATGTATGAAACGATACAAGAAAAAAATGTGGATATTGTATCTTGTCACAATTTTTTTGATTTTGAAAACAATATTGATGAAAATGAAAAAAAACTCAGGTCTAATTTTAATTATTACAATAAAAATATAACAGGCTATCGTTTGTTTGATAAAAAGACTGTTTTATCAACAAATGTTGTGTTGTGGAATAAAATTATTCGGAATGATTTAGTAAAAAAATATAAAATGAGTTTTCCTAAAATAAGAGAATATGAAGATAACCTTTTTGTTTATATGTACTGTATGGTGGCAAAAGATATTTTTTATCTAAAATTACCGTTGTATCATTA
>JAZUQR010000007.1:0-62999 GCA_045605805.1 Alphaproteobacteria bacterium | reverse complement strand
GATATACAGATATCCATAAAGTTCTTCTGCAATTTTTATCCATTTGAACTGTATATTATGGGGTATTTTAGAGAAAATTACTTAACTCTGTTATGAGAGGTGTAAATAATGTCATATGAGCAGCTGCAGCTTGTATAAAATTATTATATTTTTCTTTAAAAGTTTTTTTGTCATTAACAGAATGCTTCATTTCAAGAATAGATTTCAGTATCTCTGCATTATCCTGTAACGTTTCTGCTATACTTTTTAATTTATCAAAAATATCCAAGTTATTGTTAAAAGAATTATTAACAGAGTTGTCTACTGAATTGACATTAACATGTGCATTATTGTTTGCATGAATAATAATAGCAGATGTTTTTGGCTTTAAAGTTGTCTTTCTCACTTTTATTTCGTAGTGAGCAGGAATTCCGTGGAAATCACTAAAAAATTCTGGATCAATAACTTCATAATTTTCTTCTTTTCCATTTGGTAATTTTCTTAAAAGAATATCGCCTTCATCAATCACTACATTTTTATCGTTTATGAAAATTTTATCCCTTTGAATACTGGCATTTATACCATCAATTTCCGTACCATTAGATTTTCTAAGTTTTATCTTGTCTTTTAATAAACCTTCAAACATTATTTTTCCTTTTAAAACTGTTAAGATTTTTCTTTTTTATGATTGTTGCTTTTACCAGCTATTGATATATGGTTATGATACATACAAAAGTCAAGTCGCTTTGCATAAAAACCCACTCCCTCGCCAAAAGGCGGCTGGGGTTACTTTATTTTAGGTTATGATGGCTTTTGGCTGTTATTGGTATTACTTTGTTATCAACTCCCCAAAGGGCTCTATTGTACATGAAAAAGAAAAGAAGTGGTGTCAAATTTTTCTTATTATAATACTATTGTCTTTATATTGTATAATATATTGTAGGCGTAAAAAACACCCCGAAAGCCCTTATGTTTATTGGCGTTTCTTAAAATGTGGTGGAAACAACACTATTCGTTAGTGGAAACAACGCTATCCCAGATTGAAACAAAACTATCCGCTGGTGGCAACAACACTATCCCAAATGGCACATATCGGCAACAACGCTATCCACCCCCTAAAAAGGCGGAAACAACGCTATCCGTGAAAATAATTTTTGTCAAAAGCAAAATCCACTTTCTTTGACAATAAATACTTCCGTAAACAAGATTAAAGGAGTTAAATATGCCAAAAAAACAATCAGATTTATCAATCACAAAAAGGGTTCTGCTCAGTTATATTCAATTCAGAACCCGCAATCAATTCAAGTTCTATGAAAGTAATGACTATATAGCCAAAGCACTGGATATTAAGGCATCTTCGGCAAAGGTGTTTGTCAATGAACTGGTTCGGGACGGATACCTTTATAGGGAGTTGGATAAACAAGGGAGACGCATCTTGTCCTTAACTGGTAAAGAATATCGCCCCTTGTTTGAGGATATGCGGAACATTGACAAGAAAGTGTTAAAGGAAGACAGGGATAACTTTGAGAGGGAAAATAAGTACCTGAATGAACAACTTTCCATGGAAACATCACATGTTGAGCAATTATCTAATCAAAATACAGAGTTGGTTCTATCTAATGCGGAACTGACACAGCGTGTCCAAAAGTTGGAGGAGGAACTGGCAGGACTTAAAAAGCGTGTATCCAGTTTAGAAAATATCTTTTATCAAAATGGAATGTCGCAAAATCAGTTGGAAGAGTTAATCCAGAAATCCAATCAATAAATATCTTTGTGGGAAAGCTTTCAACCACAGTTCATAAAAACACCCTGTCATGTCTGAACGGGGTTCTTTAGTTTTTATGGAAAATATTATGGCTACCAGTATTTTTTCAATTCTTCATTAATAAACACATCCATATAAGGGTTCTTATTGAACCAACTATAGGCAAAGGCATTACGACCATATTTGTCGGTATGATGCACATCAGCCCCTTGTTCCAAAAGGTACTTAATCAGCTCTATATCTGTGGTAAAGGCACAAGCAAGTTCCAACAAAGTCCCGCCTTCCTTGCCAATCTCTGTGTTTATATTAGGGAGCATGGTAAGCAATTTCTTTGCCCCTTCAATAGTGTCAATATGACATACTTCATTATTGTCCATCTTCCGCCTCCCATTCTGTACAAAGATATTTTAATTCTTCCATCGCTTCATTCCTTTTTTGTTCTTTTTCCCTGTGTTTGGCAATTTCCCCCCGAATTAAATCAAAGCCAATTTGTTTTCTTTGTTCAGGGTCTTCCTTGGGGAATAAATCCGTATACTCACAAAGTTCATTGAGGCAGATTAACCCAGCCATTGTATTTTTATTATGGTCTATATAAAACCGAGCATCCTTTCCGTTGATGTCCAAATAGTTGGGATTGGCTCCATTTTCCAAAAGATATTTTACCACAGTATCATCCTTGGCATACTGGCAACAAACCTGCAAAAGTGAACTTAATGTCGTATTGATGGGTTGGTCTATATACTCTAGTGTTGAGAGAAACTCCTTTATCTTACCCAAATCACTAAAAGTTTCAGATATGGTATCGCTATCCAATATAAGTTCTAAATCCATTTCAAACTCCTTATTCTTGATAGAAATATTTATCGTTAAAATGATTCATTTTTGGAATCGAACAGAAACGAATCGTTCACCGATTCGGTTAAATTTTTCCAATTTTGGATTCAAAATGGGGTAAAAATCACTCAAATTTCATCCGAACTAAAAATAAAAAGTATATCGAAATATATCGTAATATATCCAAATATATCGAAAATGGGCATTTTCCAAAAATTTTAATTTTGATGGGCTTGTTTTATTTTTCTAAATGCATATTATCTTGCTCACCGATGCGGGGTGGTCCCGTAAAGGTGTAAAAAATCTGATTAAAAGAAAGGAAAATTAAAATGTCAGAAAATGAAAATGTAGTAGGAATTGAGAGCTTCATGAGCTCTTTTGGTATTGTACCGATGAAGACAGCCAAAGATGAAGGGCTGATGTCCTTTGATGTGTGTAAGGAAAGAATCCTGAACCTCATCCAAGAGAATATCAAACTCTTTAAGGCAAATGTCTGGAACAAGAAAAACCGTATGCAAAAGTTATTGGTTGACCTTGATACCAAGAAAAACAAAACAGTTTTTACGGTTCGGCTTGGGGGTAAAAAAATCTATCGCTGCCATACTGAGTTGATGGACTTGCCCACCAAAATTGAATTTTTAACGAAATTCTATGAAGGTGTTTCCCGTGGCTGCTTGAATAAGCAGATTGAGGATTTTTGTGAATCCGAGGTCAATTTGGCAAATGCTCGTAAAGACAAGCAGAAAGAAAAACGCAAAGCCAAGCGTAAAGCCGAAAGAGAAGCTCAAGCAAAAAAAGAAGCAGAAGCTAAAGAGCATCTGCCTCAGAATGTTTAAATATCAACCGAGAGTGGAAGAACTGGAACTTCTTCTGCTCTCACTTAACAAAGGAATTATACTATGACAGAAAACAAAAGTCAAATAAAAATGCGAGATGCCTTGCGGCAACTCCGACAACCGGAAGCGGTTTATCTGGAATATCTGAACAGTTCTGAAGAAGACCAAAGATTCTTGGAACATGTTGTGCAGACCGTTCTTGAAAAGGGCTATATGCCGGCATAGTAAAAAAGAGCAAATTCTACAAAAACGATCTTGACTTAAGAAATTAAATCAATACGATCGGCGACATAAAGGAAAACCAATATGTCGTACCATTACCCAGGACTCTTCGCAAGACAACGACTCTTTTACTTTAGGATTAGGATTCCATCCTACCTAAAAGTCCTTGCCAGATGTTCGGAGATTAAGTTCTCGCTGAACACTTCTGTGTATCAGGAAGCAATAGAAAAATGGCGTGTAGAATTTGCTCATTTACAAGCATTTTTAACAATATTTAAGGATATTATTATGAAAGTAAATGAACAAAAACAATTAATTCTAAATAAAGCTGATGTGGACAAGTTATTGCTCCACAGATTGGAACAAATTCAAGAATTCTTGGAAAACAATACAGACGAGATTAAATCTCGCCATAAGACCGAGGCGGACATTATTTTATTCCCTAATGGGAAAAAAGAAGCCGATATTCGGAAATTGATGCAGGATATGATTCTGAATTATCTGAAGGGATTAGTGGATAAAAATAAAGCAAATATCACTTTAAGAAGCGTTTATAACCAACTGAGAAACAAGGAAATTGAGTTAGGACTTGTGGAAAAGGGGGCAAAATATGACTGGCTAAAGGAGTTTTCAACACATATTGCCCAACTGGACCACTATGCCAAGAAAGCTGTACAAGCTGGGAGGGAGGAAAAACTGTACACTCCGACCAACCCAAAGGTTATAACCTTACTCCGAACTTATGATAGTATGAAAACCGATGAACGGATTCATCATTCTATGGCTGCTACCCATTGGGAAAAGTTTTTCAAACGGTATTTGTTCATGAAAAAAAACATTAAAGGAAGTTCAGATAAACGACTTTCTAAGCTAAAAAAATGTATATGGTTGGCATTTTTACTCATGAAACGGGAATATCTTGAAGATATTACGAAACAGGATTGTCGTCAATTTTCTGAACTGATTCACCGAGTTCCTAAACGCTGGAATGAAAAAATAGAAAACGATGATATTTTTAGTTTGCTTACAGATAACCCAAATAAAGTTTTATCAAAGAATACAATTCAAGGATATTTGGCGGTGTTTAAGGAGTTTATGAGATATGCTGAAAAGGAAGAAATTATATCAAACAGTATGAATACATCCATTGATAGTCCTGTAAGAATTAAACACATTTTGCGAGAGCCATTTACAGCCGATGATTTACATAAAATATTTAATCCCAATACATACATTGACCCACATTGTAGGAATAACCAAGGTAAATTTTGGGTGCCAATTATAGCTCTTTATCATGGATGCCGCCTGAATGAAATCTGTCAATTAGATGTCAATGATATTGTACAGGAAAAAGGAATACCTTGTATCAGTATTAATGCAAATGCTCCCGATAAATCAGTAAAAAATAAAGGTTCTGAACGGGTAATACCAATCCATCCAAAGTTGATTGATATGGGATTTTTGCGTTATGTTGAATACCAAAGAAGAGAACATAAGGTAAAATTATTTGATTTTGCGAAAATCAAGAGAGGATTGTATAATTGTCAAGTTCAACATTGGTTTGCAAGATATTTGGATAAGATTGGCATGAGCGAGCCATCAAAAGTATTTCACTCATTTCGGCACACTTTTGAAACAATGGCTACGGAAAAAAAGATTCCTCCGCAATATCAAAATGCTATATGCGGATGGGCAGAACAGGGAATTGGACAAAGGTTATATGCTCATAAGAAAGATGTAAGGGTAATGTTGGAGGAAATTAGCAAAATTGAATATCCCATCAACCGTGAACTAAACAACCTGAAAAAAGCATTTATGGACAGTTATGTAATGAAATAGTGCACTTTTGATAAAAGTGGTCTTCATAACATTGGTCTTGTCAAGATATGCAGAATGTCTTACAAGACCATTTTTGTTACCGATGAACATTGGGGATGGAGGTCATAAAAGCCACTTTGTCAAAATATCTACTTTTGTCATCAGACCAAAGGTCATTAATGAGCAGATTCTGTTCCAAAGGGCTAAAAAAGTAAAGGGGCAAATAGGCAGAAAGACCTATAAAATCAGTAGGGCAAAATAACAGATGAAACACTCAAATCAGATGCATATAAATATTCTCTAAATGTGTTTAAAAATGGCAGAAGAATTCGTACTGTTTGGATGGCTTTGTGTCCCAGTATTGTGTCCCAGTCCTGTGTCCCACCTGTAAAACCCTATTTTAGGTATTAAAAAACCCTTGATAAACAAGGGATTAAATTGAAAGTGGTGACCCTAACGGGATTTGAACCCGTATGCCGGCCTTGAGAGGGCCGTATCCTAACCATTAGATGATAGGGTCATGGACTGTATTATACAGAATTGTTTTTGATATTGCAAGCATTTTATTCTTGTGTACAGGTAAATGTAATGCTTTTTTCAAGTGTTTGGCCGGCTCCGATGCTTTGGATGCCTGTTCCAATTACGCCATAGGCTGCCAAATTAAAGGCATCTGGTGTGTTGCTTACTGGTTCAAGGCAAAAGAAATCTGTATTGGCTGGATGATACAAAATCAAGTGGTGGAATATGTCTTGTGCTTCCAATTGAATCTTGATTTTTTCGTCAGGATAGGTGATTTCGGCTTGCCCATTCCATCCGCCAAAGGCTGTGTCAAAATCTTGAGTAATGGAGGCTCCTTTTGAAAAGTTCCACTCTTTTGGTGTGGGGTATGGACGGTCAAAAATCGGGTCATTTTTATGATGCCAAATGTGGGAAGATTCAAATTTCACAAGGGCATTTTTTTGAAATTGAAAATAGGGATGGATTCCCATGCCAGCCGGCATTGGCAGCTCGGACAAATTTTTTATACCCAGCGTAATATTCAATTGATCGTCATTTATTTGATAGCGAACCGATGCCTGATAGTTAAAGGGAAAGCCGCTATTTTTATTGTGAGTATATGTCAGTGTGGCTTCGTTTTCGCTGTGGTTTATTATTTGCCATTCTTGTTGGCAAACATCGCCGTGTATTGGGTTTTTTGCGTGAGTGTTTATTTTGCGGGTTATGCCAAAATAGTTGAATTGCCCATTTTTGATATAACTACAATACGGTATCATTAAGAACAGGGATTGTTCTTGCGGCAAAGAGGGCACCTGTTTTGTTGGTCTTAAAAGATGTTTGCCTTGAAATGTGAACTTGTGCAGTCCTGCCCCAAGGTTTGGGTTGATTTCAATTTCTATCTCTTTGTTTTTTATGGATATCATTTTTTACTCTTTTTTTGTGTGGTTGCATTGACTTTTTTCCAAGCCTGAGTCAACAGGTTATCAATGTTGTCGCTTGTTTTTTTATACGAAGCGGTTGCGTATTTGATGGATATTTTTTCTTTTGTTTTTTTGTTGCTTTCTTCAATTTGTTGGCTTAGGCGATTGATAAGGTATTGAATGTTTTTTTCACTTGTTTCAGGCAGTACTAATGCAAATTCTGTGTCGTTAATACGTCCCAAATAGTCAACAGAACGGATACATTCTCGGGTAAGGGCAACGATATTTTGTAATTGTTCATCGCTGAGTGTATTTTCGGCTTCAAACTTTAATACCGCAACAGACAGTGTGCGGTGATAGCGTTTTGCTCGTTTTAACTCAATTTCGCTTGTGGTGAGCAAGGCTTTTCGGTTCATCACGCCTGTTTGTGGATCTATGCTGGACAGATATTTTAATTTTGCTTCCATTTCTTTTCGTTTTGTGATATCAAAACCGACGGCTGTGGCCGCAATGGCTTTGCCTTTGGCGGTATATTCCATTTTGTTTGTCCATGAAATCCAAATCGTTTCTCCGGATTTTGTGAGTGTTTGTGTTTCTGTATCTATAAATAGATTGGGGTTTTTGAATAATCTATAAACGATATTTTCTGTGAGCTTTTTGGGATGGGGTAAGATGGTTCCGATAATGTTCTTTCCGATAAGTTCACTTTTTTTGAATTTAAGCTTTTCCAAAAGGGTTTGATTGATGTCAGTGATTGTTCCTTTTTCATCAAAAGATAAAATTAAAGGTTGGGCGTTTTTATTCATAATTGGCCCTAATGGATTGTTTGCCAGTTCGGCATAATGGTCGGCTTCTTCCAATGCTTTTGCCTTTTCTTCCAATAGCTTGTTTGCACGTATTCTGAGGTGCCTTAATTGAATGGCTAAGTAAAAATTGATAAGCATTGAGACAAATATCAAAACACTTAAAATAATGAATGGAATATAAGACATGGTACCTCCTTTTTATTTTAGGCTAATCTTTTTTTAATTTTCTTGCAAGAGAAAAATGCTTTTTCTTGACTTTTTTGTGAAAATAAGGCACACTATACCTATGAATGCGAAAAAATCAGATTTGTTGGATATGGTGAATACCCCTTATAAAGAGGGTTTTGAAACGCATGTTGAAACAGAATATGCGCCAAAAGGTTTGTCTGAGGAAGTGATTCATTTTATCTCGGCCAAGAAAAATGAACCCCAGTGGTTGTTGGATTTTCGTTTGAAGGCCTATCGTCATTGGTTAAAAATGGCCGAACCGCATTGGTTTAAGGGAAGTTATGGTCCTATTGATTATCAAGATTTGTATTATTACAGTTCACCCAAAAAGAAAACTGTGAACTCGTTGGATGAGGTTGATCCTGAGATTTTGAAGACTTATGAAAAACTTGGTATTCCTTTGAAAGAGCAAAAAATGTTGGCTGGTGTGGCGGTTGATGCGATTTTTGATAGCACTTCCATTGGGACAACCTATTCTGCGGAATTAAAAAAACGGGGGATTTTGTTTTGCTCTATGTCGGAAGCTGTACGAGATTATCCCGAACTGGTACAAGAGTATTTGGGGTCTGTTGTGCCATATACGGATAACTTTTTTGCTTGTTTGAACAGTGCTGTGTTTTCGGATGGTTCTTTCGTTTATATTCCAAAAGGTGTTGCTTGTCCGATGGAATTGTCAAGCTATTTTCGTATCAATGCTCGTATGGCGGGGCAATTTGAACGCACATTGATTATTGCGGATGAGGCTTCTTCTGTCAGTTATTTGGAAGGGTGTACAGCTCCTCAGCGAGATGAACATCAGCTGCATGCGGCAATTGTGGAAATTGTTGTGAAAGATAAGGCAAATGTGAAATACTCCACTGTGCAGAATTGGTATCCTGGGGATAAAGAAGGTAAGGGGGGTATTTATAATTTGGTGACAAAGCGAGGATTGGTTTTGAATGATGCCAAACTTTCTTGGACTCAGGTGGAAACAGGCTCTGCTGTCACTTGGAAATATCCCAGTTGCGTGTTGAAGGGTGATAATGCTGTGGGTGAGTTCTATTCGGTTGCTTTAACAAATAACTATCAGCAGGCGGATACCGGTACAAAGATGATTCATATTGGTAAAAATACTTCTTCAACGATTTTATCAAAAGGGATTTCTGCGGGGTATAGTTCCAATACTTATCGTGGTTTGGTTAAAATGGCTTCTTCGGCCGAGAATGCCAAAAATGTCAGCAAGTGTGACAGCCTTTTAATTGGTGACAGGTGCGGGGCGCATACGATTCCTGTGATGCAATGTGGCAACGATACTGCTGTGATTGAACATGAAGCAACTACAAGTAAGATAAGCGAAGATCAGTTGTTTTATGCTATGCAACGAGGGTTGTCTGCGGAGGAAGCTGTGGGGTTGATTGTAAATGGTTTCTGTCGTGAAATTATGCAAAAACTTCCTTTGGAGTTTGCTATTGAGGCACAAAAATTGATTGGTGTGCAATTGGAAGGAAGTGTGGGATGAAACATACAGAAAAAGAAATTTTAACCAAAGCTATTCAAACTTGGGGAAAGCAAGCTCAAGTTTTGATGGTATTGGAAGAAATGGCGGAACTTCAAAAAGAGATTTTGAAAAATATTAATCGCGGCAAGGAAAATGTTGCTGAATTAGTTGATGAAATCACAGATGTGGAAATTATGTTAACACAATTAAAAATGATTTATGATGTGGAAAATCAGGTGCAAAATCATCGTCCTGAAAAATTGGAAAAGATTGAAAAGAGGTTAGAATGGTAGCTTTATTACAAATTAAGAACTTGCATGCTAAGGTGGCGGATAAGGAAATCCTGAAAGGAGTCAATTTAGAAATTGAAGCCGGTACGGTTCATGCTGTTATGGGACCAAACGGATGCGGCAAAAGCACTTTGTCCTCGGTTATTGTTGGGCATCCGGCCTATGAAGTGACACAAGGTGAGATTTTATTTAAGGGGCAGGATTTATTAAAAATGACTGCTGATGAACGAGCTAACTCTGGTGTGTTTTTGGCTTTTCAACATCCGATTGAATTGCCAGGGGTTGGTTTGGCTCAATTTTTGAAAACAGCTGTCAATGCTAAGCGTAAGTATCATCAACAAGAGCCATTGGATGCGGTGCAATTTATGAAACATATGAATGTGCGTGCCAATGCTTTGGGGGTGACCTCTGAAATGTTAAAGCGGTCGGTCAATGTTGGTTTTTCGGGTGGTGAAAAAAAACGCTTAGAAACTTTTCAAATGGCGATGCTTGAACCTGATTTTTGTATTTTAGACGAAATGGATTCGGGTTTGGATGTTGATGCGTTGAAAGTGGTTGGTCAGGGCGTTTCTGTGATGCGTGAAGCTCATCGCAGCTTTATGATTATTACTCATCATGACGATTTGTTGCAATATGTGATGCCTGATAAGGTTTCTATTATGCGTGACGGACAAATTATTACAACTGCTGACAGCTCTTTGGTTCAAAAGGTGGAGGAAAAAGGTTATGACATCTTCTAATCCCTTTTTGATACATGTTCAAGAAAATGTGGCCGTTCAACAAAATGGTTCACAATGGTTTTTTGATGTGGGCAAATCTGGTGTATTAAAAGTGGATTTTTTACAGACGGATGCGGATTTGTCTGTTGAAATAAGATTGATGGCGGAAGATGCTAAATGTGAGGTAAATTGTGCTTATTTAGCCAATAAAAACAATAAGTTAAATATAGATATTAAAGTGTTGCATCAAGCAAAAAATACTTGTTCGGAACAGCATATCAAAGGGATTGCTACGGATGAAAGTTCGGTTTGTTTTAATGGACTTATTGAGATTCCGAAAGACAGCCAAAAGTGCGATGGCCGTCAACAACACAGAGGATTGCTTTTATCCAATACAGCCACTATATCTGCTGTGCCACAACTTGAAATTTGGGCTGATGATGTTGTTTGTGCGCATGGTTCGGCTGTGGGACCGTTAGACAAAATGCAGTTGTTTTATTTACGGACAAGAGGGTTAAGTGAGACTGAGGCAAAGAAGATGCTGGTTTCTTCATTTTTAGGCGATATTATGCCAGAGGCATTTTCTGAATATATTCAACAATGGATGGATGCAAATGTGTAAAAAAGATTTTAAGATTTTAGATGGCTCTTACACTTATTTGGATACGGCCGCTTCGGCACAAAAGCCTTCTGTTGTTGTGGATAGGATTGTGCGTTTTTATGAAACAGAATATGCAAATGTACACCGTGGATCGTGTCATTTGGCACAATTGGCAACGCAAGCCTATGAAAAAGTTCGGGGTACGGTGGCTGATTTTATTGGGGCAAGCTCAGATGAAATTGTTTTTACCAAGGGCGCAACGGAAGCCATCAATTTAGTTGCTTCAAGTTATGCGGAGACTTTGCAGCCTTTGGATGAAGTTTTGGTTTGTATTGCTGAACATCATGCGAATTTTGTGCCTTGGCAACAGGCTTGTTTGAAGTCGGGTGCTGTGTTCAAAACATTTGATGTGACAGATGCCGGTGAGTGGGATTTGGACGACTTTAAGTCTAAGTTGAATGAACGGACAAAGGTTGTGGCGGTGAGTGCATTTTCCAATGTGTTGGGTGTTGCGAATCCGGTGAAGCATATTTGTGATTTGGCTCATTCTGTGGGGGCTGTGGTGTTGGTGGATGCGGCCCAAAGTATTGCTCATCAAACAACCGATGTGCGTGATATTGGTTGCGAGTTTTTGGTTTTTTCCGGTCACAAGATTTATGGCCCGACAGGTATTGGTGTTTTATATGGTAAAAAAACTTTTTTACAGGCATTGAAGCCATATCAATTTGGTGGGGATATGGTTGATAAAGTGACTATTGAAAATACAACTTTTGCCGATGTGCCGGCTCGTTTGGAAGCGGGGACTCCACCTATTGCTAATGCGGTTGGTTTGGGGGCCGCCATTGATTATTTGAATCAAGTTGGGCTGGATAAGGTTTTGAAAAAAGAAGAAATGGTTTTTAACTTACTTATCAATGGATTAAACAAAATTGAAGGTGTGAAGTTTTTGGGCGATGCCTCCTTAAAAAAAGGTTTGGTTGCATTCAATATAGAAGGCATTCATGCGGATGATTTGAATTTAATTTTGGCCAAAGAAAATGTGTGTGTGCGTGTGGGGCATCATTGTGCGATGCCGTTGCATCATCGTTTTGCTGTGAACAGCAGTGTGCGTGTTTCTTTGGGGATGTATAATGATGAAAATGATATAGCCACCTTTTTGCGGGCTTTACATAAAGCGATAGGATTTTTCAAATGACCGAAAATAAAACATTAGACGAGCTTGAATTACCCACCCCGATTGAATTGGACTATGAATCTGTTGTGGGTGAGCCGTTAAAAGAAGGGGAGCACAAGGCTTCACAAGAAGATATTGTAGCTGCTTTGAAATCTGTTCAAGACCCTGAATTGATGTTAAATGTTTTTGATTTGGGTTTAATTTATGATATCAAACAAGAAGACAATGGGGATGTGAAGATTGTGATGACTTTAACTTCGCCCACTTGTCCTATGGGAGAAGAGATGATTCATTTGGTGGCGTTGGCTGTTTCGTCTGTTGTGGGTGTAGGTGTTGTGACGGTGAACCTTACTTTTGATCCACCGTGGACAACAGACAAACTTTCGGAAGAAATTAAATTGATGATGGGGATTTAATAGTCCTCAAAATCGTTTTCATCGCCGTTATCGTATTCTTGCTGATTTTCTTCTTGCTTTTGGCTTGTTTCGGCCAATGCACAGACAATATCCACGATATTTTTTTGAATTTTCGGGTCTGTTATTTTTGCATAGTTGTTGATAAGGGCTCGGGCATCTTTCCTTAATAAAATACCCATATCAAAGAATTGAACATTATCGGAAAGAGTATATGTGTTTGTTATTTTGCGGGGGCTGTTTTCAATGGCATTTTTATCTATATCCTTATAGAAGAAATCAACATCAACGCCAAGAACTTGTGCTAAATCCCATAAACGACTTGCTCCAATACGGTTTGAGCCATGTTCATATTTTTGAACTTGTTGAAAGGTGACACCCAACTCTGCGGCAAGGCGTTCTTGGCTCATTCCTAATACAGACCTACGCATTCGTACACGAGATCCAACATAAACATCAATAGGATTAGGAGCACCATCGGAGAGGCGTCCTCTTGCATTACCGTTTGCATTTTTTCTTTTCATCGCTTCCTCCTTTTTTTCTACAACTGTTAGTAGTTTAATCAAAGAAAATTGTGATGTCAATAAAAAATATATATATTTATGTTATTCTTTTTTCAAGATGGTGACCAATTCTATATGGTTTGAGTAGGTAAATTGGTCAATTGGTGTGATTTTTTGTATCTTCCAACCGTTTTTTATTAAGATTTTGATATCCCGGGCGGCTGTTTTGGGATTGCAAGAAATCATAATGATTTTAGGTACTTGTGTTTGAGCCAGTTGTTCAATTTGGGTTAAAGCACCTGCTCGGGCAGGGTCTAGAACTACCAAATCAATTTTTTCAAATTCTTCTGGTGTAAGCGGGTTTCTGAATAAATCTCGTTGTTCGCCATTTTCTTGTAAAGCGAGGACAGAGGGAGAACTATCATAACCTTTGATTTTTAATCCTTTGTTGAGCAATGGAATTGTGAATGTTCCTTTGCCACAAAATAAATCCAATGCTGTTTTGGCAGGTCCAATGTTTTCCAAAACCTGTTGTATCAGGGTTTGTTCGCCTTCAAGGCTGGGCTGCATAAAAGCATCAGCACTTGCGCTGAGTGGTGTTTTCTGGAAGATGGGTGTGTTATTATACATCACTCGGGCAATTATCGTATATTGGCTGAGGGTATTCAGCAATTCAATTTCTTGTAGGTGTGGATACCCTTTTTTATCTTTGATATGAACATCCAATCCCATTTCTGTTGCCAGAACAAATACATCTCCGCTTGATTTCAGTTGGGCTATCACCTTTTTCAAGAAAGGAAGGGCTTGATTGATGGTTGGTGTTAAAAGCGGGCAGGTGGCAATATCAATAATTTGATGGCTTTTTTGCCCATTAAAGCCAAAATGGTTGCCGTTGAAGGAGAAGCTGGCCCGTCTGCGAGTGCCGGTTGGGATTAAAATCATGGGGGATAGGTTGATTTCCAGATTGACATCCCGAAAGGCGTTTTTGACAAAGTTTTCTTTTTTTTGAATATATTCTTGCTCGGATAAATCTTGCCAGACGCATCCGCCACATTGGTTAAAATAAGGACATTTTTCTTTTAACATGGTGTTATTATATCATATTTTTTTGTAAATGTCATAAGTTTTTGATTGCTTTTTGAGTTTTTATTTGGTAAAATTGTGTATGCAATGATCCTGATGACACAGGGGAGCATAAGGGAAGAACGGCTTTTTGCTTATTAGAACCCTTCGGGTTGCGCCCGTTACAGCGTGTTTAAGGGGGTTTATTCAGACCCTGAAGCAAGGTGGCACAGCGGACGAAATTCGCCCTTGCACTTAACAAAATGAAAGGTGAAAATTACAATGCAAAATTATAGAACAAAACTTTGTGGACAATTGCGTTCCTCAAATGCAGGTGAAACTGTTGTTTTATCCGGATGGATTCAAACAAAGCGTGATCACGGCAACTTATTATTTATTGATTTAAGGGATAATGATGGCGTGACACAATGTGTGGTGGACACTTCGTCTGATAGCTTTTCTGTGTTGGAAAAAGCTCGTCCTGAATCTGTAGTGCGTATTGAAGGAAAAGTTTTAAGCAGAACGCCTGAAACAATCAATGCTAAAATGCCGACAGGTGAAATTGAAGTTTCGGTTCAAGCGGTTGAAGTTTTAAGTGAGGCTCAGGTTTTGCCATTTTTAATTACTGCCGATTCGTCTGAATTGAGTGAAGAACAACGTTTAACTTATCGCTTTTTGGATTTACGCAGAGCCAAACCTCATGCGAATATTTTATTGCGTAATCGCTTAAACAAGTTTGTGCGTGATGCTATGTGGAATATGGGGTTTACAGAGTTTCAGACGCCTATTTTGACTTCTTCCAGTCCGGAAGGGGCTCGGGATTATTTGGTGCCAAGCCGTGTTCATAAAGGCGAGTTTTACGCGCTTCCTCAATCTCCGCAACAATTTAAGCAATTACTGATGGTGGCTGGGTTTGACCGTTATTTCCAATTAGCTCCTTGCTTCAGAGATGAAGATTCTCGTGCAGATCGTTCTCCTGGTGAGTTTTATCAGATTGACTGGGAAATGTCTTTTGTGACACAAGATGAGATTTTGGAGGTAGCCGAGAACTTGATTAGTTCTATTTTCAAAGAGTTTGCACCGAATGCTGCTGTGTCTGCGGCTCCGTTTCAACGCATTCCGTTTGATGAAGCTATGTTAAAGTATGGAACAGATAAGCCAGATTTGCGTAACCCTTTGACTATTGTTGATGTGTCAGAGGTGTTTGCAGGTTCTGAATTCGGTATTTTTGCTTCCAAAGTGGCAGAAGGCGGTTTTGTGCGTGCTATTCGGGCCCCAAAAACAGAGGATCGGCCACGCAGTTGGTTTGACAAGATGAATGCCTTTGCTGTGGACAATAATATGGGCGGTTTGGGCTATATTGTACGGACAGCAGAAGGCAACAAAGGTCCGATTGCAAAAAAATTGGATGAAGCTCGTTTGGCCAAATTGTTTGAATTGACTGGTACAGAACAAGGGGACAGTGTGTTCTTTGTTTGTGGCTCTGGTGATGCTGCGGCCTTGTTTGCCGGCAAAGTGCGCAATTTGCTTGGTAAAGAATTGGAGTTGTATGAAAAGAATGCTTATCGCTTTTGTTGGGTAGTTGATTTCCCATTCTATGAAATGGATCCGGAAACCGGCAAACCGATGTTCAGCCACAATCCATTTTCTATGCCGCAAGGCGAATTGGACACATTGTTAAACAAAAATCCGTTGGAAATCAAGGCCTATCAATTTGATATGGTTGGAAATGGATTAGAAATGTTGTCTGGTGCTATTCGGAACCACAGACCGGATGTGATGTATAAGGCATTTGAAATTGCCGGATATGGACCAGAAGTGGTTGAAGCCAAGTTTGGTGGTATGTTGAATGCCTTTAAGTTTGGCGCACCGCCTCATGGTGGGGCTGCTTTTGGTTTTGACCGCATTGTAATGATGTTGGAAAATGAAGAGTATATCCGTGAAGTGATAGCCTTCCCATTCAACCAACAAGCGCAAGATTTGTTGATGAATGCCCCCTCGGCAGTGTCAGAAAAACAGTTGAGAGAGGTACATATCAAGTTGCGTTAAGCGACAACTGCTTAAAATACCTCACTTTCGGGTGGGGTATTTTTATTGACTTTTCTTTTGTTTTTTGTTAGACTTTCGCTTTATAACAAAAGGAGAATGTATGACTTTTTATATAGATTTTATTGCTGATTATGGTGCGCAAGCTGGTATTGATGATTTGGCTTTTTCCGAGGTGAATCGCACTTTGATGGAAGAGTTTTTGGATAAGGGACTTGATTTTCCCATCATTAAAAACTTATCTGTTCATCCCTTTAATACTGTTGAAACAGGCTTTGCGGTGGCACAATTGGCAACACATTCTCGGTTGGGAAGCAAACACATTGTTTATCACAACACCGCCCCACGCAAGGACGAACTTTCGGCTCGGAACAATAATGCGGGAGAGTTTTTGGCTGTGGCTGAATTGCCCAATGGGGTGCGTGTGATTGGTGTGTTTGGTGGTTATACTTTTTCATTCTTGGGTGTGCCGGTGTATCGGGTGAAATGTGCTGTGGATGGCTCTCAATTCCGTTCTCGGGATGTGTTTCCTCCTTGTGTGGCCTCGTTGGCCGAATGGGCTGATAAACCATTGAAAGAGTGGCCTTTGTTGGGTGAGATGGTAATGGATGTTTTACCTGTGCCAGATAACACAATTTGTTTTATTGACGGATATGGTAATTTGAAAACCAATATTATTTTGGATTCATCTATTCAAAGTGTTGAAATAAATGGGATTGAAAGGTCTGTTTCGGTTGGTGAAGGGATTTTTTCGGTGGCCGATGGCAGTTTAATTTTGGCACCGGGGTCGTCTGGGTTTAATGGCAAATCCTGTGTTGAAATTTGTTTGCGTGGCGGTTCTGCTGCTCAAGTTTTTGGAAATCCGAAGCCAGGGGTGTGTATTAAACTGCGGTAAGATAAGTTCAAGTTCTGATATAAAAAAATCCAGTAAGTTATTCATCTTACTGGTTTTTTTGGTAGCGGAGGAGGGGATCGAACCCCCGACACATGGATTATGATTCCACCGCTCTACCAACTGAGCTACTCCGCCTGTGATGATAGTTATACCTCTTTTTTTTATGAATGTCAACAAAAATCTTGCATTTTTTGAAAAAATATTGTACTTTTACTTTTAAGTTCTTATTTATAGGAGGTTTGTTTTATGGCTGAGGTATTTTTTGCTGGTCCTTGTGGCCGTTTAGAAGGGCGTTTTTATCGTTCAGAAAATCCAACTGCACCGTTGATGTTGGTTTTGCCACCTGATCCCAAACAAGGGGCAACTATGAATAATAAGGTGACTTACGCTTTGTTTCAGGCTTTTGCTGGTTTGGGTTTTTCTGTTTTACGCTTAAATTATCGTGGCGTGGGAACTTCTGCTGGACAAAAGGATGGTACTGGTGTGGGCGAATTGGCAGATGCGATTGCGGCTTTGGATTGGTTGCAAGCCTTAGATTCTGATGGTAACAAATGTTGGATTGCTGGTTATGCTTTTGGGGCATGGATTGGAGCTCAGGTGATGATGCGTCGCCCAGAGATTCAAGGCTTTGTTTTTGCAACACCTTGTGTGGGAGAACATGATTTTAACTTTTTAATGCCTTGTCCGGCCTCTGGTTTAATTGTACAAGGGGCGGATGATGCGCTTGTAGACGCAAATGCTGTGGCTCGGTTGGCTGAACAATTGGATGAAAATCCTTCTGTGAATGTGGAATATGTTTCTCTGGCCAAAACGGACCATTTATACACGAATAAATTAAAAGAATTATATGATGTTGTTTTGGATGTTGTGCCGTCTTTGAAATTGAAAAAAATGAAACGGGGCAAGAAGTTTGCCAAAGCGATTATTCCAAACGATGATTATTAAAAATAAAGCGCTGAGGTTCAGCGCTTTTTTATTTTTCACGCATTTTATTTTGAATTAAAATGATGGCTTCATCTAAGGTTGGAACTGTACCGTCTTTTTTACAACTTGCCATAATGCGTTCCCATTTAACATAAGGACCGTATCTTCCCGATTGATAGGTGATTTCTTTGTCTTGCCATTTGCCTAAAACTTTGGCTTTTTGTTTTTCTTTTGCATCGGTAAGAAGTGTCATAGCACGAGGTAATTCAATTGTCAAAACATCATCTTCTGGAGTAAGGGATTGGAATGTTTTACCTCGTTTGACATAGGGACCAAAGCGTCCGATGCCCACTTCAATCAATTCATTTGTGTTGGGGTCATTGCCTAAGGGACGAGGTAAAGAGAGTAGGCCTAGGGCCTTTTTGATGTCTACTTCTTCTGGTTTCATAGACTTGGAAAGGCTGACTCGTTTTGCTTCTTTTCCATTGCCTTGCTGGACATACCAACCATAGGGGCCTTTGCGGACAGATATATCCGCCCCGTTTGCATCCTTGCCCAGTTCATAGGTGGCGTTTTGTGTTTCCACAGATGGTTCAATGGGATTTCCGTTTTCATCCCGTTCGGCCTCAATGCTTGCAAATTGCTTTGTATATTTACAGGTTGGATAGTTTGAGCATCCTATGAATGCCCCAAAACGGCCAACACGCAACGAAAGTGTGCCTGTTTTACATTCTGGACAGACTTTGGATTCTTCTGTTGGAAACAGATCTTTTTCCAATGATTTAGCCACAGTTTCAAGTACTTCCCCCATTTTATGAGGCTCGGCATCTTGCACCGTTTTATGGAATAAAGCCCAAAAATCTTGCAATACATCCTTCCATTTGATTGAGCCGTTTGTGATGTTATCCAATTTATCTTCCAATCCGGCGGTGTAATCATATTGAACATAATGATTGAAATAATTTTCCAAAAAGGCGGTGACGATGCGCCCTCTATCTTCTGGAATAAAGCGTTTATTTGCGAGTTTTACATATTCTCGTTCTTGTAATACGGACAAAATTGTGGCGTATGTTGATGGGCGACCGATGCCAAGTTCTTCCAATTTCTTCACCAAACTTGCTTCTGAAAAACGAGGCGGTGGTTCGGTAAAATGTTGGGTCGCATGTACTTCTTTTGTTTCCAAGGTATCTTTTTCATTCATATTTGGAAGCAGGGCATTGTCATCTTCCGTTTTTTCATCATCCAAATCTTCTTTATAGACTTTGATGAATCCAGGGAAGGCAATGGTTTGTCCGGTGGCACGCAATTGTAAAGTGCCGTCCTGTGAAGGGATGTCAATGGCGACTTTATCTAATAATGCTGATTCCATTTGACAGGCCAATGTTCTTTTCCAAACCAATTCATATAATTTTCGGCTGTCTAAATCTACTTCCAAGGTTTCCGGTTTTTTGGCGGCATTGGTTGGACGGATGGCTTCATGTGCTTCTTGGGCATTTTTGCTGTTGTTTTTATATAAGCGTGGTTTTTCGGGTAGATATTTATCGCCATAGTCGGCTTGGATAACTTCCCGAATTACTTTGATGGCTTCTTGTGACAGGTTGATGCTGTCTGTACGCATATAGGTGATTAAACCGGCTTCGTATAATTTTTGGGCCAGTTGCATTGTTTTTTTTGCCCCAAACCCCAACTTTCTGCTGGCTTCTTGTTGTAAAGTGGATGTTGTAAAGGCTGGTGCAGGGTTGCGCTTTGTTTGTTTGCGTTCAATGTTGCCAACAACAAATGAAGATGATTCAACTTTTTCTTTAACTTCGTTTGTTATCTTGTTGTTTTTTAAGTCAAACTTATCAAGTTTTTTGCCGTTTATATGGGTTAGTTTTGCATTAAAAACTTCGTTTGTTGGGGTGGCTAAATCTACATCAATTCCCCAATATTCTTGTGGTTTGAAGGCCGTGATTTCACTTTCTCGTTCACACACAAGACGCAAGGCAACAGATTGAACACGACCGGCCGATTTTGCACCAGGTAATTTTTTCCAAAGAAGGGGGGAAATATGGAATCCGACCAGATAATCCAAAGCTCGTCTGGCCAAATAAGCGTCTACCAATTGCATATCAATTTCACGAGGATTTTTGATGGCATCCAAGATGGCATTTTTTGTAATTTCGTGGAATACTACACGATAAACAGGCATTTCTGGTTTTAATTTTTTACGCCTTTTTAATTCTTGAATGACATGCCATGCGATTGCTTCTCCCTCTCTATCAGGGTCAGACGCCAAATATAAGGCATCTGCTTTTTCCAAGGATTTAATCATTTCACGCACCGTTTTTTCACCCCGAGCGCTCATTTCCCAATCCATGGCAAAATCTTCTTCGGGGCGAACACTGTTATTTTTGGCGGGCACATCACGGATATGACCAAAACTGGCCATGACAAAATAGTCCGAGCCAAGGTATTTATTGATGGTTTTTGCTTTTGCGGGGGATTCCACGATTACCAGTTTCATTCTTTTCCTCCATAAATCAGGGCAATTCTGTTGCCTGTGAAATGTTCAATGCGGCCTGCTAATTCCAGTTGTGTTAAAATAACATGGACAATTCTTGGTTCTAAGTTTGTTTCTCGGATAAGGGCATCAATTTCTGTCATTTCCGGACTGAGGTTTTCTAAAATCAATGTGCGGGCTGCATCCAACTCTTTTTCTTTGGGAATATTATCCAGATTGTAAGGTGTTTTCAAAACAGCATCTGTTAAATGGAACGAGGCATTGTGTGTTAAAACATCTGTAATATCTTGTGTTTTTGTGACCAGTGTTGCCCCATCTTGAATCAATGCGTTTGGCCCTGCGGCTCGGGGATCAAGTGGCGAACCAGGGACAGCAAAAACCTCTCGGTTTTGTGAAAGAGCTTCTTTTGCTGTGATTAAAGAACCAGAATGAAGGTTGGCTTCCACAACGACAACCCCTTGTGATAGACCAGAGATGATACGGTTTCGTCTTGGAAAGTTTTGTGGGGTTATCATTGTTTTGAATGGAAATTCTGAAATTAAACAGCCCCTTGTTTCAATTTCGTTGTACAGTTCTTGATTTTCGGCAGGGTAGCAAGTGTTGATATCTGTGCCAAGCACAGCAATTGTGCCGCCTTTTCCGTTTGCGCTTTGTAATGCACCAATATGGGCAGCTTTATCTATGCCTTTTGCAAGTCCGGAAACAATGACATAGTCTTGTTCGGCCAATTCTTTGGATATATGCGTTGCAAAGTTTTTTCCATTTAAGGTGGCTGCACGTGTACCAACAAGGGCAACACATTCTTTTTCAAGCAAGTGTGTTTGTCCTTTGATGAATAAAACGGGTGGATAATCTGTGATATATTTTAACAACTTAGGATAGTCTTTATCACATGAAAACAACAGTTTAACACCCGACTTTTGAGCTTGTTTTAATTGAAAAACAGCCACTTTTTCTTCGGCAACTTTGATTTGTTTTTTTGCCCCACCTTTTTGAGCCCATGCCGATATATTCTTTAAGGCTTCGGCTGCTGAGCCAAAGACGGCAAGAAGTTTGCGGAATGTGATGGCTCCTACATTTTCTGATAAGAGTAGGCGCAACCAATCAAGTTGTTCTTGTTCTGTCATGTGGTCTTCTTATGAAAGGATATTTTAGATTCTTCTTTTTTAATTAAACGTTTGATATTATCTTTATGACGGTAGTAGGATAATACCATTAAACCGAGATAGGCCCAAGTTGCTGTCATGTTTCCCGAAAAAAGTGCAAAGATGGGGGCTGCTGCTAAGGCCGTTAAAGCAGCCAATGAAGAATAGTGCCAAATCAGCGCAACAACAAGCCATGTCAGACAGGTGAGTATGCCAACAAGCGGTGTCATTGCCAACATCAAACCCAGCGTAGAGGCAACACCTTTGCCTCCTTTGAACTTTAACCAGATGGGGTAATTATGCCCTAAAACGGCCATCACACCGGCGACAAAGCCCATAGATTGGGAAAATAGCCATTGGCAGAGAAGGGCAGCAAAGGCGGCCTTAAAAACATCCAAAATTAAGGTCAGCAATGCCAAACCTTTATGGCCCGTTCTGAGCACATTTGTTGTGCCGATATTGCCAGAACCAATTTTACGGATATCGCCCAAGCCGGCGCAGTATGTTAAAACCAATCCAAATGGGATAGAGCCAAACAGATAACCAATCAAGCCAGAAATTAAAAGTGTTGTCATATTATACTCCTTTTTTTATCATTTTACGCATTCTTGGGGTAAAAAGCAAGCAAAAAAGTTATACTCGCTTTGCATCCAAGATTTGAATTTGAATTTTTGTCTTTCCTTTCCAGGTATCTTTTTTTAATGAAACCATTAAATCAAAAAATTCGTCTCCATGTGTTTTCAAAAAGGCTTGCCCCATTTGTGTATCGGCTGCCCGAAAAGCAATTGCAGACATTTTTTGGTTATTTTTATTGCTGAGTCCCACACTGATATGTCCGTTTTTTAACAGATTTGTATATGTTATGTGAACTTGTTTGATAATAAACAGCGGTTCTGGGTTTGATTCCCCAAAAGGGGCCAATTCTTCCAGTTTTTGAACTAAATCCAAGGTGAGTCCGCCCAAGTCTAAGACGCCTTCTGCTTCTAAATGATTGGGGCGTTGATCTAACAGTTCCGGTTTAATGTTTTCTTTTAGATAGTCATAAAAATCTTGTATTTTATTACTGAGTAGCGAAAAGCCTGCGGCCATTGGGTGGCCTCCGCCACGGGTTAAAATACCTTTGTCCATAGCGTTCATAATTAGTGTGCCGATATCTATACCTGTGACGGATCTGGATGATCCTTTTATATTTTCTCCTTCTTTGGAAAGGACAAGGACAGGTAAATTATATCTTTCTTTTAAGCGTCCCGCCACAATGCCGACAACGCCTTGATGCCAATTTTCGCCACAGACAAGGATGAAGGGGGTATCCAACGGTTTTGATTCCACTTGTTCAATGGCTTGTAAAAAGACATCATTTTCAATTTCTCGTCTTAAAGTGTTGAGACTTTCTAGTTCTTCTGCCAATAAATTGGCTTCCAAAACATCTTGACAAGATAGCAGACGCATGCCGATATCTGATTTGCCGACACGACCACTTGCATTGACACGGGGGCCCATGAGGTATCCTAAGTGATAGGTGTTTGGACTTTCTTCCATATTGATTTGACGTGCTAAGGCGTTTAAGCCGATATTTTGCCCTGTGGCCATTTGCTTTAAGCCTGATTTGACAAGCAATCTGTTGACGCCAATCAATTTTACCACATCACAAACTGTGCCAAAGGCCACCAAATCCAAAAACTGAATCAGATTAGGTTCTTGTTTGGATTGCCAAAATCCTTTTTCTCGGAGTGTTTTATTTAGGGCAACGATAAACAAAAAAACCACACCGCATGCGGCCATATGATGACAGGGATGGTTTGTATCTTCATCTAATCGTTTGGGGTTTACAATGGCATATGCGTTGGGAAGTTGTGTTTCGGTGTTATGGTGATCTAAAACAATGACATCTATCCCTAAATCTGTGCCGTATTGGATTGGTTCAAAAGAAGTTGTTCCGCAATCTAAGGTTAAAATGACAGAACACCCTTTTTCTTTGAACTCTTTCATTTTGTTGGCGTTTGGGCCATATCCATCTTCTCGTTCAGGGATGAAGGTGTGTGTTTGGATGTTGCATTTTTCAAGATAGAGTTTTAACTCGGAGGTAGAGGTTGCCCCATCCACATCGTAATCCCCCATAAGGCCTATGGGTTCTTTTTTGAGAATTGCTTCGGCTGTGCGTACAGCGGCTTTTTCCATATCTTTTAATGAAAAAGGGTTGGGCAAGTGTTGTTTTAATGTGGGATTTAAGAAATCCTGTGTGGTTTCTAAATTAAAGCCACGCCCTGCCAAAATAGAGGCAATTAAATCAGGCAGACCAAAACGTTGGCTGATGGCGTTTGCCATGCGCTCGTCCGTTTTTTTTATTTGCCAAATATAACCGCTGAGAGAATAATTCTCTTGCTGATTTACACTCATTTTCTTCCTTTCTGTTGTAGGGTAAAACTATTTTTATAAAAAAGCAAGAAAAAAATAAAAAAAGGCTTGCGTATTTGAAAAAAGTTCTTTATACTGCGGTTAGGATAGGGAGAAAACAATGAAAAAAGTTTTATTTATCGCAAGTGAAATGACTCCGTTTATTAAAACAGGGGGATTGGGAGATGTTGTTGGGGCATTACCTAAATCTTTGATTTCAAAAGGCGTTCAGGTTAAAGCAATTGTGCCGTTGTATTCTATGATTGACTACAAACGCTATCGGTTGAAAAAAATTATGGATGGCAATTGTGTGCGGATGGGTAATTGTTTAGAGTTTTTCTCAGTACATCATTCCAGCTATGTTAAGGGTGTTGATACTTATTTTATTGAGTTTAAGAAGTATTTTGACCGCAATGGTGTTTATGATGATCGGATGTCTCGTCAAGCCTATCAAGATAATGCTTATCGCTATGCTTTTTTTGATCGGGCTGCTTTGCAATTGGCAAAAGATATTGGTTTTCAACCAGATGTCATTCATTTGCACGATTGGCAAACCGGATTGATTCCTTATTATATAAAGAATGAGCAAGATTCTTTCTTTATGAAAACAAAAACTTTGTTGACTATTCATAATCTGCCTTATCAAGGACGTTTTGGGGCAGATGTTTTAAGTTATGCTCGGATTGAGTTTAAGGACTTTCATGCCGGTGCGTTTGAAGATTATGGTTGCATCAATTTTTTGAAGGGTGGTATTCGGTTTGCAGACAAGCTGAATACTGTTTCTCCAAACTATGCCAAAGAGATTTTAACCCCAGAGTTTGGGGCAGGTTTGGATTGGTTGTTGCGTGAACGCCAAGCTGATTTGAAGGGGATTTTGAATGGTATTGATACGGAACTGTGGAATCCTAAGCATGATTTGATTATTCCTGAAACATATTCTGTGAAAACGCATAATAAAGGTAAAGAAGAAAACAAACGTTATTTGGTTGAAAAAGCTGGTCTTTCCAGTGTTGATAAACCAATTATCTCTATGTGTGTGCGTTTGGCGGAACAAAAAGGGATTAAGATGTTGGCCGAATGTATTGAGCCGGTTTTGAATACAATGGAAACACAATTTGTGATTATGGGTCAAGGTGAACCATGGGCAAATGATTATTTTTCCTCGTTGCCGAAAAAGTACCCTGGTAAAATTGCCGTAGGGATTGGCTATCAGGCCGAGGCAGAACATGTGATGTGTTCGGGAGCGGATTTTGCTTTGGTTCCTTCTTTATATGAACCGTGTGGTTTGACACAGATGGTTAGCCAAACTTATGGGGCTTTGCCTATTGTGCGTTCAACAGGCGGGTTGGAAGATACTGTTTTGAATTATAATGAATACTATGGCGTTGGAACAGGCTTTAAGTTTAATGATGTGTCTGCTCAGGCGTTGTATAACACAATCGGATGGGCAAATGCAACCTATTACGATCGGCCACAACACATTGAAAAAATGCGGGAAATGGCTATGAGTAAAAACTATTCCTGGGATAAATCCAGCGAAGATTATTGTCAATTATATAACGAGATGACAGGAGTGATTGTCTGATGCAAAGAATAAATGTTGCGATTATTGGTTGGGGAAATGTTGGCCGTGGATGTAAGCGTGCTATTGAGGAAAGTAAGGATATGGCTTTGGCGGGTGTTGTTCGTCGTCCGGCCAGTTTGTTGAAAAACAGAGAGGAGTTGCAACATACAAAAGTTGTGTCGGATATCTCTGAGTTGGATAAAGTGGATGCTGTTTTGTTGTGCGTGCCTTCTCGTGAAGTGCCTGCTAAGATGAAAATGTATCAAAAAATGGGGCTTTGTACGGTGGACAGCTATGATGAACATCAACACATTGTTTCGTTGAAAAAGGATGCCGATTTGGATGCTAAAGCACATAATGTTGTTTCTATGATTGGGTGCGGATGGGATCCAGGTACCGATTCTGTGGTGCGTGCTTTGATGAAGATTGTTGCCATTACCGGACAGACTACCACAACTTTTGGCGGAGAAAAGGGCGGGCGCAGTATGGGGCATACTGTTGCTGTGAAGGCTATTGATGGTGTGGAAGATGCTGTGGCTTTGACTTTGGCCAATGGTCGTGGCAAACAAAAACGCCGTGTTTATGTTCAATTAGCCGAAGGGGCGCAAGAGGCTCAGGTGGAAAAAGCCATTAAAAAAGATGTGTATTTTGCTGATGCGCCAACTGAGGTTTTATTTGTGAAGGATATCAATAAATACAATACCTTGCATCACGAAGGTGAAGTTGAAAGAACGGCTATGGAAGTGCATCAAATGTATCGTGTATCGGGGGAAAATCCAGAATTTACAGCCAATGTGATGGTTTCTTGTGTGCGTGCTTGTATTGCGGCAAAAGAACGGGGCGAATTTGGTGCTTATACTTTAATTGAGCGGCCCTTGATTGATTGTTTGCCAGGGGCAACATTAGAAGAAAAATTGGAAGGGTATTAAGTTTTTGCTTGACATATGATTTGGGATATGCTATACTGTGGTCACTTTGGGTAATGGCGGCAAGCCGTTATCTGGATTTAAGGTAGGGGGCAAGTGAACATATAGCTATAAGGATATTATATGAAAAAATTGAATATTCCAAAAATCAAACTCCCTAAAATAACGGCGAAAACTTTGATTGGGTTATTTGCTTTGGCTGTATGCCTAAAAGGTTGCTCCAGTTGCTATCGCATCCAAGACCAAAAGAACAAAGCACAAGAGGCGTTGGACAAAAAGACCCCTGCGACCTTGATTGGAAAGAATATTGCTCCAGGATGTACCTACCATCGTAGAGATATCTCTCTGTTATTTGATACTGATGGCAATCCTCAAACTGTTGAGGCGGTACTTGATGTGTCCAGTATTAAAACAGAAAAGGCGGTTCCATTTTATAATGTGACAAATGGTACGACAAAGACTGTTTATGAATGGAAAAGAATGGTGCCACGGTATGAGAGTTCTACTTGGTCAAAATAAACAGTGCCCTAATAGGTAATAAATGTGGCATCCTCCGAAAAAGATGGATGCTTCATTTTTATCTATCAAATGCAAGCACACGTGTAATGCCACCTAAATCTTTCCACGATTTGACAAATTGCCATCCCTCTGATTCAAACAGGGGGATGATTTGTTGTTCTTGATTTATTCCAATTTCTATAAATAGGCGAGGGGCAAGATGTTGCTTGGCAAGCGTACGGTAAAAATCCAGCCCATCCGCGCCGCCATCCAAGGCAAGTAGTGGATCATAATCTTTGACATCCTTTTCAAGTGTTTCAATTTCGGCTGTTGGAATATAGGGTGGGTTTGAAATCATCACATCAAATGTTCCTAAATCGGATAAATCCGAACACATATCCCTTTGCATAAAAACAGCGTTTTGATTTTTTTTGTTTTTGTTTGCAATTTCAATGGCTTTTGGGGAAATATCTATACCCATTCCTGTGGCATTTGGATATTCTTGAAGCAGAGAAAGCAAAAGACAGCCGCTGCCTGTGCCTAAATCTAAAAAACGCAAAGGCATTGTGTGGTTCGGATATTGTTCCAAGACCGCCTCTATTAAAGTTTCGGAATCTGGACGGGGATCAAGCACATCTTTGTTGACGATAAAATCGTCTTTCCAAAAGCCTTTTTTTCCGATAATTTTGGCAACAGGTTCGTGTTGTAGGCGTCTTTGGATGAACGATTGCAACTCCTGAGGTGAGGAGGCAGCTTCTTCTAATAATCTTTGGTCAAGAAAAGGTAATTTTTCCATTATATATCAGCAAGTTTTGCCATTTGTTCTTCGGTTATCAAGGCATCAATAAATTCATCTAAATCACCTTCCATAAAATTGGCCAATTGATAGCCTGTTTTGTTGATTCGGTGATCTGTGACGCGACCTTGTGGAAAGTTGTAGGTGCGAATACGTTCAGATCTGTCGCCGCTGCCAACTTGGTTTTTACGATTAGAGGATCTTTCGGCATCTAATTTTTGGCGTTCCATATCATATAAAAGTGTGCGCAAACGCATCATTGCTTTGTCTTTGTTTTTGAACTGTGATCGTTCTTCTTGGCATTCAACGGCAACACCTGTGGGTTTATGAACAATACGGATGGCTGAGTCGGTTTTGTTCACATGTTGACCACCAGCACCGCTGGCACGACAGGTGGTGATTTCCAAATCTTCCGGATTGATTTGAATGTCTACTTCTTGGGCTTCTGGTAAAACGGCAACTGTGGCGGCAGAGGTGTGAACCCGACCGCTGGATTCTGTTTCGGGAACACGTTGAACACGATGAACGCCCGATTCAAATTTCAGGCGACCAAACGCCCCATAGCCTGTGATTTGGGCAACGGCTTCTTTGTATCCGCCCAATCCGGTGGCGTTCAGTGACAATGTTTCAAAACGCCATCCTTTTTGCATGGCATAGTGTTCATACATACGAAACAATTCTTCGGCAAACAAGGCTGCTTCATCTCCGCCTGTGCCGGCACGCACTTCCAAAATCACATTTCGTTCATCAGCTTCGTCTTTGGGTATCAGCAAAATTTGAATTTGTTTTTCCAATTCGGGCAGTTTTGCTTTTAACTCATAGTATTCTTCGGTGGCCATTTGTTTCATTTCTGAATCCAAAGAAGTATCATTCATCATTTGTTCTGCATCTGTTAAATTGGTACAGGCAGACAAGTATTCTTTGCCCACTTTTACCACATCTTCTAATGATTTTAATTCCTTGGACAGTTGGATAATTTTTTGTGTATCCATTTCCGTTGTTAAAAGTTGGGTCAATTCTTGTGCGTGAGACAAGATTGTTTGTAGTTTTTCTTGATAGTCCATCGTCATCATCCTTGCTTAAAAAGTTTTAAGTGAGTTTGTTTTGTATGTAAAAATATGTGGGCTAATTTTGTTTTTCAGCAAAGTCCGCCAGTGAGAGGCTTTTTTCTTGTCCAAATGTTTTTACTTGCTGTCCATTTTTATATAAGACCAATAACTTTGGACGACCTGTTGTCAGTTCCAAAACAGATAAATCGGCCTCCGGAATAAAAGAATCATTTTTTTTCAATACTTTATCCAATATCACTTTTTGCGTTTCTGTATTATACAGACGCACCCACACTTCGTTTGTGGCAACAAAAGCAGCTTTGGCTGTGAAGGCCAAAGGATTTACAGTGTTTTCGGGTTGTTTGTTCTCTTTCACTTGTTCTTGCGGTGCTTCTATTGCTGTGTCTTGTTCTTTGGTTGTTTCTTGATTTAAAGATTCGTCAGCAATTTGGGGAATCTCTTCTTGTGAGACAACTTCTTCTTGGGTGGGCACAGGCATTTGATCCGGTTGTGCCACCTTAAAAATATCAGTTGTTATCAATGTGGCCACGGTGAACCATACCACAACAAGAACCAAGATACACAATGACACAATGGTCAATGTGCGTTTGGAGGGCAGAGCCAAATGTTTTTCAATCACTGGCATATCCAATGGGGCATCTTTGATGTCGGATGTTTCAGCGTGGAATTCGGCAACCATTAAATCGGCATCCAAACCCAAAAACTTGGCATAGGTACGCAAAAAACCGATACCATACACCCGACTTGGAAAAGCATAATAATGGCCATCTTCTAGGGCTTGCAGGTATATTTCTTTGATGAACAACTTCTTTGATACATCTTCCAATGTCAGTTTTTTCTTTTCCCGTTTGGCCTTTAATGTTTGGCCTAATGAAGCGGGATGTTCCGGTTGTTTTTGTTCGGTTTGTTTAGACAGCGTATCAATATCAAAATGAACCAGTGTTTCTTTCTTTTTTCTTGGCATAAAAATCACCTTTCTGTTTGTTTTGATAAGATTATAAACTTTTTATAATCTGTTGTCCAGTATTATTTTAGATATTGAATAAAAAAAGTAATCAAGCCGGCTAGGCCAAGGGCTGGCCCATAAGCTCCTGTGTTTTTTTGTTTAATCAGACTGTTCATTAAAAACAGGAAAAATGATAAAAAGATGGTATAGTTCAGGCCCTGTATACCAAGCCATGCCCCCAAGGCGATTGCCATTTTTGTATCACCGGCCCCAAAAATCATTTGTTTTTTGAGGTTGAGTATAAATACGGCTAGTGTTGTCAATAAATAGGCAAAAAAGGTTCCATATAAACTTTGAATTGGTGTTAGAATGTTTGTTCTAACTGCGAATAAAAAACCAACCAAAAGAAGAGGTAGGGTTAAGCAATCAGGCAACAGATAGTGACGTTTATCTGTTTCGGCAGCGCACAGGCTGGTCCAGATGAAGATATATGCAAAAATATGGGCCACATTGGGCAGATATGTTTTGGCGGCCCAAAACAGTCCAGCCGTTAAACAGCCCATTCCAAGCGCATAGCACCATAAGACAATCCATTTTCTTTTCAAAAGATTGTATTGCAATGGATTATGTGTTTGTGGTACTTTGGGCAAGTGTATCAGCTGTAAAATGATTTCTCCCATTGTGGCAGGCAAGATTTTCCCCAATCTTCTGGCGATAAATGGGATGGTTAGCCCCAGCATAAATCCAACAATTAAGCAAGCCACTTTTTCCTCTCCTTTTTGGCTATTATATATAATTTTTATATGAAGGCAAGATTTTTCTTTTCATTTGATGAAAAAAAAGATACAATATGTACATTCACAAAAAATAAGGAGTGTAAAAATGTTGCGTGATGATATTAAAAATGCTTTGGTAGAAGCAATGAAAAATAAAGATGCCGATAAAGTGAATACTTTAAGGTTGGTGCAGGCGGCTATTAAGCAAAAGGATATTGACGGTCGGGTTAAAGGCTTGACCGATGGTATTGATGAAGCGGCCGTGTTGTCTTTATTACAGACGATGATTAAACAACGCAAGGAAAGCATTGAGATGTATAAAAAAGGCAATCGTGAGGATTTGGTGGCTCATGAACAGGCAGAAATTGATGTGATTCAACAGTTTTTACCAAAACAAATGGATACAGCGGCTGTTCAACAGGCCATTGAGGCGGTTATTGCCGAAACAGGTGCTTCTTCTATTAAAGATATGGGAAAAGTGATGGCAGCCTTAAAAGAAAAATATGCTGGCCAGATGGATTTTGGTTCTGCTTCTGGGATTATTAAAGGGTTGCTTGCAGGATAAATGGTTGATTTAACTTCTTTTTTGGATGAGCTGCGCAGTAAGATTCCCTTATCAGAGGTGATTGGGCGGAAGATAAAACTGGCCCGAAAAGGCCGTGAGTTTTTGGGTTTGTGTCCTTTTCACAAAGAAAAGACTCCTTCTTTTACGGTAAATGATGACAAGGGGTTTTATCATTGTTTTGGATGTGGGGCGCATGGTGACCAAATAACTTATTTGATTGAATCGGAAAAAATGCCGTTTTTAGAAGCGGTGGAGTATTTGGCAAATATGGCTGGTATGAAGATGCCGCAACCAGATGCAAAACAGGCTTATCGCAATGAAAAAAACGCTGTTTTGTTGCGTTTAATGGAATGTGCGTGTCGTTATTTTCAAAATAATTTATTTGGAGCTGTTGGTTCGGATGCCCGTCAATATCTTATCCGTAGAGGGATGAGTTCTGACTTGGCTAAACGATTTCGTTTGGGCTATGCCCCATCTGGTTCTGGTTTGCTTGCCCATTTAACGGCCAATAAGTTTTCTGTTAAAGAAATGCAGGCTTTGGGCTTGGTTGCTCCCAATCGTGACGGCCATGGATATCATGATTATTTTTATGATCGGGTGATGTTCCCTGTGATGAACAGAAAAGGTCAAGTAATTGGGTTCAGCGGTCGGGTTTTACATGGGGGTGAGCCGAAGTATTTGAATTCACCAGAAACAGATTTATTTCACAAGGGAGATTTACTATATGGTTTGCCACAAGCCATTGAAACTGTGCGCAAAAAGAATACAGCGTTGGTGGTTGAAGGAAATGTGGATGTTTTGGCGCTGCATGAGGCTGGTTTTACACAGGCAATGGCTCCTTTGGGAACGGCTTTTACACAGGAACAAATCCGCCTATTATGGACTATGTGTGATGAACCGGTGATTTGTTTTGATGGTGATGGGGCGGGCCGTAAAGCGATGGTGCGGGCACTTGAACGGGCTTTACCTATGCTGAAAGCAGGGAAGTCTTTGAAGTTTGCTTATTTGCCGGATGGGATGGATCCAGACGATATGTTGCGTAAAAAGTCTGTTCAGGCTTTGCAAGAAGAAGTACAATCGGCAAAACCTTTTATTTGGGCACTGTGGCAGATGTTGCTTGACGGTCGGACTTTGGATACGCCAGAACGCTTGGCAAAATTGGAAAAAGATGCCGATGAACTTGTTGTCAAAATAGAAGATGAACGGGTGCGTTCCTATTATCAGAGGGAATTAAAAAAACGCATTCGTGCCTTGGGTAAAGAAAAGGGCCGCCAATCCGCCAATCTTGTGACGCCTCTTGTCAGCCCTAGTGATTCTACACAATTATTGGTTTATCTGTTAGCATATCCTCGTTTGTGTGCTGAATTTACCGAGGAGATTTTACAATATTTTAGGTTTTCAACGCCTTTTTTACAAGAGGCCTTTGAGGTGCTTGTGACAGAGTTGGTTCAAAATCCGGATGTTCAGACTTCTGATTTGCTTCAATTATTGACACAGGAACAGCAACAAGTTATTTCTTTGCCATTATCTATTCTTCAAAAAGGACAAGAAAATCAAGAAGCTATTCGTTTGTCGGTTGCCGGTTTGGTTCGCAATGCCAAGAAAACGGCTTTGAAGAAAGAAATTGCTGAAAAAACTCGGGCCTATTTTGAAACAGAAGATGTAAAAATTAAAAATGAATTGGATCTTTTGAATCGTGAGATGGAAAAACTGAATCTATCTGAATAATTTGTTTGACATTTTATTGATAATAGGGTATAATCTTCCTATCTTTTTATAATTTAGAGGGGTTGCAATTATGAGTTCTGTTTCCAAAACACAAAATAATGAGATTTTAGATGATAATTCCACCGATTTGAAAACTTTGATGAAGACCTTGATTGAGCAGGGGCGTGAAAGAGGTTTTATTGTTGTGGAAAAATTGCGTCGTTGTTTGCCACAGGAATATCAGACTGAGGAAAAATGGGAACAACTTGTAAATTCGTTTACAGAAATGGGTATCAGTTTGGTAGATGGTTCTGATGATGTGGCTGATTTAACGGAAGTTCCATCTAAGAACAATATGGTGGAAGATGAAGTCCCTGTGGCCGAAGTGGAACAATCTTCAACAACAGACATTGTTGGCATTAAAGATCCTGTGCGCTTGTACTTAAAGGAAATGGGGGCGGTAGATTTGCTTTCCCGTGAAGGAGAGGTGGCCATTGCCAAGCGTATTGCGGCCGGTTTTAATGTTATGATGAACGGTTTGGCCGAATGTTCGGCTACTTATATGCTGCTTCATCAATGGCATCAACAATTGGAAAACAATGAATTGGCTTTACGAGATTTAATTGATCTTGAAACCGCCATGGAAAATGCCCCAAAAACTGCTGCTTTGGATTCTGAGGAAAAAATAACAACTACGGAAGCAAAGAATGAGGCAAAAAAAGAAAAGCAGGTGCAAAATGATTTGTTTAATGATATGAGTTCGTCATCAGACACAGAAGATGATCAAGATGAAGATGATGAGGATGACGATATTTTATCGTTGGATGAGATGGAAGAAACCCTGCGTCCCTCTGTAATAGAAACTTTTGGTAAAATAGAGGTCGCTTATCAAAAGTTTGCAAAACTTCAATCTGCTCGGGTAAAACAAATTACTTTGAAGGAAAAGTTGGTGTCTGCCGCTGAGGAAAAGTACAAAAAAATTCAGGCTGAACTGGTTGAGCTTATTAAAGAGCTTCATTTAACACAAGGTCGTTTGGGTGAAATTATGGACACTATCAACGAATTGAACCAGAAATTGATGATGTTAGAAGGTAAATTGTTGCGTTTGGCGAATGCACATAAAATTGATCGTGATGAGTTTTTGAAAGTGTATGCATTAAGCGAGGCCAATCCGAAATGGTTAGATACCCTTAAAAATAAAAAAGAAAAACATTGGAAAGCCTTTGTAGAAAAGTCTTTGACGGAAGCAAAGGATATCATGTCGGCCATTAAAGGGTTGCTTGTTGAAACCAAAATGCCTGTGTCGCAATATCGTCAGTTAGTGAATGTTGTGCGCAAAGGCCGTCAAGAGATGAAAAAAGCCAAGCAAGAAATGATTGAAGCAAACTTACGTTTGGTGATTTCTATTTCTAAACGCTATATGCATCGTAATTTGCAATTTTTGGACTTGATTCAAGAAGGAAATATCGGTTTGATGAAGGCGGTTGATAAGTTTGAATATAAGCGGGGAAATAAGTTTTCTACTTATGCAACTTGGTGGATTCGTCAATCTATTACTCGGGCTATTGCTGATCAAGCCAGAACGATTCGTATTCCTGTTCACATGATTGAAACCATCAATAAAATGATGCGTACAAGTCATCAGATGCAATTGGAAACAGGGCATGAACCAACTCCGGAAGAATTAGCCCCTCGGGTGAACATGACGCCTGAAAAAATTAAAAAGGTGATGAAGATTGCCAAAGACCCCATTTCTTTGGAAACACCGGTTGGGGATGAGGATGACAGCCATTTAGGTGATTTTATTGAAGATAAAAATACTTTGCAACCTTTGGAGGCCGCTATTCAAAGCAATTTGCGTCAATCTTGTACAGCGGTTCTTTCTACTTTATCTCCTCGTGAGGAGAGGGTGTTGCGTATGCGTTTTGGGATTGGAATGAACTCGGATCATACTTTGGAAGAAGTGGGGTTGCAATTTTCTGTGACTCGTGAACGCATTCGGCAAATTGAAGCCAAAGCCTTGCGCAAGTTAAAACATCCTTCTCGTTCCAGAAAATTACGCAGCTTTTTGGAAGATGGTTAGTTTGTGTGTTTTTTCAAAGTCTCCTCCTGTTAAACAGGGGGAGTTTTTTGTTTGAATTCAACAGCTTCTTTTTTTTTGAAGAAAAATGTAAAAAATGTTGTTTTTTTATTAAAAAAGTGTTGACAAATAGTAAATAATAAGTTAAAATATACTTATCCTGTGTAGAGCAGGACCAGATGTTTGTGTCATTTAGTCTCCCTATATCAACAGACATCTGTAAGCGATTGTTGAGGTTACCTCCCCCTTTTTTATTCTCAACATCGCAGACCCCCGCTAAAAGCGGGGGTTTTTTCAAATAATGGTTGACCTTTTTGTTTTTTTGCGGTATCATACTTCTAATTTATACATTAAGGAGTTTACTATGTTAGAAAAATCATTTACACCCAATACAGCCGAAACAGAAATCTATGCTAAATGGCAAGCCAAAGGTTTGTTTGATTGTCATCCTGAGTCTGAAAAACCTCCTTTTTGTGTTGTTATTCCTCCGCCAAATGTGACTGGTAATTTGCATCTTGGTCATGCTTTGAACTATTCTATTCAAGATGCTTTATGTCGTTATAAACGGATGAAGGGGTTTGATGTTTTATGGCAACCCGGAACTGACCATGCGGGTATTGCCACGCAAATGGTTGTGGAACGCATGTTGGCAAAAGAAGGGATTTCTCGTCATGATTTAGGTCGTGCCAAGTTTTTGGAAAAAGTTTGGGAGTGGAAAACCAAGTCTGGTGGTGAAATTGTCAATCAGTTAAAGCACTTAGGTTGTTCATGTGATTGGCGCAGAGAACGTTTTACAATGGACGAGGGGCTTTCTGCGGCTGTGCGCAAAGTGTTTGTGAAAATGTACAAAGATGGTTTGATTTATCGTGATAAACGCTTGGTGAACTGGGATCCGAAGTTTCAAACAGCTATTTCTGATTTGGAAGTTATTCAAAAAGAAACCATTGGAAAAATGTGGTATTTCAAATATCCGTTGGAAGGAGATTCTTCCAAATTCATTATGGTTGGGACAACACGTCCCGAAACTTTGTTTGGGGATACGGCCGTTGCGGTTTCTGATAAAGATGAAAGATATCAGGACTTTATTGGTAAAAATGTTTTAATTCCTATTATCAATAAACCGATTCCTGTGATTACAGATGAACATGCTGATCCAGAAAAGGGAACTGGTGCTGTGAAAATTACACCGGCTCATGATTTTAATGACTTTGAAGTGGGCAAACGCCATCAATTACCACTGGTCAATTTATTGACAAAAGAGGCAAAGTTGAACGAAAATGTGCCGGAAAAATATCGGGGGATGGCACCTTTGGAGGCTCGTCCACTTGTGTTGGAAGATATCAAGGCTTTGGGGTTGTATGACCATGAAGAAGATAATCCCATGACAATTCCTTATGGCGATCGTTCTGATGTGGTGATTGAACCGTGGTTGACTGATCAATGGTTTGTGGATACCTCCAAATTGGTTGGGGCGGCTATTGATGCTGTGAAGTCTGGGGCGACAAAGTTTGTACCCAGTACTTGGGAAAATATGTATTATTCGTGGATGGAAAATATTCAGCCATGGTGTATTTCTCGTCAATTATGGTGGGGTCATCAAGTGCCTGTTTGGTATGGGCCGGATGGACATATGTTCTGTGAAGAAACACAAGAAGAAGCCCAAAAACAGGCCAATCTTTTTTATGGTAAAGTTGAACCACTTGTTCAAGATACAGATGTTTTGGATACATGGTATTCTTCGGGGTTGTGGGCTTTTTCAACATTGGGTTGGCCAAATGAAAATGATGAACATTTGAAAAAATACTATCCGACATCCGTTTTGGTGACTGGTTTTGATATTATTTTCTTTTGGGTGGCCAGAATGATGATGATGTCTATGTATGCGATGAAGCAAGTGCCATTTAAGGAGATTCATTTGCACGGTCTTGTTCGGGATGAAAAAGGCCAGAAGATGAGCAAATCCAAGGGTAACGGAATTGATCCTTTGGAAATGTGCAACAAATATGGGGCCGATGCGTTGCGCTTTTCATTGTTGATTCAAGAAGGTTCCGGCCGCAGTGTGTTGATGAGTGAAGGGCGGGTAGAAACCTATCGCAACTTTACCACCAAAATTTGGAATGCTGTGCGTTTTTGTGAGATGAATGAATGCAAACGGGTGGAGGACTTTAACCCTGCCACAATTTCTTTGCCTGTGAATAAATGGATTATCACCAAGATTTCTGAAACAGCAGATTTGATTGCCAAGTGGATGGATATGTATGCCTTTAATGAGGCGTGCAATGAGTTGTACCACTTTGTTTGGAATACTTTTTGTGATTGGTATTTGGAAGCCATTAAGAGTGTCTTTAACTCAGCAGATGAGGCTGCGATTCGTGAAACTCGGGCCACAGTGGCCTTTGTGGTTGATGAAATGTTAAAGTTGATTCATCCTTTTATGCCTTATGTTTCGGAAGAACTGTGGGGCAAAACGGCCAATCGTGAAGGTATGCTTATGGAAGCCAATTGGCCAACTTTGAATGCATTTGAAGATAAGGCAGTGGCGGAAAAACAGGATTGGATTTTTAATTTAATCACTGCGGTGCGTTCTGTGCGTTCCAGTGTGAACATTCCTGCTTCGTCAAAAATCACCTTAAAAATCAAAGATGCAACCGATGTTCAACGACAAAACATTGAAGAAAATCAAGGGATTTTAAGACTTTTATCCAAAACAGCTGAGATTGTTTTTGTGAAAGAAAGTTCTGCCGGTGAGGTGGCTCAGATTTTTGATGGTATGACTTTATTGATTCCTGTTGCGGGATTGATTGATGTTGACAAGGAAAAAGAACGTCTCAATAAAGAATTAGCTAATTTAACTGCTTTTATTGAACGGACCAAAGCGCAATTATCTAACGAGTCTTTTGTGTCCAAAGCGCCAGAACAAGTGGTGGCGGACAAGCGTCAATCTTTGGCCGAAAGTGAGCAGGGTGTTATAAAGATTCAAGATATTTTGAAATTGTTAGGCTAAAATTAAAATCCCCGATTTTTGGTCGGGGATTTTTTGATAGGTTGATTTATTCTCTTGTTTTTGGGCCTTGACTTAACTTATATAATGTCATCGGATCAATTGATAAGTCTTTAATTGCCCGATTAAAAGTTTCCATTGCTTTTTGATTGCTTTGTTCTATTTCTGCACAGTTTTTACAATTTTTTTCTTCACAACTGGAATCGTTTTCACTTAGCCATGGCCGTATATTTGATAAAAAACTTGATGCGTTGTTTGCATAGTCTTGTAGGACAGTGTTTTTTTCTTTTAGGTTTGACACTTGTTTTTGCAAGTTAGCATTTTGTGCTTGCAGAATTGACAGTTGTTTTTTTGAACGCGCATTTCTTTCTTCCAATGCTTTGTTTTTGTTGTTTTGAGATATATTTCCCAATACACTGAAAACCAATAATGTAGATATTAAAAGAATAGTGCTTTTCAGGTGTTTATTTTGTATCTGTTTTTTATATGATGTACTCATACAGGCTTCCTTTCTTTGAATGCCTTCTAATTATATCATAAAATGTTTTTTTGTCAAGTTATTTCCGCCCAAAGAGTTTTTCTATATCGTTCAACTTTAAGGTGATATAGGTTGGGCGACCATGGATACATTGCCCAGATGTGCCACAATTTTCCATTTGACGCAGAAGCGCATTCATTTCATTGATAGACAGAGTTCTGCCGGCTCTGATTGAGCCGTGGCAGGCAATTTTGGCACAAATTTCTTTCATTTTATCTTTTAATAAAATTGTATCGTCAAAGGTTTTTAATGTATCGGCCAAATCTTGGATTGTTTTTGCGATGTCTGTTTTATCCAACAGGGCAGGCAATTCCCGCACCGCAACAGAATCTTGTCCGAAGGTGTCAATTATCCATCCCATTTCTTTTAATTCTGAACTGCGCGTATTTAATAATTCCACTTCTTCCGGTTTTAGGTCTATAATTTCTGGGACAAGTAATAATTGTGTTTGTGGTTTTTCGCCCAGATTTTGCATCATTTTTTCATAGGTCAGACGTTCATGGGCGGCATGTTGGTCAACAATTAAAATGGCTTCTTTTGTTTGAGAAATGATATATGTTTTATGCAGTTGGGCTTTGGCCAATCCCATTGGAAAATCGTTTTCTTCTGGGGATAGAGAAATGGCTTCTGTTTCTGTTTTGACCGAATAAGTGTCGGCCAATTGAAAGGTTGTTTGGGTATTTTTTGATGATTCCGAATAGACAGATTTTACCAAAGAAGAGGGTTTGTATTGTGGTTGGCAAAACGCAGGTGTTGAAGCAGGGCTATCCAAAGCGCCAATCTTTAATGTTGTGGCTGTTTTGTGTCCATATTCAGCCAAAACATTACGAATTGAGGCGACTAACAGCCCACGAATACGCCCTGAATCGGCAAAACGAACTTCTGTTTTGGCGGGTGACACATTGACATCTACCTGATTATTTGGTACAGATAAAAATAATGCTAGCACAGGATGACCATCGCTGCCGTGGCCCATTAAGCCTTGATAGGCACCACGAATTGCCCCCAGTAAAACTTTATCTTTCACGGAACGACCGTTGATATAAAGATATTGGTCGCTTGTTGTGGGGCGGGTATAAGTTGGCAGCCCCACAAAACCTGATAGGGCTATCCCTTCATATTCTGTTTGGAGTGCCAGAGCATTTTCGTGGAATTCGTGACCGATTACCATGGCCACTCTATCAAATAATTTTTCCGTAGTAGGATAGGAGAGCAATTTTTTGTTTTCATTGATAAGTGTGAAAGCAATATGCGGATAACACATTGCTAAGCGATCCACAATTTCTCGGATAGCGATTTGTTCGCTTTGATTGGATTTCAAAAACTTTAATCGGGCAGGGGTGGCATAGAATAAATCACGCACTTCCACTGTTGTGCCAAAGGTGGCCGGTGTTGGTTCAGGAGCTTTTTTAATTCCTCCGGATACTTCTATCATCCAACCGTTGGGTGTTTCATTTTGCCGAGAGATGATTTTTAATTTTGAAACAGAGGCGATGGAGGGTAAAGCCTCTCCCCGAAAGCCCAAAAAATTGATGTTCATCAAATCATCATCTGGCAATTTGCTGGTCGCATGGCGTTCTACAGCCATAGACAATTCGCTGTCGGACATTCCTTTGCCATTATCTGAGACCGAAAAAAATGTTTTTCCGCCATTTTCAATTTGAATCTCAATGCGAGTTGCCCCTGCATCTATGGCATTTTCAATCAATTCTTTAATGGCACTTGCGGGGCGTTCCACCACTTCACCAGCAGCAATTTGATTGATAAGATTTTGGGGCAACAGTCTGAGCATTTTGTTTTTCCTTATTGACGATTTTGTCTGATTTTTTCAATTAAAGCATTAGTTGAACTATCGTGTTTAAGTTCTTGATTTTTATCAATAAGTTCTGGTAAAACTTTTTTGGCTAGTTGTTTGCCAAGTTCTACTCCAAATTGATCAAACGAGTTGATGTTCCATAAGACGCCTTGCACAAAAACTTTGTGTTCATATAAGGCAATTAACATGCCCAATGTATAGGGCGTGATTTTATCAATCAGTAGGGTATTGCTTGGGCGATTTCCTGTGAACTTTTTGAATGGAATCAAGCGTTCTTCAACGCCTTCGGCAATCAATTCTTCTTCGGATTTGCCACGCATCAATGCTTCGCCTTGGGCTATTACATTTGCCAACAGGATATCATGATGTGAACCGGTTTCATTTAACGAATGAATAGGGGCAATGAAGTCAACGGGAATCAGGTGAGTTCCTTGATGAATCAGTTGATAAAAAGAATGTTGTCCGTTTGTTCCTGGTTCTCCAAACAAAATTGGACCTGTGGGGTAGGTGACAGGTTTCCCGTTGCGATCAACCCCTTTCCCATTGGATTCCATATCCAGCTGTTGCAAATATGCCGGTAAGCGATTCAGATATTGATCATAGGGGAGTACGGCATAGCTTTCTGCCCCCATATAGCCGGCATACCATGCGCCTATCAAGCCCAGAATGACAGGCAGATTTTCGCTGAAATCCGCTGATTTGAAGTGGTTGTCCATTGCATGTGCACCCGAAAGTAATTGGACAAAGTTATCATATCCGATGCCTATCATAAGGCTTAAACCGATGGCGGACCACATAGAATAGCGTCCACCAACCCAATTCCAAAACACAAACATATTGTTTGGATTGATGCCGAATTTAGATACCTCGGTGGTGTTTGTTGAAACAGCCACAAAGTGTTTTTCTACTGCGGCTTCGCCCAAAGCATTGACCAGCCATTGACGGGCTGTATTGGCATTTGTCATTGTTTCTTGGGTTGTAAAGGTTTTACTGGATACAATAAAAAGTGTTGTTTCCGGATTACATAAGCGCAGGTTTTCGGCGATATCTGTTCCATCTACATTGGATACAAAGTGTAATTGAATATCTCTGTTGCGATAAGCACTGAGTGCATTTGCAGCCATACATGGCCCTAAATCAGATCCACCAATACCGATATTGATAACATCTGTAATGCGTTTATTGGTGGCACCCAACCATGCACCAGAACGCACAGCATCTGAAAAAGCGTGCATCTTTTCTAATACAGCATTGACATCTGGCATCACATCTTTGCCATCCACCATAATCGGCGTGTTGGAACGGTTGCGCAAGGCTGTATGTAAAACAGACCGTTCCTCGGTTGAGTTAAACTTTTCCCCGTTAAACATAGCATTGATAGCATCTTTTAAGTGACGTTCTTGTGCCCATAGGCCTAAAAGCGACATTGTTTCATCATCAATTAGGTTTTTGGAATAATCCAAGAACATATTTTCCAGCTCGGCATGAAAACGGTTAAATCTGTTGCTATCTGTTTCAAATGCTTGACGCAAATTGAAGTTTTTCATTTGAAGGGCTTTTTCTTTTAATTGATTATATATTGTCATTTATTTCTCCTTTGGTAGTTTATCAAAATTGGGTGGAATCACAATGGATTTCCCATTAACGAGTTGTGTTTCGTCCAGTGGGGGCTTGTCTGGCGAACACGCTGTTATTATTAGCGTTAAAAATAGTAAAATGATTATTTTTTTCATTTTTTCCTCCTTAATGTATGCCATAGTAACAGGATTACACCAACACAAATAGCACTATCGGCGATATTAAAAGCGGGCCAGTGATAATTGTTCAGATGAAAATCCAAAAAGTCAATCACAGCGCCATAGCGAAGTCTGTCCCATAAATTGCCTAATGCTCCGCCTAAAATCAGCATAAAAGCTGATTTTTCAATTTTATCATTACTTTTCAGAAAGGCGTATAAAACAAATGAGCTGATTATCAAGGTGACACTTATCAGAAACCATACCCCTATATTATTATTGGCGGTGAACATAGAAAAACTAACCCCACGATTGAATGTTAAATAATAATTAAAAAAGGGTGTGATAGATTTTGGGGTGTGAGGTATCAAGTGTTCCACAGCCAGACATTTTGTCAACCAATCTAATCCAAAAACAATCAGTGCAATCACATAATAAAACATCAATAATCCAGCGTTATGCCCCTCCAATTTGTATGGTTTGTATCCGGTATAACTTTTACAACAGCCGATTTGGGGTTTTTCATTTGGCGTACGAAACGTTCTGTTAAATACTGTGGTGTGACAGTATCGTCTTTACCAACATAATGTATTTGGGGGATGGATTCCAGCACAAGCAAATTGTCAGTTGGATTTTCTGTTTCTTCGGACAAAGTTATTTCATGATATTGCTGATACAGAGTTGTATCTGTTATACCGGCAATTGTAATAATTTTATTGGTGGGCAGTTTGGGTGCTATATTTAAGGCAACAACCGCCCCCCCATCATAGCCAATTATTTCAACGGATGGTGCTTGATGTTTGTGAACAAGATATTGTGTCAATTCTGTCATTTCCTTCATAAGTTCTGGATGGAACTTTGCTTCTTTGTAAATGTCAGGGGTTGTTTTGCATATCTTGTCTTGAACCCATTGACAGGGGCGGGCAATGTAAATGACATTTGAAGAGGTATCTTTTATGGCAAACTCTTTGGCAATTTGATGTTTGGGATTGGGATTGCCATCTCCTTCAATATAAAGGCGCATTGGTTTGCCTTTTTGAATGGTATTTTTTTCCCACACGGCAAGAGTCAATTTTTCGGTTTTAATTTCTTTTGCTTCAAAATTTTCCAAGGATGGATGAAAAACGCATGCGTTTAATAAAATTGAACCGAATACAATGGCGGATTTTTTCATTCAATCTCCTCAAAAAACAATGTTTGTGTCCATAAAATATATGTTCTGATTATCTTATCAGGAAAAATATCTTTTAGCAAGTGTTTATATGCTTCCAGTTGTTTTTTATATGTTTGTGGCACTTTTTTAGGGATAATGCGATTTGTTTTGAAATCAACTATTTTCACTTCGGTTGGTGTTATAATCAAACGGTCTATTTGTCCGGAAACAACTTGATTTTCAATTGTGCCGATCACCGGTACTTCGGCTAAAGAGTTTTCGCCAAACAAATCTTTTAAGATAGGGCGAGTGAAGATTTCCATCAGATTTGTTGGTAATTCTATTTCTTTTGGACACAGTTTTTGGGCGGTTTCTAAACGCTTTTCCATGGGAATTGTGGGTAAAAGTTGCAATAAATAGTGTAAAAAGGTACCTCGTTTTAAGGCAAGTTCTTGTTGTTTGTCGTTTGCCGAAACGATGGGGTCTTCTGTGTCATTTTCTCCCAGTTTGCTTGGGAAAATAGGGCGTTGAATGGGTGTTTCACTGGGGGGATTTTTCATGGCCCAATCTGGGATTTGTTCATAATCTTTTTCCCATGTTGTATAAGTTTTTACTGCATTTTGTTTTTGTTGTTCTGATTGCCATTTGATGATACCATTTTTATCAGGTTGTATTTCTTGTGGTAAGGCATTCAAAATTAAATCATACCAATTATTATCACTTGGTTTACCAAAGCCACAGATATAAAGTCTGTCACTGGCTCGGGTAAGCGCCACATAAAGTAGGCGACGACGTTCTTGATAATCCAATTTTTTCTTTTCTTTTAACAGGTCTTGGATTTTGCTTGGTCGCATGGCTGCATTTGGAATCCACACCGGCAGAATATCGTTCAGCCAAATCAATTCTCCGCCTTTTGTGTTGCCCGAACGCCCACTTCGTGTATCAGGCAAAAAAACGATATTGCCTTGCAAGCCTTTGGATCCATGAACTGTCATAATCCGAACGGCATTTGTTTCAGAGTTATCTAAATCTCGCTTGATTTCAATTTCATGTTTCAAAAACCAATTCAAAAACAATTGCAAAGAGGGGGTGTTTGTTTGTTCAAACTTTAAGACAAGATTCAAAAACTCATCCAGAGCTTCATTGACCTCCTCGCCAAAACGGGCGATAAACTTTTGGCGCATATTTAATGCTCCCAAAATGGTGCTGTAAAATTCAAAGGGAGGTGTTTTATCAGCCAAATTTGTTATTTTTTTTAGTATGTTGGCCTCTTGAGGGTATTTTTTTTGCATTTGGTGCCAAACCGTTTGATTTTCCCGATTGACACATATTTGATAGAGGTCTGTTTCTTTCAAATTGATAATGGGGCTTTTTATCAAGTTAGCCAAATTCAAATCATTAGACGGTTGCAAAACAAATTCGGTGAGGGCGATTAAATCTTGAATTGCCAAGTGATTACTTAATGCCAATCTGTCTACACCGGCAATGGGTATTTGCCGTTGACGCAATGTACGAACGATTTCGGACATCATTGTGCTGCGTTTTTGAAGCAGGATTAAAATATCTTTCGGTTCAATCAATCTGTTTTGCGAAGGCAACCATTCTTTTGCGATAAGACTTTCAATTTTATCGGCAATTTTATTTATCAGACGCTTCATCGCTGATTCATTTTCTTGCCGTTCAACCGGTGGCTTCCAAGGGTCTGGTTTGTCTGTTTTTTGGGGTTCTTCAGGGGGCCAAATTTCAACAAGACCTGCATCTTGTGTTCTGTTGGTCAAATGATAGGCTTGTTCGGTATTAAACAAAACGCCATTTTTGGCTTGTTCATTTTCCAAAAGGTAGTTGACCAATCTGAGAACAGGTTCGGTGGATCGGAAAGAATAGTTTAACATCACATTTTTGAATGTGTTTTGACTTTCAATGATGCGCTGTTCAAAGTGGTTGCGCATTTGTTCAAAAGCGAAAGGATCAGCCCCTTGAAAGCTGTAAATAGATTGTTTTTTATCCCCCACCACAAAGAGGGTGCGTAAATAATCTGATCGTCCTTCTCCACTAAAAAACTCTTCGGAAATGGCTTTGATGATTTCCCATTGTTCTTTGTTTGTGTCTTGTGCTTCGTCAACCAAAATATGGTCTATGCCACCATCCAGTTTATACAGTACCCAACTTGTCATGCTTGATTTTGACAGAAGATTGTTTGTTTTGTTGATTAAGTCGGCATAGTCAAGCAGGGCATTTTTGTTTTTCAAAGTTTGGTATTCTTCCACAACTCGCATGGCAATTTTTAACAGTGTTTGGGTTGCTTTTGTTGTTTGAAAAGCCAATAATTTTTGTTGTGTATCAAAAACCTGATAGGCTTTTTCTTCGTCTTTTTTCTTGTCTCTTACTGTATCCGCTTTTGTCAGATATTCTTGTTTTGTTTCTTCCCATTCTTCTTCCAAACATATTTCATTTATTATTTGTTTTTCAGATGAATATTTTTGAATGTTAAAGTATTGCTTTATGGCATATATCACAGAATCTAAACTGCCGGGATAGCGTTCTGTCAGCTTAAACAGACGAGGGGTTTCATTCAAAATCCGCCCCAACAAATCCAGTAATGCATTGGGCGAGATAAGATAGGTTAGTTCTTGAATATCATTTTGCAAATCGTTGGCGGCAAGCACTTCATTTAAGATTTCTTCTTTCATGCTGTGGGCAATAAGGTCGTCAATTACTTCAAAATGTGGTGGAACATCGGCTTCCAAAGGAAATCTTTTCAAAATAGATTGGCAAAAACTGTGAATGGTCATAATTTTCATTCCGCCTGCTGTTTCCAAGGTTTTTGCGAACAGCCTGCGAGCGGTTTGAAGTTGGTCTTTGTCTGGTGTTTCCGATGTTAAAGTTTCAATTTCCTGTATTAAATCTGTTTCCGAGCAGGTGGCCCAATTTTTTAAGACATTGCTGAGGCGATTTTCCATTTCTGCTGCGGCTGCTTTTGTGAAAGTAATACATAAAATCTTGTCCGGTTGAGAGGTTTGCAACAGTAATCGCAACACACGATCGGTTAACACTTTTGTTTTTCCTGTACCCGCTGAGGCCGAAACCCAGACAGAGTCAAAAGGATTGCTTGCTTGATTTTGTTCTTGATTAACAAGGGTCATTCTTCGTCCTCCGATGGTGTATCTTCTGATTCGGTTGCCCATTCCTGCATACGTGCTAAATGAGCATAATCGTTATAGTGTGGCGCTTGTGAAGGAATTGGACACACTTCATATGGGGTGTTTTCGTTTCGGAAGGCGATCACCATATCAGCAAGGCCTTTTTTTGTGTTTTCAATCACTTCGTTTGTTTCATCGGTTGTTTGGGTAATCTGAATTGCTTTTGAGGCATTCTTTTTATTTGAGAGATACCAATATGTTAAATTAGAGACAGCACAACTCTTTTGTTCTTTCAACAACAGTGCTTCCAATGATAACTGCGGAGAATAGCCGGCAATTACTTCTTTTTTGCTTGGTGGTGTATAGGTTTTATAATCCAATATCCCAAAGGTATTGTTTTCCAGTTTATCTATTCTGTCGGCAGTGCCATAGAGTGTGAAGGGGATTCCTTGTATATCAAAAGTGTGTTCCAATTCTTCTTCTGTTTGACTGTTTTGAATGGTATTTGGTTGCATTTGTTGCGCTATGATAAAATCGGCAATGGCAGAAAACTTCATCAGCATTATTTTGATTTCAGTTTCAGACAAGGGCTTGCTATGAAACACTTCTTTTGCGGTTTGAAGCAATATATTTTTATCTTGTGACTGAGGATTTTCTTTGAAAAACCTTTCCAAGATTTCGTGTATATAGATACCAAAATCTGAGGTTTGTGTTTCCTTTTCAAGGACTTGCAGAGGATATAGTTTCAAAATATATCTGGCATATATAGCATATGGATTTCTTCGCCACATCTCTATTTGTGTGACGGGTAATTTGGTTGGGCGTACTTCAACTGGTGGTGTTGGGGCAGGTCTGAGTGGTGTTTCATAGGTTGCGGGTTTATCCATTAAGACACAAAGATTTGCTTGATATTCCGGCAACTTGATTTGATTGATTTGTGCCACTGCTTTAAGGCGAGAGATAAAGCGAGAAGGAACTGTTTGTGTGCCATCTGCTTTTTGGGATCGGGTGAGATAGACCTGCTGGGAACAAAAACAATGTGCAAAGTCCAAGGATAGGGTTTTGATTTTTTCTTCTGGGGATGGTAATTCCAATTTTTGGCGCATGGGGCGATTTAACCATGGTCCTGTTTCAGGAAGTGGTGGAAAAATGCCTTCATTCAAGCCACCAATAACACAAACATCCGGATGATGAAATCTTGCTTCAATCGGGCCCAGAATATCTAATCTTGGGTGTGTGCCATATCGGGGGCGAACAGCAATTTGTTGCATACATAATTTCAAAATCTCAGGATAGCTTTTGGGTTCAATTTTTCCAATCAGATCAGATTGCTCTTTTAATTCCAGTAAAAATTGATACATTTGTTTACCGGCATCGGAATCCCACAGGCGTTCGGCTGCGCTACGGTCGGCACTGGTTGCAAGACTTTCGGCCAGTTCAATATGTTTGACAATTATTTTTTCAAATGCAACCGTTTCTTTTGTTTGGAAAATTTGAATCCAATCGGTAAAATCTGTTTTAAGCGGGAACTCCCACGGGCGTTTCTTTTGTCGCAACATTTTTTCTTGTTTTTGGATGAGCTGTCGCAAATCGGTTGGCAAGAGTCCATCTGCCGCAAGGGGGTGTTTTAATAACGCCAGATAGTTTTCTCCATTTGGCTTTAAGCCCACATTTACAATAAGCTGAAAAAACAAACCGATTGATGTGTGATTCAACGGCGTTCCGGCCGAATCATCAAGTTCAATATGCCACCGGTGCATTTGTGAGATAACCTGCCGTGACAGATTTCTATCTGTGGTCACCAATGCGGCCGTTTGATTGGGCGTTTCTAAGGCTTGTCGCAACAGCAGGGCAATGGTCAAGGCTTCTTCGGTTGTTGTGTTTGCATTGATAAGTTTGACATTTTCAAATGTTTTTTCACTTAGATGGATATTTTCCCAACTGTCTTGTGTCAGGGCTTGAATCACCGCTTGTTCTTGTGGTAAATGCTTATCGGTATAGAAAGGTGTTTCTTTTGTTTCTTCGTAAAAATTATCCTGTAAAATCAAATTGTTTTTGTTTTGATTGGCGGTTTGAATCAACTCCTTTACGGCGGGAAAAAGGTCGTTAAAACCTGCCAAGACGATTGTTTGATTTGGATTTTGTTTTATTTTTTCGGTGAACTTTCGGATTAAACGCACCGTTCTGTCCATTTTATCTATTTTTCCTCGTTCTGCCAAAATCTTTGGCCAATGGGTATGCAAGATATCCAAAAATGAAACGGTTTGCTGCCAATGTGAGGCAAATTGTTCTGTTTCAACTAATTGATTTATATTGGATAAATCAAGATCGTATTGATATGCTGTATCTAACAATTCTGTTAGGCTGATGGCCATTTTTAAGGCTTGTTCATATGATAATATATTGGGTTTCGCTTCACATAATTTAGCAAGCAAGGCGATTCTTTGTAAATTATCCAGTGCAGGGGGGATAGATTCGTCCAATATATCTAATTCATAGAGAGGGTTCATTTTGGGCAAGAGTAAGGCTTGCTTTGGGGCCAATTTCATAAAAGCATTTTTAAGGGTTAGACAGGCACGTTTTGTTGGCACAACAATTTGAATTTGAGCCAATTGAAATGGGTTGTCGTGATAACGATCCAGCAAATCTGTTGCCAACGCTTGTGCCAAACTTTCCGAAAACGAAACGCCATACATCATTTATTTATATACATCTTTCATTTGCTGAGGCAGATATGTTTCCAGCCATTTTTTATAATCTTTAAGTAAAGGAGATTTTAGATTTTCTTTCAAAAAATCCCAATCATTTGGAATATATTTCAAATAGTTTTCTTTATGATACTTGATGGCTAATCGGGCAAAGATTCCCATCACTCTTGTGTGACGATGCGCCGCCACAACAGGCACAAAATCGGCATACTTTGATGTGGCCAAAACGGGACATAATTCAAAATAGTGACGGTAAAGAGCATTTCGTTTATTTAACGGCAACGGATAGCGTTCATCTTCCACTAAGGAAACCAAATCATAAAAAACACAACCACGCATAGCATCTTGAAAATCAAGCAAACCCAATGTGTTATCTTTTTTTAACATAATGTTATCCAAATGATAATCATACAACATCAATGTTTGTGGCAATTGTTCGGTTTGTTTCAACAGACGGTACCAAATTGATTTGAATTCATCTTGTGCTTGTTGGGATAAAGAAATGTTTAAGATTTTTGGCACATAGTATTCAATAAAAAGGTTTGTTTGTTCTATCATTAAAGGCAGACCGTTTTCAAATCGATGGTGTTCTGTGACATTTTTTTGAAGCCGGATAAGTGTGTCTAAGGCCAAAATATACAACTCATCGGCTTTTGATTTATCTTTAACACTTTGAGACAGATTTTCTGAGCCAAAATCTTCCAACAACATAAAACCATGACGCAACGATTTGGCATATATTTTGGGGGCAGAGATATAGTGCTTACGCAATATCTTGTCCACCAGAACAAACTCTTTTGGCTTTTCTGAAAGAGGGCTGTCCATTAAAATATAGCTTTTATTCTTTTTTGTCACACGGGCATAGCGTCTTGTAGAGGCATCACCGGACAGCCATTGAATTTGTGAAATATGATGTTTTTTCAAAAAACAATTTAGATAAAAGTTTCTATCTTTCATTCAAAATCCTTGTGTTGAGATTTTTCTTGTACCATCATTCATGATTTCAAACGATATTGTTTTATGCCTTTTAGGCATCAGTCGGCCGATTTTTTCGGGCCATTCTATGACGGACACCCCTTGTTCAAAAGCATCTTCTATCCCCACTTCATATGCTTCTTGGGGGGATTTTAACCTGTAAAAATCAAAGTGGTACAGTGTAAAATCAGGTGTTTCATATGTTTGTAAAAGGGTGAATGTTGGGCTTGGAACATCAGTTTTTTCATGTGTTAAACATTGAACTAATGCTCTTGTGAAGGTGGTTTTTCCTACACCTAATGTCCCTTGTAAAGCCACTACATCCCCTGATTGTAAAAGGGGGGCAATTATTTTTGCCACTTGTTTTGTTTCACTTTCTGTTTTAACAATCCATTCCATTTGCTTTACCGAACATTTGTTATACCTATTTCAGTTGGGATTTTTATTGGTTGATTTGGCAGATATCTGTACCAAACTTTTTTGCCACCAAAGAAGACGGCACCAATAATCAAAGCCAAAAAAGCTAATTTGAACAAAAAACCACCTACGCCAACTAAAACTCGCAGAATAAAATAGATAATTAAAGCAGCTGTAATACAGCTTATCATAATTTGCAAAGCCTGAGGCCATGGCCCTAAATACAACCCCTTATATATAATAAGTGATATGCCGGATAAAAATCCCAATGATAAAAATAAAAACATTATACATCCTTATTTGTTTGATTTGCCTGTGCTTCTTTTTGTTTCAATCTTGCTTGATATAAGCCGGCAAAATCAATTGGGTTGATTTGCAAAGAAGGGAAACCAGATTCACGCACAAGGTTGCCGATAATTGCCCGAGCATATGGGAACAACATGCGTGGCCCTTCTACCAACAATAACGGTTCTATATGTGTTTCCGGTGCTTGTATTGTTAGTAATCCACCATATACTAATTCACACAAAAATAGTGGCTTATTTTCTTTTATATTTGTTGCTTGGATTTTTAATTTCAAATCAACGGTATAATGATTTTTGTCGTCTGCCTTGTGTGCGCCAATATCCACATTTATGTTGATTTCAGGTGCCTCTGTTAAAGTGAGCAAGGCGTGAGGCATCGCAGGGGCTTCAAAAGACAAATCCTTCACATATTGAGCATTGATTTGCATAGAGATGGGTTGTTCTTGGTTGGTATTTTGTGTATTTTCTGTCATTTTTATAAAATCCTCTTGAAAAAAGTTTGAAAATTTGGTTTACTAGTAAGTGTATTATTCAACAAAAAAAATTAAATGTAAAGGTAAAAAATGAATTTTAGCAATATTCTTTTGGGCGCACTGATTGTTTTTTTTATTGTTCATTTTGTTTTGGCCATTCGTGAAGGAAACAAAAAACAGACACCTTATTGTTTGGTTTGCAAACAGACTGGGCAAACTTTTCCCTTGGATGCCGAAACAATGACTCAACTTATTGAAAAGGAAATCCAACTTGATTTTACGCATACGGCCAAAGTTATTTTTTCCCAAGTAGCCAATGCCTTTGCGAAAGGACATCTTTCTTGCGTAAAAAGTTATTTGAATGAAAAGGTTTTGCCTGTGTTCCAAGAAGCGATTGCTCAAAGAGATTCCTTGAAACAGACAACAGAGTTCAGCTTAATTGGTTTTAAGGAGGTTAAGATTATCTCAGATGAGCCAAACAAAAAAATTGTGACTTTTACCACAGAACAAGTGAACTTATTAAAAGATGCAGATAATAATGTCATTGAAGGGGATCCTCTTTATGTGGCTACGGTGACGGAAAATTGGACCTTTGAAAAAAAAGGTGAAAATGCGTGGGTGGTCAGTGCCATTGAAAATATGGAGGCACATTTTGCATAAGTTATTGACTTTATTGTTTTTTTCTTTTTTAACGGCGTGTTCTTCTTCTCATTATTTATCTAAGGGCAGGCGTTTTATGGTGACCGAAGCCGATTTTGAGGATTTACATGGTTGGAAGGAAGATAATCTTATCAATGCTTTGCCAGCCATGAAAAAAAGCTGCCAAATGACACCAGTAGGATATGAAAAGTTTTGCTACGGCCTTCAATCCGTTCATTCTGAATCAGATTTAAGAAGTTTAATTGAAGGGACTTTAAGGCCATACAAGGTGACTTCTAAGGGGCAAAAATTTGGGAAAATTACCGGCTATTATGAGGCTGAATTAACAGGCACTCGCCATCATGAAAATGGGGCGCAAGTCCCCGTGTATGGTTTGCCAGAAGGATATTATCCCAACAAGAAATATCCAACACGCAAAACAATTGAACAAGGGAACGAGGATTTACCCATTATTGCTTGGGCAGACAACCCCATAGATTTATTTATTATGCATGTTCAAGGTTCGGGGCGTATGGTGACTCCGGATGGTGAGGTGATTCAGCTTGGCTATGCCGGCAATAACGGCAGACCTTTTACAGGTATTGGGGCGATTATGAAAGAGGAGGGTATTGATCCTTCTGTTGCAAACTCTATGCCTCGTATCCGAGAATGGTGTATGGCACATCCAGATGCAGCTCGTCATTTAATGCAAAAAAACGATCGTTTTATCTTTTTTAAGGAAATTATTGGGGAAGGGCCGATTGGCTCTGGGGGGGTGACTTTAACTCCGGCAAGGTCTTTGGCTGTTGATACCCATTATATTCCGATGCATACACCTATGTGGTTAGAAACAACGAATCCGAATGGCGGTGTGATTCAACAATTGATGTTGGCACAGGATACAGGCAGCGCCATTAAAGGCCCCATTCGTGCGGATTTCTTTTGGGGCTATGGACCGGCTGCTTTTCATGTGGCAGGTCATATGAATCAACAAGGTTCTTACTATTTGCTTTTGCCAAGGTAGATGAGGATGAAGACAAGTGATTTTGAACTTTGGGAAAAACTTAAACTAACGGTACAACAGCTACCGTCTGGTGTCTCAGATTTTCCTTTGCCTCCCAAATTGAAGGTGCATCGTGTTATAAAAACTTTGCCCTGTGTATTGGATTTACATCACAAAACACTTGCAGAGGCTTATGCCGAAACTTTGAATTTTTTGGCAACTCATTTTCAAAAAGGGACAAAAAAAGTTCAAATTATTACTGGCAAGGGGCATTCGGGAGAAGGGGCTATTCGTTGTGAGTTTTCCGGATGGTTGGACACTTCCTCTTTTCAGGCCTATGTTCGTAAAGCAGATTGGACAAATGACAAAGGAGCAGTCAATTTATGGTTAAAAAAGAACACATAGTTTTAGGGATTGAGTCATCGTGTGATGAAACGGCTTGTGCTTTGGTGAATGATAAAGGTGAAGTTTTATCTTCTGTTGTGTGGTCGCAATATGATGAGCATAGGCGTTTTGGAGGTGTTGTACCGGAGATTGCAGCCCGAGCTCATTTAGAAAAATGCGATTTACTTATCAAGGAATGTATGAACAAAGCATCCTTAGAATTCAAAGATTTATCTGCCGTTGCCGTGGCGGCTGGTCCTGGGCTTATTGGTGGTGTTCTGGTTGGCGTGATGACAGCTAAGGCTATTGCTTTTGCACATAACCTGCCATTTATTGCTGTGAATCATTTAGAAGGCCATGCTTTGGTTGCTCGGCTTACGAATCCTGTTGCGTTTCCTTATTTATTGTTATTGACCTCGGGCGGACACTGTCAGATTTTGGAGGTTAAAGGCGTGGGTCAATATAAAAAATTAGGCGCAACGATTGATGATTCTGCCGGAGAAGCCTTTGATAAGGTTGCAAAAATGTTGGATATTGGTTATCCTGGCGGGCCCAATTTGGAAAAACGGGCTTATTTGGGTAATCCAAAGGCTTTTCAATTACCGGTTCCCATGAAAGGGCGAGTAGGGTGTGACTTTTCTTTTTCCGGCTTAAAAACTGCTGTGCGGGTTCAGATTGAACGCTTGGGTGTTTTATCTGACGCAGAAAAAAACGATATGTGTGCTTGTTTTCAATCGGCTGTTGTGGCTCAGATGAAGGACAGAGTGTCACATGCATTGAAACAATTTAAGGCTGATTTTCCAAAGGCAAAGGATTTGGTTGTTGGTGGTGGTGTTGCTGCCAATGCTGCGGTGCGGACTATGTTAGAAGAATTGGCCACAAAAAATAAAATGGTTTTTTCTGCCCCACCTATGTCTTATTGCACAGATAATGGGGTGATGATTGCGTGGGCGGGTATGGAGCGCTTGCGCTTAAATATGACAGATAATTTGGATTTTAAGGCACGTCCGAGATGGCCTTTGGAAGAGCTTGACAAGACAAATTGATTATGTTATATATACCACAGATTTAACAAAGGAGAGAAAAATGGAACAAGTAAATGACACAAATTTTGAACAAGAAGTGTTAAAATCAGAAAAACCTGTATTGGTTGATTTTTTTGCCGTTTGGTGTGGGCCATGTCGTCAGATGTTGCCGATTGCAGACGAATTATCAAACGAAATGGCAGATGTTGTCAAAATTGTCAAATTGGATGTGGATGAGGCAGAACAGGTGTCGGCTAAATACGAAATTCAATCTATTCCAACAATGATTTTATTCAAGGCTGGCCAAAAAGTTGCCGAACATCATGGTGCTTGTGGTAAAAGTGAATTGGTGGATTGGATTAAATCATCTATATAATTTTATCAAGATTTACTTTGTATATCTTTTGTCAAGGTGCTTTTCAAGTGCCTTGATTTTTTTTAAGAACTCTCTGTGGTCAAAATCTTTTTACAAAATCGTATCCGTGTACCATAAGCTGGCTGAAAAATCGTGTCCCATCTTTTTTGTATGAAACCTTACAAAGATTTTCAGACATGAGCCTCTTTGCGGATGATTTCATTTTTCATCTATCCCCCTCCTATTTGGATACATAATATAAATTATGCGACAATGTGACGTGTAATGTTTTGTATTATTCCCTTTTGTTTCAATGAGTTATATTTTTTGTCTAAACAATAAAGTTTAGCTATACTTTTGTTTGCTTGCATCAATTGATTTTTAATTCCATCTTGTTTTTAACGGAGGTTTTACGATGAAGTTTTTATGGTTTACTTTATTTTTACTTGTGATGGCCTGCATTGGAATTGCGTATGTTTTTACAGATGCTTGGGATTATTTTTTTCCAAAACAGCCTCAAACGCAAATTGTTGTTGAAACGTCCTCTGATGGAGCGGTTTAAGGTAGTTTTCTGGGGGGATGCGTCGCTTTTTGAAACGCTGTATCCCCTTCCCTAACTCCTTGTTTTACAGCTTTATTACCATGCCGTCATAGCATGGATAGACACCCTTGGGTAATGTTTTTTTCAGATGCTTATAATCCATTTTTGATCCCATATGGGTTAAATATGCGGTGTTTGGATTGATTTTTTTTATCCATTTCAAGGCTTCTTCAAGGTGAATATGTTTTTCGTTTTCGGTTGTTGTGACACAGCCTAAAACCCATGTTTTAATACCTTTCAAAAGACCCCATCCTTCTTTGTCTATAGATTTGACATCCGTACAGTAGGCAAAATCCCCAATCCGATAGCCGATTGAATTACATTGACCATGATATTGCAAAATCGGCATGATTTCCAAGTGCTTGATTTTGAAGGATTTATAAGGCTTTATATAGTGCAATTTCATTGTGCTTTGGCGTGTTGGTTCAAAAACATACGGCATTTGCCGACGCAATGCCAGCATATCCTTTTGTGTACCATAGACTTGCACGACTTGATTTAATTCTCGGGCAACGACACGCACATCCTCTGCCCCACCCATATGGTCATAATGGGCGTGCGTATAACACAGATGAGTGATATTTGGGCTGCCTGCCTTTAACAATTGCAGGCGGATTTCTGGATCAGTATCAAACAACAATCCCACCTCTTTATCTTGTAGTAAGATTGCGGAACGGGTTCGGACATTTTTCGGCTCGTTTGGGTCAGACGGGCCAAATCCCCTTGTAATTGAAGGCATTCCATAAGAAGGACCGCATCCAAGAATCGTGATTTTCATTTGTTCTCCAATTGATATAATTTGTTAAAGTTTTGGGTGGTGATGTGTTCCATTTGGGCAACAGATATTCCTTTGATTTCAGCCAATTTTGCCAATGTATGTTGCACATAAGCAGGTTCGTTTGGTTTTCCCCGCAAAGGATGGGGAGCCAAATATGGGGCATCCGTTTCCACCAACAGATTTTCCAATGGGATTTGCGCAAAAATCTCTCGCACACGTTCGGCATTCTTAAATGTAATGACCCCAGAGGCAGACAAATATCCCCCCATTTTTACTGTTTCTTTTGCCATATCTAAGCTGCCTGAGAAACAATGCAAGACAAAGCCATTTTTTAATTTTCCGGATGTATAGGCTTTTTGAAGCACTTCACGCATATCCCCTTCGGCGTCACGGCAGTGAATCATCAGCGGTAGATTTAGCTTCTCTGCCAGCTCAATTTGTTGCCAAAACAGTGCTTTTTGTTCTTGTGGGCTGGCTTCGGATTCGTGATAGTCTAAACCACATTCGCCAACAGCAATGGCTTTGGATTTGATAAGTGTTTCTTCCAGCAAGGCGATATCTTGCGACTGATGTGCATATTCCGGATGGACGCCAAACGCTGTATAAAGCATTGGAAATGTTTGCTGTTGTTGGTATAATTCTTCATAATCTGATGGATTGCACGCAACGGCCAGAATATGTTTTACCCCTGCCTGCAAGGCACGATAGATAATTTGCTCTATTGGTTCTTGATAATCTGCTTGGTCTACATGGCAATGGCTGTCTATGGTCATAGGGACTCCGATATCTGATGAATGATTGTTATCATGGTTTGTTTTTTATCCAAATTTAAGCTGTCTGTTTGCTGGATTAAATGTTTAATTTTTTCGTACAGATTGGTTATATCAAACGCTTTTTCCAAAGAAAATGATGTGGCTTCTTTGGCTTTGAAGGACAGATATTTCAACACAATATCTGTTGTCAGAAGATAGTATTTTGGATTTTGAATGACCTGTTCGGCAAAGTTGACTATGCGTTGCGGGTTCAAAGGATTGGATAAAATATCAACCAGCTGATGATAAATCTCCAAGCCATCCATTTGAATGATTGCTTCGGCTTGACCGATGATGTTATCAGAAAGAAATTGAATTTCTTGTTTTTCATCGGACGATAAATGGGGATGTTTTTGCGACAAAGTTGTCACAAAATCTGCTTCTTTTGGTGGAAGCAAATGTACTTGTTGGCAACGAGATTTAATTGTTGGAAGCAAGTGACCGATATTTTCGCACAGCAACAAAATCAACGTATTGGGATATGGTTCTTCCAATGTTTTAAGTAAAGCATTTTGGGCATTTTCGTTCATATCGTCTGCCAAATTGATAACCAACACCTTGATTTGATTAGATTTTAGTGAAAGAAAATGGCAGCCTTGGCGCACATCATCCACTGTGATTTCTGTTTTTTTACTCCATTCTTTTTCGTTTGGTTTTTCACCCGCCAATATCGCTTTTTGGATTTCCTTTTTGGCAGCATCTGTTAAACCGCATTCAATCCATTGAACAGAGGGATTATAGTCATTGTAATTTTTTGTCAACTTTTGTATCAGTTTTTTTGAAAAAGCACTTTTGCCGATTCCCTTTTCTCCGATAATCAGCCACGATTTAGCCGGATTTTCTGTGTTCAATGAGGCAAGGATTTGATTTTCTTCGTTTTCAAACATTAGGCAATCTGGATTCTAAGGTGTTCATAATTTGTTGATGGATTTTTTCAATGGGTTGTTCGGCAGAAATGACGACAAAGCGATTTGGTTCTTCTTGTGCCATATTCAAGTATGCTTGACGCAGCCGTTCATGAAACAAAACCTCTTTATCCTCAAAGCGTTGCTCTTTATTATCTTCACGGCGACTTCGTTTTAGGCCCTGCTGTACAGGAATATCCAACAAAATTGTTAAGTTTGGCTGAAACGAACCTGCTATTTCCTTATAAAGATTTTTAATCAAAGTTTGTTGGGCCGGATTATCTCCATATCCATACCCTTGATAAGCCATTGTACTGTCAGCAAAACGATCACATAAAACAATAGCTCCTTTTTCCATTTCCGGCCATATTTTTGTTGTTAGGTGGTTGCGTCTGGCAGCAAAAAACAGCAAGGTTTCTGTGATATCATCCCAACGATCGGCTTTTCCTGTGACAAGCAGTTTTCTGATTTCTTCGGCATCGGGAGATCCCCCTGGTTCACGGGTGATGATAACATTTTTGCCTTTATTTTTTAATGCCTCTGCAAGTAAGCGAATTTGGGTGGATTTGCCCGAACCTTCGCCCCCTTCAAATGTGATAAATAACCCTTTCATTTTAATCCCCTTGACCAAAAATCAATGCTTTTACTTTTGCAAAATATCCTAATTTTTCAATATCTTTTCCTGCTAACAGCTTTCGTTCCACCATTTGGCCGTTTGGGAGCTTGGTTGTAATTGTGCCCAGATATTGGCCTTTTTTAATGGGAGCTTTGACAGGCTGATTATACTGTACTTGTGATTCTATCTTAGGATTATCCCATTTATTGATTGTATAAACTAATTGTTGATCCGGCACGGCAGGAACAGTTTTTTCTTTGCCAAGCCACACTGGCACTTCCACCAAAGTTTTTTCGGGGGACAAAATTTGTGCGTTTTCAAAGTTCGCCATACCCCAGCTTATCAAACTTTTAGATTCTTTTGAACGATCTGCCATTGTTTTAAGGCCATTCACCACCATGATTAAACGGCGTCCGTCATAGGTTTTTGCCGACCCCGTTAAACCATAGCCCGAACTTTCTGTATGCCCTGTTTTCAGGCCATCTGCCCCTGGGATTTGTCCAAGCAACGGATTGCGGTTTTGTTGCTTGATTTTATTGTAAGTGAACTCTTTTTCGGAATAGATGGTATAGTATTGAGGAAAATCATTGATTAGGCGTTGGGCTAACAAAGCCAAATCTTTTGCGCTCATCAAATGTTCCTTGTGTGGTAATCCTGTGGCGTTTTTGAATGTTGAGTTTTTTAGCCCCAGCTGTTTGGCTTTGGCTGTCATCATTTGAGCAAATGCCTCTTCCGAACCGGCCATTCCTTCGGCCACAACAATACACGCATCATTTCCGGATTGGACAATAATTCCTCGCAACAAGTCTTTGATTTTTACAGATTGTTTTGGCTCTAAAAACATGGTTGAACCGCCTGTTTTTGCCCCGCCCTTTTGCCAAGCATTATCGGATACTTGGAATTCTGTATCCAAAGTAAATTGCCCCTTTTGTAAGGCTTCAAAGACAAGATAAGCTGTCATCAATTTACTCATTGATGCCGGTTGCATTTTTTCATCGGCTTTTTTTTCAAAAAGGATGGCCCCTGTGTCCGCATCCATCAACAAGGCATGGGTGGCCTTTGTTTCAAAAAGTGATGCTTTGGCAAGGCTGGCACTTCCCAACATCAATAAAGCAAACAACAGCTTATTCATTGTCTTTTACTCCTTATCTTTTTCTCCTTATTTTACAATATAGGCATCCCGATAGCCCAATTGTTTTAATTGCTTTAAGGCCTGTTCAGCCTCGGCTGGGTTGGCATAAGGGCCTGCTTTTACAACGGACAATGTTCTGTTTCCTTGCGCTTTTGTGGTTGTTATCACCTTTGTGAAGGAGGAAGCGGCCTGTTCAGCTTTGGCGGCATTCGCTGGATTTCCAAAAGCCCCCAATTGGATATAAGTACCTGTTGGGGCAACTGTTATCACCTTTGGTGTTTGAACAGGTTGAACGGGTTGCACTACTTCTTGAACTATTGGTTCTGGTTCTGCCGAAACCACTTCGGGTACGGCTTCTTCTTGTGGCATTGTTTCCATATAGACCTGACCTGCGGACAACAGCTCATCACGCATTTGTTGGCTTTCTTTTGCTAAAATCTCAACACGCACCTTGGTTGTTCCGGTGACAGGGAACTCTAATTCCTGAGCTGCCTTTTGTGACACATCAATTAAACGATTATTGACCATTGGACCACGATCATTGACTCGTGCAATAATTGCTTTACCATTTTGAAGGTTTGTAATTTTCACCAAACTTGGTAAGGGCAATGTTTTATGACGTGCAGACATTTCTGTTGCGATATATTCTTCGCCATTGGCTGTTTTAGCTGTTGTACCATTTGCCGGCATATACCACGAAGCATAGCCTTCTTCCACATAGTTGTAATTTTCGGCAGGATAATACCATACCCCATTAATTTCATAAGGTTTTTCCATTTTATAGACACTTCCTGTGGGGGCAAGTACAACATCTGCTACCTCCCCTTCTTCTTCCCATGGTTCAAAAATCGGACCAGAGGTACAGGCTGATAAAAGCAATGCTGTACTCAGCAATAATGTATATTTAATCATTCGGACTCCTTTCGTTTATGTTTAACAAGTTTAATAATTCTATACTGGGATAGCCATCTTTGTCAACCCCTTTATCATGTTGAAAGTTCATTATGGCTTGACGTGTTTTTTTGCCAATCATCCCATCTGGTTTGGATTCATAATAGCCTAGCTCTGCCAAACGCTGTTGGATTTGATAGACTTGTTCCGTTGAAAAACGTTGTGTTGTGCGAGGATATTCAATTTTTTGTGTTTTCCCCGAAAGAATGTCTGCCAAAAAACATACCGAAAGCGCATATAATTCCGATTTATTCCATTGCATCACACGACGAAAGTTCGGGTATGTTAAAAATGCAGGGCCATTTTTTCCCATCGGCAACAGCAAGGATGCCGGCATATTATAGGGGGCATTCCATTGACCGTTAGCAGGCATTATTCCCATATTCATCCAATCCGCAACTGTTTTACGGCTGTTATCTTGCGCCCAATGCCAATCCAACTTTTGTGGCAAAAAGACCTCCTGTCCCCATGTTTCATTTGGATTCCATCCCATTTGATGCAGATAGTTTGCGGCCGAAGCAAATGTATCAGGCATACTGGCCACAACATTGCGTGTGCCGTTGTTATCGGCATCCACTGCGTATGCCTCAAAGGTTGTAGGCATAAATTGAAAGTGTCCAAATGCCCCTGCCCATGATCCTTTCACTTTATCCCACTTTTCTTTTTCCATAATTTTCAAAAAGGCAATCAGCTCTTTGGTAAAAAATGTCCGCCTTCTTGGATTATAGGCCAATGTTGTTAAAGCGTTCAAAACATCTATATTTCCCATGGTTTTCCCATAGTTTGTTTCAAGCCCCCAAAACGCCAAAATAAACTCTGGTTGAACTTGATATTTGTCGGACACCCGCTTTAACCAAGTGGGATATTTTTTAAGCAATCTTTTGCCTTCCTGAATTCGTATGGGAGACAGACGTGCATCCGTATATTCCCAGAAAGTTGAAACAAACTCCGGTTGTTTTTTATCCGCTTTTATGACCTGTGGCAACAGTTGCATTTTGGGGAGAAACTTTTTTAATGTTTGTTCGGAAACCCCTGATTGCATTGCCTGTTTTGCAAAGTTTTGTTTCCATGCGGCAAAATCGTCACTTGCAGTTGCAATTTGTCCCATCAAAAAAGAAACACTAAAAATAATCCAACCTATTGATTTTACAACCATTTTGATTTTTTCCCCTCGATTCGTATTTTATCATACCTTATTTTTATGAAAAAAGCACTTGATTTTTTCTTTTTTTTTGAATAAAATGGTTTTGTTTTAAGATTACTGCACCTTTTGGAGAGGTGGTCGAGTGGTTTAAGGCACCGGTCTTGAAAACCGGCGTGGGGCAGCCCCCCACCGAGGGTTCGAATCCCTCTCTCTCCGCCAAATTGGACAAGTCGTCAGAAATGACGACTTTTTTTATATTTATTAGCGCGTTAAGTCAGTTCGATTGGAGGTAAAATAAAAACAATTTACTTTGTCCAACAATCGAACCGATAACGCAGTAAGCGCTTGATTTCATTATGTTTCGTATTTTTGCGTCTATTTAAAGCCCTTACCGACATTCGAACTGGGAACAAAAAAATAACCCCAGCCGAAACTGAGGTTATTTTATTTTGAAAAGGCTATCTTGTGGTCTGTCTTTTCTTTAAAATGGCTTTACTAACTTTCAAGCGCTCTTTTTGTTCAGCGTCATGCAACGCTTTGCCTATAAGTCCTTGCTTTTTTAAAGTCTCTTGAGCTTTTTCAGATACTTCGTCCAATCTTGCTGCTTTTGAAACAAGATCGTCGACCTTTCTTTCTTTAGAAATAGGATTTCTCTTTTCTTTCTTTTGTGTTTTTTCCAACGTTTGAGACGGTTCTATTTCTTTAGCAAAATAAGTGTCCAAATAGTGCTTCATGGACATTTTGGAAAAGTCGCCATCATATGCGCTCTTTGTATCAAATTGAATACCGGCGAACAAGCATTTTTTGGCGACCATCAAGCCACTTTCATCCATCAGCCATTCTATCGGTTGGACCTCAACCCAGTAGGGTTTTCCGGGCTTTACCTGTTCCCCGGTAGATAGCTTGCTATCGTCGTTAGCAGGCCGTCCAGGAACGCGGATATACCTTTTGCCATCCATTTCATATTCCTGATAGGATGTGGCCTTAAAAGACGTGCCATAATCGCGTAAATCAACTGAATCAAATGTGTAATTTTTTCCGGTTGGACGGAGAGATCTTGAATCATGTAATCTTTCTAATTTCTCGCGGGTCTCGTCATCGGCGACCGTTTGCGGGTATTCCCCATATTCCGCTACGCGGATTCCAGCGAGAACCCTCGCTTCGCTCGGGCTGATTTTAGATGCCTCCGATGGAGGCAAAGCGGGGCGCGCCGAGAGTAGACGCCTATACGTGTAATTCCAGTTCTTATCGCCCTCATAGTAGACGCAACGCACGCTTTCATACCCACTTGAAGACGCGGACCAAGAGGCACAAGTTAGATCATCTTCAGAAGTACGATCACCTCCACCAGTCATATAACCACCCAATATGACTGTCAGATCCGTTGGCGCAACCTTCGTGCCATAACGCTT
>JAZUQR010000006.1:0-3122 GCA_045605805.1 Alphaproteobacteria bacterium | reverse complement strand
TTTTTCGTTATTTTTCAAGGGGTTAGTGACTCTTTCTTGGTTCTTTACTTGAAGCATTGTGCCTCCTTTCATACATCCTTTTTACTCTATATATTATAGAATGTCAAGAAAAAAAATCCTCAGGAACAGCTTTCCCTGAGGACTTTGAAACATTATATGTCAGAATTAATAACCTTCTGCCCAGAAACGTTTTCTTTGTGCTTTGCGTGCACGACGCACACATTCGGTTTTCTTACGAGCCTTTTTTTCAGACGGCTTTTCGTAATAACGACGCAACTTCATTTCACGGAAGCTGCCATCCCGTTGCATTTTCTTTTTCAAAACACGGATAGCTTGTTCCACATTATTATCACGCACAACGATTGTTACCAAAGGAATCACCCCTTTCAAATTGTTTGTATTGTTAAACCAATTGAGTGCATTATAGCAAACTTTTTTTCAAAAAGCAAGCCTTTTTTCTATGCCCCAAAAAATTCTTTTAAGTACTTTGTTAAATCGGCCACAGGGATGCGTGTCTGTTCCATTGTGTCACGATTTCTTAAAGTCACAGTTGCCGGTGTTTGTTCAATGGATTCAAAATCCACCGTGATACACAGCGGTGTGCCGATTTCATCATGACGACGATAGGCCTTACCGATATTTCCCGAATCTTCCAACATCACACGGCCGATACCTGTTTTCAGCAAGTCTGCTTTAATTTGATGTGCTAACGCCACAATTTGTTCATTGTTGCGTTTCAATGGAATCACAGCCACTTTCACAGGGGCCAAATGTTTTTTCAATTTCAACACCGTTCTTGTTTCGCCATTGGGCAATTTTTCTTCGGTATAAGCTTCGGCCATTAAAGCAATCACTGCCCGATCCAATCCCATTGCTGTTTCCACCACAAAAGGAATGAAACTTCTATTGTTATCAAAGACATCCACATAATTCAATTCTGTCACAGAATCGGTATTCTTCATTACTTTTGCTTGAATATCGTATTTTGATTGATTTTTGGTGTGTGACCCCAAATCAAAGTCTTGACGATCGTGAATTCCTTCCACTTCATCAAATCCCCAAGGGAACTCATATTCAATATCCACGGCTGCTTTTGCATAGTGTGCCAATTGCTCATGTAATTTATAACGCAATTTTTCAGCAGGTATTCCTTGCTCTATCCACCATTGCCGTCTGATTTCTTTCCAAGTATTCCACCATTCTTCGTCTGTTCCAGGCTTCACAAAGTATTGCATTTCTGCTTGCTCAAACTCACGTTGACGGAACAAAAAGTTGCGTGGTGTGATTTCATTACGGAAAGATTTTCCGTGTTGGCAGATTCCGAATGGCAATTTGCGGGCTGTGGCATCAATCACATTTTTGAAGTTCAAATATGTGCCTTGTGCGGTTTCAGGACGCAAATATGCGAACATTGACCCATCATCAACAGGACCAATGTTTGTTTTCAACATCAACATAAAGGGACGTGGTTCGGTCAATTCAGTGGAACCACATTCGGGACATTTGCCATCCACAATATGATCTGCACGACAGCGACATTTACACCGTTTACAGTCACATAATGGATCAGAGAATGTCGATTCATGACCAGAGTATTTCCAGACCAATGGGTGTGATAAATGGGCGCATTCCAAACCTTCCACATCGTCTCGTTCATATACCATGGCACGCCACCATGCATTGCGTATATTCTTTTTTAATTCAACTCCCAAAGGACCAAAATCATAAGTTCCTCTTAATCCGCCATAGATTTCAGAGCCTTGAAATACAAAGCCACGGCGTTTACACAAACTGACCAATTGTTCCATAGAGGTTGCGGGCATTTTTTTCTCCTTCTGTTAAAAATAAAACTGGAGAGATTATACCCCAACCTCTCCAATAAAGTCAAGTCTTTTTTATAGACTTTTTTACCTTGATTTATGCCGATGTCCGTACCGCTTCCATTTTGGCGGATGATAGTCGGGCGGCAGCGGTATATATCTTTTGGGTGGCGGTGGTGGTCGTTTTACAGGTTTCCAGTACACATTCTGTGGTGGCGGTACTTCAATCAAACGCACAATTTTGCGTCTGGGGGCATGGTATCCGCAATGTTCACATGTCACACAACCCGAATTTAACAAGGTTCCTAACACAGCCATTCCCAGCAAAAGTTTTTTATTTTTCATTTATCTTCCTTTGCTCAATCTTATAGCATCAGCTCGTCTTTTATCCGCCTGTTTTTGAGCCTCTTTACGCCTTTTTTCCTGTTCTTTGCGGATTTTGGCGGCCCGTCGTTCCTGATCTCTTTGGGCTTTTTCAATACGGCGCTGTTCTGCCTTTTGCTCTCTCAGCCTCATATTTTGCCGCTTTTGAGCATTGTTTAAGCGTTCCCGTTCTGCGCGTTCTCTTTCCCGTTGTGCTTTTGCACGAGCTTTTTCTTTTTGATATTTTAATTCAGCCCGCTCTGCTTTTACACGATGTTTGGCATTTTCAACACTGCCGATTGCATCCAATGCATCAGACACAGAATAAGCCAAATCAGCAATTGTACCCATCGTATCCGTCACTTCAGAGGATGTTTCCCGAATACCTTCGTTCACACCTTGAGAAGTCACCGGTGTATGTGCTTCTTCGGCCACATAGTATTTCGGCGGGATTGGGTTGCCGTTTATATCCTCATCCACAACATACAACTGTTGCTTTTGTGCCAACTTTTCACGCAAGGCCCTGTTGGGTGTTTTTTGCTCCCCTTCCTCTTTACCGCCAAAGGTCAAGGTTGCCCACACTGTTGCACCAATGATTGCAGCATATTTTAGCACCCTTTTGAACCACCCCTTTTTTGCTGGTGTAGGTGCTGGTGTAGGTGATGCTGTTGCAGCTGGGCGTGATGCTGTTGCAGCTGGTGCAGGTGACGCTGTTGCAGCTGGGCGTGACGCTGTTGCAGCTGGGCGTGATGCTGTTGCAGCTGGTGCAGGTGACGCTGTTGCAGCTGGGCGTGACGCTGTTGCAGCTGGGCGTGATGCTGTTGCAGCTGGGCGTGATGCTGTTGCAGCTGGTGCAGGTGACGCTGTTGCAGCTGGGCGTGACGCTGTTGCAGCTGGGCGTGATGCTGTTGCAGCTGGTGCAGGTGACGCTGTTGCAGC
>JAZUQR010000005.1:0-5570 GCA_045605805.1 Alphaproteobacteria bacterium | reverse complement strand
ACGAAGTGTATTGTACCCGTACAAATGCCCAAGGTGAGTGCAGGTGGTGGTCTACCTGTGCCGAAGGGAAAAGCAGCAAAGATTGGATTGTTGGCGTGAAATCTGAATATGATGAGGGCTGCTATGGTGCCTGTGCTGGTGAGAGGCAAGAACTGTATTGTGCTTCTACAAATGCTCAAGGTGAGTGTTACGAGTGGCTGATCTGTGCCAAAGGGAAAAGCAGTGGTGATTCCATTGTTGGCGTGAAAGAGGCCTATGGTGCTTGTGCTGGTGAGAGGCAAGAACTGTATTGTTGGTCTACAAATGCTCAAGGTGAGTGCGTGTTTTGGAGTACCTGTCCCGAAGGCAAAAGTAGTGGTGATTCCATTGTTGGCGTGAAAGAGGCCCATGGTGCCTGTGCCGAAGAAGGATATGAAATCTATTGTGCTTATACAAATGAGTCTGGTGACTGTATTTCCTGGGGTGCCTGTGATGGCGACCATACAGGAGATTCCATTCTTGAAACTTATGAGTCCATCGGATGTTGTGTTGAAGCTAGCTATGCAAATCAACACTGCTATGTAGAAATGGCAGAAGTTGTGGGTGGTAAAACCCATGTGGAATGGACCGGATGTACAGACAATTATTCCACACAAGATTATGCATTGACAACATTGAGCGGTGTTGAAAATGGGGAGTCATATGGTATCTGTGAGGAAGAAGATACAACGGGAAAAGAGATAGGTTGTACAGAGTGGGAATCTGATGATAATGGCGAACAATACTGTTGCAACTGGGGATTCTGTCCAGCCGCTAGATTTGATGACACAACACAAACTTGTAATTAAAAAAAATAAAGCCAAACTTCCCCCGAGTTAAATCGGGGGATTTTTTATGTTGACTTTTATATTAGATAGGACTAGGCTGAAAGTGTGTAATATAAAAATGAAAGGATAAATATGCAATTTTTCTTAATTATAGCGGTTGTCTTGCTGATTGCATTGATAACCTCGTGCCTTAAAATTGTGCCACAGGGATATGAATTCACTGTGGAAACATTTGGTAAGTTTTCAAAAATCTTCCGCCCTGGTATCCACTTTTTGGTGCCAATTGCCGAAAAAATCGGCCAACGGGTCAATATGATGGAACAGGTTTTGGATATTCCATCGCAAGATGTGATTACAAAAGATAACGCCATGGTGCGTGTGGACGGTGTGGTCTTCTTTGAAATTCAAGATGCCTATGCCGCCTCCTATCAAATCCATGACCTGTATGCCGGTTTGTTGAATTTGGTGATGACAAATGTCCGCACAGTCATCGGTTCAATGGAAATTGATGAATTGCTCAGCCAACGAGATGTAATCAATCAACGCCTTTTGGCTGTGGTGGACGAAGCCACAGTGCCTTGGGGAACAAAAATTACCCGTGTGGAAATTAAAGATATTTCTCCACCCAAAGATTTGATTGATGCTATGGCACGTCAAATGAAAGCAGAACGTGAAAAACGGGCAAATGTTTTGGATGCAGAAGGCTTTAAGCAAGCTGCCATTTTGAAAGCAGAGGGTGAAAAACAAGCGGCTGTGTTGGCAGCAGAAGGTGAAAAAGAAGTGGCCTTTAATCAAGCAGAAGCTCGTGAACGGGCCGCAGAAGCCGAAGCAAAAGCCACACGGTTGGTATCAGAAGCCATTGCCAATGGAAATGAAAAATCATTGAACTACTTTTTGGGGCAAGGGTATATTGAAGCCTTAAAAGAGATTGTGAAATCGCCTAATCAAAAGTTGTTGATGTTGCCCTTTGAAACGCAGCAATTGGCAAGTTCGTTGACTGGGATTGCCGAAGTGACGAAAACTTTGCTGAACGACAAAGACAACACAAAGAAAACAAAATAAAGGGGTGTTCAAATGAATGATTTCATTATTTTTTGGAATGAATGGGGCATTTGGGGCTGGATGAGCTTCGGTCTGATTCTGATGATTTTGGAATTGATGATGCCTGGTACATTCATTATGTGGTTTGGCTTTGGGGCAATTTTAACAGGTGTTTTAACGGGCATTTTTGAATTGGCCGGCAACGCCCAAATTGCCACTTTTGTGGTCTGTTCAATTATCAGTGTGATGGGTGGCTTTTTTGTTTATAAAAAGCTGTTTGGAGCCAATAAAGATGTGGGAACAGAAGAAAAAGTAGGCGCTCATAAATATATCGGTGAGACGGTAAAGGTGGCTCAAGCCATTCAAGATGGTTCGGGCAAAGTGGCGGTGGGCGATACCGTCTGGTTGGCCAGATCCGAAAAAGATATTCCCAAAGGGCGTAAAGTGAAAGTTGTTGCTGTTAAAGGAACAGTTTTAATTGTGGAATAGTCTGAGTTAAAGCCCAATAAAAAAAAGCACTTCTGTTCGGGAAGTGCTTTTTTATTTTTGAAAAACCTTTAAGAATCAAGCATTTTTTGGATAAGTTCTTTTGTTTGAACACTTACATCTTCTTTATTTTTCAAAGCAATCAACGCCTGTTCTGCCGAAGATTTTAAGGTGTTGTTCAACTTTTTATAAGGGCTGAACGCTTGAACCAAAATGGCGGCCATATGCGGGTTGGCCTTGTCTAAATCATATAAAGCCTCGGTAAAAAATTGATAACCTTCTGGTTGATGAAAAGCAATCAGATTTTTGCTGAAAACACCCAATAATGCCCGAACTCGGTTGGGATTGAGCAGCGTGAACTTCGGATGCTTCATTAACTTTTGAACTGTTTGTAAGGTTTCTTTTTGCGGTGTGCTGGCCTGTGTGGCAAACCATTTGTTGATGGCCAAATCATCCCCCTCATAGCGAATGAAGAAATCAGACAAAGCATCCACTTTTTTCGGTAAATTATTGTGAACCATGACGAAAAGTGCCTCGGTTAAATCAGTGAAATTATCGGCTTTTTTGTATTGTGTCCAAGCCAATTCTTTGCTGTCATTCAATTCCAAATAAGACAAAGCAACATTTTTCAAGGAACGCTTATCTGCCTGTTCTGGCGTGGGTTGATAGGGTTCATCAATCAGGTTCTGTTGATACATCTGACTCAGCTTGTCATGAAAGAGAGTGGCAATGGTCTGACGCATCAAATGGCGTTTTTCATACACTTTGTCCAAATCCACAAAGGGCATAGCGTTGATAATCTCTGAGGTAGTGGGCAATTGTAAAATAGAAGCCACAAATGCCGGTTCCAAATCAGTGTTCAAGTACACCTCTAAAATGTCCATCATTTCTTGTGGTACAGATGGTTTGTCTTTTTGAATCATCTCAATCAAAGTATCCAAAATAAATTGATGCCCCACTTGATAGCGATTAAATAAATCCGTATCATATTTGATTAAATGAGATTTTTCCTGTGGTGTGTAGTCAATGCTTAAATCCACCAAAGCCGAAAAGTTGCGGTTGATGGAAAGCACCGGTTTTTCTGTCACATCAAAAGTCCAATCTTGGCAAGACTTGTCCAAAATCAAAGTGTCGGCAATCATATCCTGACCATCGAGACCAATTAAACCAAAAGCCAAAGGAATAACAAACGGTTTGTCTGTTAAACGGTGCGATTGTTCAATATGAATGGTAAAAATATGGTTGCTGTAATGCGTTTTAACACTCACTTTGGGGCGGCCAGGGATATGATACCATAAACAGAATTGCTCTAAATCAACCCCGCTGGCATCTTCAATGGCGCGCACAAAGTCTTGAATCGTCACAGCCTGCCCATCATGGCGCTTAAAGTATAAAGCACACCCTTGCATAAACTTTTCTCGCCCAACAACGGCTCGCATCATACGGATAACCTCGGCCCCTTTTTCGTAAATTGTAGAGGTGTAAAAGTTTTCCACAGATTCGGCTTTGTCCAATAAAACAGGATGTGCCAATGGTCTGTCATCTTCAATAAATTGTACCGCCCGCAATAAATCCACATCATGAATGCGGCCCATAGCTTTGGTGCGCACATCCGATCCAAACTCGGTATGGCGGAAAACGGTGAATCCTTCTTTTAAGGAAAGATGAAACCAATCCCGCAAAGTGACTCTGTCACCGCTGTAATTATGAAAATACTCATGCCCGACAGTTGTTTCTATGGCTGAATAGGTGGCATCTGTTGCTGTTGTCGCACTGGCCAACAAAACTGAATCATTAAAAATGTTTAAGGATTTGTTTTCCATAGCCCCTGCGTTAAAATGAGAAACTGCCACAATGGAAAAGCGATTCAAATCATATTCCAAACCAAAAGTATCTTCATCCCATTTCATGGATTTTTTCAATGATTCCATGGCAAAGGTTAAACGTTCTTTTTTGCCTTCTTCGCAATAAAGATATAAGTCCACATTTTTGCCTGATTTTGTTGTATAGCTATCTTGCAACACATCCAATTTGCCAGCCACCAAAGCGAATAGATAGCATGGTTTTGGATAAGGGTCGTGATAGGTGATGGCGGTGGCCGATTCTTTCACCACATTCCCATTGGAAAGACGCACTGGATATTTTTTCTGATTTGCCTTGATGGTGACAGTATATTCACTTAAAATATCCGGTTGATCGGGATAGAATGTAATTCTGCGAAAACCCTGTGGTTCATTTTGGGTGGTGAACAGGCCATTAGAAAGATAAAGTCCCGCCAAACAAGTGTTTTCTTTCGGATTGATTTGTACACAGGTTTCCAAAACAAAGTTTTTTTGCGTTGGTGTTAAAATCAATTCTTCTTTATCAAGGGTATAGTCGGTCACCGGTTGCTTGTTGAGTTTAATTTCTTGCAACAGCAAATCCACACCGTTCAGGTGTAAAGGCTTGCCCACTTGATAGTCTTGAAAATAAAGTTTAGCTTTCACCACAGTTTTTGTGGGATGTAAAGTAAAAGTAAGTTCTGTTTTGGGCAAGCGATAGTGCGGTGCCACATAGTCTGATCTGAAAAAAGTCATTGATAAGTCCTTATTTTATTCATCCAAAATTGATATTTTTGTTCGTTTGTTTCATAAAAGATATTGGCTAAACTTTTCATGGCATTCAAGTGTCCTTGTCTGGCGGCGGCCTCATACATAGGAATAACAAGGTCAGCGCTGGCTTCGGCAAAATAGCCTCGTTCAGCCCACACGGCCATCACATACTGAGCATCGGCAAGATTGGCTTGTTCGGCCTTTTGAAGCCAATAAATGGCTCGTTCTCTGTTTTCCGGTACCCGATCACCAATATCATACATCAAAGCCAACATAAAAGCGGCTTGAATATCGTTGTTTTGTGCTTTGGCAAGCAAATCCTGCTCAACAATTGGTCCGCAAGAAACATAGTCTGGGTGATGAACATTGACTTGTTCGGACAGACAATTTTTGGGCTTCAAAATCTGTTGATGAATAATCAATCCTCCAACACAGAGCAGGCTGAGAAGACATAAAATTAAGAAAAAGTTTTTCATAAAACGCATTTTAACTCCTTTGTTATCTCCTCAACAGTTATGTTATAGCACAGTTTTTTTTGATTGTCCAATTTTTTCTTGACATTCTATAATATATCGTGTAGAAAGGATATGTGAAGGGAGGCACAATGCTTCAAGTAAAGATTCAAGAAAGAGTCACTAACCCCTTG
>JAZUQR010000004.1:0-10975 GCA_045605805.1 Alphaproteobacteria bacterium | reverse complement strand
ATGCCTTACGCCGGCCTTCAATGGTTTGTTCTATGTTCCAGTTCATTTTAATTCCTTTCATTTGTTTTGTTTGTTTTTTTGTTTAATATTAAACTTGTGTTTGCCTTCCTTGAAGCCTTGTTCGCATAATTTACATTATGTTTCCTTTTTTTCATTATTTCCTTGTTTTTTACAAAAAAAACGGCTATTTTCTTTATTGTCAACAAAAGGAGAAAAAATGACACAAGTTTTACAAGCAAAACGCAGAACGCTTTTTATTCAAGATTATTTTTCAAAAATCTATAATTACATGGGAGGCGGGCTTTTAATTTCCGCTTTAATGGCATGGCTGTGCGTGCGTGAACCGTTGATGGGATTGTTTTACACCACCAATGCCGAAGGGGTTTTAAGCATGAGTGTGCTGGGCTGGATTGCCGTGTTTGCCCCTTTGTTGGTTGTTTTTTTGATTGGAAACGCCACCTCAAAGTTAAACATTCAGCAAGCGAAACTGTGGTTTTGGCTGTTTTCTGCTTTGATGGGCATTAGTTCCAGCAGTTTGTTGTTTGTTTATTCCGGCACTGCTTTGTTTCAAGCCTTTGTTGTGACAGCTGGCATGTTTTTTGCTTTGGCTTGGTTTGGTTTCAAAACAGACAAAGATTTAAGTGGTATGGGCCGTTTTTTGATAATGGGCTTGATTGGCGTTGTTTTGGCCGGATTGGTGAATCTGTTTGTTGGATCGGGCCAATTTAACTTTGTGTTAAATGTGATTTCTGTGGTGATTTTTGTGGGTTTAACGGCCTATGATTCCAACAAATTAAAGGCCATGTATTCCGATTCGGATTCCGAAGAAGTGATGCAAGCAAAGGCCATTCAAGGTGCTTTGGCACTTTATTTGGACTTTATCAATTTGTTCCGTTTGATGCTCTATTTCTTAAACGACAGGAGATAAAAATGAGATTGTTTTTGTTAGGGATGCTTTTTTTAAGTGCTTTTTCGGTTCAGGCCAGACCAATAACAGATTTACGCACCTATGGCAAACCTGCAAAAACAGAAATGTATGTTTTTACCTCTATCACCTGTCCGCATTGTAAGGACTTTCATCAAACAATTTTCCCCGAGCTGTTGAAAAAATATGCCAATAAGGGACAAGCATTGATTAAAATGGTGGATGTGGTGACGGACGAAAAGTCAATGAAAGCCGCTATGTTGATGCGATGCTTACCAGACGATAAAGCCCATCGCATGATGAATTGGCTTTACAAAAATCAAGACAAAATCATCAACAGCAAGACTATTGATTTTTTGATATTGCAATATACACAATCGTTGGGTATGCTAAACAAAGACTTTGATGCTTGCTTGGCCAACAAACATTTGAAGGAAGAAATTGCAGAACAACGGGATTTATTGGTGCGGTTATATCAAGTCAGAGGTTGGCCTGCTATTGCCATAAAAAACGGTAATTCCGTTAAAACATATATGGGAAGCAACAAACGAGCTGTGTTGAACGGTATTGATCACGATTTGAAAGAGTTTAGGTTAGCAAAATAAGCCGATGTGCAAGGGCTTTCAAGGCTCTCTCGTCATGTGTGATAAATATATACGCAAGGCCTTGTTTTGCTTGCAACTCTTTTAACAAGTGGATAATTTTTGCCTGTGTATGAATATCTAATGCTGTGGTAATTTCATCCAAAATCAACAGGTTTGGATTTAACATCAAGGCTCGTGCCAAAGCCACACGAACCCGCTGACCGCCAGATAATTCATGCGGATAGCGGTGCAAAATGTCCGCATTCAGATGAACTTTTTGCAAAGTTTCAGATAACAAGGTTTGGCTGTTTTTGATTTTATGGATTTTGGCCCCTTCCAAAAGAATATCTTCTATCATCCAACGGGGATTCAGCGAAGAAAAAGGATCTTGAAAAACCATTTGTATTTTGGATCGGGCTTGTTGAAGGGATTTGCCTTTCAATGCAAAAAAATCTTGCCCGTCAAGATAAACTTTTCCAGTGGCTGGAACTAAACGAACCAAAGCATGGGCGATGGAACTTTTGCCGCATCCGCTTGGCCCGACCAGCGCCACCGTTTCGCCTTGTTTCACCGTAAGCGAAAAATCTTTCACAACCTGATGTTGCCCATAGCTGATACCCAACCCTTGAACATCTAACACACAAGGGGATGATGGTGATATCTGTGTGGGGGCAGAAAAGGGCTCATCCTGCGGCAATTTATCCGTTAGAACTTTGCCGGCCGCCATCATATAGACTTTATCTGCTATTTGGCGCACAACGGCAATGTCATGTGTGATGAACAAAATGGCCAAATCCAATTCTTTTTGAAGCTGTTTTAATAAAGCTAAAATCTGTTTTTGTGTGACAGAATCCAATGCTGTTGTGGGTTCGTCTGCAATTAAAAGTTCGGGATTACCAGCCAAGGCCATCGCAATTACGATGCGCTGTCTTTCTCCGCCCGAAAGCTGATGTGGATAGCTTTTCAAAATGCGTTTTGTGTTTTTTAATCCAACTTGTTTTAACAGGCCTTCTATATGCGCTTTGGTGGGATTGTTCTTATGTAAAACCAAACTTTCCATAATTTGTTTGCCAACCGGATGAAGCGGATTGAGGGCTGTCATCGGCTCTTGAAAAATCATGGCAATTTTGCCACCCCGAATGTTTAATAATTCTTTTTCAGACAAATCCAACAAATTGGTGTTATGAAACAAAATCTTGCCTGTTAAAACGGTGTTATCCTGTAATTTCAAAATGGAACGAGCCAAAGTTGTTTTGCCACAACCGCTGGGGCCAATCAGCGCCACACATTTACCTTTTTCCACCACAAGTGAGGCTTGTTCCACAGGCGTGATATTTTTCAAACGAACTGTCAAATTTTGGATGGAAAGCAGGCTCATTTTTCCTCCTTACTATGGGGGTTAAAAGCTGATCGGATACCCTCGCCAATCAATAAAAGAGAGGCCAGCAAAATTGTCATTAAAATCAAAACACTGAAACCAATCCACGGGCTGTTTAGGTTTTCTTTTGCCTGACGAATCAATTCGCCCAAACTGGGGGTGCCTGGGGGAAGTCCTAATCCCAAAAAATCTAATGCAGATAAGGCTACAATGGCCCCAGACAAGATAAATGGCATATAAGTTGTGGTGGCAATCAAAGCATTGGGTAAAATATGGCGAAACATAATGTTGATATCGCTTGCACCTAATACTTTGGCCACACGAATATAATCTAAATTACGAATGCGTAAAAACTCGGCACGCACAACGGTGGTCAATGTGGGCCAACTGAACAACACCATAATTATCAGCAAAGAAAAAAAGGTTGCTTTGAAAAAGCCCGCTAATATAATTAAAATAAATAACTGTGGCAGGCTGGACCAAATCTCTATCAAACGCCCAATAACTAAATCAGTTTTACCCCCAAAATAACCTTGCACCGCCCCTATGATTAAACCGATGACCGAAGCAACCAAAGTGAGTATCAATCCAAAAGACAGTGAAAGACGCAGACTGTATAATAATCGGGCCAACAAATCACGCCCTTGGTCATCTGTTCCCAACCAATGGTCTTTACTTGGTGGCAATGGAAAAGGATTTTTGGAAAAATAGTCCACCGTGTTGGCATGATAGGGAATCAAAGGCAGAATCATCCATCCCTTTTGATGGATTTGTTTTTTTGTGAAGGGATCTGTATAGTCGGCAAAAGTGGGTAAATCTCCTCCCAATTCTTCATCGGTAATATCTTGCAAAAAAGGAAAATAAAAGTTGTTTTCATAGCGTATCAATAACGGTTTGTCATTGGCAAGAAACGGGGCAAAAAGTGATACGCAAAACAAAAATAAAAATATCCACAAGCTCCATACAGCCAGTTTGTTTTGACAAAAAATCTTTTTTCTACGATGCCACAAAGTATTCATAGTTGCCTCTTTGAAAAATGAATGCGTGGGTCAACCAATGTATAAACAAAATCGCTTAAAACATTCAACATCAACCCTAATAATGTGAATAAGTACAGCGAACCAAAAACAACGGGATAATCTCGGTTGATTAAAGATTCATAGCCTAATAATCCAAGCCCATCCAGTGAAAAAATCACTTCTATCAGCATAGATCCGGTAAAAAGCATACTGACCAACATGGCGGGAAAACCTGCCAACACCAAAAGCATGGCATTTCTGAAGACATGCCCCCATAAAATGCGTTGTTGGGAACACCCTTTGGCTTTGGCTGTCATCACATAGGCTTTACCCAGTTCATCCAAAAAAGAATTGCGTGTTAAAAAACATAAACCTGCAATTCCCCCCACAGAGATGGAAAGAACAGGTAATGTAATATGCCACAAATAATCACCCGCTTTTTGAATCCATGACAAATTTTCCCAGTTATCGGAAGTCAATCCTTTTAATGGAAACAAATCCAAATAATGCCCTCCTGCCAAAAAAATAACCAAAAAAATGGCAAATAAGAAGGCGGGAACCGCATAGGAAATGGTTAAAATACCCGTTGTTATTTTATCAAATGAAGAATCGGCTTTTTGGGCTTTCTTGATGCCCAATGGAATGGCAATCAGATAAATCAGCAAAGTGGAAAAAATCCCCAATGACAAAGACACAGGCATTTTTTCCTTCAACAAAGTCAATACGGATTTGTCTTGATAAAAACTTTTACCAAAATCAAAGCACAGATAGTTTTTAAGCATTGAGCCAAAACGCACCCACACAGGTTTGTCAAATCCAAATTGTTGATTCAGCTGAGTGCGCATTTGTTCAATATAGGCCTTTTGCTTTGTATCTGATTGAGCTATTTCCGAAGTTAAAGCACCCCCTTGCAATTTCATCATCATATGTTCAACCGGTCCGCCTGGGGTCATTTGAATCAACACAAAGTTCAAAGTAATAATGCCAAGCAAGGTGACAGGAATCAAAATGAAGCGTGTTAACCAATAGTTTTTCATTCTTCACCCCGTTCTAAAAACGCCACAAGAGAGGTATAACTGTTGGTCAATTTTTGAAAGAGCGAGGCATCTTGTTTGGCAATATCGGGATGATAGATTTTGGCCAATTTTTTATATTGTGCTTTTACTTTTTCAAGTGATAGCGGCTGTTCCAACTGCATAAACAAAACAGCATCTTGAATTTTTTTTGAATAACGCATTTCTGTGGGTGGTGGATTGTATTGTCCGCTCATCCCAAGTTGCGATTCATCAAAAAAGTGAAACTTATCACTGACTTTTCCATGTACAATTTTGGCTGATCCACCCATCCCCAACTTCCATGTTGGACGTTGCCAAGTCACATCATTTTGCAATTGAGCCTCAATTTGTTCGGCCGACAAACCCGCCAAAAAATCCCATTTTTTATTGTATTCTTGTACATGTTTCAGACAAAACCAATAATAAGAACGCAAAGTCCTGTCTTTTGGTGCCCGAAACTCTGCCCCTTCGGTACAATTTGGAAAATCGCAAGTATGCAAAATCTTTTTTTTCTCTTGTTTTTTCATATTATAAGTTGTGTCCTTAAAAAAATAATACACTTATAGGTTGCAATTCGTTTTTTCACTACCCATAAGTATAATGTATTTTTTATTAAAAGGAAAGGAGAAACAAATGTTAGTTTGTAAAAATGTTATCGTGAATGGACGCAGAACAAGTATGCGATTGGATCGTGAAACTTGGATTTCTTTATCAGATATATGCGCCAGAGAAGGCCTAACCATTCATGAATTGTGTTCAAAAATTGATGCTTCCAAAGGCCAATCTGGATTATCATCAGCCACACGCTTGTTCGTTTTAACCTATTTCAGATTTGTGTTGAATAAATACGAAAAAGCAAATGAAGCGATGGGTGTTGATTTTAATCCCAATCTTGTTTTACAACATATTTAAGAAAAAAACCAAAAGTCCGCTTTTTTTGCTAGAAAAACATTTTTGTTTTTTGTATAATGAATCAAACAATAAAAGATAAGGATTTGTCATGCAAAAAAAAGAATGGCGCAGAAACTTATTAGTCGGATTGATTGTCGCAGTCATTTTCTTTGGTTGGTGGCTGCGCGGTTTTTTATACAGTAATTGGCGTTTTCACTTATTTTCTCGTCATTCCTGGTTGTTTATTATCAAAGAGTTTGAATCCGGATGGATGTTGAACGCAAAAAGCGATTGGATTTTTTTGATTGTGCTTTTGTTTTCTGTGCCGTGTTTTCTTTATTTGTGGCATCTTTGCACAAAGGTCCGTTGGCGCAAAACTGTAAAAAAAATAATCAAAACTGTTATTCACTTTTTTCATTCATTATTCACAAAGAAAACAAAAAAACATTCTTCAAAACACAAGAAGAAAACAGGTCTTATTTTGGCCCCGCCACCACCGCCTGTATCTAATAAAGAGATCAAAAAGTCCACACCAAAACGCCCTGTCGCTTTATCCACTTCCAGACAATCCAATGCCCAAGGAAGTATGGCTTCCATTGAACCATCAGAACCCGCTTCTGTTTTTCAACCCAATATGCCTTTGGATACCTTTCAAATGCCTGCAAACAGACAGCCAATATCCCCTGTCCCAACAGAACCGGATATTGAAGCGGATTTTGAAAACATCCCCTTGGAAGATATTGAAATCCCTGTGCGTGAACCAGTTGTGGAGGATGTGCCCGCTTTGTTTGAAAATGCCGGCTATCAATTGATTCAGAATGTTAAAACATCCGTTCAACAAATTGATTTTGTGGCAGCTGGTTCAGACAGGATTTTTGTTGTGTATGTGGATAAAGCATCGGGTGATTGGTTAGGAGAAGAAGAACCTTTTAATGGGGAAGCTCCTTTGTGGTTTTCCGAGGTAGACCATCGTGTGTCTCCTGTTTATGAATTACTTCAAAGTGTCAAAGAGATTGAAGAAAAAATTGCACCTGATTTTTCCGATATTCCTGTACAACCTTTTATGATTGAACAAAAAGGCAATATCATCAATGCCGAAGAAATGTTGCGCATATGGAAAGAAATGCAAGTGACAGTATCACGCACAGATGTGGGGGGAACGGAAGAAATCCCAACAACAGCCGAATTGATAAAAGAAACAGGTCCTTTGTCTGTTGCCCAAATTGACACATTAAAACAATTATTAAAGGGAGAATAACATGGTTGATCGTATGTATGCCGAACAAAGAAAGTTTGGTTTTTATATTATGAAAACATTTATCGTGGCCTTACTGGTATGGTATGTCACACTTTTGTTGGCAATGCCGATATATGTATGGTGTATGAAAGGCCTTGACCAAGAATCTTTCAAACAAGGGATAATATTTTTGAAGCGTGCCGTCATGAATCCACTTTATTTATTTTCAATCGTTGGTAAATGGTGGAACTATTTTACAGATGCCCGTGTGACATTTTCTGTGGCCTACTTGGTTCCTGTTGTGCCGTTTGTTTTAATGTTTGGTATCATTGCACGAGGGATTATCAAAAACCCATATAAGAATATGCCAAACATCTTTGGTGAAGGGCGTATGGCCACTTTGGATGACATAAGGCAAATGTCACAAATTGGCATTGATAAAGGTATCTGTACGGTTTTGGGCAAGTTTAAGGGGCATCTGTTAAAATTGGCCGAAACATTGGCTGTGTTGGTATGTGCGCCGCCTGGTACCGGTAAAACAGTTGGCGTTGTTGTTCCAACAATTTTTGCCTCGGATGGCGTTAGCCTTATTATCAATGACCCAAAGCCCGAATTGTGTTTTAATACATCGGCCTATCGGGCCAGCTTGGGGCCGGTTTATATCATCAATTGGGGCAAAGCAGACGAACCGGAAAAAAATATCTTTTACCCAAGCTGGAATCCGCTGTCCCCTGAAAGTTTGCCTCCCTTGGGGCCTGCCCGAGATATGTATATTGACTCTATGAACAAGATTTTGGTGCCTGAGGCGACGGGTGGACAAGACCCACACTGGGCCAATGCGGGCCGTAATGCTATGGCGGGCTTGTTGCACTTTATCGCCTCTAAATGCGAACGAGCCAGAGCCAACGATTATTTTGTCACAAAGTTGCAAGAGGGTTCTTTTGACCAAGAAGATGCTCGCATTTTGGAAACCTACTATATGGATATGCAAGATGTTGGTGCCCGTATGGCCTTGAATGCACTTAAAAGTGGCACATTGACTTTGGCGAACTATGCCCCCGTTGGTATGTGGGACGGCTTGCCGCCCAGTTGGTATGGGTGTGAACCATGTATTGCCATGATTTTGGATTGGTGGACAGATATGAGCATGAAAGTGGCGGCTGATATTAAAAGGCGTTCGGACGAAGGCGATCAAATGGCCATGATGGCCGACCCCATGAAAGATGTGTTAGATGCGGCCGTTGCGGAAGCGAATCGTTTTGGCTATGCCCGCCGTGCTGTCACCGAGTTAAGCCAATTGGGCAACACACCGGATAAAGAGCGAGGTTCTGTGCTGTCCACCGCCTTTGCGGGCATCAGTATTTTCAAAAACGCTGCGGTGATTGCCCGTACCAAAAAAAGTGATTTTACTTTCAGCGATTTGCGTGGTATTGCCGATCCCAATACAGGCAAAATGCAACCAGTGACGGTTTATTTGTCTGTGGATTTGGTGGACGCAACGGCTTTAAGCGTGATTACGGGTATCTTTGTTGAATTGATGAGCAACTATTTAATTGCCAATCCACCTGGGCATGTGAACAGTGCCGGCCAAAAGGCAGGCCCGTTCCCTGTGTTGTTTGTGTTAGACGAATTTCCGCAAATGCCAAAGTTGTCGGCTGTTGTGAATGGGCCGGCCGTGGGTCGTGGCCAAAAAGTGTCATATCTGTTGATTGGGCAGGACTTGGGGCAAATCTCGGGTAAATATGGTAAAGACGATTTAGAAACATTGATTTCTACAACAGCCGTTAAAATTGTGTTGTCACAAAACAACGAACAAACGGCTAAACGCTTTGTGGAAATGGTGGGCAATACAACCATAGAGGTGAAAAGCACCTCTCGTCAAGAAGGAATGAACGCCCCGCAAGGCAGTATGTTCACACAAAATGTATCCCGTCAAATGCAACAATCTTCTGTGATTCAGGTTTCTGAAATTATGAGCTTGAACCCCTTACAACAATATGTGTTGGTGCAAAGCCATATGAGCCGGCCGATTTTGGCCGATGCCCCCCGTTGGTATATGGAACCGGATATGAAGAAAAAAATTGCCATGGGGTCTTCACCCAATGTACCGTATTGGATTGCCCAAGAACGTATGGCCGAATGGCAGGCAGAGCAACAACAAATGCAACAAATGAATAATCAAGCATTGGAAGAAGGACAAAATCAATCGGCATTGCCACCACCATCAACGCCAATGTAATAGGAGAAAACAACCATGTCGCCACAAAAGGATGATTTTCAATTAGATGGCGCACAGCTTTTTGAAAATTGGGATTCTTTAACCCAAGTGGCCCATGCTCCACCCAACCCAAACGACCAAGAAATGGATTTTGCATTGGATAATTTGGATGCCCCCAATAATGATGCGTATTGGTTAAATCAATTTCAAAAAACAAACCTGTATGGCATGGATTTGGTGGCCTTAAAGCGCATTGCACACTATACACACGATTTCAAATCCGAAGCAGTTCAAACGAAAAAGCAAATGGCTGTTTTTTTACAACATCTGCCGGCCAATCATTTTGATGCGTTGCGTGTGGCCGGTTTGGATGAAGACCAAATCAAAGCCCTTTTTCAAGGCAAGCTCCCCATCAATTGGACCCTTCATTTGAAATACCCTCTGGCCTATGGGGGGACCATAAGTGAAGAAAACTTTGTTCTTATCCCGCATTATCCGTTTCACGAAGAAATCCACCATTTTTTGAACCAACAGATTTTGTCGGATGCAGGGGTGATAACGCCGCCCATATTATATGTTCCTGTGCCAAAAACGGCCGTCTATGTGCCTTATGGTACAAACGAAATGGCCACACAAGTGCTTCACTTCAATCCCAAAGGAGGGAACAAATGATTTTGTTGCAAACGCTTGTGAACCAATTAAAAACAAAGGAGACGGTATTTTTTCCGGCCGTTGGATTAAACCAAGCCCAAAGTGCTTCTGTGGCGTTGGTCAAGGCAGGGCGAGTCCGCATTCCTCGGGGCTATCTTAATTTTTTAACATTGACCGATGGTTTTGCCTGTGGGGATTTAGAGTTTTTTTCCTGCTCTTCGCATGAACGGGCTGGCACAGTGTTTGACCACCCCTCTTTAATGGGCTATCACAAACAATATGCCACAGCACGCTTTTTTGCCAAACGCTTGGTTTTGGGGCGGTGCAGTGAAGGGCTTATCTGCTATAATGCCCAAAATAACACCTACGAGCTGTTGGACAGAAACGCCCTTTTGCCCGTGGTGGCCTTGCCCCGTTTTGAAGATATGCTGTACCACTTGCTGAACGAAACCCCATAAAAAAACTCCCTCGTTAAAGGGAGTTTTTTTGTGATGAAGCAACTTATGAAACTATAGCGTTTACAGCAGCCGTCACACCGTCTTTACACCAGTCGACGTCTTCACACTTGAAAGAAGCTTCCTTACCTGTAATCGTCACGCCACCAGCTTCGTCAACCTGAATATTGGTAATATAACCAGACAATCCAGCTGGAACTGTAACGCCGTTTGCCACGTCAGCATAGGCTACCTGCTTCCCTTGAGCCACAGCTTCCACATATGTCAAAGCAATAGCGTTAGAAACTTCGGCTTGACGATATTTATTCATAGCCAATGTATAGCCGGCGATACCACCGACGGACAACACACCGATAATGGCGAGAACGCCCAACATTTCAACCATAGAACGGCCGGATTCATTTTTTTTCATTTTATTTCCTTTCAGTTTTTTTATTTTTGAGAAGAATACTCAATGGATTGGAACAACAAAAACATCATTTCATGCCTTACGCCGGCCTTCAATGGTTTGTTCTATGTTCCAGTTCATTTTAATTCCTTTCATTTGTTTTGTTTGTTTTTT
>JAZUQR010000003.1:0-22850 GCA_045605805.1 Alphaproteobacteria bacterium | reverse complement strand
TTTGGATGATAAGTTGCAAGCCAAACAACAAGCCGAAGAACGTGTGGCGATGGTGGCTCGTGCCAAAGGCAAAGGCCAAAATGCCTAACCCCTGTTGGTCTTGCGCCAAAAAAACTTCCCCCGACCCAAAATCGGGGGATTGTTTTTGCTTGATTTGGTGTTTATTTTAGCCAAACAGGCGCAGGCGTTTGAACCAACGGCGTTGCTTCATTTTACCTTTTTCCAATTCCAATGTTTTGGTGGTGCTGTTCACCACTTCGTCCGGTCCATAGTATTGAATCGCTCCTGGGAATTGATAATCATCTGTTAAGGCCCATTTTGAACGGTTTTCAACCAATTTTTTGAATACTGGCCCATCCAATTTGACCAAAGCCTTTTGAATAACCGGTTTGAATTGACCATGGCGTTTTTCCATTGTCATCATCATTGTCAACGGTGTGCCGCCGGCAATCCATTTGTTGGTGGGGGCCGTTAGGTTTTTAATGCTTGAAATATAGCCCGTTTTTCCGGTTTGCAACAAGGCACAGGCGTTATATCCCAGCGCATAGCAATAGTTTGCATCAAAGTTGGATGGGAACGCACATCTGCCTTCATAGCCAAAGAAGTGGGCTTGCCCAGAGAACTTGCCGTGATATTTGTCTTCGGCACGCAACTTTTCCAATTTTGCTTTAATCATATTGATCAGCAATTGTTCCGTTTCAATTTTGGATACTTGAATGTTGCCATGTGGGTCACGGTCTAATAACAGTTGCGCTTTAATCAAAGCTGGCAGTGAGTCAAACACTTTGGCACTTTCGGGTGCAGTGGTGTTCAAGTGGGTAATAACGGATTGGAATCGTTCAGCATCCGATTTTGCATTTTTATAGGATTCAGAGCTTTCTACCAATGACATAGAATCATTCAGATGGGTAATCAACTGTTTCATTTCGGGAATGAACTCAATGATCCCTTCCGGAATGACGGCCACACCATAGTTTTTGCCTTGTTCGGCACGAGCCACAATCACATCAACCATGCCTTGAACCAATGTGTCTAATGACATTTCTGAGGCTTCCACTTCTTCGGAAATCAAGGTGATATTCGGGTGGGTTTGAAGGGCAACCTCCAAGCCAACATGCGTGGCACTGCGCCCCATCAGCTTCACAAAGTGCCAATACTTTTTGGCGGATAAGGCATCCCGTTCAATGTTGCCAACCAAACCGGCATAGGTTTTACAGGCAGTATCAAAACCAAAAGAGGTTTCAATTTGGGCGTTTTTCAAGTCGCCATCAATTGTTTTGGGGCAACCGACAACACAGATGCCCGCATTTTTTGCTTTTAACCATTCGGCCAGCAAGGCTGCGTTGGTGTTGGAATCATCACCTCCGATAATCACAATGCCAGAAATGTTTAAGTTTTGGCATACTTGCCACACCTTCATAAATTGTTCTTCCGTTTCTAACTTTGTGCGCCCAGACCCAATCATATCAAAACCGCCGGTGTTGCGATAGCTGTCAATTAAAGTATCGTCTAATTCAATGTATTTACCATCAACAATGCCACTTGGGCCACCCAAAAAGCCAAACAGTTTGTTGCTTTTGTTGATGCGTTTTAAGCCGTCATACAAGCCGGTGATGACATTATGACCTCCTGGGGCTTGACCACCAGAAAGAATAACTCCAATGTTTTTGGAAGCCATTTTTTTGGGCTTTTTTCCCGCTTTGAAGGTAATGACACTTTGTCCATAAGTTTCTGGAAACAGGGCTTTTAATTCTTCTTGGTGGGTGATGGAATCTGTTTTGTCACCTTCCGATACAGAAACCCGTTTAATACCTTTCTTCAAGGAACGAGGCAGTTCGGGTTTATATTTTGTTCTAAAAGTTTGTAATGTGGAAATTTCAGTCATTTTTTATCCTTTCTTTTGTGTGGGTTTGAGCATAGCATTTTTTATGTAAAGATACAAGTAAAAAAATATCTTCTTGACAAGTTTTGTTTATCAAGGTATGCTTTTGTCAAAAGGAGTTGTATTATGGCTTTTAGTTTTAGACAAGAAATTTTACGGAAACTGATTCATCTCAGTTCCTTTTGGATTGTGGCTTTTATTTGGTATTTTTCCCCAACTTGGGGGATTATTTTGCTGTCGCTTTTATCGGCATTTGTTTTGGTGGCAGAATATGAAACTTTCAGAAAACAAGATTCTTGTTGTGCCAAAATCTATCGGCGATTATTTATGTCTGTGTTGCGAGACGAAGAACAAGACGGCCAATTTCGTTTGTCTGGTGCACCTTATGTGCTGATTTCGGCTTTGATTTTATTGGTGTTAGTTCCAAAGTCTGTGGCGATGTTTGCTTTGAGTGTGTTATTGATTTGTGATGCGATGGCGGCTTTAATTGGCCGGCGGTTTGGCAAACATCGGTTGTTTGGAAAAAAGACCTATGAAGGGACATTGGCTTTTTTAATCAGCGGTTTTGTCATTGCCTTTTTGTTTGCTTACCATTTGGATTTTAATTTATGGACGGCTTGTATAGGTGTGTGTTGTGGGTGCATGGGCGATTTGTTTAATAAAAAATTGCATATGGATGATAATTTATCCATTCCCCTTTTGACAGCATTGCCTTTTTTGTTTTGATGAGGAGAGAAGCATGAAAAGATTTTCCATTTCGTTTTTGTTGTTTAATTTGTTGTATGCTGTTTTTACTTTATGTGTTTTTAATTTTTACCCTTTAACACAGATTTGGACCAGTGTGAAATTTTTTGTATTTTTACCTGTTTTCTTTGTTTTATTGATGATATTGATGGCGATTCAAGGGCTTATCTTTTGGCCCAAAACGGTGAAGATTTTGTCTGTATTATTGATGCTGGGGAATGCACTGGCAAGTTATTTTGTTTTGAACTTTCATTTGCCTATCAATAAGATGGTACTGTCCAATGTTTTGGAAAGTAATATGATTGAAGCCACCGAATGGATGGGCATCTCTTTTTGGGTTTATTTGCTTTTGACCTTTGTTCTGCCAGCTCTGATTGTGATAAAAGGGAACATTGTATGGCCGAATTTGAAAAACAGATTGTTGTATTTTGGAAGCCTTCTTTTGGGAATTGTTTTGCTTGCATTGCCTTTTTCGTTTTATAAAACAGAGGTTGCCATATATTTGAAGGAAAACTTTAATTTGCGTTATCAACTGTGTCCCAGCGGGTATTTATCTTCGGCTGTGTCTTTGGCAAAGTTTAAGATGAAAAAGGTGGATTCTATTGATTCTTTGAAAGGGTTGCAACACACAAAGTATTGGCGTTCAGATAAGAAAAACTTGGTTGTTTTTGTGGTGGGTGAATCTATGCGAGATGCCAGTTTTTCATTGTCCGGATATGAACGAGATACGGCCGAACCTTTGAAGCCGTATGTAAAGGATATGACTGTTTTTTCAAAAACCGAATCTTGTGCTGTTTTAACACGAGTTTCTTTGCCCTGTATGATGACGGCATATAATCGGGATAATTATGATGAAAGAGGAATTAGCTATACAGCCAATGTGTTGGATATTTTACAGACAGCAGGTATGAATCTGCTATGGCTTGAAAACGAAATGGGATGTAATAAAATGTGTCGCAACATTCCAACCGAGTTTGTGTGTAATTCTCGCAATTGTGTGGATATGACATTGAATGAACGCTTCAAAGCCAAAATAGGTGGGTTTGATGAGGATACATTGGTGGTGTTGCATCAGCGGGGGTCTCATGGTCCAAGATATGATTTAAGAGCCCCAGAAGAATATCATCAATGGAAGCCGGTGTGTCAAGATGCCAACCATCAAAACTGTTCATATCAAGAGTTGAAAAATGCTTATGATAATTCGGTGTATTATACTTTTTTTGTGATTGCTGATTTGATGAAGATGTTATCGGATAAAAATGTGACAGACAAGTTTAATCCAGTGGTTGTGTTTGTTTCGGATCATGGTCAATCTTTGGGAGAAGAGGGGGTATATGGTCATGGCGGAGAGTTCAAAGATGCCCCTGTTTATCAACGAGAAGTGCCATTCTTTGTTTGGATGCCACAGTCAACTCGGGAAGCATTGAAGATGGATAAAAAATGTTTGGATCGCAAAACACAAGTGCGCCGTTCGCATGATGATATTTTCCATTCCTTGTTGGGTCTCTATGGTGTGCGTACAGATGTGTATGATAAAAATCTGGATATCTTTGACGGATGCCACCCTTAACGAAAGTATGTCTATTTTTTTAATTTTATGACAATTATATTCCTTTCGTATAGAAAGGAGTGATTATGAAAAAACTTTTATTACTTAGTGTTTGTTGTTGGTGTAGTGTGGCATCTGCGCAAGGCTCATTGGTTCAAGATTATCAAGATTTCAAAAATAATTTGTCCAAAGAAACAGGTATAACTTATTCTTTTGATGCATCCTTTTTGCCTCAACGAGGGGCGCCTTCCGGCAAAGGAACAGCATGGCAATCACAATACTATGGGACAATCGGGTGGAATGCATTTGATTCCGATACATGGGGATCTGGGGCGTTTAATGCGGCTTATACCATGGTGCGATATTGGGGAACAAATGCAAATGTGATTGGAAACAGGATTGGCGTTATTTCAAGCATCAATGATTATCCTTCCAATTCTAACAGTTTTGACGAGCTAAGTTATACGCATACCTTGCCGGGAGCGCTTAAAAATGTTTCACTGACATTGGGACAATTCCCCTTGTATAATTTTGATGGGACAGATTATAACAGCAATCAACAAGTCAATTTTTTGAATTATGCCTTGTCTCAAAATGCTTCGGAAGTGTATCCAACTGCCAGTTTAGGTGGATTTGTCACCGTGAATCCAACCAATACTTGGTCGTTCAGTGTTGGGGCGCAAAATGCGAATAACATTACTGGGGAAACAATCAGTTGGAACAAACTTGAAAAAGGGGATTGGACTTCCTTTGTGTCAATGATGTGGACTCCTTCGTTTGATGGGTTGGCTGGTGAATACGGCTTGTTGCTTTATTATCAACCGGATGTTTCGGCTCAACCCGAAGAATCGTATGGGTGGAGTTTGAATGCGCAACAGTATCTCAGCAAAAAGGTGGCTTTATTTGCACGCATCAATGGGGTAAATAAATCACAAAACAGCATTAAACAATCGTATGTTTTTGGGGGTGTTGTCAACAATCCTTTTAACAGAAACAGTTTAGACCAATTGGGTTTAGCGGTGGCGATGAACAAGCTAAACAAAGAGGTAAATGGTGCTGGAACTCGTTCTTGGGAAAGCGTTTTGGAAGGCTATATGGCCTTTGGGATTTCCTCTTTTATGACTTTAACACCGGATGTGCAATTGTATATCAATCCGGGGGCGAACAAAGAACAGAATACAGCAACGGTTCTTAGCTTGCGGGCAACCTTTATGTTCTAGGTATGGCAAGTGTGATATTAAAACAAAACACTCCTTGAAAAAAGGAGTGTTTTTTTTGGTTGATTTTATCTTTAATCGTCAAACACTGTGATGGTATCCACTTCGTAAACAGTGGCTGTGCCTGATTTGGGATTATAGACAACTTCCACCCAATCATTTTCTTCTGCGATAGGGGTGAAGTGCCAATTTTCAGGCGAACGCATCCCACGCTTTTTCTTGTGTTGAGATTTTAATTTCTTTTTACGATAGTTTGTATTATCGGTGGTTTGGAAAGTCATTCTTTCTTCGGATGGGGTTTCAATGGTGATTAAACTTCCATCAATTTCCACCACTTCTCCAGAAGTTGTTTCTGCAAGTGCGGGCAGGGTTGCCATGCTTAAAATGGCCAGCCCAAGATATTTTAATTTGTTCATTTGTTTCTCCTTTTTTTGATGTTAAACAACATTTCTTAAATGGCCAGTGTTTTTTATTCTTTCAATCCAGACTTTTGGGCAGCTTGTGAATTGGGATTTCGTTTTCTAATTGAAAAAATGTTAGGCAATCATGCCACTGTAAATACTTAAAAAAAAAGGAGAGAATATGCAATTAGGAACACGTTATCCCACATTGGGATTTTATACGGGAGGGGCTGGTTTGGCCGAAGATGGTATTCCACCGCAACCCTTTGAAACATTCTGTTATGATTCCGCTTTAATGGCGGCTAAGATTCAAGACTTTAATGTGGTGCCTTATACTTCTGTGTTGCCGCCAGAGCTGTATGGCAACATTGTGCCGGTGGATCAGGTGGCACACAGCTTTAAGCATGGGGCGGTTCTTGAAGTGATTATGGCCGGCAATGGTGCCAAAGCCGATGAACACAAGGCCATTGCAACTGGCATTGGTATTGTTTGGGGCAAAGATAAACGAGGTAAGTTTTTGGGTGGCTGGGCTGCCGAATATGTGGAATACTTTGATACATTTATTGATGATGATATTGCCAAGGCTCATTGTGAAATGTGGTTAACAAAATCTATGAATCACGAATTGCAGCTGCGTGGTTGTCAACAACACAGTGAATTTCAATTTTTCCACAATTATGTGAACATTACCCAAAACTTTGGTTATTGTTTAACAGCTTTGGGCTTTTTGAATTTTGAATTTGCACCACCTGTTGATGTATCGGCAGGCAGACGCAAGCGTTAAAGGTTTTTGCCCCTCTTTCCTTTCAAAAGAGGGGGTATTTTCGTCAAGGAGTTTTCTATGGTAAAAAAGACAAAAAAAACGCAACAAGTCTCTGCCTCAGGCAAATTGGGATTGTTTGGTTTGGCTGGTATTGTTGTTAGTTCTATGATAGGCGGTGGCATTTTTTCTCTGCCACAAAATATGGCTGTTTCAGCCAGTGTTGGCGGTGTATTGATTGCATGGTTGATTACCGGTTTAGGGATTTGGTTTATTGCCAATACTTTTCGGTTGTTGGCAGGCTTGCGGCCCAATTTAACATCAGGTATTTATATGTATGCCGAGTCTGGTTTTGGCCCGTATATGGGCTTTAATATCGGGTGGAGCTATTGGCTGTGTCAAATCTGTGGCAATGTCGGCTATGCAGTGATTACAATGGATGCGCTGAACTATTTTTTTCCTGGTGTTTTTGCGGGCGGCAATAATTTTGCCAGTATTGTTGGCGGATCGTTGTTGATTTGGGGATTTAATTGCCTTGTGTTGCGTGGTGTGCAACAAGCAACTTTAATCAATTTAATTGCAACAATAGCAAAAATTGTGCCATTGATTTTGTTCTGTATAATTATGATTTTTGTGTTTCATATAGATCGCTTTGATTTTGACTTTTGGGGTGCTTTGCATAAAACAAAATTAGGTGATGTTGGTGAACAGGTTAAAAATTGTATGTTAGTGACATTGTGGTCGTTTATCGGCATTGAAGGGGCAGTTGTTTTGTCTGGTCGTGCCAAAAGCCAACAGGATGTTGGAAAAGCAACAATTTTGGGATTTTTGGGGTGTTTGGCTATCTATGTTTTATTGTCAGTATTGCCGTTTGGCTATCTGTCACAGGCAAAGTTGGCTGGTATTGCGAACCCATCTACGGCTGGTGTCTTGGAATTAGTCGTCGGCAAATGGGGCGCATGGATGATGAATATCGGTTTGATTATTGCTGTGTTGGCCAGTTGGCTCAGTTGGACTATGATTACAGCACAAATGCCCGAATCTATGGCTCAAAATGGCACTTTTCCTAAGGCTTTTGCTACAGAAAATAAAGCTGGTGCGCCAAGTGTTTCGCTTTGGATTACTTCCGCTTTGATGCAGTTGGCCATGTTGTTGGTGTATTTTTCCAATAACGCATGGAATACCATGTTGTCTATTACAGGGGTGATGGTGTTGCCTGCTTATTTGTTCAGCTGTTTATACCTGTGGAAGATTTGTGAAGACGAGGAGGTGAGTGGTGTGTCCCGTTGGGGCGCTCGGATGACAGGTGTTCTGGGGGCAGGGTATGCCACATGGTTGATTTATGCGGCTGGCTTGGATTATTTGTTGATGGCAGTTATTTTTATTGCTATGGGTTTGCCGGTTTATTTGTGGGCAAAAGATAAATCAAACAAAATGACTTTTGCCGAAAAAGTGTTGGCGATTGCGTTGATTTGTGTTTCTGTATTTGCCGTATATGCATTTGCCCGAGGTATTATCAAACTGTGATACCACATCCCAGCCCTTTATCAAAAAAAAGCGGAAGGATATTCTTCCGCTTTTAGTTATTGGTCGGAATGAATGCGCAATTCATGAATTCTTTTTTGTTAAAAAATTCTTGTATTGACATTCTTTTTCCCTTTTTGTATAATGACAAAATCAACTGATGGAGTTTTTATGCCACATTTTATTCGTTATAAAAAGGAAAATTCGGAAAGCTATGCTTTAGGTGTAGCTCCTGTTTTGGATTTGTTGAAGTATCGTTCAGAAAGCATAGTTACAATTTATCTTCATTCTGACCTTTCATCAGAATTGGAATGGAAAATAAAAGATTTAGCTAAAGCAAAAAACATACCTATATTACAAGGCACAAAACCTTTTGGTATTTTATCGCCAAAAGAAAATTGCTTTGCTATTGGTGTGTTTAAGAAAAGTGAACAGATCCTTTCTTCTTCAAACAATCATGTTGTTTTGGTAAATCCTTCTAATACGGGAAATATGGGAACGATTATCCGCAGTTGTTTAGGATTTGGAATCAAAGACATAGCGATTATTCGACCAGCCGTAGATGCTTTTGATCCTAAATGTATTCGTGCATCCATGGGGGCTTTTTTTCAAGTAAATATTCAATACTTTGCTTCGTTTGAATTGTACCAAGAGCATTTTCAAAATTATCATTTTCATCCCTTTATGTTAAAAGCGAAAAACACTCTACAAAATTTACAAAGAATCCAAAAACCTTATGCGCTGATTTTTGGAAACGAGGGAGCGGGTTTGCCTGATGATTTTTTAAAAGTTGGCGAACCCCTTTTGATTTCACACACGCATGATATAGATAGTTTGAATCTTCAAACCGCTGCTTCGTTGGCGTGTTATGAATTTACACGAAAGGATTTTAATGGAAAAAAGTTTAAGTAAATATGTTCATATTACACCCTGTAATGATGAATTTTTATTGTATAATACCATCAATGAAGCAATTGTTGCTTTACAAAAAAGTAAAGTAAATGGAAAGAAAGTGATTCTTGAAGGTGAAGAATACACCCAAATGAAAGATTTGGGCTTTTTTGATTCTGAAAAGAAGTCTTTAGAGTATCTTTTAAATCAGCGTAAAAAAGTTCAAGATACTCTGATTATAACAATCAGTATGACTCAGGCCTGCAATTTGAGGTGTGTTTATTGTTCCCAAAATGATTCTAAAGATTCTGGCGTTATTTCAGAAGAAAATTTAGATGAGACAGTAAAGTATATCGTAGAATGTCAAAAAAAATATCATTTTAAAACAATAGCGGTGGATTTTTTTGGGGGAGAACCTCTTCTAGGGCAATCTCGAATTTTATATTTTAAAAAACAATTAGAAAAATATATTTCTCCACAACAAATTTCTTATGCAATTGATACAAATGGCGTGTTGTTAACACGGGCTTTTTATGAGAAGTTTGAACAACTGTATATTAATTTGACATTGTCAGACAAACGAGATCATGATACAAAACGTATTTTTCCAGACGGAAAGGGGTCTTTTGATATTATTATAAAGAATCTAAGAGAATGCGCAGATTTATTTAATGAAAAACGACAACTTCGGATTCGTAGTAATGTTAGTCCTGAGACAATGAAAACCTTTCAAGACTTTATCAGCTTTATTAAAGAAAATTTGCCTTGGGTTGAATATATGGAAATTGCTCCAATCGTTGATTTTTCTTATAATGAATATAAGGCACAAGTTGCATTCCAGGAATTTTCCAAGTGGTATATCCACACGGCAATTGATATTTTGTTAAAAAACAACATACATGTCGATTTTCCCAGACCGATTTATTCTTATTGCAGAGCATATGCGCCATATAATTTAAAAGTGATGCCCGATGGTTCTCTCACCGTTTGTAGTGGTCAAAAATACAAGGATAGAATTTCTAAAATAAAGGAGGTCGCCTCGGATGTAGATAAATTAAAAGAACTTTTTGAAACGAAACGAATCTCTCCCTTTGATGAGGAATGCTTAAAGTGTCCCAGCATATTCTTATGTGGAGGTAAACAATTTTGTAAAATTGGGAATCCATGCATTTTTTTACAATATGATATTGACGAGTTTTTGAAAAAGTATTATACTTACGTTGGAACAGAGAAAGAGTCTTTGTTCTCTAGTGTGTCTAATCTTATGAAAGGAGAAAACAATGAAGATTGTTAAAAAAGCAGTAAATACGGCAAGAGTTTTAGCAATGGGTTGTGGATCAAGCAATCATCATCCAAATTGCCAAGGTAAACATTCTAACTAAATCAAGAAAAACGAGATAGGAAACTATCTCGTTTTTTAAATTTTCAGGTCTATTTTCTGGCATTTGTGTTTTAGGTTCCCAGAGGGCGGGTATTGAAAAATAAGGATTTTTTGAGTCAAGAGTTCGTAGATGGCTGAAAATGAGCATTTTTGACAGTTGGACATGCGAATTTATAAGTTCTTGGAAACAAAACAAAAAAAAGCGGAAGGATACCCTTTCGCTTTTTGTAATTGGTCGGAGGGATGAGATTCGAACTCACGACCCCTACGTCCCGAACGTAGTGCTCTACCAGGCTGAGCCACCCTCCGATTGAAAATCATTATACAAAAAGCAAAAACAAAATGCAAGTGTTTTTTTTCTTGACATTCTATAATATATCGTGTAGAAAGGATATGTGAAGGGAGGCACAATGCTTCAAGTAAAGATTCAAGAAAGAGTCACTAACCCCTTGAAAAATAACGAAAAAATTGTCCGGGGGGGGGGTATTGCCAATTCTTCATAACAGGGGGCAACGCCCGCTGTTTGATAAACTTTAACCGCACCGACCGGATGGCCACAAGCCATCGGCCGGTGTTTTTTTATAACAAAAAAAGGAGAATAAAATGAAACAAATCAAACAAGAATCTGGCCGTTCTATGGTTGAAATGCTGGGCGTTTTGGCTGTGATAGGCGTGCTGTCTGTGGGCGGTATTTCGGGCTATACGCTGGCCATGAACAAGCATCGGGCCAATAGCGTGGCAGCCGACTTAATGAAACGAGCAGTTGTTGTGTCTGCGCAACGCCAATTAGGGCAAACCGCAAGTCTGAATGGTTTTAACAATCAAGTAGGGGATTATACAACAGATAATCAAGTAGGTACTGCTACTGAGGGTAAGTTTTCAATGACGGTTCAAGCTGTGCCAGAAGAAGTGTGTAAAAAGATTTTGGCATTGGATTGGGATAATGCCACCATTAGCCCTGACACAGCAGAAGGGTGTGATGGAGGCGATATGACCTTCACCTATAATAATGACCTCAGCCCTGTCACCGGCAGCGGTAGCACAGGCGGCGAAGGCACGGATACCCCACAAGAACCCACCTGCACAGGCACTGTTGTGCAGGTCTATAACTGTGATACGAAAGAAACAACGGCATGTTGTCCCGATAATGGGAATAATTGTACACAACCAGTTTGTTCCTGTGATGCAGAGACTGAGTGTCCGGGTACACAGGTTTGTCAAAACGACCAGTGTGGATGTCCAGAGGCCTCTATAGAATGGACAAATGGTACAAACGACAGCAGAACTGTTATAGGTGAATTAGGAAGTGATGGACAGACCTGTTGTTATGATGGTTTTGAATATTCTGGTACTTCTTATAGCGTGCTCAATCCGGCTGTCTGTGGTTGTCCATCAAACGAAACAGCTGATGCTTTGGGAGAGAATGTTTATCAAACAAAAAATAATGTTTGTTGTACTTCTAATGGTGGAAAATTAAGCCAATCCTCTGAGTTAGGGTACTTAGGGTACTATGAGGTAGATATCTCAGAGTGTGGTTGTCCCAAAGGAGATGTGGCGGATATGTGGGGCGCAGACCAAGATGTAGTTTATCAGAAGGGGAATGTTTGTTGCAGTGAATATAACTTAGCATATCAACGGATCCAATCTTCTCAACATGTCTACACTAAAGTTGATATTCCAAATTGTGGATGTCCTGTGGGAGGTATAGTTGAATGGGGAGAACTTTGGAATGAAGTGGGTGAAAATATATCTGACCCAAATCTTGTATCCCTGCAAAATGGAACTTGTTGCAGCCGTTATGGCTTGGCACTATCTGAGCTAGGGGAAGAGAGTTCGATGATGTACAGTCAAGTTGATATTACAAATTGTGGATGTCCTTTGGCAGATATGTACAGCGGTGAAAAATTTGAAAATGTTGAATTTAAAAATGGCGTATGTTGCTCAAATGGTAAAGAGTATACAACATATTATAATGAAGACTATGGACGCACTGGGGGCAAGTATTCCACAGACAGTGACAAATGCAAGTAATAACTTATCCCTCTCAAAAAAACTTCCCCCGACATAAAAATCGGGGGATTTTTGGTAAAGAAAAAACAAAAAATAGCTTGATGTTGAGTGAAGTCAAGGCGGGGATAGTTCATCCATACTTTATCGCAAATACTTTGCCGGATCAACAACCTTGGTTTTATATCTTACTTCAAAATGTAATTGAGGCGACTTCACACTGCCTGTTTGGCCCATTGTGGCAATCTTTTGACCACGAGCCACTTGCGCCCCTTTTTTCACCAGCAATTTATCATTATGGGCATAGGCCGTAATCCAGCCATCCTTGTGTTTAACTAAAACCAAATTACCATATCCTTTTAATTCGTTGCCGGCATAGACAACTTGACCGGCATCTGCCGCCTTAATCGGATCACCAAGTTTGCCGGCAATGTTGATACCTTCGTTGTGCGCATTTTCCGTTGAGCTGAATCCTTGAATGATTTTGCCAGCCGCAGGCTTGTCAAAACGCTTGGCTTGTGCAGCTTTGGGAATGGAAACAGGCTTGGATATTTTGGTGGCTTTGGCGGTTTTCTTTTGTGTTTTTACCCCCGCCTTTGCCGAAGTTGATGGGGGGGGATTATCCCACTCTGTCAGCTTTAATTTTTGACCGATAGAAAGGGTATAGGGCGCTTGAATGTTGTTCAAACGGGAAAGTTGCGACACCGTCATATCGTGTTTTTTGGCAATACTGTATAAAGTGTCCTTTTTGCGCACAGTGTAATATCTTTGGCGAGGAATAAATAATCGCTGGCCAACAAAAATGCGATAGGGAGCTTTAATGTCGTTTCTTTCAATCAAAGAACGCACCGAAACATTTTCTCGTCTGGCAATGCTGTACAGTGTGTCGCCTTTGTTGACACGCACAACATTACAGGCACTTAAACAAAAACAGCACACAGATAATAATAAAAAAGATGGACTTGATAACCGCATAAAAGTAAAATGACACTTTTTCAAAAAAAAAGCAAGCATAAAAAAACAGGAGCCTTTTGTTCAAAAGCCCCTGTTCAAAATCAACCGATTTTCTTATTTGGCAGATTCGGCCACAACAGCATCCAAATCTTCACCAAACAAAGCGCCTGGGTGAACTTTACCGTTCACAATCAACATCGGCACACCACCAATGTTCAAAGCACGAGTGAAGTCACGATTGGCAACCAATTTGTTTTTGATTTCATCGCTGTTCGCTGTTTTTTGAACTTTTTCGGCATCCAAACCAATTTTTGTGGCCAATGCTTTCAAAGCGGCTTCGTCTAATTTACCTTTGTTGGCACCCACAGCTTCATGCATTTGAGCATATTTACCATGTTTACCGGCAGCCAACACATAGCGGGCAATCAATTCAGAACCTTCACCGAAGATAGGTGTATCAATTGGAATCCAGCGAATGTTTTTGGCTTCTGGTTTTTTCAAGGCTTCTGCCATGGCAGCATTTGTGCGTTTGCACCAACCGCAATTGTGATCAAAGAATTCAATAATAACAAACTTGCCATTTGGATTACCCAAAGAATAGTTTGTTTTGTCATTGACAATTTTGGCCACGATTTCTGCCGGAGCAATTTTTGGTTTTGCTCTTTCTTCGGCACGGCGTTTTTCGTCTAAATCACGATAGTATCTTTCAACGGAATCAGCAATCACCTTTGGATTTTTGTTGATGTAGTTGTTCAAATACTTATCCATAAACTCAGAACAAGGTTTTTTCACCAAAGCCCAAGCGGACAAGATTAAAGCCAATCCAATCAAGCTAAGACTGATCAGATGAATCGGGCCACATTTGCAGCAACCGCATCCACATCCGCACTTGTGTTCTTCCTTGCATTCACAACCACAATCACATTTAGCATGGGCTTCATGATGCTTGGGGGGGTGAGCAAGAGTATGTTTTTTATGTGTATTTTTTGTCATTTTAATTCTCCTTATCAAAAAACATCCTTGGTTATAAAACAGATTTTTCAAAAAAGCAAGAAGAAAATCAAAAAATGTAAAAAAATATCACAAAAATAAACTTGCCAGAGCATAAAAAAAAAGATATAATCACTCTACTGAATATAAATAAGGAGTGAAAAATGATATATTTGCTAATTTTAATCGGTTTTTGTTTGCTCATTTATGGGGGAAACCTTTTGGTGGATGGTTCTGTGGCGGTGGCGAAACGCATGCATGTATCCTCCTTGTTGATTGGTTTAACATTGGTGGGTTTTGGCACTTCAACACCTGAATTGATGACAAGTTTGTTGGCCAGTTTTCAAAACTCGGAAGGGATTGCTGTTGGTAATGTAGTGGGTTCAAACATTGCAAATATCTTGTTGATATTGGGGATGGCTTTGGCGATTCATGCCATTCCGATTCATCGGGCCGCTTTTAAGAGGGATGGTATGTTTTTGTCCATCTCAACGGGTGTATTATGCGTGGCTCTGCTGATTGGGAAAATCAATTTTATCATGGGAGTTTTGATGTGTGCCACACTGATTTATTACATTTATTACTCGTATAAAACAGATAAACAACATCAACATGAAGAAGAAAACGAAGTGCCTGTTGTGAAAAAATCACAAAGAACGCATCAACGGGAATTGGGTATTTCAATTGCAAAAGCAATCATCGGTATCGTTTTAACAATTGTTGGGGCAAAGGTGTTGGTGACGAACTCTGTTCTTTTGGCAAATAAGTGGGGGATTTCTGAATCCATCATTGGTTTAACAATTGTTGCCGTTGGAACAAGTTTGCCGGAATTGGTGACCTCTGTGGTGGCTGCCCTTAAAAAGCAAGGGGCTTTGGCATTGGGAAATGTCATTGGCTCTAATATATATAATGCGCTGTTTATATTGGGCTTTACGGCCTTGATAACCCCCATTAAAGTACCAAAAGATATAACATTGGATGTGGGCATTATGGCGGCCGTCACGGCATTACTGTTGGTGTGTGGGCATGGCCATAAAATGAAACGCCCAGTCGGTTTCCTGTTTTTGGGGCTGTATGTGGTGTATATTTCTTACCTGATAGGGAATACCTAAACACAAAGGACTAAGATGAAAATAGCAGTCGGACTGTCGGGGGGCGTGGATTCCACTTTGGTGGCTCTGTTGTTGAAAGAGCAAGGACATGAGGTGATTGGCATCACCATGTCGCTGTTCAATAAGGATATTCCAAACCTTCAACTGTCTGGCAATGCGTGCTATGGGTCAAATGAAAAGGCCGAGATTCAAGAGGTGCAAAAATGGTGTCAAAGCCAAGGCATTGAACATCATGTCTTAAATCTGTCGGAAATCTATCAAAAAACGGTCTTAAAGTATTTTAAGGAAAGCTATCTGTCGGGCAAAACCCCCAATCCCTGTATTTTGTGTAATGCCACAATGAAGTTTGGGCTGTTGGTGGAAGAAGCCAAACAACACGCTGATTTTGAGGCGTTTGCCACGGGGCATTATGCCCGCATTGAAAAAACAGCTGATGGATTTTTCTTAAAAAAAGGGGCAGATGACAAAAAGGACCAAAGCTATTTTCTTTACCGTTTAACACAAACGCAATTATCACAAACCTTGTTTCCATTGGGAGATTTGACCAAACAACAGGTGCGTGAAATGGCCAAGGAAAAAGGCCTGTATGTGGCCGAAAAAGCCGATAGTCAGGACTTTTATTCGGGCGATTATGCCGACTTGTTGCAAGTTGAAAACAAACAAGGCAATATCGTGCTTTCAAATGGGAAAGTTGTTGGCAAACATCAAGGTTTTTGGCACTATACAGTTGGGCAAAGAAAAGGATTGGGCGTGGCCTATCCCGAACCATTGTATGTGCTGGATTTAGATGCCGAAAAAAATCAAGTTATCGTGGGTGTGGAAGCAGACACCAAACGCACAAGTTGTAAAATAACCGATTGTGTTTGGTCGCCTTTGATAAAGGATCAAACACAATTTTCATGTGAAGCGAAATATCGGTCTATGGGGCAGGTTGTCCCTGTGTCTGTTAGTGTGGCAAACACTGAAGCCGAAATCCAATTTGAAACACCCCAAAAATCACTTACCCCCGGCCAATCCATCGTTTTGTATCAAAACGATATCGTGCTTGGGGGCGGGATTATCAAATAGCATACCTTATTTTTGACAAGGACAAGGTTCCGGCAAAGGATAGATAATTTCCTGTCGCTGAACTGATTTTGGTTGAGACACAGTCTTTGCTGGCAATACCACAATAATCTTACGAGGTTGTATATATATAGGTCTGTGATAACAAGGTTCTTCAATCCTCTGTCTGAGGTGACTGCCACAGGAGCACAGTGTATTACATGGACAATAATTTGTATCGTGAGAATAAACACATGCCGTTAGGCAAACGGACAAAGCACACACAGATAAAATTTTTTTCATGAACAATCCTTTTGTTATTTTTTGTTTAACGCAATCGCCTTAAAGCGAGCAAGCACAGGAGCCGCCAATTGTCTGGCCTTTTCGGCCCCTTGTTGCAACATTTCCTCTACCTTGTCATAATGAGCCATGTGATACTGATAGGCTTCACGAATGGGGGCCAAGTCTGTTATAAAGGCTTCCACAAGCATTTTCTTGATGGTTCCATATCCCATACCGCCTTGTCTTAAACCTGCTTCAATTTCGGCCACCAAGTCGGGCTTACAAAAACCACGAGCCACCTGATATAACAAAATATCATCCGGATTTTTGGGGGCATTGATATCTTGCGAATCTGTCTTGATGGACATAATCACCTTTTTCAATTCGTCAGGCGTTCCAAATAAAGGAATCACATTATTATAACTTTTGCTCATCTTTCGCCCATCTGTCCCCGGTAAAACAGCCCCGTGTTCTTGGGTAATCGCAGTGGGGATTTTAAGCACAGGTTGGTTATAACAAGCATTCACAGCACCGGCAATATCGGCCGTAATTTCTACATGCTGCACTTGGTCTTTGCCCACAGGCACATAGTCTGAACCATAGGCCAAAATATCGGCGGCCATTAAAACCGGATAATTATAAAGCCCCATATTGATGCCGGCATCCTGCGGTTCACCTTTTTCGGTGTTTTTGTCCACAGCAGCTTTATAAGCATGAGCCTTGTTCATAAAACCCTTTGGAGTAAAGTTGGTTAAAAGTGTTGTCAATTCAAAAATCTGTGGCACATCAGATTGGCGATAAAAAACGGTTTGTTCCGGATTGACACCACAGGCCAAATAAGCACATGAAATCTGTTGTGTATAAAGGTGCATCAGTTCGGGGTTCTTCAAATAATTCAAAGCATGATAATCGGCAATAAACATAAGGTGTTTGCCCCCTTGTGCCAACACTTCGTGCCCTAATTGAATGGCAGGTTTAATGGCCCCAACATAGTTGCCGACATGCAATGTGCCTGTTGGTTTAACGCCTGTTAAAACAATTTTATTTTGTAAATCCATTTTGTAATTCTCCTATGATAAAAAATATAAAGTAAAATAATTCAAAAATACAATCATGAAGAATCACCATCGCACCCCAAAACGGGCAATGAAAACACGAATGGCAAAAAAATGGTTTGTATCAATCATAGTCAATTCCCTGTAAAAGAATAAGAAAAGATATATCATACTTTGACAAAAAAGTCAAGATGAAAAGACGCTAACTTACGGATATTCTTGCCAAATGCGTTGAATATCTGCCCCCAATTCTTTCAGCTTTTCTTCCATTTTATAATAGCCCCGATCCACATGGTAAATGCGTTGTACCAAAGTTTGTCCATTGGCCACAAGGCCGGCCAAAATCAAGGCAGCGCCACCCCGCAAATCAGAAGCCGTCACCGTTGCCCCAGTTAAAGAAGGAATACCATGAATTAAAATGGATTGATTGTTGATAACATCAATTTGAGCCCCCATGCGTTGCAGTTCAGGCACATGCATAAAGCGGTTGTCAAAAATAGCATCCGTAATCAAACTGTTGCCTTCGGCCAAACAGGACATAGCGGTCAAACAAGGTTGGTCATCGGTGGCTAAACCAGGGTATTCTGCCGTTTGAATGGATTGTCCTTTTAGGCAGGCATTGGTGGCATCCACATCCAAACCGTCTGGTTGTTGTGCAAAAAGAACACCATTGTTGCGTAAGATGTTGGCCGTATTACCCATCAAATCCAAACGAGCCCCTTTCAAAAAGATATGCCCCTTTGTTAAAGCGGTCGCAATGGCAAAAGTGGCTGTTTCAATTCTGTCCGGAATCGGATACCATTCTGTACCATGTAAAGAGGCTACCCCTTCAATTGTTAAAGTGTTTGTGCCAATACCGTGAATCTTTGCCCCCATCTGCACAAGCATTTGGGCCACATCTACGACCTCTGGTTCCATGGCGGCATTGTGAATAATGGTTGTACCGTTTGTTAAAACAGCCGTCATCAAGGTTGTAATGGTGCCACCCACGGTGATGCGGTGTGGAAAGATTTCTGCCCCATGTAAAGTACCGCTGGCCGATACATAACCTCCGTCAATTTTAATGGCAGCTCCCATCGCCTCCAAAGCCGAAAAGTAAATGTCCAATTTTCTTGCCCCTAAAGCACAGCCCCCCGGTAGGGAAACATGAGCTTTACCCTTGCGAGCCAATAACGGTCCTAAAACCCAAAAGCCGGCCCGCATCTTGCTTAGTAATTCATAAGGAGCCTCTGTGCTGATAATTTCTGGGGTGGTCAGGTGAACAGTATCTCCCTCAACCTGAATCTGCGCCCCTATTCCGGACAATAATTCCAACAAAACTTTAATATCACTCAATTGTGAAACATTGTGAACGGTCAAAGTTTCCTGCGTTAAAAGGGCGCAAATCAACAAAGGAAGAGTGGCGTTTTTTGCCCCCTTGATTTGGGTTGTTCCTTGTAAAGATTTGCCACCGTTTATTTTGAATGCGTACATTTTTCTTCCCGTTCCTTTTTTTGTTTTTGACGCAAAGCCAAATTCGCACGCAAAGCCTTTGCTTCACGCACAAACCGTTCTTTTTTTGCACCTGTTAAATGAAGTTCTTTTTCAACAATTTTTTCAATATTTTCTTCCATGAAAACAAGCATAAGCCTTTTTGAGAAAATAGTCAATGAAAATGTGAAAAAAAACTCCCCGAAAAACGAGGAGCCAACCTTAAAGGAGTTAAGAGTTGAAGACTTCAGAACTAACCTTGACGAGCTTTCATCTTAGGTTTTTTCTTGTTGATAACATAAATGCGTGTTTTGCCTTTGCTGTTTTTGCGTTTCACGATTTTGCAATCTTTATCACGAGCTCTGGCAGACTTTAATGAGCAACGAACTTTCATGGGTTTTTCCTTTCTTTATTAAACTTGTGACACATTATAACTTTTTTTCATAGTGTTGTCAAGCACTTTTTTGCTTAAAAAATGAAATGAGAATAAAAAAACCAGAGAGAAGCCATAAAGGCCAATGTTTATATTGGGCAAAAGGCGTTGGCGCAAGGGGCTGTGGTAAATCGGCATCCACCACCCCTTCTTCCCCAAAATCAAGTTTTTTAACAATGCGACCATAAGGGTCAATCACAGCGCTGATACCGGTGTTAGCCGCCCGTGCCAAAGGCAAACCTTCCTCCACAGCCCGAGTTTGTGCCATGGCAAAATGATGATGCGGACCGGCCGAAAAACCATACCAACCGTCATTCGTCACATTGATAAGCCAAGCCGGCCGTTTGGTTTTATCCACAACTTCACCGGAAAAAATCGCTTCATAACAAACCAAAGGGGCGGCCGCAGGAGCATTCAAAATAGGCAAAGTCTTTGGCCCAGAGCCTGCCACAATGTCAGATTCAAAAGGCACAAACTTGTCCAAAGGCAAAATCCCACGCAGAGGTGTGTATTCTCCAAAAGGAACAAGGTGTGATTTGTCATAAAAAGCATGAATATCGGTTAAATCATCTAAAACAAACAAGCTGTTGGCAGCAGTGCGTTTTTGTTCATCAACCGACCGCATCGCCCCTGTAATCAAAACAGAGCCTTGACGCATGGCACTCATCAATTGAAGCCTTTCGTCATGGTGATAGTTTAATAAAAAGGTCACGGCAGATTCGGGCCAAATAATATGCGTCACCTGTTCATTATTTTCTCGGGACAGCCGAATAAGTTTGTTGATGTTGTTGTGTGCCTGTTCCGGATTCCACTTTAAGGTGCAGGGAATATCCGGTTGAACAAGACGCAACTTCACACCCCAAACTGATTGAGTTTGTCCGTCATAAAGTCGCCAAGCCCCAAAGGCATAAAGGAAGCCCAACCCCAAAAGAGCAAAAAGTGTGGGCCTAACCCAATGTTGAAAAAAAGGTGTTGTGAAAATCAAAACAGTCAATAAGCCAAGTCCATAAACGCCCACAACAGAGGCGGTTTGTAAAATGGGTAAATATCCGTTCCAAATGTTGCCGACAACATTCCAAGGGAAACCTGAAAAAGCAATGCCTCGCACCCATTCTAAAAGACCGAACCACCCCGCAAAGGCAAGCCATCTGCGCCAACCGGACGGGCTGAAACTGGCCAAAAAGCCTCCCAATCCGTAATAAAGGCCAAAAAACAGCCCAAAGCCAATCCAAACAAAGGGAACCAGCCAAGCATAATAGGCATCACCAAGCAACATGGTATGGGCCAACCAATGCATTCCTGTGACGCCTAAACCAGCCCCCACACAAAAGGCATTATAAAAAGAATCTTTGTGGTTGGCTTCACGATTTTTGGCGGCTAAGATTGCCAAGGCAAGCCATAAAAACGGAAAATAAAAATAAGGAGCAAATGCCAAAAAGCTCAGCATACCATAGCCAAACAACGCAAAGCGGGAAGTTAAAAAGTGTTGAATTTTTTTCATAAAAACAAGTGTATCAAAAAAAAGCCGAATATGCAAGGAATAATCCAAATAAGAAACAAAATACCCTCCGATAAAAATCAGAGGGTATGAAAGTCAAATCAAAAAGTGTTATTTTTTTCCTTTCAATTCGCTTGTACAATGAGGACAACGTGTGGCTGCCACAGGAATCTTTGTGCAACAGAAAGGACACACTTTTTCTGTGGGGGTCTTGGCCTCGGCTGCTTCGTCCGCTTTTTCCATTTTTGCACGCAAAGTGTTGATACCCTTCACAAGCAAGAACACAGCAAAAGCAACAATCAAAAAGCTGATAACATTGTTTAAGAAAAGCCCATAGTTGATGGTCACAGCACCTGCCTTTTGGGCAGCATCCAAGCTGGCATAAGGGCCAGGAACAGAACCGTCTAATAATTTAAGGTATAAGTTGGAAAAGTCCACTTTTCCCAAAGCCCATCCCAACGGAGGCATTAAAACATCTTTCACCAAGCTGTCAACAATTTTTCCAAAACTGGCACCAATGATAATACCAACAGCCATATCAAGCACATTGCCCTTCAAAGCAAAAGTCTTAAATTCTTTTATAATTCCTTTCATCATTTTTTTTCTCCTTTCTTAATTCAAATGGAATAAATCAGTGTATTTCAAAGACAAACCAAGCATGAAATTGTCACCGGCACCGCTGGCCGCCCGAGCTTTTCCTCTGCGATAGCTGACATAAGGTGCCAAAGCCAAAGTATCTGTCAAAGAAACTTCCATCTTTGCGGTTAAATCTAAATCATAAGTTAAATCTGTTCCCACATATTTGGAATAGTGAAAATAATCTGTATAGCGTGCGGTTGTAGTGAACTTTACGCCCTCACGAAGGGGATATTCAAAGCGTCCGCCCACTTCCCAAGCCAACTTAGTACTTCTGTTGTCGGAATAGGTGAAATCATATTCCTGCACAAAAGCCCCATACAGTTCTTTCAAATGTTCGCCTTCAAAAAACTTGATACCTTCCCGAGCCGAAAAGGCTTTGTATCTTGGGGAATCTTGGTTGGCGGTAAATTCGGTTTGAAAAGCTGCCTGACCAAAAGGACCAATATCAAAGTCATGAACCTGCCATGTTTTGAAAGCATATTCTGTGGAAAGCCATATCTTGTCGGCACTTTCCGTTGTTTCGTTTGGACCATCCACCGGTTTGATTTTAAGTTTGCCATAGCTGGTCAATAAATTGGTGCGCCATAAGCCCACATCATTGGTGTAATCCAATAAAACATCCATCTTTCCGATAATGTTATATTGGCTGTCCATACTGTATTGAGAAATAGGTGAGTCTTGATATTCTTCTGCGTTTCCAACCGAAGTGTTGGAATAACTTAAAGAAATCTCACGCAAGTTCAATAACCATTGATTGCCATCGGCATCTTCTGCGGCAACAGGAAGAACAGCCGAACAAAGCAATAAACATAATAATTTTTTCATTAAATCTCCTTAAAAAGAAATAAACATTGAACAAAGCATAGTATAAACATACAATTTTATAAATGCAAGAAAATTATAAAAAATAAACAATTCTCAAAAAAAAGATTGCAATTTAAGTTTGAATAGAGTATAATTGTCCCCGTTCAGGTGGGGCGATTAGCTCAGTTGGTAGAGCAACTGACTCTTAATCAG
>JAZUQR010000002.1:0-5640 GCA_045605805.1 Alphaproteobacteria bacterium | reverse complement strand
AAAGCAGAATGTCAAATTGGGCAGACCTTTGGGGGCAGAAGCGAAATGCTTAAAACTCACCAAAAATCGCAAGAAAATAAAGGAATTGCTGGAAAAAGGTCTCAGCCAAGCCAAGATTGCCCAAATCCTTGGTGTCCATCCGGTCACAATGTGCAGGTTTTTGAAAAGGGTTGATTTAGAAAATATTTAATTATTCCCTATCTTCCGGCAGTTCCCCGGGTTATCATAGCAACATCAGAGAGTTTATTAGCATCAGTTTTCTTAAAAACAATTTCATACACCATTCATCAGGATTTAGATGGATTGCTCCCGTTTCTTTGGAGAGTTTTTGGGAATAAGTTGTTTTGCCAGCACCTAAAAACCCACAAATAAGATAGCAAATCGGTAAGCTCATTTGCCTGTCTCCACTTGCCTAATAATCTCTTTTAGAAAATCGTCCAATCTGGAATCGGTCGTGTCCGCCCAATCAAAAGTGACATGTTCGGAACTGAGTGTCATGTTGGGTTCTGTGTCTATAACAATCTTATAATTTAATTGTAAATATCTTTCTGTTTTATCTTCATTCATAAACTCTTCAGAAATACCGATTAGCTGTGGATATTCATTTGATATATCCAAACCTATTTCTTCTTTTATTTCTCGTTTCAAGGCTTCGGATATTGTTTCACCATCTTCTACACTACCACCGGGGAACTCCCAACAGTTAGGCAAAAAGTCATCTGTTTCAGAACGTTTTACTATTAGAAATTTGCTCTGATACATAATCACACCACAAACAGATAGTTTAATTTTGCTTATTTGCTTTTTTCCATTTGAATATTATCATTGCCCAAAATAAACAAGTAAATTTTAAAACAATGGTTGCAATAACGGCAGTTCTAGGACCAGAAAAATCGGCCATCCAACCAAAAGCATAAGTCACAACAGCCCCAAAAATTCCTTTAATAACCGCCATGATAGATTGCATCGTGGCTCGCTGATTTGGAGAAAATTCCTGTTGTAAAATATCGCTTTGACTTGTCATAGACACACCCCAACATAGATTAACGAAGGACATGATGATGGGGGAGATTGTATTGTTTAAAACAACACCGATCGTTTTTAATAGTTCGTTAATTGTAATTGAGGTAAAAAACAAACGAACTGAGCCAAACCGCTTTACATATGGAACTAATGCAAAACCAATCATTCCTGATGCTTGTTTAATAAAGCGCATAATATTAATCAGCCAATCTTTAATAAGTGTTTGAAAATAAGCTGCTTCTATGCGTGTATAGGCATATCCGATAGATTCATTGAAAACTGTAAACAGAGCATAAAAGCGTAGTCTTTTATTACGCCAGAGTTTTCTAAATGCGATCAAAAAATGGAAGAAAGAAGGTAATTGTTTTTGTATGCTTGTGCGTTTAGGTTCCACAAAGAAATACGCAGTTATCAATTGTCCCGAGATAGGAAAGACGCATATCCACGCCAATGTTTGAAGCGAAAAGAAATAAGTGATGAGCGCTGCAAATAAGGCACTGAGTGCCAAACCAAACTGCATCCAAAAATTGATTTTTGCATATAGTGTCGCAAATGCATCTTTCTGCCCTAGTTCTTCCATGGTTTCGTAAACTAACGCATCTCGTGTACCAGACAAAAAAGAATCGCTGATACCCCAAAAAAATGCTCCCACAAATAAAAGCCAAGATGAGCTTATTTGTCCAGCCAAGGCCCATAAAAAGAAACAAAAAACTATACAACCTGCCGCTAACATCAATGTTTTGCGGCGACCAATTTTATCGGAAAAAACTCCTGTTGGAACTTCTGTTAATGTTTGAACAATACTGGTCACAGACCACACAAGCATTGCCAAAGCATAAGAATGTGTGATTTGTTCAAAATAAACGATGGCTAACGCCTGTAATGGCCACAAACCACCTAAAAAGGCATCTATTTTTAACAAAGGGATATTTCTTTGGATTGCGAACATAATCATCTTTTCTTAGTCCGAAATATGTTTTTCAACGTTCAAATGTTCATCCTCACTGATAGGTTCGTAGCGACTTAAACGTTCATTAAAACAGTTTTCATCTATAAACAATTCATTTGGATTTTCTTCGGTACGCTTTAAGACACGCTGTTTGGCGACATTTATATCACAAATCAGTTGATGCCACAAAACATTTGGTGTCAATTTCAAAGCCCTTTCTTGTACTTGCTTGCGAGTATCTTTTTTCCAAAACCCATAGTCCAAAATCACATCATGTCCCGCTTGGATGAGTTCAGCTGTTTCTTGCCAAATGTAATCATCCGCTTCTTGATATGCTTTGTCAAAATCTGAAGGATTACGACCAAATTTATCCAAAATCACCTGATCAATAGCAAAATGTTTGGCATTGTATTTTTTTGCTAGCTCTTTTGACAGAGTTGTCTTTCCAAATCCCATAAATCCATGAATCAAATGTATTGTTGCCATTATTTCATTTCCTCTAGAACATATCTTATCCATTTCCCGATCAAAGGTCAAGGGAAAATGCCAGTATAACCACTCGCTCACCCAAAGACGACTATTTGTATTTCTGTCCATATTCCTTTCGTGCTTCAGATGTCCATTTAGAGACAAATTCTTGTTTTGCATCTGTATAAGCATCTCTGTTATGTTCATATTTTTTCCATAGGCGGAGTTTCAATGATTCATATTCTTTTGAAACATCAGGATGCTTGTTCAAATAATCACGAAAGTATAGTTCATCATTATCTCCAGTATATCGCAAATGGATATGATACACTTTGTCCGCAAAACCATTTTTTGTATATCCTTTATTAAGCGAAATTCTGTTCGCTTTGACAGCCATAATGACGAAACCATTCTGTTTCAATATTTGTGCCACATCATTCATGTTACTGCTTTTAGGTATTTCAATCATCACATCAATAATATTCTTAGCCCATATTCCTTGAATAGCAGTGCTTCCAATATGGCTGATTCTTTCAATAGGTTGGTCAGATAATAATTCAGTTAGTGCTTTTTCGATTTCATTATAGTAGAGTTTCCACCGATTATCGTGTGCTACAAGAAAGATGGGAAATAAGTCCCATAGTTCTTCTAAAGTCATTTCTGATAATTCTTTTCGCATTCTAAAGCTCTCAATTTATACTTTCTACTTTTAATGTATTTATTGTAGATTAAAAAATTTCATTTGTAAAAGATTTTAATTTGTTATATACACAGAAAAAGTTATTATTTTGCCTATAGAAAGTAAAGCATAAAGAAAAATTTGACTTTAGTTTTCACATTTGATACAACGCTAATGACTTAATGTGGGATGATTGGCTAATAAAAACCCCCTGGAAGACCAGGGGACTTATTATTACTTAATCGCAATCTTTCGTGATTTTGGCGGTATAACTTCCTTCTTCGGCAAGTCTATCGTCAAAACACCTTTCTTGAATTTTGCTTCAATTTTATCGTCGGCAATATTGTCTGGCAAACGGATTGAACGAGAGAACGTTCCATACGAACACTCTTTCAAATAATAGCCTTTATCCTTTTCCTCGGTTTCTGCTTTCTTTTCTCCGCTAATGGTCAAAAGGCCATCATCCAAAGACAATTCAATGTCCTTTTCATCCATACCAGGCAATTCTGCTTTGATTTCAAACTTGTCTTTTAATTCTGCAACATCCAATTTGGGACTCGTCACAGCTCTTGTCTCTGTTGTGTCCACTGGACTCATAAATGCGTCGAACAGGCGATTTATGTCGGATTGTAATCCCCAAACGTCAGATGTTCTTGGTTCTAGTTCAGTTCTTTTTACAATATAGTGTGACATAATCTTTCTCCTTTCATTGCTGGGATTCACAGTTTCCCAATCAACACTTTACAGATAGGTCTATGTTTTCCTTTTTCAAGAGGGTAACAAAAATAAAAATCCCTCCCATATAGCAAAGGGAGGGATATATCAGGTAAATGTTTTCTTTGAAATTACAAAAAAATGTTTTAGTTTTATACTCTCCTTTGTTAAGGACGGGGCTTTATATCCCGACAAAGATATTTATCGAAAAATGATTCAAAAATGGAATCTTTGCAAAATAGGAAAAAAATCCTTGACTTTTTTGTGGATTTATGCTAGACTTTCTGGCAGTTAACGGGGAAAATTGTACCCTGTTTTTTGTTGCCTGTAAGGAATGACCCTTGCGGGCTTTTTTTATTAACTGAAAGGAAAGAAAATGACAAAATATATATGGCACACCAAAGAAGATGATAAAGTGCGCCCTTGGCATGCGTCACGTGATGGAAAAGTTTTTGATTCAGAACATCCTCCCAAAGGAGGTAATCCAGGCGAAGCCCCTAATTGTCGTTGTTGGGCCGAACCGATAGAAGAAGCACAAGATAAGGATTCTACCACAAAGAAACTAGTCCCCATTGTTCCCGATACTCCAATAGAATGTTTTCAGAAGGATGAAATCGCCATTGAAAAAGCATTGAATATGCTACTAAAAGGAGAGGTTGAGGGCAGTGTGGAACATATTTATTATGATACAAAGGGTATTCCGACAATTGGAATTGGGACAAATATAAATGATAAAAATACTTTTATGAAAATAAACTTTTTGCATAAAGACACTATGAGTCCCTTAACAAATGAAGAAAAACAAGCACTATATTCTTTTGTTCAAAAAAATAAACCAGAAAAAACTAATGTATCAGCAAACAATCAAAATATGTTTAAAAATTTTATTATTAATGAATTTGAGCAAGATAGATTGGTCACAGAGCATTTGAAAAAAGATTTAAATGAAGTTAAAAATAAATTTTCACAACATGATATAAGCTACGAGGAAGTTCCACCATCTGCAGTAGCTGGTGCATTAGAGATTATATACAATGTGGGCCCAGAAAAATTCAAAAAGTTTAATCATTTTATGGATGATGGCATTAAGCAAAGAGACTATACAGAGGCCTATAAACAAAGCCATCGTGAAAATATGAAAGACAGAAGATATAAGGCTATTGAAAAATTGTATGATGATGCTGAACGGGAATTACAACACAAACAACATTATGGTTCTTGGGAATAGCGATAGGGAAACATTGTCTTTTTATAATTCAATTTCTTTACCGGACCGCAGTTGTGGCTCGGTAAATCTTTCTTTTCAAAAGTTTGATAAGATGGACGTTTTTTGCTAAAAGGCAATTCATCTGTTTCTTCTATTGTTATAAAACAGTTCTCTTCACTTGAAAAGGGATAATCCTCCCATTGAACAGAGGTATATCTTGAATAATTGCATTGATCTTTTTGGTAACAACATCTTAAAACAATGTATGTTTCTTCATTTTCTAATAATTCGCATGGATAAGTTTGTTTCGCTGGATATAGTAATTTAACTTTTCCGTTTGCATCGTTATAAACGGTAGTGATAGAATTTGGCGTCACAAACTCATCATGGGGTTGTCCTCCACCAACAGGCATTCTTTGATAAAAAATAGGATTTTTGAACCTCACTTCTTCTTTGGGCTGAACCAAAGAACAAGCGGTCAATAGTGTGCACAAAACAATCAAACCCTTCTTCATGCCCTTATAATAATGTATTTACTGGAACATGTCAATTGATTTGTTTGAGACTATTTAACAATCTAACCGATTAAAAAATGGTATT
>JAZUQR010000001.1:0-19539 GCA_045605805.1 Alphaproteobacteria bacterium | reverse complement strand
AGAACCGAATGACACAACAAAGGTGCGTACGGGATTCAGAGCCAAATTGTCGGCCATTGCAACGGGAACAAGCCGTCGCTTGCCAACAAAAGGCAGAAGTGACCGCTAAGTCCGGTTTCCTTGGTAAAAACTTCCCCCGACCCAAAAGCGGGGGATTTTTTCAAGCATAAAAAGTTCTTGTGTTTTGGGCAAAAGTGTGCTATCTGTAATAAAAAAAAGGGGAACTATGTCTTTAAGTCAAGCACACGCAATTTTATCCGGCACTTTCAAAGGGGATCCGTTTTCTTTTTTAGGGGAACATCAAACCGAGAACGGATGGGTCATTCGCACCATTCAGCCTGGGGCAAAAGCGGTGTTTATTCAAAGTCTTGACGGAACGGATTTAGGCGAAATGGTCCGTCAGCTGAATGACGGATATTTTGAATTGAATTTGCACAAAAAAGACTATACCCCCTATCGCTTAAAAATCATTTGGTGGGATGACAGCATTCAAATCACCCCCGACCCATACAGTTTTTTACCTGTTCTGGGAGAAACGGATTTATACCTGTATAACGAAGGAAATCACTTTGAAATATACAAAAAGCTGGGGGCACATCTGATTCAACATCAAGGTGTGCAAGGCGTATCCTTTGCTGTTTGGGCACCCAACGCCTCCCGAGTCAGTGTGGTGGGTAATTTTAATAATTGGGACGGTCGTCGTCATATGATGCGCCCCCGTGGCGCAAGCGGAATCTGGGAAATCTTTATCCCGCACCTTGCCGAATGGGATATCTATAAATATGAATTGACGGATAAAGAGGGGCGGTTGCTACCCTTAAAGGCAGATCCTTTTGCTTTTGTGTCCGAAGTGCGCCCCAAAGCCGGCAGTTTGGTTTATGATATCAACAACTATACTTGGCATGACGAAGTATGGATGAAAAAACGGGCCGAAAAGAACGATAGAACTGCCCCCATTTCCATCTATGAAGTCCATGCCGGTTCGTGGAAACAAAAAGATGGCCGTTGGCTGACTTATCTGGAAATGGCCGATGCATTGCCAAAATATATCAAAGAAATGGGGTTCACACATGTGGAGTTTTTGCCCTTGGCGGAGTATCCTTTTGATGGCAGTTGGGGTTATCAAGAAACAGGTCTTTATGCTCCCACAAGTCGCTATGGCACACCAGGAGATTTCAGATATCTGATTGATAAATTGCACGAAGCGGATATCGGTGTGATTATGGATTGGGTGCCGGCCCATTTTCCAAAAGATGCGTTTGGCTTGGTCAATTTTGATGGCACAGCTCTTTATGAACACGCCAATCCCAAATTGGGTGAACACAAAGATTGGGGAACAAAAATCTATAACTATGGCCGAAACGAAGTGGCTAACTTTTTGCTGGCGAATGCCCTGTTTTGGATTCGGGAGTATCATATAGATGCCCTGCGTGTGGATGCGGTGGCCAGTATGCTTTATTTGGACTATTCTCGCAAAGAAGGTGAATGGATTCCAAACAAATATGGCGGGCGTGAAAATTTGGAAGCAATTGCCTTTTTGCGGCGATTGAATGAATTGGTTTTTGCCGAAAACTCAGGCGCAACCACCTTTGCCGAAGAATCAACCGCATGGCCAATGGTTTCACGCCCCACATATTTGGGCGGTTTGGGCTTTGGGTTCAAATGGAATATGGGTTGGATGCACGATACATTGAACTATATGAAAGAAGATTCGTTGAACCGAAAATATCATCACGATAAATTGACTTTTGGTTTTTTGTATGCTTTTACGGAAAACTTTGTCTTACCGCTGTCACATGATGAAGTAGTGCATGGAAAAGGAACCATTTTAACCCGTATGACAGGCGATGAGTGGCAACGCTTTGCCAACCTGCGTGCCTATTATGCGTATATGTTTATGAGTCCCGGAAAAAAGCTGTTGTTTATGGGGGATGAGTTTGGAGCCACCAAAGAATGGGATTATCAAGCCGAATTACAATGGAACTTGTTGAACTTTCCTTTCCATCAAGGGGTGCAAGAAGTTGTGAAAGACTTAAATACTTTTTATAAAACACATCCGCAATTATACAGTCAAGATACAGAAGCCGATGGCTTTGAATGGATTGATGGGGCGGATTGTGATAATTCCTGTTTCACATTTATGCGCAAAGATAAAAGCGGTAAAACTTTGATTGTGGCTTGTAATTTCACCCCTGTCCCACGATATAATTACAGAATAGGCGTTGCCGAATCGGGTATTTATGAAGAAGTGTTCAATTCGGATGACAAAAAGTATCAAGGGTCCGGTGTGACAAATGTGGGACAAATCACAACCGAAGAACCAGGGTGGAACTTTAAGCCGTATGCTATTCAGGCGGTTTTGCCCCCCTTGGCTGTTGTGGTGTTTGAATTGAAAGAAAAAGGGGAAAGTATCAAACGATGACATACAAAGTTTTTGCAGGATTGCCTTACCCCTTGGGGGCCACAGTTGATGCAAACGGTGTCAATTTTGCCCTGTTTTCAAAGCATGCCACCAAAGTGGAACTGTGCCTTTTTGACCATGAAGGCAAACATGAAGAACGCATTGTTTTGCCCAACTATACGGACGAAGTGTTTCATGGATACATCAAAGGTATCAAATGGGGGCAACGCTATGGCTATCGGGTGTATGGCCCTTATGAGCCGGAAAAGGGAATGCGTTTTAACCCCAATAAATTGGTGCTGGATCCTTACTGTAAAAAATTGACAGCCCCTGTCCAAGCCAATAATGCCCATTTAGGATATATCGCAACCAGCGAGAAGCAAGATTTGTCCTTTTCCCGTGTGAACAGTGCTGATGTGATGCCTAAATGTATTGTGGTGGATGAAAATTATTTTGATTGGAAGGGTGTTGATAAACCCAAAACTCCTTGGAGTGAGGAGGTTATCTATGAAACACATGTCAAAGGTTTTACTGCGCTAAATCCAGAGGTTGATAAGGCGTTGAGAGGAACTTTTGATGGAATTTCGACCAAAAAAGTGATTCAATATTTAAAATCGTTAGGGATTACAGCAGTAGAATTGTTACCGATTGCCAGCTTTCGAACAGATGGCGTGTTAAAGGCAAAAGGTTTGACCAACTATTGGGGATATGATCCCATTTTGTTTATGGCACCTCATACGCCTTATTTGGCAACAGGGGCAACCTCGGAAATAAAATGGGCTGTGCGTACTTTACATGAAGCAGGGATAGAAGTGATTTTGGATGTGGTCTATAACCATACAGCCGAAGGGAATCAGATGGGGCCAACATTGTGCTATCGGGGCATTGACAATACGGTTTACTATCGTGTCAAAAAAGACGAACCACGTTTTTATGAAGATACAACCGGATGTGGGGCAAGTTTTAATTTGGAACACCCCCGTGTATTGCAATTGGTGATGGATTCGTTGCGTTATTGGGCAAACGCCATGCAAATTGATGGCTTCCGTTTTGATTTGGCTACCACATTGGCCCGAGATGAAGAAAATACATTTACACGGAATAACGATTTTTTGTCTGTTGTTCAGCAAGATCCTGTGCTGCAACGCCTAAAACTCATTGCCGAACCGTGGGATTTGGGGAATGACGGCTATCAAGTTGGCACTTTCCGCCCTGGGTGGGCCGAATGGAATGATCAGTTTCGGGATACAATGCGTCGCTTCTGGAAAGGAGAAATGGGTCAGGCGGAAGCGTTCAAAACCCGTTTTTTGGGATCGCCTGATTTATATGATAAAAATGGGCGAAAATCGTGGGAATCCATCAATTTTATCACAGCGCATGATGGTTTTTCGCTGGCCGATTTAGTCAGCTATAATCAAAAGCATAACGAAGCCAATCAAGAAGATAACAGGGATGGGCGGGATTATAATGCCTCGTGGAATGGGGGCGAAGAAGGGCCAACAACAAATCCTGAAATCCTTAAAAACCGCTTTGCCCGAGCCAAAGGGTTGATGGCCTCACTCTTGCTGTCTATGGGCACACAAATGATTCGTTCCGGTGACGAAGTGTTGCAATCTAACAGTGGCAATAACAACCTGTATGCCCAAGATAATGCCTTGTCATGGACAGATTGGAAAGATGTATCCCCAGACGGTAAAAAAATGTTAAAACTTGTCAAAGAGTTGATGCGTTTTAGAAACGAGAACGAAGTGATGCATCAAGATAACTTTCTGTCTTCGGAACAATGTGCTTGGTTCAAGCCCGATGGTGGACATATGTATAACAAAGATTTTCAAGCCTTTGTGCGGGCACTTTCTTGTCGCATCAAACAAAAATCAGGCAATTTGTTTTTTATCTTTAATGGTTATGAGGGCGATTTGAATTGGATTTTACCCTCTCCTTCGGCCAATATGGAATGGCAGGTGGCCTTGTCCACAGAACATGTGTGTTGTAAGGGAAATACCTTAAAAGTGCCGGCATGGTCTGTGGTTGTGTTCAAAGAAAAGAAAAAACTTGTGTCAAGCAAGTAAGTGTGCTATACTTTGTCTATGTTAAAACAGGCAACATTTACCCGCACGAAAGAAGATTTTATCTGCGAAGTTTGTGGCGCAAAAGTCACAGGTAATGGCTATACAAACCATTGCCCCCACTGTTTGGCCAGCAAACATGTGGATATCAACCCTGGGGACAGGGCGGCCACTTGTCTGGGAATGATGAAGCCGGTTGCGTTTGAATTGCGTGGCGGTAAAGAATATATTATTCATCAATGTACAAAATGTCATCACACTAGGGCAAATAAAATTGCGAAGGAAGATTGCCGTAAAGCACTCAGAGCTGTTGCAAACGGTTCGTGGGAATCTTATATAGCTTTTCTTGAAAAATAAAATAAAACTTGACTTTATTCGTTTTTTCGGGTATTAAAAAGGAAGATAACCAAAAAGCAAAGGAGGCCCAAATGACTGTGAAAATACCAAAGAATTACAGACCTTCCGAACAAGAAGAGTATATGTGTGAACGCCAACTGGAATACTTTAAGCAAAAGTTGATTGATTGGCGCAGAAACTTGTTGCGGGGTATGGCTCGGGCTTTAACTGATTTGCAAGAAAGTGATTTGCAAGAAGCGGATATCAATGATCGTGCTACAAAAGAAATTGAACAGGCGTTGGCTATGAAAGCCCGTGATCGGGATAGAAAGTTGATTGAAAAAATCAATGCCGCTTTGGACAGAATTGATAACGGTACCTATGGCTATTGCTTGGAAACAGGCGATCCAATCGGTGTGTTGCGCTTGGAAGCCCGCCCAACGGCCACGCTGTGTATTGAGGCGCAAGAACGCAGGGAACGCAGAGAACGCACCCAAGCTCCAAGGGATTAAAATGACAACACCAGTCTTAAATAAAAAATGCCCGATTTGTGGTAATCAAGCCACGCTGGAATATCAACCGTTTTGCAGCAAAAAATGTGCCGATATTGATTTGGGGCGTTGGTTAAAAGGAACTTATGTTGTCCATACAAACGAAACACCTGAGGATGAAGTATTAAAAAATTCAGACCAAGAAGAACAATAAAAAATTGCACAGTTCTTAAAAATTATAATTGACAAGATTTGAAAAGGTGCTAAACTAAAACGGAGTATCTTAGGGGGTTTGATGTCAAAATTAAAGAATTGGTGGTACCAAAAGAAGAAGAAAAAAATAGATAAATTAAAAGAAGCGGCTATGAAACAACTGTATATGGTTCGCATGGGTGACGCAAGCGATGAAACAAATGAACAGGCGGCCATCAGTTTGTTGAAGGCCGTTTCTGCTGGGGCAGAATTTGATTATACGGATCCTGTATTTGAGTTTTGGAAATCTGACCGAGGTGTGGATGCCATGCATCTGGCGGCTGAGAAATATGGTAATCGAGAACTTTTGAGAAAAGGGCTATGGTCAGTTGGGTTTTGTCTTTGTGGTTTGCTTGCAGGAGGAGTTGCTATGGTTCCAGCGCTTGCAGCACTTCCAACGCTGATTCCGGGTGTATCTGTGCAAATGGCTTTTGGAATTATCAGTATTTTATGTACCGCAGGAGGCGTACAAGAAACAGCTTCTACTCTATTTGATAAAACAAAGGAAAAGACTCTTCGCTTATCTAATGGTATTTTAAGGGAAATTAGAAAGGGAGGGAAGCCTGGCGGAGGATTGTCGTTGACGCACAGCTTCCACAAAGATTTGCGCTCTGTTTTCAAAAATTTCAGTTCAGAAAAAAACTTAAATCGGCATCCTCAAAGAAATCAACAAACAGAACATAGAAGGAAAAAATGGCCAATCTGGTATCAAAAATTGGTTTTGAGAAATTATCAAGTCAAAAAAGAACAAACCAAAAAGGTGGCTTAATCGTTGCTGTTATGATGGATATGTTTTGAAATAAGTTTTACCTAAAAAAAACGGGAGCCAATTCGGTTCCCGTTTTTCATTCGCATTGAAAAGCGTTGCTTATTCGGCTTTGGCTTCTTCCACCACTTCAACGGCTTCAACAGCTGCGGCTTCCTTTTCGGCCTTAGCAGCTTTATCAGCTTTATGGGCAGCTTTTTGAGCTTCGGCTTCGGAACGAGCAATGTTCACACGCACAGTTTGTTCAACATCTGGGTGCAACTTTAAGGCCACATCAAACACGCCCATTACTTTGAAAGGCATATTCAATTCCACATGGCGACGTTCCACTTTCACGCCTTTTTCATTGATGGCATCGCAAATATCACGAGCTGTCACAGAACCGTATAATTGTCCTGTTTCGGCCGCTTGGCGAATGATTGTCACGGACAAACCGTTCAATTCTTTTGCCAATTGTTCAGCATCGGCTTTTAATTTAGCATTGATAGCTTCATATTCAGCCCGTTTTGCTTCAAACATTTTCAAGTTGTCATTTGTTTTGCGTAAAGCCTTTTTCTTCGGGAACAAATAGTTCCGAGCATAACCGTTTTTCACGTTCACAACATCGCCCATTTGGCCGAGTTTTGCAATGCGTTCTAATAAGATAATTTCCATAAAAACCTCCTTATTCTTCGCTTACAAAAGGCAAGAAAGCCAAGAAACGAGCCCGTTTAATTGCTTTGGCCACTTCACGTTGATGTTTGGCGCACAAACCAGAAACACGAGCCGGTGTCATTCTGCCACGTTCTGCAATATAACGAGTAATTAAACGCAAGTCTTTGTAATCAATTTCTCTTGCGGCGTCTTTACAAAAAGGACAACTGTGAGATCCAAAAGATTTTTCCATATTACACCTCAGCTTTCTCAATTTCTACTTCAAACTTGTCTTCTTTGGCAGCACGTTTGTGGCGCACTTCCAACATAGCGGAAGGACCTTCTTGCAAAGCATCCACTTTCACTGTTAAGAAACGCAAAATGTTTTCGTCTAAACGCATCAAGCGTTCAACTTCCATCACAGCAGTTGCAGGCGCATCAATGGCCAACAAAGTGTAATAACCTTTGCGGTTTTTTTGAATTTTATAAGCTAAATCACGCAAACCCCAATCTTCGGTTTTTGCAACATTACCACCGTTTTCTTTGATAACGGCAGAAAACTTATCGGCCAATTCTTTAACCTTTGCAGGTGTCAAGTCTTGACGGGCGATAAATACATTTTCATAAAAGGGCATATTTTTTTACCTCTCCTTATGGTTTTTCTCGTTTCGGTTTATGCGTTTGTATCCTTATGATAGCAAGCGCCTGAAACATAGCCCGCATTCCGGATACGGGCAAGGATTACCGGAATGGCGAGATTATATCATATTTTTCAACAAAAAGCAAGCACTTTTTTATTGGGTTAAAAAGTCAGCCAAGTCTGCCATATCCGCACTGAATCCACACTCAGATTTGCCATAAAAATCCAAAGACGGATCCAACAATTTTTGCGCATAATAATTGATATCAGCACATTGTTGCGGTGTAAAGGATAAGCGAAAAGGCGGATATTGTGTAGTGTTTTGTTCAACGGATTGGCACGAATAAGTGCGGGGTAAAATCTCGTTAAACAGTTCCTGAGTTGTGATTTTTTTCTCTTTGGCCATTAAAAAGAATCCCAGATTTTCCTGAGCAGCCGGACAATCCAATAAAACGGCTCGCCAAAAATACTTAAAGGCTTCTTGGGCATCCTGTTTAAGACCGCCTTGTCCGAATAAAGTAAGTGTGCCCAAAATGTTGTTGGGTAAAGCCTGCCTTTGTAAAGCAGACTTCTGTAATAAGGGAAGGGCTTTTTGGATATCGTAATAAGAACTGTTGGGGTTGGCAAATAAAACCGCCAATCGCCCTGTGATTTTTCCCTGTTCTTCATCGGTTAGATTACCCCGACTGGCCACATTGTAATAACGCATAGCTTCGGGTATTTTGCCTTGTTCAAACATCAAATCACCCATTTCTAAACAGGCCTGTGCATGCGATAATTCGGCCGCTTTGTGTAAAAAATCTTGTGTTTTGTAATAGCCTTTATGTCGTTTGTAAACCTCAAATAAAGCATTGGCCCATTTGTTTTTGGTGGCAATGGGGCCCCAATAGGAAACAGCCGTTGGCAGATCGTCAAAAAAACATTGTGGATAAACATTGGCATCAAAAGTTGTTTCAGCATTTTGAATAAGCGGATGACAATCATTCAAATCCTGTGGACTTTGCGCCCGCACAGAAGTACAAAATAAATAAGCCGATAAAGACAAAAAGACAAAATGTATAATTTTCATAAAATCCCCTTTGATAACACCCAGTATTCTAATAGATAACAAAAAAAACGCAAAAGAGCAAGAAAAAAATAGAATTGATTTTTACAAAAAAATTATGTATCATTTGAATACAACTAAGGAGAAAATATGTCTGCGAAAACTGAGACATTGGGAACAAAAAAAGAACAGCCATGGTACACCGGTCATCGTCAGCGTATGGATAAGAAACTTGTCGCCAAGGGAGTGGAATCCTTAACAGAAGAGGAATTGTTGGAAGCACTGCTTATGCGAGCTATTCCTCGCAAAGATGTAAAACCAATTGTGAAAGACTTGTTAAAAGAGTTCAAAACAATTCAAGGGGTCTTGTATGCCCCAAAAGCATTATTGATGAAAATATCAGGTATCAAAGATAAAACAGCACACTTCTTGGAAATTATACGCTGTGTCGCACAAACGGTGGCATTGGGGCGTATGGAAGAAAAGCCCCTTCTGTCTAATTGGGAAAGATTGTTGGATTATGTCACAGCCTTATATGTTGGTGAAAAACGAGAGATTCTGTATGTTTTTTATTTGGATTCAAAATCAAGGTTGATTCAATCTCAAAAAGAAAAAACAGGAGAGGCAAGCCATGTGGCGGTAAGTCCCAGAGAGATTTTGAAAGAGGCCCTCAATCTGAATGCTTCACAGGTGATATTGGTTCACAATCATCCCTCTGGCGAAGTAGAACCATCAGGCGATGATATCAAAACAACCTCTGCCATTGCCCAAATCTTAAAACCAACAGGGATACGACTTGCCGAACATTTAATTGTGGGGCAAAACAGAAAAGTATCCTCTATGCGGGCGCAAGGGATTTTAACAGATTGATAAATTTTCTCTTGTTTTTTCATTGAAAGGGTGCTAGTCTCAAATTATGATGAATCAAAAAGAAAAACTTTGTCCGATAAATTGTCCCTTTCTGGGGTACAGAGCTTTTTTACCCAAAACCATGCCGTTTTTTTGTGAAAAATATGCCACATTTTTGGGAATGGATGGGGCAAAAAAGGTGTTAAAATGTGCCGCCTGTCAAGGGAAAAAACAGGATGTGGTGGAGGAAGGGTTGGCCTTGTTGGAAGGGCAAATGTTGCCACAGGGGCTTATCAATCAAATGAAACAGGCTTTTTTGGAAATGGATTTATCCTCGCAAAAAATGTTTGTATCTATCTTGGAACAAACAGGGGCGCAACTTTTTTCGGAAAAAATGGATAAAATCACCCCGTTCAGTTTGATGCGTCTCGCCCAACGAGCCAAATTGGCCATGCGCAGGCGGGAAGAATCGGCCGAGGTTCAAGAGTTTATCAAGTTGTTGGAAGTAATTGGCGGTGACAGCCCGCTGGACGGTGTCACTAAAACCTTGCTTTGTAATTTATTTCAAGTGTTGGACAGTTCGGAAAAAAGTATGTTGCTCAGCATTTTGGAAAATCCAAAGAATCTGGAAGGCTTTTTGAAATCTTTTGGTAAAACACCCCGTGATAAAGATTTGTTGAAAAACTTTCGGGCCCTTTTGTACGAAACCCATCGTACTTTAACCGAACAAAACCAAACAGCGAACGCACGGTTGTTTCAACAACATATGCAAAGGGAACAAATGGCTCATGCCATCCAGCAAATGACCCGAGCCAGATTCAAAAAAAAATCAAGATAGCCTACACACTTTTTAAGGTGACCAAAATGGCTTGACACACTTGTTCCGGTGTTAAATGAGTTGTGTCAATAATCAAATCAAAATTACTTTTGTCATCAATATCCAATTGGTAATTTTTCATAAAGTGTTCCAATTCCAATTCGTGACGCTTGACGGCCGCCAAAGTGGCTTCTTCAACCGTTGCATAAGCCTTCTCACCCGAACGGTTTGTATCGGAAAAAATGCGTGCGCCGGCCACTTCATCCTTAACCACCAAACAAACCTTAAAAGATTTTGGCACAAAGTGAAAGGCAAGGCGAGAATCCACCACGCAGTTTTTTCCCTCCCAAGGCGGGTTCTTAAAAACTGCATCAATGCGCTCGTCAATGGATTTATCTTGAATGGTTAAACGGTTTAATTCCAAAGTGGTAAGGCCCATTTCTTCGGCAATTTTGCGCTGAGCCATACCTGTGGAATAGTATTCCCATCCCAACTTTTTGGCCAACATCTTTGCCACGGTAGATTTACCGCTTCCAACCGAACCCGAAAGAGTAATAGTTTGTGCCATCGTTCCTCCTAAATATCCAGATTTTCAACAAACTTAGCATGTTCTTGAATAAATTGAAAACGATATTCGGGCTTAGTCCCCATCAACTTGGCAACAATTTCCTTCGTGTACAGCGATTCCTCTTGTTCTTCCTCTGAGGAACTGTCTTTATTTGGAATCATCACCTTCAAAAGAGTGCGTTTTTGTGGATCCATCGTTGTTTCTTTTAATTGATGAGGGGGCATTTCGCCCAAGCCCTTAAATCGGGAAACCTCCACATTTTTGCCTTTGAAAGTTGTGGATAAAAGTCTGTCTTTTTCGGCATCATCTTGTGCATAAACTGATTTACCACCTTGTGTCAGGCGATACAGTGGAGGCAAGGCCAAAAACAAATGACCGTTTTCAATCAGTTTGGGCATTTCTTGGTAAAAGAAACTCATCAACAAACTGGCAATATGCGCCCCGTCCACATCAGCATCTGTCATCACAATCACCTTGTCATAACGCAATTTGCTTTCATCATATTTGTCCCGATGACCACAGCCCAACGCTTCAATAATATCATTGATTTCTTCATTGGCCCGAATTTTATCTTGACTGGCGGAAATAACATTTAAGATTTTCCCCCGCAAAGGTAAAATAGCTTGTTGCATCCGATTGCGAGCCTGTTTGGCCGAGCCACCAGCCGAATCTCCTTCCACTAAAAACAATTCTGTTCCTTCAACCGATTTGTGAGAACAATCAGCCAATTTCCCAGGAAGGCGCAATTTTTTTGTCGCACTGGCTCGCTGTGTTTCAACGGCTTTTTTGTGGCGTTTTCTTTCTTCTAAGCGTTCAATAATCCATTCCAACAAAGCACTGGCGGATTTGGTGTCCCGACTCAGCCAAAGGTCAAACGGATCTTTCATGGCATTTTCAACCAACTTCATGGCACTGGTTGTCACCAAGCGTTCTTTTGTTTGCCCTTGAAATTGTGGATCACGAATAAACACAGAAAGCATCACACCAGCAGTGCTTAAAATGTCATCTGTCGTCACATCCGAAGCCCGCTTGTTGCCAATCATATCGGCAAAAGCCTTCAAACCTTTTGTCAAACAGGTTTTCATACCGGTGATATGCGTACCGCCCAATGGGGTTGACACAGTGTTGCAATATGATTGTTCAAAGGCATCACCAAAATCGTTTGGCCAACAAATCGCCCATTCCACCGCCCCTTGATTGTCTGGGAACTCCACCCGACCGGTAAAGGGTTTTGTCACCAAAGAACGGTCTTTCATCAAAAAGTCTAAATAATCAGCAATACCGTTTGGAAACTTCAAAATCTGTTCGGTTGGCGTTTTGTCTTCGCCTTGAATCAACTCAGGTGCACAGTTCCATCGCACCTCCACCCCACGGAATAAAAAGGCCTTTTGTCGAGCCATACGGAACAAAGTGGATGGCTTAAAGCGAATGGTTTCGCCAAAGATTTCTGTGTCGGGTAAAAAGCGTACACTCGTACCACGGCGATTGGCCACAGCCCCCACACATTCCAAAGCAGTTGTTGGCTTGCCTTTGCTGTATTCTTGGCGATAAAGTTTTTTGTCTTTGGCCACTTCAATAACCATGTGGCTGGATAAAGCATTCACAGCTGAAAGCCCAACACCATGCAACCCACCGGACACATTATAAGCCCCTCCGCCAAACTTACCGCCAGAGTGCAAAGTTGTTGTAATCACCTCCAAAGCCGATTTGTCTGGAAACTTTGGGTGTGGGTCCACAGGAATCCCCCGACCGTTGTCCCGCACAGTCACATAGTTTTCTGCATCCAAACTCACCTCAATGTTTGTGGCATAACCGGCCACAGCTTCATCCATTGCATTATCAATGATTTCGGCCACCAAGTGATGATAGGCTCGCTCATCAATGCCGCCAATATACATCCCTGGGCGTTTGCGCACAGGTTCCAAGCCTTCCAAAACTTCAATATCTTTGGCCGAGTAGGTGTTTTTTGTATCTGTCGCTTCAAATAAATCACTCATAAGCTATCTCCGTGTTGTGCTGTCATTTCCGCCGGCATTGTATCGGCCAAAGTTTTCGGCCAATTGCTTTAAGACAGATAATTCTTTTCCCCCCACATGAGTTGTGTCTTTTTCAAACGGAACAGTTTGTGCATCCGCCAAAGTAAGGTGTTTTATCTCGGCCACCTTGTTATCTTTGAAAACATAAAGATGAACCTCACGGCTGACTAATTTTGGTTCAAAGAACAGGCGACTTTCCTTGTGTGCTTCGGCATAAAAAACCAAATCGCCCACACCTTCGGCTCCAGTACTTTCATAGTTCGGAGTCCCCAGCACCCGTAAAACCTTTTCTTTTGAATCGCCCACTTGAACAGATTGAAGGCGAGCTTCTGCCGGTAAATCACTTGTTTTATATTTTTCAAGGCCACAGCCGGATAAACATAAAAAACATAAAGCGTAAATTAGTGTCTTGAACATTTCAAACCCTTTTGTTATAATACTGTTATGATATAGAAAAGAAAGGCATTCGTCAATGGAAAAAATGAAAAAGAATGAAAAAGGCTTGAATAAAATCGTCTTTTTGGGGGAAATAAGCGCTCACCCGTGGCAAGATAAATTGGTGGCAAGTCCGGCTCAGTGTGAAAAAATTGCCCATCGGTTTGATATTCCGCAAGTCAAAGAAGTGACGGCTCTGGTCAAAGCAGAAATGGATGGTGACTTGGTGCGTGTCAGCGGTCACCTGTGGGCTACAATGGAACGGATGTGTGTTGTCTCATTGGATTTGTTTGAAGATAAAATAGACGAAGATTTTGAAGCCCTGTTTTGCGAAAATGCCACCTTGATAAAAGAAGGGGAAATGGAAGATGATATTGAACCGATTGACAGGGGACGCTTGGATATCTTTGATATCGTATCGGAACAAGTTGGCCTGCTTTTGAACCCATTCCCCAAAAAGCCCAATGTGTCGGGCGATTATGTGGAAGACGAAGAAAACCAACAAAAACCATTTGCAAACTTGAAAAAAATGTTAAAAAAAGATTGACACATACATTAAAATATGTTTATCCTAACTTGTGAAAGGAGGGCAAATGCCCCATTTATTACAGGTCTTAAACCAAGATAACCCATTGAAAAATAACGAAAAAATTGTTCAGGGGGGGGGGTATTGCCAATTCTTTATAACAGGGGGCGCAGCCCGCTGTTTGATAAACCATAAGAACACCGACCGGATGGTATTATGCCATCGGCCGGTGTTTTTTATAACAAAAAAGGAGAAATAAAAATGACAAAAACAACACTGCGTGAATTATCGTCTAAATACAAATCTATTTTAATCAAATGTATGATTCTGAATGGATTAGTGTTGGCCGGTTTCGTATCTGTGCCAGCTTATGCCGATGTCTATGGTGACGGAGGCAGTACAAAACTAACGACAGCCAACCCCGCAAAAAAAGATTTTAGTTATACGCACACAGATGGCACGCACGATAAACTGATTGGGGCATATTATATTGCAGTGGACAGTGATGTGCCTGTTGGCACCACAAATTTAACCATCAATGGTGGAGAAGCACAAGAATGGATAGTGGGTGGCAACTATGTGAATAATAAAACTGGGAAGTACAGTATAGATACAACAAATGTCACCATCAATAATGTGCAATCCGGTGGTTTAACAGGCACTCTAGGCAATGCGGGTGGTTATTTTTCTGATGGTGTCTTTGCTGGTTCTTACACAAAATATGGAAAAGGCAGTTCCAAGCCCGCACCATCCGAAAACGCGCAAACAAACTCTCAAATCACCACAGCAAACCTAACCATCCACGGGGGTCAGTTTGATGCGCCGGTATTTGCCGGATCTGGTGTTGATGAATACGATGGAAGCGATGGTACCTTAGATGTCAAAGGATATAAACATACCACCTCTGTTAAAACAGCTAATATGAAAATTACAGGTGGTACATTTAACGAAGGTATCTTTATGGGCGGTTTGGCAAATATGGCTATAAATCATGCCCCCACAGCAGAAGGCAGAGAACTCTCCTCGTTTGTGACGACAAGTAATTTAACATTGGATGGTTCTTCCGGCAACTTAACGGTCAATTCGGATATCTATGCCGGAGGTGGCCAAAGAGGGGAGGGGCTCAGTACTGTATCGGTGTCCAATGCTGAAATAAAAAATGCTACAATACAAAATTTTTATGGCTATAATGGGGCCTATGGCAAAACACCATCTGAACAGAACAGATATAACCTTTATCCCTTTTTATCCAAAGCTGATACAAAACCAGTCAAAACGCATTTAACATTGACAGATGTCACAGCCAAAGATGTGGAAATCCCACAAGGAACCGTCACATTAAATGCAACTGGCGACAACAAAACCCAACTGAACAACTTGCTAATGGGTGATAATGCCACCTTGACATTGGATGGGCAAGGTTCGGTTCTCTTTAACAACAATTTAACGGTTGGAAAGAATGCTGCCATTGATATAAAAAATGCCGGTATTCGTGGTACAGCAAATATCACCTTTGGTGACAATACCACAATACAAACCGTTCTGAATCCAACAATGGCAACCACAATTCAAGCCAACAGTGTGACCTTTGGTCAGAACAACACTTTAACAGTGCTTGTGGAAGATATGGAAGCAAAAGAATATGATTTTATTACAGCAAACACGATAATAAACAAAGAAAATGTCACATTAAGCCAAAATTTGTTGTATAACATCTCTTTGCTAGATAACGGCAAATTGAATGTTGAATCCAAAGAGGGGGCAATTCAAGCTGTTGTTTCCAACAGTGATATGAATGCAACCCAAGCCGCAACAACGGTGGCGGTTGTAGAGCAATCTACCCCCACAACACATCAGGCCAAGCAAGTAAAACAAATGCTGCATCAAGCCCTGCAACAAGGCGATACAAAAGCAGCGGCTGATATTGCGGATAAAATCAATCCGACACAAGCCCCTGTGCAACAAACCGTTGCCACCAATACAGCCGTTATGAAGGCTGTTGGAAATCGGTTGTCCGTATTGAGTTCTGACAAGCCTCGTGCAGGTTTAAGTGGCGGCGAAACATTAAAAAATATGAAGTTGACCCCTTGGATACAAGGCTTGTATAACAAGACAAATAACTCACAAGGAGTGGGATTTGACGCAAGCACAAAAGGATTTGCGGCCGGCGTTGATGCAGTCTTAAATAAAGAATGGACTGTTGGTCTCGGCTATGGCTATGCAAGTTCTGATGTTAAAAACACTCAGCGGAAAATTCAAGCCGACAGTGACAATGTATTCTTGTATGGACAATATCAACCCAATGAATGGCATGCCAGCATTGTGTTTAATTACAGCCGAACAACATATCAAGATGAATCTTTGTTATCTTCTGAATATGATGCCAATGCATACAGCACACAGGTAGTGGGGGGATATCAAAAAGGGCTGTTTGACACCATCGCTGGTGCCAGATATACCTTGGTAAAAACAGACGATTATACCAATGGTTTAACCACCGTCAAGCCTGATGATACGCACCTTGCAACATTGCTTTTGGGAACAAAGTTTAGCAAAGACTTTAATTGTGACAATAAAGGAGTGTGGACACCAGAGTTGTGGGTCCAAGGTTCATATGATATCAAATCTGATGCCTCATCGGCAGTCGTTGGCGTTGTGGGCAGTACCACAAGCTACACCATCACAGGGGAACGCTTAAGTCGTGCCGCTGTTGAAGCAGGTATGTCATTAACTGCAACATTGAAGGACTGGGCGTTAAAGGCCAGTTATGTCACAGAATTGCGTTCTGAACATAATTCACATACAGTGAACCTGAAAGCAATGTATAATTTCTAAACAAGAACCAGCCAGAGGCAAGAAACGGCTTCTGGCTTTTTTTGTTATCTAGAATCTCTTGATTGGCTATATGAATCAGGTTTTAATAAAGATTCTTGCAAAGAAAGTCTGCGCATCAAAGCAGGGGCATTTGTTTGATAACGAGAATTGGATTGTAAGCATCCCTCGCCAATAGTTTCTAACAGCGGTGCATCTAATTTTATCAAACTCGTGTTAAATAAAAAACAGCCATTGCCCATTCGTATCAGAGAAGGGGCATGGAATGATTTCAAAGAAGAGGCGTTTGCCAAACAACAATCGTCCATACTGTGTAAGTCGGGTGCATGAAAATGCATCAAGGAAGGAACATTTCTTAAACAAACTGCCCCCATGGTTTTTAATGTTGGAGCGTTAAAATTCCTTAAAGAATGGGCATCCTCCAAACAGCTATACCCCATTGAAAGCAAATAGGGGGCATCAAAATTTTGTAAAGAAGCAACATTAGCCAATGCCCAATCTGGCAGATGCGTCAATTTTGGGGCATGAAAAAAAATCAATGAGGGAGAATGCTGTAAAGCTCTTGCACCAACTCTAATCAGATTGGGGGCATGAAAGACGGTTAAATGATTGGTATCTTCCAAACAATTATTTTCAATTCTGACAAGCCTTGGGGCATATAATTTTGTCAAATTATGTACATGGTTCAAACATTGAAAATCCATTTCCTCAAGGTTTGGAACATGGATATTTTGTAATGTATTCACATAAGTCAAACAGCTTTCGCCCATTTTCACAAGAAAAGGCGCAGAAAAGTTTTTCAAGGATTTTGCATAAGTCAAACACTTGCCATCCATATCGATAAGTTTAGGGACATTAAATTCAGACAACGAATCCACATACGACAAACAACAAGAACCCATTGATTCCAATTGAGGGGCATGAAACGCTTTTAACGAATTGGCATGTTCTAAGTTCCAATTTTCCAATCGTGTTAAACAGGGGGCGTTAAAAACAGATAAAGATGAGACATCCCTTAAACATTGAATCCCCATTTTTTTAAGTTGAGGGACATTAAAATAAGTCAAAGATTTAGCATATTCTAGACATCCGCTTTTCATGGTACTCAATTGTGGGGCATCAAATCTTTCTAATGCCTCTGCCATCCATAAACATTCTGTTCCCATTTTCACAAGTTTTGGCAAAAAAACCTGTTTCAAATTAAAAGTTCTTCGTAGACAATTATCCCCCATCTCTTTAAGACAGGGTGTTTGAAAGTCATACAAAGAATCGCAGTATGAAAAACATTTATTTCCCATTTTTACCAGCTGAGGGGCGGAAAACTTTTCTAAACTTCTGTTATAAAACAAAAAATTGTCTTTTAGCTCAGTGGCTGAAGTAAGATTCAATGCTGTAATTTGCCCATTTTGAACGGTTGCAATATCAACCCCATTGGCAAAAATGTGATTGCCGTTTTTCTGTTTTGTAATTTGAATCGTTTTGTCGGCAATCTCTTTTGAAAAAACTTCAACAAAAGGATCTTTGGAGTTGGCCACATCAATTATTTTTTTGTTTTTAATATCAAAAAGAAAGTTGTCCATTAAAATCTGTTTGTCAGAATCTATCTCGTGCAGTTGACCGTTTTTTACATAATACTTGTCACCAAAATGAATGTTGTTCACTTCTAAATTAAAAGCAACAATTTTTTTTCCAACCAAAATAAAATCGTTGGATAAATCAGCATCAGGCGGGGTAAACTCAACACAAAAGTGCTTGCGAATGGAATCAGAAAGACCCAATATGATATTATCGGGATTTGAACCCAGTGTGCAATCACAATTGGCAACCGTATGGTTATACCTGTTTTTAATGGAAATATGTCCCCCCGTTTTCAAAACTTGAATGGATAAAACAGAAGTACCATAAGCATCATCTCGTTTTTCTTTTCCCCGAAAGTGTTCACGACAAAAGGTGTCAACATCCTTCCTAACCGCATGAATAATATGCCATAAATTATGCCGCTGAGAATCATCAAAAGTACAAAGTTCTTCTCCGGCAGCAAAATACTTTTTAATGGCATTTTTCTTTGCCTCTGTATCGGCATAAAAAGCATCATAGCCCGCTTCATTTAATAATGTAAAAGGGTCTTTATCAGATTGCACTTGATTAAAAGGATTGGTTTTTGTTGTCAGTTTATTCAAAAAAGGCAGAATCGGTCCAGCCTCTCGGCCGGCATGTTTGAGAATGTTCACAATGTCCGGTATTTCAAAAATCGCATCGTTATAATTGCGAATGGCCCGAGCAAAAGTTTCACCGTTTTGTTTTTTGATTTTATCATAAATTGTTGACATATACTGGCCTTTTCTGGGAAGTAATTTTACCAAAAATTAACTTTTTAGTCAAGGGATTTTCATCCAACATAAAGGGAAAGAAAAAAGCACCCCAACGGTGCTTGATAAAATAATTGGCGGGCAATTCTGTGCATAATGGGAACTAAAAAGCCCAAACAAAAGACTTGCTTTAATCATAATTTTATGGTTAAATGAGACCATGAATAACTAAACAAGGAGGTTTATAATGGCTTTAAATTTTTCGTTTTTGAGGGAAGATCAGATATGGGGCGATGATGCCCTGGATGTAATGGAACGTTATGGTACGAAGGTTGCGCCAACGGATCTGACAGTCATATTGGGTGGTTTGGTGACTGACGAAGATAATCGTACTTCTGAAGGTGATCTAACTTGTGCCTCGTGGTCCGCGTCTTCGGATGGGAATGTCTACGTGCGTTGCGTCAACTCTCTGGGCGATAAGGACTGGATTGACACGTTTAAGCGTAATATCTCGGCGCGCCCCGCTTTGCCTCCATC